>CP070811.1:593465-602891 GCA_020343875.1 Anaerolineales bacterium | reverse complement strand
TTCTTCAGGGAGATAGCCGACACGACTCCGCACGGCTAGGGGTTCCGAGCTGCCCAGGAGGCTGACACTTCCAAAATCGGGTGGGAAGATTCCAAGAGAAATCCTGATCGTCGTGGTCTTTCCCGAACCATTCGGACCCAACAAGCCGAAAATCCCACCCGCAGGTACTTCAAAGTCCAGATCATCTACGGCCCGGGTGTTCTTAAACTCTTTGACGAGGTGTCGGCCACGAAGCACAGGTTCACTCATTTGACTTGCACGCTACCACAGGCCTCTGTAATTCCCGAACGATGCTCTGGTCGAGCAACCGACATGCATTGAGCCAAAAAAAGAGCCGGCTCTCTGGGAACTGAGAGCCGGCTACTTAAGGAGGAGTACTTGGGATGTAACGTCCTTTTTATGGGTTCACTAGCTTAGAGGGGTTATTTTGGAAAAAGTTTCGTTTTTTTTGCCCTCCAGGCCTAAGGACACAGCTGTCTCAGTAGTAACGGCCAATCATCGGATGATCGACAATCACCCTTTTCAATTCGAGCGGATCGATCAATCCCGGTCGCCGATAGATGACATTCCCGCCGGGTTCAATGAGCAGGGTATAGGGCAACACACCTTCCCATTCCGGATCGATCGCCTCGATCATCTGGTACTGGTCTTCGCCACTGAAAAGGTAGTTCTTGAGTGCCGAGTGTTTCCCCTCCAGGAACTTGAGCACGTCATCCCGGCTTTCCGGAGAATCGGCACTCAACGAGACAAACTCGAATGCCCTGTCTTTGAACATCCGATGGATAACAACCAACTCTGGATACTCAATGACGCAGGGGCCGCACCAAGTTGCCCAGACATTGATCAACCGCAGTTTCTCGGAATCGTTCTTCAACAATTCCCTGATTCCGTCAACATCAATATCGGTCAGGGTTACTTCGGCTTCTTCCCACTGTTTGTCGACATCCTTCTTCCACTCAGTCTTCCAGCCCCACTTCACCGAACAGCCAAAGGATTTCGTCTTTTCAACCGCAACGGGTTCCCCTGCCAGAACGGCATCGACGGCACCCCTCAGATCCTCCGAATTTGCAGTACCCGGCTTCTCAGACCCGTCCAACCGGCCTACATAGCGCAACTTCCGTTCTGAATCGAACACGAAGGCATGGGGAGTGGCAACTGGACCGTACTGGAGTGAGACAGCCTGGTCGTCCCCGTCGTACAGATAGGGGAAGTTGAATTCGTGGTCGCGGGCGCGGATCTGCATATCTTCGAAGGTGTCGCCCATATCGGAATAACCACATTCCTCATGCAACAGAGCGATTGGCGAGTTGGGCGAGATTCCAACAACGGCGACGCCTCTGTCCTGGTAGTCGCTAACAAACTGCTTGATCCGCTCTTCATACGCCTGTGCAGTCGGGCAGTGATTGCAGGTAAAGATCACCACCAGTACCTCGGAGCCTTCAAAATCGCTGAGCTGATGGTAGCGCCCATCGACCCCGGGCAAACGGAAATCGGGAGCCGCAGCCCCAATCTCCAGGAGGGTCACCTCCTGTTCAGGTACCGGTTGAGGGTCCGCCTCAAACGATTCGGCGACCTCTCCCTCAGTCTCGGTCGATACAGGTTCAACAACACATCCGAAAAGGAACGAGATCCCGATCAGACAGATCAGCAGGCACATCGTCTTCATGAGCGTCATAGTGCGTCATAGGGTACCAGACCTTTGCGCAGCATCAAGCTGATTTCGACCGATCACGAACCACTAGGACCGATTGACCCAAGGTTCCGCAGGATAGCTGGCCGTAGTTTTGAAGGGGAGATGAATCTTTCTACCTTCAGCGGCTGACTGATAGGCTGCATAAATGACCTCGAGAACAGCTTTGCCATCCTCTCCTGTAACCTCGGGCACCTGATCGAAGCGAATACAGTCTACGAAATGCTGCATTTCCTGCGGGAATCCGTAGTTCCAGATCTCCTCGAAAATCGTGAAGGTCCATCCCCGGGTTGTTGATGCCTTCTCTACGGCATAACCGTACCCCACCTCGCTGTAGGTCTCGAGGGCGTTTCCGTGAAGAAGGTCCGCATAGGTGACCCCTTTGTCCCCATAGATCTCAGCGCGGTCATCCATCCCGCCCAGACGGGCCCAGCTCTCCTCGATCATGGCCATGGCATGGTTTTCGAATTCGAGGATGATGATCGCGGTGTCGTCACCCTTGGTCTTATCTCCGTGGACATAGGTCCCACAGTGGGAATAGACACTCGAGACAGCAGGGCGTCCCAGGATCCAGCGTGCGAACTCAATCCCATGGCACCCCATGTCCTGCAGAACGCCTCCTCCACTCCTCTCGACATCCCAGAACCAGGGAGCGTGTGGTCCGAAGTGCTTTTCGCTCTGCTTGACCAGGTGCACGCGACCCAAAGCCCCCTCATCAACGAGGTGCTTGGCCCGGACATACTTCGGTGCAAAGCAGAGTTCCTCAGCGTACATCAGCTTGACACCGGCCTCGTGGCAGGCTCGGATCATCTGATCCGCTTCGTCGAGCGTCATACACATCGGCTTTTCACAGATCACATGCTTTCCAGCTTCGGCAGCCGCAAGGGTCGCCTCACAGTGCAAGACATTTGGCAGACAGAGTGAGACCACATCAATCTCTTCCCGCTGAACCATGTCGTGGAAGTCCTTGAACCAAAGAGGAATCCCGAACCTGGCTGCGAACTGTTCGGCCCGGTCTCCATTGGGCGAAGCGACCGCCCTGACTTCACATCCCTTGCATTGACGAAAAGCCTCGACATGAATCTCTGCGATAAAACCTGAGCCAATAATCCCTACGCCAACACGATCCATCTCAATCTCCTCTCCTCTGAGTCTCACTCAATCGATGCCAATTCCCTGATCAGTTCCAGCGGATCCCTTTCTTCTCGATCGAAAGGACGCAGGCGGATCGAGTATTCATACTCTCCAGGGAGCACCCGATACTTTTTCAAGGTCCTGATCGGGGTTCCTCCCACCCCGGTAACCGCATGATCCAGATTCAATGTCACCCCATCCCGCCAACGCAACTGGAAAGGATAACTGGCACGACTGAGATTATCCGTTCCAAACCGGTGGACACTGAAATTGAACCATTCCGGACCCGTGACCAGGAGTCCCTTACCCTTTTTCGAAACGACGGAAACCCATCGGACATCGGTCCGATTGCCATAGTCACCCGGTACCAGGTAGGGCTCATAAAACTCATCTACCGCGAGAGCATATCTTCCCACCTTTGCACCGGTCTTGCGATCGGGATAAGTTTCGTGAGGTCCACGACCGAACCATTCCACTTTCTCGAACGAGCCGGTCAAGCGGAGTTGCGTCCCGATCTTCGGCAGCCATTCGGGCATGGGCCCCCGCGTTTCAACACGATGAACGAACTTGACTTCTCCGTCGCCCCTGAAGATGTAGTCATAGGAACTCAGGACAGACGCGTCATTCTCCGGTGCCGCCTCTCTCAGCCGCGTTCGAACCCTCACTCGATCTCGCTGCGTCTCGATAACACTCGTCTCGAGGACTTCCACCTGTAAACGGTCAAGACCTGAGCGCCACCACTGTTCTACGATCGGTCGTCCGCCCCAGTCCCGCTCATGCTCGTTCCAGATGGGGGCTCTCCACACATTGAGCCGGGGGCCAGTTTCGAGGAATTCCATTCCGTCGAACACCATTGAAGTCAGCGTCCCCAACTCCCTGTCGATCCGATACTCGAATTCATCCCCAACAATACGAATCTCCCGATCCGTTTCCTTCACCTTGAGCGCGCCTCCGTCCGTCTCCCGGCTGGCAGTCGCCGAAGCGGATTCTGCGTCAACCGTAAGCCGAAACTGCACCCAGGCAACTTCATGGCCTGCGTGAGCCCAATCGGTGGCCTCCGGCAAACGAAAGCTGATAAAGAGAAACTGCTCCACACCTGGCTGAGAAACCGGAAGCGAAATCGGCAGCTCAACAACAGTCTCCCTGCCAGGATCCAGATCGAGATCCAACGAGCCGGACTGAACCTCCTTGCCACCGACCTGCAGCGCAAACCAGATCCTGTAGTCGCTCAAGTTCTTGAAATGGTGCAGATTCTTGATCGAGACCCGCCCGGCATTCAGATCGACTGGGGAAACAGCAACCGGCTGGGGAGTCTTCTTCAACTGCCAGAGCTCCGGCTGGATTCGACGATCGGGCCACACCAATCCGTAATCTCGCGCTCCGATTCCCAGGCTGAAGAACTCGCCCTCTTCGCGGACCTCCTCGAAGTCGAGCCAGAGGAGAGCTTCCTTACGTGCCCCCTCCGTAATGTCCGCGGGTTCCAATGCCTGGGCAAAGACCCTCACTGAATCGACAATCGCATTACAGAGCTCTCCGGGATGCTCCATTCCGATCAGTTCCGAGCTCCTCCCAATCATGAGCGGCCAGGGGCTGTGATCGATCCTGCCCTGGTGCAGACGAGTGGCTACCAACTCTCCATCGACGAACAGACGCAGTTCAGACCCGTTGTAGGTCCCCAGGATTCGATGCCAGCGCTCTTCCCAATCACCCGTGATCTTCCACGATACCGGTATCCTCTCTCCATCATGGATGAAGAACTCCAGCGTTTCCTCGTCGCTCTGCCAAAGCCCGTACTGATGTTCCCCCTTCGTGATCAGTGGCGAGTACCCATTCCACCGACGAGGAAAGACGGAAATTGCCAGGGATAACTGGTCTCCGGTGATATCCAGCGCGGGATCGTCGTAAAGATCGACCCAGTCATCATGCCCGCTCAGGTCGACTGCACGTCCCTCGGCACCCTCGACAAGATGAGCCCGATTCAACAGCACCGCATCATTCCTTCGCGGAGACTCATCCGGTGTGTAAACGACTTTCTGTGTAATACCCGGGCTGATCCAGTCCCAGATCGCTCCACCAGTGAGCCGCGGATACCGGCGAATCAATTCCCAGTATTCTTCCAGGTGCCCCAGGCTGTTTCCCGTAGCTGCAAGGTATTCGTCCATGAAGGAGGGACGGGGGTCTTGATCTTCGCTGACCTGACCGACCTTCTCCAATTCGTCCGGAGCCGGGTACCTGGGGCCCACAATATCTTCAAATGGCAGCAGGTCCGTGTTCCCACCATACAGCCAGGCCGGACGTGTCGGATCGATCCTCTTCCCTTCTTCGATCAAGGCGGCGATATTCTCCCCGCTCCCACTCTCATTTCCCGCGCTCCAAATGATCACACTGGGATGATTGCGATCGCGGAAAACCATCTTTCTCGCTCGATCGACATATTGAGCCCGCCATTCCGGTCTCTCCGAAAGGTAGATCGTTGAGTGAGCTTCGTCCCCCGTTTCATCAACTACGTAGATTCCCAACTGGTCGGCGAGTTCGAGATACTCGACATTCGGTGGATAGTGCGACGTCCGGACACAGTTGACATTGAACCGCTTCATCAGGACGAGATCCTGCCGCATCGTATCCCGGTCCATTGTCCGGCCTGTGACCGGATGATGAACATGGCTGTTGACACCATTGAATTTGATCGGAACCCCGTTGACCAGGATCTCTTGATGACGGATCTCGATCTCGCGAAAACCGACAGGGTTCACATAAGCCTCGATCACCTTTCCGGCAGAATCGATGAGTTCGAGTGACCCCGTGTACAGGTTCGGGTACTCCGCGCTCCACTTCCGCGGATTCTCTACCGGGACAGAGAGCGCTACCCACTCGGTCTGTCCCGGGGAGAGGCTGACAGGCTCACCCTCGACCTTCTTCACGAGACGCTGGTTCTCGTCAAGGAGCTGGAACCGGACCCGAGAGTCTTGCGGCCCATCACCAAAGTTGGAGAGTTCGACTCCAACATCCACTGTTGCATCGACGTACCGGGAATCGAGATCGGTCCGAATGTAGAAATCCCGCATATGGACCGGCGGTGTCGCCATCAGATAGACGTCCCGATAAATTCCAGACAGTCGCCACATATCCTGATCTTCCAGATAGGTACCATCGGAATAGCGAATGACCTGAACCGCAATATCATTCTTCCCCTCCCTGAGATACTGCGTCACATCATATTCAGCCGGTTCCATCCCTCCCTGGTTGTAGCCCACCTCCTGCCCGTTCACCCAGACATACGAAGCCGACTTCACACCTTCAAAATGCAGGAAGATCTGCCGGCCGTTCCAGCCCTTCGGAAGCCGAAAGGTCCGACGATAAAGCCCAACCGGGTTGTAGCTCTCCGGCACTAAAGGGGGATTCGAAGGGAATGTCTGCTGGACATTGCGGAACAGCGGATGGCCAAAACCCTGCATCTGCCAGTTTCCCGGCACCTTGATTTCATCCCACTGATCAACCGGGAAAGAAGGCGAAAAGAAGTCCGATGGGACCTCGCTCGGAACCTGTAACCATTTGAACTTCCAGACCCCGTTGAGCAGAAAACACCAGCGCGATTTCTTGCGCTCGGTACTCAGCGCCTGCTCAACCGAATCGAAAGGCATCAGAGTGGAATGAGGTTTCGTCTGGTTCCGTTCAAAGATCTCTGGATTCTCCCAGTCCCGCTCCTGTCCTGCTGCGACCGCGATGGAGAATAGGGCTAGAAGAACCGTCGCTTTCCTCTTGTGAACAAGTCTCCGAATCGCCATGAGGAAATCATAACGAACCACGCTACAGACGCAACCTTCTCTCGCCGATACGCATCTGCACTTTCTATAGACAGGAGAATTGCAAGGGATGAAAACGCCTAAGATCATAGTAATACTAATCGGCCTGACCTGGATGACATTCCAGGCCTTGAACGGCCAGCCCCAGACCAGCTTGAAACCTGAGACCGCCTCCGCCTTCGCCGACTATGTCAAACAAAGCGAAGCCGAACTCGATCAAAGGCTGTCCGGTGAGGCTGCATTCCTGACTGTTGATGGGAACCCATCCGATCGTCAGCGGGTGCTTTCCAGCGAGATCGTGGTCAAGAAGATTGAACCCGACGTCAAGGTTCCCAGTGGGCTTCTGCACGACTGGGTGGGAACCCTTTTCATTCCCGAGGCGACGGGGCTGGAGGTCGTGAAGGTACTGCTCGACTACGACAATCCTAAGCATGTCTACCCTGAGGCGCTGGATTCAAAGCTGAAAGATCAGCAGAACGGGATGATTCACGGTTTCCTCCAGCTCCGTAAGAAGAAGGTCATCACCGTCGTCTTGAATGTTGATAACGAGATCACCCTGTCGGAACCCACACAGGGACAATGGCATATCCGGTCGCACAGTACGAAGATCTCCGAAGTCAAGAATCATGGCAAAGAGGACGAGCACGAACTCCCGGCAGGTCAGGACAGCGGCTTCATGTGGAATTTGAATGCCTATTGGTGGCTGCAGGACACCGACAACGGTGTCTTCGTGGAATGTCGAGCTATCTCCCTGTCGAGAGAGATTCCCTGGCTGTTTCGCTGGATTGTCAAACCGTTCGTGACGAGTATTCCGAAAGAGTCATTGATCGGGACTCTGACAGCGACGAGGGAAGAAGTGAAACGGAGACAGTGAGCTGATTGGGGATGAGTCGCCTGACCCCCCAGGTGAGTCCCTGATCGGGTCGAGGACAGGGGATTGCGCCCCTGTCCCCTCCCACACCACCGGACATACCGTTTTCAGTATCCGGCGGTTGAAGTCATGCCCCTTGTTGGGCAAGACCTGACGGCAGGAGGAATCCGTAACGGCGGAGCAACGCATTGTTCAGGGCGGTCTGCAAGACGGGATGTCGGGCCAGTCGCCAGGCTCCTCGATGACTAATGATCGAGCGGGCGTGAGAAGGCTTGATGCCCAACCGCCGCAGGGCCTTCAACCGGCCGCGCCAGCAGTGCCAGCGCAGCCAGAAGCATTTGCGGATGTGGCGTCGAATCCAGCCCTCCAGATCGAAGATGGGTCGGCGCCATTCCGCCAATCGGAAGTAGGCCCACCAGCCCCGGATATAGCGCTGCCACTGTTCCCGGAGTTGATTGCTCGTCCGGCTTTGCCGCGCATCCCAGAGTTGGCGTACCCGAACCTTGAAGCGTTGCAGTCGATCCGGGGCCACTTCGATCTCCCCTTTCCGGGTGATCCGAAACCCCAGAAACTGCCGCTCCCAGGTTCTTCCGATTCCGCTCTTGCTGGCGTTGACCTTCAGTCGCAGCCGCTTCTCCACCCAGTGCGGCAGGTTCTGGATCAATCGGTTGGCCGTTGCCTCGCTGCCCACGTAGATGTTGACATCATCCGCGTAGCGGCAGAAACAATGGCCCCGCTGCTCCAGTTCCTCATCCAACGGGTGCAGGTAGATGTTGGCCAACAACGGTGAGAGAGGGCCTCCTTGCGGAGTCCCCTTCTCCTGTCGGATGACCACCCCTTCCACCAGCGCTCCGCTGCGCAGGTAGCGTCCGATCAGCTTCAGCACCCGCTTATCACGGATCACCGAACCGATCCTTCGCATCAGAATGTCGATGTGGACCTCATCGAAGAATTTCTCGATGTCCAGATCCACCACCCAGTTCTTCCCTGCGACCGCGTACTCCCGGGCGGCCCGCACCGCATCCTGCGCGCTGCGTCCCGGCCGAAACCCGTAGCTTGACTCGCTGAACTGCGGATCAAAGATCGGGGTCAGCACCTGCAACAGCAGTTGCTGGATGAACCGATCCATCACCGTCGGAATGCCGAGCTGGCGCAATCCCCCGTTCGGCTTCGGGATTTCCACCCGCTTCACCGGGGTCACCGCCCAGCTCCCCATCAGCAGTTTCGCTCGGATCTTCGGCCAGTATCGCTCCAGATGTCCTTCCAGTTCGGTGGTCTTCATCCGGTCGATCCCCGGCGCTCCCTTGTTGCGTTTGACCGCCTTCAGGGCCCGCTCGTAGTTCTCGTCGGTCACCACCTCTTCCATCAGTTCTTCGTACATCGCTTTCTTTCCGGTCCCCGTCACTTCCGTTCAGACTCGCAGTCCCACCCTTCCGGCTTGCCGGGCTCCACCCTTGGGCCTTCGGTGTCAGTCCGGGGCCGCGACCACAGTTGTCACCTCCCGCTGTCCCAGGTCTGCTTCCCGCCTCCCGTTGTGAGGTTCTCCTTAATCGTTGTACTGACTCCTTCTGTCCTTCGCTCGAGCCCCATTACAGAGCCTTCTTCACTACTATGACCTCTGCTGACTTCTCCCCGGTTCTCACCCGGGAGATCTCCCCGAGTCAGGTGCTGTATCTTTCCCAACGCGCCGCCCGGCTCTACCTGACACGTCTCGGATGGACTTCGGGTTTCGCTGTTCCTCGCCAGCTCACCGCCCGTGCCCGGCCTCCACACCGGTTCGTCTTCCTGCGGTCGTCGGTTTGCCTTCCGCTTCCTTCGGCTTCACCTCGCGGCTCCGCCTTGCGGTTCGGCTCAGGTTGGCTCCATCACCTCCTTGAAAGTACCTTTCAACTTCCTAGATACAGCCCATGTCGGGCACACGAGTGCGG
>CP070811.1:586892-593365 GCA_020343875.1 Anaerolineales bacterium | reverse complement strand
GTCCAGGTCTATAATTCGGCCCGCTTTCTTTAAGGCTACCACTCTGGCCACCACCTGTTCGGCGCTGATCTCCCCCTCAGCGGCCAAGTGGGCGTCGCCTTTGACGGTGAAATAAACGCGCTCCGCTTCCTCACGCCGGCGTATGACGCGGTGGGCGATGAAGCTGCTCCCAGACTGGTAGATGACCACATCACCGATGCAGATTTCCACCTCCCCGGCTCGGCGGGCCACCACCCATTCCCCCCCATAGATAAAGGGTCGCATGCTCAGGCCGATGGTCTTGAGAGGGATCTCCACGTCCCGCTCGATGACCTCTTTCAGCATGTCCATGGCCAGGTGAAGCCGGGTCTCCTTATCCATGACTCATTGCAGCTCGCAGCGCTTCTCCTGAAAGAAATCCTCGAAAGCATGGGCTACTATACACGCCTGCGGGGATGCGGCCAGCAGGCTGCCTGTTTCCATTTTAGCCAGGCCGGCGCACCGGCTACAGCGCATAAAGAGATGGCAGGCACTGCATTCAGGCAGGTCTGCAATGCGGATGGCTCGTATCTTCTTCAGTTCCTGGGAGCCCCCCCAGATATCGACGAAACTTTCCTCTCTCAAGTTGCCCAGGGCGGTGTCGATGGCGGCACAGGGGTAGACGTTGCCGTAGGAGTCGATGCAGCAAGAGCTTTGTCCTGCTCCGCAAGGGCTGGTCTCTCGTCTTTGCTCTTCCGTCAACGGTTCTGGCTCGGGTGGTATCCCCTTCTCGCCAAGCCGCTCATAGGCTCGCCGGGCCACGGCCCGCAGTTGCTCCGGGGTGGCCCTCATATCTGCTACCTCTGTGCTTCCATCTCGGCGGTGAATGACCATGTAGGCACCCCGGAACGAAGCAGCCCCAACCTCCTCCACCAAAGACTGAATCTGTTGGGCCTCCTCGATATTCTGCCGCATCCAGGTCGTCTTGATCTGGACGAAAACGCCCCTCTCCACCAGCAGGCGGGCGCCTCGCAAGGCTCGCTCGAAGGAGCCTGGAGTTTGCATGATCTGGTCGTGGGTGGCCGCCAGCCCCCCCAACAGGCTGATCTCCACCCGCTGCGGGCAGAGCTCCACCAGACGGTCGGCCACTCTAGGGGTGATCATGGTTCCGTTGGTGAAGAGGGTCAGAGAGAAGCCCTTTTCTCTGGCGTAGGCCGCAATCTCAAAGAATTCGGGGTGGATCAGGGCCTCGCCACCGCTGAGGGTCAGGAACAGAGTGCCTGCCTCTGCCAACTGATCGAGGATACCCTTGAATTCGTCCAGCGTGAGCTCCCCTTTGGGAGGGCGGTCGCTAATGTAGCAATGGCGGCACCAGACGTTGCAGTGGTTGGTCAACTCCAGCATCACGTGCAGGGGAATATTGTTGGCCTGAGCCTTGGCCCTGAGCCTTTGCATCCAGGAGCCGGACCTGCTTACGCCCTCCTGGGATGCGCCCCCTTGCTTCGCCGTTTTAGCCATCCCTCAACCCTCCCGGGATCTTTGGCCCAAGGTGACCATGCCCCTGGCGACCAATTCCTCGATAAAGGCGATGACATCTGACTGGGCCTGTTCCTGGCTCACCTCGAACTCGCGGTGGATGTGGGCCACGATTTCGCTTAGCGTCGGTCGGTCGGCCAGCAACTCCCAGATTCGGCTACCCGTCTCGTTAAAGCCGTGGATCTTGCTGTCCATGGGGGTCAGCACTACCGCTTCCCCGGCCAGGATACGAGAAGCAGTCTTCTCATTTCTAGATACGACCTGATCCAGGAGAATCACTTAACCACCTCCATTCTTTCACGCTCAGCGATGCAGGCCCAGAAAGAGTCGTCGCGCCTGAAATGTATCTCGTAGAACGGGACTTGGGCTACAACGCCGGCACTGATATCCATCAGGTGTTGGTTGAGGGCCACCTCCTGGCCAAAAAACAACACGCTGGCCAGCAACTTGCTCAGGGCCTGGGCTGGCCTGGTTTCTTTGAGATACACCTCATCGTCCTTAATCGGCAAGAAAGCTGCCTTCAGATCAGCCCTTATGTTTTGCTCCGCACTTTCATTGGTTCCGTAAAAGGGCGTGCTGTAAACCAGCTGTTGCCCGTCTCGTATCCTGACCACCACCATTTCGTCGCTGAGCACCCGTTCATGTTTGGTGACCAGGCTGGCGATGGTGGACTTGCCGGTACCCGATTGGCCAGGGAAGATGTAGCCGTTATCGCCCCTTAGCACGCCGGCTGAGTGAAGCAGCAAGCCACCGTGTTCGACGGCCAGGAAAGAGTAGCAAATGCGCAGAAAGGACTCGACGGCGAAGGGCAGCATATTCTTTCCGAAAATGTTCCGCCCCTGCCCTGCTTGGATATCCATGCACCCAGCAAAGTCACTGCGCTGGAATAGGATTTTGTGGCCGAGGTGAGCCACCTTCGGTTTGCTCCCAGCCAAGGCATCCGCTTCAGATTCTCCAAAGGGTGAAGGCTGACGTCCCCACCAGTATACAGCGGAAGACGAGGGGGCACCTGGCTCCTCAAGGCGCTTTTCCACCGCCCGGCTGCGCTCGATAAAGTCTGACAGCATTTCATGAGGCACGTCGAGGTACTCAGCCGGGTCCGCGTCTTCCGCAAACGCCATCTCGATTTCGAAATCGGGCGCCTCCTCCGACAGGAAATCGTGGTACCTGTCCTGAATATGAGCTATGACCTGAGGATGTGGCGACGCTATCAACACACACATGTCGCCGATATCCATTTGGATGGTTTCCTTAGCTTTCGCCATATACGATATAGCCTACCACAAGATCTGTTGCAGGATGCGAGTCAGCCAGTCCTGGAGAGGCCATGCAACCAGGGACAGAGTCCCGGCGGCCAAGTCGGCCCGCAAGCGGCCCAGCGCCTGGGCCAGGAGGCCTTCGACCTCCCGCGCAGCCGTCCGCGCCCCCTCGAAAGCAGCTCGGTAGGTGAAAACAGTCAGTTCCTCCCCGCCAGGCTGGTCGGTTTGGGCCAGCGTGGTGATGGACGCGGCGGCTTCCCTCAAGATAGGCGCGGCCTGTGCACAGGCGTCGCGGACCTGGGTCAGATGCTCAAGCTCATGCGAGGAGAAAGCTGAAGGATCAGGCAAGGTTGGAGCGTCGGGGATCAGGTCACCTCGCACTTCACTGGCCAAGCGTTCCAACCTGCCCAGCGAGGCAGCCGCCCGGCGCGCTGCGCGCTGCGCTTCCGCCAGGCTCCGTTCCGCGGCCTGAAGGTCTTCCAGGGAGGGCCATGCCCTCTGCTGACCAACCGGAGGCGTAGGGCCCGAAAAGGCTTCCGCCAAGGCCTGGCACATACTCCCCGCCTGCTGCAAGGCACTCGCTTTCCCCATCAACAGCGAAGCCAGATACTCTTGCAGAAAACCTGGGAACGGGACAGATCGATCATTCAGGGTGATAACCATGTCCGTCTGGCCCGTTTCATCAGCCGCTACATAATCCAGGTGGAGCGTTTCGCCTCGCTTCCGGCTGGATACATCGAGGAGCCCGCCGTCGAGCAGCAGCCGGTAGACGCCATAATCCCCCGTCGGACGCGGCAGCCGGACGCGCCGACTCTCCGCTCCACGTACCAGCACAGCTCCCTCAATCTGTTTAAGCCCATCCTCCATGTCCAGCAAGGCCGCTTTCACGGCCCAGAACTGGTGCTGCGGATAGCCGTCCCCCCGCAAAGGGGCGTCCATCGCCCAGCGGACGCCGGCCCCGATCTGCGGCGGTTCGGGATCCACTTGTACGGCATGGGACCAATCCACACGCGTGTGGTGCTTCAATGCTGGCGGGGATACATTGGGGTCAGTCAGGATGGGCACTGTCCAGCCCGTCTCGCGCAGCATGCGGGCGTAGGTCTCGAGAGCATGGTTTGCGGCATAGGCGACGAAGTGGACAGCGTCATCCAGGCGAGGAGAGGGCTCCAGGCTGGCGGGCCGGTTAGGAAAGTCCGCATCATTGAACGAACCGTAGTCAGTCTTCCAGGCAGCATTTAGGGCCTGGATACCCTCGTATTGCTGACGCAGCCAGACTGTCCACTGAACTCTAACGACGTGCGGGTTGTAGTCCCAGCCAGCAGGGATCTGATCAGGCCGGGGCTCTAGGTCGTCCCGGCTGAGGGGAAACACCTGCAAGGCGACGATCGGACCATCAGGCCACTGCCAGGTCACCAGAGTGTCAGCCAGTTTGCGGTACCAGCGTTCTACGTGTTGGACATACGTCGGGTGTTCCGGCGAGGGAAGAGGATCTCCAGTGGCAGGGTAACGGCGAGGTTGAGAGGCAGGGTCCAGCGCGCAGATCTCCGGATGATCACGGAGCAGCCAGCCGGGCACGCCGCCCCCCAGCAAGCCGGCCCCGACGCAAGGGCTGGCTGCCAAGACGACCGGGAAGCCCATCGCCTGGCAAGTCTCCAGGAAGCCAGGTACGTCTCGCGTGGGGTGCGTGATGCCGGTCAGGTCAAAGAGGCCGTCCTGTGGTTCGTGCCAGAACCAGGGGGCAACGGTACCGACGGCGTCCGCCCCCATCTGGCGCAGGCGGGTCAGCATCAATTCCCATCGCTCGCGAGGGACGCGAAAGTAGTGCAGTTCCAGGGGGCGTAACCCTGTGACGTCCTTTGGGTATGCTACCGTCTCGGACATTGTGACTCTCCTAGGCCTTGACTGGTGGGCAGGTTCCTGTTGGCCGGCTCGTCAATCGATTGACTCTGCCCCATGGTATCTCACTTGGGCTGGCGTTGCCTGACACTCGGCTCCGAAGAAGGCGACAGTGGTCGATGCGGGCACACCCCCACTATAGAATGTCGAATACCAAATGTCAAATAGCGATTTGTAGTTGGAGCTTTGGTGCCTTCGTAGTATGATTGTGGATAAGGCAAAGAAGCAAGATCAGTGGCGAGGAGGTCATTCGATGCAAACAGTCGGAAGAGTAGCCGTCATTGGAGGCGGGACCATGGGCAGCGGAATCGCCTACGTCACCGCGCTGGCCGGTTTCCCCACCGGCCTGTACGATGTGTTCCCCCAGCAGCTGACCCAGGCCAGGGCGTATCATAATACGTTGCTGGACAAAGGGGTGCACAAAGGTCGCTTGTCCCCAGCCGACGCGGAGGCAAGCGCCGCCCGCATCACCTACACCGGAGACTTGGCTGAGGCCCTGACCGACGCAGATATGGTCATCGAGGCTGCGCCGGAGAACATGGCATTGAAGAAAGAGCTGTTCGGGCAGTTCGAAACCCTTGTGGGCGATGAGGCAATCCTGGGCAGCAATACCAGTTCGCTGCCGATCACCGAAATCGCCACCGCGGTGAGCAAACGAGAGCGAGTAATCGGCGTCCACTTCTTCAACCCGGCGCCGGTGATGCAGCTCATCGAAATCATCCGCGGGATAGAGACCAGCCAGGCCAGCGTGGAGGCGGTGGTTGAGTTCGCACGGCAATTGGGCAAGGAACCGGTGGTGGTAAAAGACTTTCCCGGCTTCGTCACCACCCGGGTGGGGCTGATGCTCATCTCCGAGGCCATCTTTGCCTTGCAGGAGGGAGTGGCCGAGCGGGACGAGCTGGACAAGGCCATGAAACTGGGGTACAACCTGCCCATGGGGCCGCTGGCGCTGGCCGACCTGATCGGCCTGGATGTGGCACTGCACATCCTCGACGCGATGTTTGACAACTACAAGGATGCCCGTTACCGCGCCCCCATCCTGCTGCGCAAGATGGTGCAGGCCGGTCACCTGGGACGCAAAGCGGGGCGAGGCTTCTATGACTATTGAGTCGTATGCCGACGTCCTCTACGCCAAGAATGACGGGGTGGCCTCCATCACCCTGAACCGGCCCGAGGCGCTCAACGCCTTCCGTACGCGGACCCTGCTGGAAATGATCGAAGTGCTGGAGGATGCCAGCACCGATGAGACGGTGGGGGTCATCGTCATCAGCGGGGCAGGCGAACGGGCCTTTTGCGTGGGGGGTGACATCACCGAGATGCGCGATCTGACACCGGAGACAGGACGTGTCTTTCTGCGTCGTTTCACCGACCTCTTGTGGCGCATCCGGGAGGCCCCAGTGCCGATCATTGCGGCGGTGCAGGGCTATTGCCTGGGCGGTGGTAATGAAATCAACGTGGCCTGCGACCTGACCCTGGCTGCTCGAAGCGCCATCTTTGGCCAGGTTGGGCCGACCGTGGGCAGCGCGCCTGTCTTCGGCAGCACACAATTCCTGCCGGGCATCGTGGGCGAGAAGCGGGCCCGGGAGATCATCTTCCTCTGCCAACGCTACCCGGCTTCCGAGGCAGAGCGATTCGGCTGGTGCAACAAGGTGGTGCCAGACTCCGACCTGGGTGCTGAACTCAAAACCTGGACCGACCGCATCCTGGAGCTCAGCCCGCAGGCCCTCCGGGTATCGAAATTGTCGCTCAATTATGCCACTGACTGGCAATACGGTTCCTTCAACACTGCCGTCGAGATGCTGGCCGCGCTATACGCCACGGACG
>CP070811.1:583681-586792 GCA_020343875.1 Anaerolineales bacterium | reverse complement strand
GCCGGTTCAACGTGACCTTGAGGGCGATTATTGAGGCCAACCACATTGAAGATCCTAATCTGATCCAGGCTGACCAGCGCTTGATCATCCCTGGCATTTCCCTGCCCCTTGCTCCGACCTCAGCTCCTCAACCTGGGCTGACACAGCGGACGCCTTTGGGGGGCGCAGGCACTTCGCATCTTGAGGGCACTTCGCGTCCGGGAGACACTCCGAGTCTCCCGGGTGCTTTGCTATCGCCCATCCCCTGGCCCAATGATGCAATTCGGGGCATTTACGTATCCTACTTTGCGATTGGCCAACAGGAATACCGCCGCCATATTATCGATTTACTGACCAAAACGGAGATCAACGCCCTGGTGATTGATGTGAAAGGGGACTACGGCTTGGTGAGCTACCCCACCGGCGTTGCCCTGGCTCACGACATCGGCGCGGCGCAACCCACGGCCCACGATTTTGAGGAGCTGATGGATTTCTTCAAAGCCAATGGCGTTTACACCATCGCTCGTATTGTGACTTTCAAAGATGATCCCTTTGCCAACGCGCATCCTGAGCAAGCGGCGCAACGGGAAGGAGGCGGATTGTGGCACAGCCGAGAAGGGTTGGCCTGGACTGACCCGTTCGCTCACGCGGTGTGGGAATACAACGCCGACTTGGCGGAGGAAGCAGCTCGCCGGGGTTTCGACGAGATACAGTTTGACTACGTGCGCTTTCCCACTCAGAGCCAAGAAGGAACCCCCTACTTTTCACAGTCACTGAGCCGCGAGTCGCGAGTGGCTGCCATCAGCGGTTTCCTGAGCTACGTCCGTGGGCGGTTGGTGTCGCTGGGCGTGAGTGTCGCCGCCGATGTGTTTGGCTACGCTTGCTGGCGCAAAGACGACACCCTCATCGGTCAGGATATCGGGCGTATGGCTCAATATCTGGACGTATTGTGCCCTATGCTCTATCCCTCCACCTTCCAGGGCGGCATCCCTGGCTACAAGTATGCCATTGCCCATCCCTACGAGACTGTCTATGAAAGTATGAAACGGGCGGTCCACCAGGTGGAGGCGCTGGGCTGCCGTGTGCGCCCTTGGATTCAAGACTTTCCCGACTATGCTTTCGACAAGCGTGCCTATGGGGCAGCCGAGATTCGAGCTCAGATGCGTGGCAGCTTCGATGGTGGTGGGGTTGGATACATGGCCTGGGACCCCAGAATCAAGTACACAACAGAGGCGTATTTTCAAGGGTCTATCCGAGATTTTGGGAGGACTGGGGGGAGCGGGGGGGAATTCCCCCCGAATCCCACCTAGTCTGCACGGATTTCCTAAAACTCTGGACGCAAGCTATTTTCAAAATGCTATTGACATGAGCCTATCAGATGACTATAATTAGGCTGTGAGTGCGCCGTTCCAAGTACTCACCATTAAGCCTAGAGACAAGCTTCTGAAAGGTTATGCCGAATTGATTTTCTTATTGCCAGTGATCCCGAAGACAGTCCAGGGTTGCTGGCATTGTGCTAAGATTTTACGGCTAAATGTCCTTTCCTAATTCCAAATAGGAAATGTGTGAGTTGTGACTGATGAATGATTTGCCCCAAGTGTATCGAAAGTACGAATTGCTTTTCACCCCTCATCTCATTCCTGAGCTGCGTGACTTGCGTGGCGAGGAATGGCGAAAGCTAATAGATTATCTCGCGAAGCTGCCAGAAAATCATCCCGATGCACTGGCTTTTTCGTTGATGATGATCCGACTCGGTAGCTGCTTGACGTGCGAGATGGACAGTTATCGCGCGCAGCGAGGTTGCGCCCTTTGTGCACGACAATCCGTTCTTAGCTACAAGGGAACTGATCAAGAGCTAATTCAGCGTTATGAGCGTGCCAAGAAAGAGCTCAATCGCTACTTGAAGGTCAAAGAGCCCCACCTGGAAAAAGCGGCATAAGCTTCATCCATAATAGCTACCGGCGAACGAGACACAGCCGTCTCGTTTCAAAGCTGCCTTCGAAGACGAGGTGATACACATGGATTCAGCTCCGTTCCGCGATAATCTTTGGAACATCCCCTACTGGGCGCAGATTTTCCTCTACTTTACGATGGCCCTGGCTACCCTGGCTATGTTGCTTGGTATTTACGGGCGTATCCGCGTATGGCGCAAGGGCCAGCCAGAGCTTCGGTTCGACCGCCCCCGTGAACGGTTTGGCCGCCTGATCAAATATGCTGTTGCCCAGCTAAAGATCCTCAACCAGCGATACCCGGGCCTGATGCACTTGGGCATGTTTTGGGGTTTCATCCTGTTGTTTTTGGGCACGGCCCTGGCGACACTTGACGCGGACATTTGGGAACCATTAGGTGGCAAGCTGCTGATTGGACCTTTCTACTTGGTGTACGAGTTGGTGCTTGATCTGGCCGGATTCTTCTTCGTCGTGGCTTTGGGAATGGCCATTTACCGACGTTACGTGCAGCGACCGGAGCGGTTGGGCTCGACGCGCCTTTTCGGCGGCTTCACCTTTACCCTGACCATGCTATTCCTTATTAATCTGACTGGCCTGCTGGTGGAAGGCCTGCGGATCGCAGTTGTTCAGCCTGCGTGGGGACCGTGGTCGTTGGTGGGGTGGGTCATTGGGCAGGTCTTCTTAGCCGCCGGGATGGGTGAGAGTACCCTGCGCTCCATTCACTTCAGCTTTTGGATGCTACACTTTGGGCTGGCAGGCATGTTTATCGTCACGCTGCCTTACTCGACTCTGTTCCATCTTGTCACGGCGCCTCTGAATGTCTTTACCTCGTCCTTCAGGCCGGCAGGTGAATTGGCGACGATTGAAGACATTGAGGTCGTCGAGACCTTGGGCGTAGGCCAGCTGACAGAATTTACCTGGCCTCAACTCCTTGACTTTGATGCTTGCACAGAGTGCGGACGCTGCCAGGTGGTCTGTCCAGCCCACATGGCTGGCACCTCCCTCAACCCGAAGAGGCTGATCCTTGATCTGCGTGACTACCTGGAGAACCAAATGGGCCTGCTGCTGGCTAGTAGCAATGGACATCAGGTGGCGCTCGCCTCACCTCCGGGGGCAGGCCCGCAAATGGTGGGCGATATTATCAAGCGCGATACTTTGTGGTCATGCACCACTTGCCGTGCCT
>CP070811.1:580994-583581 GCA_020343875.1 Anaerolineales bacterium | reverse complement strand
GTCAGGGTCAGTGCCCTCGTAATTGAAGAGATAGATGCGTTCGGGTTGAAACATGTAGTCATCGACTAAAGTCGAGTACATAAAAACGACGTCATTCCAGAAGCGAGTTTCATATCCACCGTTAACGTAACGGTTGCGCAACCAGGAACGAGATGTTTCCTGCGATGCGAAAAATGAACTTTACCAAGTGAAACAAGGCGAACTCTCGCTGTGGTAGCATGGTTGGGATAACCGGAAGCCCAACTCAAGCAACGACCACAGGAGAGTTCAAAATGATGATAACACCACCTGGTACCAGACTGCAACCCGTTGACACCCTTTGGGATAGCATCTTGGAAGAAATGTTGGCCGAGGCGTCGCTGCGGATTATGCCCGTGGAGCGAAAGGTGGATCTGTCTGAGTTCAGAATAACGTTCAGTGAGCCCAGACCTGAGGTCCACCGGATCGCTCAATGGGTGGGAGACAGGGATGTGGGCGAAGCGATTGACGCGACTACAGAGCATGCCTGGCTGGTGGTGCTGGGATACTTTGCTCAGGCGCTGGAAGTGGTGAAGAGACTGGCCGGGGTGCCGATTGAGCAACGGAAAGGTGCGAATTGCGGGCCCCAGACGAAGTTGATCGAGTTTCTGGTGGGCATCTTGGGGGGCATTGAGTATCTGCAAGACTTGAACAAGTCTGACCATCCAATCGCCACAGACTCGACCGTGGCTGAAGCCTGGGCCCAAGAGGTGTTTGTGCACTATTCGGGGGTCAGCCGGACTTTGGATGCCAGCGACGAAGAGACACTGTTGGCGGTGGTGCAAGTGTTGCAAAGCGTGTCGCGTCCCTTCATTGATGCCGCAGTGCTGGAAACGATCCGGCAAGAGGAACAGGTGGTGATCGATGTGGATTTGACCGGGCGTGAGGTCAGTGCAACCAGTACCGATTACCAGGATGCTGACTTTGGCTGGATGGATGATGAGGTGAAAAAGGGCTACCAGGCAGCAGTGACCTCGTTGGTGTGTGAGCGTTGGAAGCGCCTGATGTTGACCTTGCAGCGCTACACGGGACGCACCAACTCGGCGGAATGTTTGCAGGCAGCGGTCCAAGCGGTGGAACAACTGCTGAGGATTCGCCCTCGACGACGGGTAGAGTTGGTCCGAGAGCGTCGGTGTGGACTGTGGGCACAAGACCATGAGCTGCAAGCGAAGTTGGATCGCACTCAGCAAGCAGAAACCGCGCTCTGGCAGCGGATTGGAGAGGCCAAAGCCGAAGCTAGGGAGTTGAGGAGCGAGATAGCGACTTGGGAAGCTGTCTATCAAGTCCAGGGGCGTCAAGCCAGTCGGCATTGCCGATTGGCCAAGGCCCGCCGCAAGCTCACGTCCGCGCAACAGCGCGAGAACCGCGCCTGGCGCGATCTCAAGAAGCTGCAAGGCAAGCGAGACCAGCAGCAGCGCAGAATGGACCAGTTGCAGGACAAGCTGCTCGCTCTGGATGAATGGTTGGACTACTTGGAAATGGACAACCAGACCAACCTCAACCCCGTATCCATCGTGCTGCGCATTGATGCGGGCTTCAGCACCGGCCCCAATATGGCTTGGCTGATTGAGATGGGCTACATTGTGCTGACCAAAGCTCATCATGGCGCTACCGCCCACAGCCTGCGTCAGCGCGTCTCGCCGCAGGCAAAATGGACCCGCGTCGGGCGAAACGCTGAGGCTTTGTATATGGGAGACTATGCTCACAATGATTGCCCTTATCCCCTTCAAGCTATGCTGGTGCGCTACCATCTGCCAGATGGAACGCGCTATACTGCTCTGCTTTACTATGACGAGGCTCCGCCCCCACCGCTAGCCCAATGGTTCGCGCGTTACAATGGCCGTCAAACGATTGAGGCTGGCATCAAAGAAGGGAAAGGGGTGTTCACCTTGAAACGCCACCTGGTGCGCTCTCCCATTGGCATGCAACTCCAGGAGCAATTCGCCTTGTTCGGAGCTAACTTTGTCCGCTGGGCCGCCGCCTGGGTCACGAACTTGCTGCGTCAAGCCAACTGCAGCTTTACCACCGCCCTTGGCCAAGTCAAGACCCTCGTGCGCACTGTTTCCCGCACCCGGGCGCGCTGGGTACGCAATGCCCTCGGCCACACCTTGATCTTCGATGATACCGGGCCATTTGCCGGAACTGTGATTTGCTTGTCCGGTCAAGTGGCTGTTCAACTGGCTTTGCCTCTGTTCAATTTTGCGTCTTTATGAAACATCTACCTTGTGATTGCGCAACTGTTACGTTAGGCATAGTGCTGGCCGTCGCACTCGTGGCTGGCGCATCTTGGGTCTCTGCGCAGGATACCAATACCATTCACGCCTGTGCAAAAACGAATCATGTACGAATCGTCGACAGTGCGGCTGATTGTAAACGCAGCGAGGAGCACATATTCTGGAATGTGGTTGGTCCGATTGGGCCACAAGGTCCGCAGGGTGACCCTGGCCCAACCGGTCCGCAAGGCCCCCAAGGCCCTGAGGGCCCCCAAGGTCCGCAGGGCGACACTGGACCCCAGGGGCTGCAGGGTGATCCTGGCCCAACGGGTCCGCAAGGCCCCCAAGGTCCGCAG
>CP070811.1:577409-580894 GCA_020343875.1 Anaerolineales bacterium | reverse complement strand
GGGCACTGGTACTTGGCGTAGCAGTGCACGCAGGCGACGCGAGTGAAGATCACAAAGAAACGAAACAGGAGCAAGCCCACCACGGCCAGGAATATGACCAGCAACGGGATGGAGAAATTCAGGATCAGGGCCGGGATCATGGCCAGAATGGGCAGGACAAGAGCAGCCATATACAGGTTGTTGTTGCACAACAGGCCCTGGCCCCGCTTTACAAAGTCTTTCCGATCCCTTTCCTTGGCCACCCGCCTGGAGACCAAATTCAAACCCGATATGCAGCGGGAGCCCTCCATCCGGTAATAGACGCAACTGGGGCACACCTTCAGGGGCATCATCACGTACATCTCCACCAGGGCAAAGCCCAGATACAGGCATCCAACTGCGTAGGCCGCCCAGGATGAAAAGCTGTAACCGAGCATGATCCCGATTCCCCCCAACAGAAAATGCGCCAGCGTGGCTCCGTTGTAGATCAGGACGCTGGACAACGGATATCTGGTGTACAGCTCAGCCTTCGGACCCTTGGTTGTCATTCCTTTCCCCCCTTTTACTGCGCTACGCCAGGTCCCTCCGAAAAGTCTATCTGCCTGTGTAGAGCCTCTCGTAGGGCCTGGCCACATTCTTGACTGCAAACTGCGAACAACAAATCGTTGCCGGCCTGCTTGGCCGGCGAGTCGGGCGCGGGCACAATGGCTGTCACCCGCGGGTGCGTCGAGTCCAGAGACAATTCTAGAACCGGGCCCGTCGGAAGCTTGACCCACGGCTTGACTCTGGCTGCGACGCTGTAGAGTTCATCGTCGGACACCAGTTCTCGCTTACACCACGCGCAGCTGCTGGTGGCCTGCTCTTGGCTGATACGTCGTACTCTTCTGCTCACTAGGCAACCTCCAATCTGATGTCGGCCCATGTTCTTGCACAGGCCACAATCTTACCCTATTCATTCCAGTTGCGCACAATTCGCCCCATCCCGTGCGTTGCAGGCCAGTTCCCCAGCTATCACCAATGCTCACAGGAGGTCTGTGACCCCTGTCCAGGGCACAACTAGAACGCTCACAGGGGGTCTGTGACCCCCGTCCAGGCCACAACCAGAACGCTCGCAGGGGATCTGTGACCCCCGTCCAGGGCACAACCAGAACGCTCACAGGGGGTCTGTGACCCCCGTCCAGAGCCAGATCGACCACAGTACGGTCCAAAATCGCGGGCCACAGGCCCACTCAGAGCAAAAATCGCCAGGTCCTGCACTGTCGGGCATTGCATCTCATTCCACCCCGAAGGCCAGGTATCCTCCGGCGGAGGACACGCTTCCGCGATGCAGGTCCCGCCAGTCCGGGTCTCATAGGGCCAGATTGTCGCCCATAGTCTGGCCCACACGGCCCTATCCGCTTTTCACCCATGGCTGGTTCGAAGCTACGACCGGATGTGTTTCAACAGCAAGAGCATCAGCTTGCCGATGTTGATGAGACGCACGTTCTTACGGAACTTGGGGTTATCCGTATCGATGTCTACGATTGTCTTCAAGGCCTTTATCTTCAGGTAGATACTAGAAAACAACTCCTCCGTGGTCCAACCCACGTAGAGGGCAAATTGAGGCACATCACCCGCGGTGGTCGCCTGGAGTTGCCCCTTCTTCAAGGAGTTGAAGTTGAAACTCGACTGCAGGGCAGCTTGCATATGCTCTGTCTCGAGCCTGGCGATGACCTTGTCGATGGGTAGATCGCCCGCGTCGTACAGGTCAATCAACTGAATATTGCTCTGCAGCTCAATTAGCAAGGCCCGCTTCGTGCCGGTGGCGCCCTTGATCAGCGAGTCAAGTATGGCTGCTACCTCGGCCAGCGTCGAAATGCCCTTGAAAATCCCTCCCAGCTCGAACATAGCCGGCTGCCCTCCTCTGCAGCATCCCACCTGAATACTACTGGCCTGGACCCCACATGCTACCCATCAAAGTTGGCCTGCGATCAACAGCTCAGCGCCCACAGCACCCGGGACGACGCGCAACACAGGGTGTATGGCGCGTCTATTCCTCCACCCCAATCACCCGCATGGCACCGGCAGCCGGCCCGAAACGCCACATGCGCGGCGACGCGGGACTCACCCCGAAGCCAAAGGCAGCATGGATATGCCAGGCCTGCTGCTGGTCCGGCGCGGCCCCCAGCAGCCACTCCACCTCCCGGGCGCACCGCGAGAGCACCTGGGCCCGGCAGCGGTGAGGCAGGCAGGCAAAGTCAGCCACCGCATCGGCCCACAGCACCAGTAATGAGTTGGCGCGCTCTCCTTGCCCTTCCTCCTCAGGTGGCCCGGCCGGCATCGCTCGCCTCCCCCTCTTCCTGGCTGTTGGCTCGCCCACCCTGCGCTCGCTGCGCTCGCTGATATTCCTCGACGGCCAGCCGGATTTGGGCGGCGATGTCCTTTTTCTTCCAGTCAGGCGCCTTGTCCCAAAGTTCTTCCAGCACCTCCAGGTAAGGGTCCGGTGCCTGGGCTGGGCCGGACACCGCCAGCTCATCCTGGCGCACTGGCTGAGGCGGTTGCGGGGCGTGCGAAACCCCGGGCCTGAGGCTACGCAGCATGCGCATGGCCACCAGCCGCAGCTCGGTGGGCAGGCTGCGTAATATGGCTACTGCCTCGCGCTCCTCTTCGACGGCAGGGGCCATTGGCGGCAGCAACCCGGCCAGGCGGAAAATCCGCTCCGGGGTTTCGTCCAGGGCATGGGCGAAGGCGTTGCACAGGTCCGGCCCGGCCCGCCGGCTACCGTTCAAGATGTGGCTGATGGTCGCGTCCGGCACACCGGCCGCCCTGGCCAAATCCGCCGGTCGCCAGTTCCTTCTTGCCAACTCCGTCTTCAGGAATTCTACCAAGGCCGTCATCAATCCACCCTCGGTGCGCAAGCCAGACCAGGCCGACGTTCGCCCGGCCGCCAGCTGAAGTTGTCACTAGGTAACATTATAGCACCGAAATACTTTTCTGTGGTTAATACTTTCTTACTACTTGACAAGTATCAAGAATTGTAGTATATTCTTAGAGAGATACAGAACGGATGTTCTAATCCTGTTTGACACGGCTTTCCCTGCCGGGGATTGGCGACAGTCCTCCGACTTGGGAAGGAGACTGAACGGGGGTGGCATATTGGCCGGCTCGACCGGCCTGCCCCAGCAGGAGGTGCCAATGGGCGCAGATGTGGCCCACGATGACACGGGGCAAAGTCCCGCCGATGCGGGGCAAAGTCCCGCCGATGCGGGGCAAGGTCCCGCCGATGCGGGGCAAGGTCCCGCCGATGCGGGGCCAGGTCCCGCCGATGCGGGGCAAGGTCCCGCCGATGCGGGGCAAGGTCCCGCCGATGCGGGGCAAGGTCCCGCCGACGCGGATCTGCGACAGGCGTGGGAAACAGCCCAACAGGCCTGGCTGGAAAGAATGCCTTATAACACAGCCAGGGCTTATGGGATCGCCTTCAGGCAGTTTTTCGAGTGGTCAGGCACGCAGCCGTGGCAGGCCTCGCC
>CP070811.1:573644-577309 GCA_020343875.1 Anaerolineales bacterium | reverse complement strand
GTATGAGCCGGCCAGGTGCCCAATATGCAAATCGCCGTTGGCGTAGGGCCAGGCCGTGCAGACCAGGATTTTTTCCGCCATAGTTGTGCCTCCTTTTCATTTCCCTAGCTTGGGATTGTACCACACTCCTGACGCAGGCCAAACAAAAGACCGCGCCTGGTGGCGCGGCCTGGGAGCCAGTTGCCCAAGAGTCAGCAACTCCTGGCACACACACGGCAGCCGCGCCAGCCGGTGAATCGCATCATCATAACTCGCATTAAGGGGGCCATAGATTGAGTTGCACTCATCTTAAACTCTCTGGTGACGTATCCACAAAGGGATTGAATTGACAGTATTATACCTGGAATCCGGCCGGTTGTAAAGGGCTGAGCGCTGCGCTGACTTAGGCACCTATTGTCAAGTTTGCCGACCTTTGGTATAATGTGCGTGTCGGCCGACATTGACGTTTGTCGCCAGCGTAATCTCAATGATGCCCAGAGGAGGTTGTTTGATGGACATAGGTTCTTCGTTCACGTATATGTTCCAAGATGAGGGTTGGATCAAGAAGATAGTCATTGGTGGCGTGGTGTCATTAATCCCCATCCTCAACTTAGCTGCCATAGGCTACGTAATCCAGGTCATTCGCAACGTGCGGGATGGGCAGCCGTTGCCGTTGCCAGAGTGGGATCAATTCGGCCAGTACTTCAAGGATGGATTGTGGATATTCTTGATCTTCCTGGTGTGGGCGATTCCCATTATCTTGGTTGCCTGTCTCCAAGCTGTTGGAACGGCCGCCCTGGCCGAAAACGAGGACATGGCGAGTGCCATTGGTATTATTTCGGCCTGCTTTAGCTGCGTCATGGCTCTGTGGGGGCTCGTGATCGGCATCGTCAGCCCAGCAATCATGATTCGCTACGCGGAGGTGGGTGAGTTTATGGCCGGCTTCCGCTTTGGTGAGATTTTCAGCTTCATAAGCGCTAATGTTGGAAGTTACATAGTTGTGGCGCTTCTGATCTGGGTAGCTGGCTTGATTGCCTCGCTGGGCGTGATTCTGTGTGTTGTGGGGATTATCTTCACTCAGTTCTGGTCTTACTTGGTAGGGGGCAACTTGATGGGCCAGTTGGCTGCCCAGCACCTGCACGGTGAACCAGCTGCGTAGAGCAGAAACTTATTGAGAACGGTAGTCGGCTCTTGGGCTGACTACCGTTTGCTGTGCCTTGGCTGGCAGGCTTATACCTTGGCGACACGTTGGACTGACCAGGATTTTGCCTGCACCGTCGGCCCGCCCCCTTGGGCCTGCGTCGCAGGGGCAGACAGGTAGCCGGGGCAGCGGCACCGAGGTAGTCTGCACCATCTGGATGGGTGCCTGGGGCCTGGGAATAGAATTGTGAACACACTTACCAGTGTATTTTCGGCCTTTGGCCTGTCTTCGGCGGCAGGACTGAATGCATATCTCCCGCTGCTCGTGGTTGCCCTGACCGCGCGTTTTACCAACCTCATTCAGCTTAACCAGCCCTGGGATGTGCTGACCAGTTGGTGGGTTATTGGCGTGCTGGCGGTCTTGCTGTTGGTGGAGATGACGGTCGACAAAATCCCCGCCGTTGATACGATCAATGATGTGATCAACACCGCCATCCGCCCGGTGGCGGGAGCGATTCTTTTCGCCGCCAACTCGGGTGTGGTTGGCGAAATGCATCCCGTGTTGGCCTTCGTCTGTGGCTTACTTGTAGCTGGGGGTGTGCATGCCGTTAAGGCGACTGCCCGCCCAGTGGTGACAGCCACCACCGGTGGCAGCGCTAACTGGCTGGTCAGCTTTGTGGAAGACTTGGTTTCGTTCGTCACCGCCGTGCTGGCTATTCTGGTGCCCATTGTGCTCGTTTTCTTAATCGTATTGTTGATCTTGTCCTTAGCTTGGTGGTGGAGCAGACGCCGGGCCCGCTACGCTGGATAACCATTCACCCAAAAAGGAGTCTCCACTATGACAGAGTATCATCCACGCGCACGAAGTAATACTACTCGCAACATTATCATCGCGGTTGTGGTGCTGATCGTTCTCTGTTGCTGTTGCTTGATTGCTGTTTATGGAAGTTTGGCGCTGATGGGGCCGGCCGTGGGTAATGTCTTCTCCAATATCGTAGAGGGCCTGGAAATAACTCCTGTTCCTTGATTCTGCCTGGTGGAAGGTGTGAATCTCAGGCTTGAACCGACACAGACACCCGTGATCCCCTTGCTGGTTTCTTAGAAGAGAGGCAAAATGACAGAGTACGAAGAGTACGATGAGTACGATGAATACGATGAATACTACGATGAACCACCAGGCCTAAACCGAAGGTGGCTCATCATAGCCATCGTGATTGTAGCCCTTCTCTTGTGCTGCTGCTGTTTGGCAGTGGTGGCTGGCGCTATCTTTTTTGGCGAAGACATCCTGAATGAGCTGCAAACCACTGCAAGCCTCATACCCACCCTGGGAGGTATGGCGGCTCTCGTCTAGGGCCACGGACTTCTTCTTCCCCTTGCCGAATCTACATTCTACGCTTTAGATCAATTCAGAGGGGGTGTCCTTGGTCTATTGGCCCAGCTTGAGGGCAACAACCTTCGTGACTTATCGGACTTGTGGCGTAGAAAACCCACCCATTGTCATAGCTTGACCGGCTTGGGGCGGTTATTGGATGGTCTCAGGTGCTGCCGCACCACCCTCAATCAGCTGGTTATCTTCAGTATAGTGGCCCCCATTGCCGATTGGGTGGCCGGCCTCGGTTTGAGACACGTCGCGGACAGGCTTTTAGGACACTTTGCCCGCAACCAAATCGCGCATAGCGACGGTGCGCAGGGAGGCGATAGGTAGGCAGAGCAGGCCTGCCGTTCACTCTATGACACACGACGCAATTTCCGAAATTCGGCAGCGCCTGGTGGAAGACCGGGTCGCTACCCTATTGCTGGTCAGCGACCTCAATGAAGATCAGGCACAACGACGACCTCGGTCCAACGCGTGGTCTATCAAGGACCATTTGGCCCACCTGGTGGCTGTCGAAGAGGCAGTGATTGCCTTCGCCCGGCGTTTGCTCAAGGAGGAACGCCCCATTGCGGATGCCTACGATGTCGATACATGGAATGCCCGCCAGCAGGCGCAGCGAGCTGGCCTGACCTGGGCGCAGACATTGACTGAACTGTCCACCACTCGTGAGCGACTGCTGGTTTTGCTCGACGAGGTACCAGGACAGGCGTTGAATCGCATCGGCTCACACCCGGTATGGGGAGACCCGATCACCCTGCTCAGTGTTTTGCGGGTCCCGTACCGGCACGAGCGAGGCCACCGGGATGAGATAAGGGCCCTGCGCATTAGCTGATCCGTGCCTCGTCTGCAGTTTGGATGTTACTTGCATTTTCGGCTTGAATGAGGTAAACTAAAAATCGTAGGAGTAGACAGAACAAAGGTAACTATGAACGAGCCTGGTCGGGCAAAAGCTCTGGAAACAGCCCTGGTCAACCTGCGCAAGCGATTTGGGGACGGGGCGATCATGAAACTGGGGGAGAGTAGCCACCTGCAGGTAGAGGCGATTCCGACGGGGGCCCTGTCACTGGACATTGCCCTCGGGGTGGGGGGCATTCCCCGGGGCCGGGTGACGGAGATCTACGGGCCGGAGTCATCGGGCAAGACGACGTTGTGTCAGCACATCATTGCCGAG
>CP070811.1:570633-573544 GCA_020343875.1 Anaerolineales bacterium | reverse complement strand
TGAGGATAGCATATTGCCTATGGCCCGTCACTTTCGCGGGAGTGGGGATATCCTGCGCTTCATCGAGTACATGGACGTCGGGTCTACCAATGGTTGGCGGCTGGACGATGTCGTGTCGGCGCGTGAGATCATCGCCATGATCGACGCGGAGTTGCCGCTGGAGCCACTGGAACCGAACTACCGAGGGGAGGTTGCCAGGCGCTGGCGCTACAAGGATGGGGGCGGCGAGATCGGCGTCATCGCCTCAGTGACACAGCCCTTCTGCGGTGACTGTACCCGCGCCCGGCTCTCGGCCGAGGGCAAGCTCTATACCTGTCTATTTGCCAACCAGGGGCATGACTTGCGCGGGCTGCTGCGCGGCGGCGCCTCCGACGCTGACATCTCTGCCAGCATCGCGTCGATCTGGGGCAAACGTGTTGACCGCTACTCAGAGATCCGCTCTTCGGAGACGATCGAGCTGCCCAGGGTCGAGATGTCCTACATTGGGGGTTGAGTTTCCCCTCAATCTCTTGTCCGCTTATCCGGCGAGCAGCTGTATAAAGTAGCCCAGTGACATCAACAGCCCGGTGAACAGGTGGTTCTTGATCGTGGCCGCGTTGGCCGGGACGAGGCGTGGCAAATCGTCATAGTGGGCCATGGCGACCCGAAAGGCCTGCCAGGCTAATGGCACGGTCAACAGGCCGAGCAAAGCAAAAGGCGATACGCCGGCAAGAATCACACCCAGGATTAAAGAGCTGTAGGTGGCGATCATCAACAGGCCGTAACCTATGGCGGCTCTGCGGCGTCCCAGCCGTACCACGATCTGATTCTTACCCACTGCCTGGTCGGCCCTCATGTCCTGGAATTCGTTGATGTAAAGCACGGCGGCGATCAACAGGGCCACTGGCAGCGAGGCGATCGCCGCTTCCGTCGAAAGCCTGGTCGCTTGTGTATAGTAGGCGCCCAAAACCATCAGCACGCCAAAATCAAGCGCGATAAACAGCTCGCCAACACCGGTGGCTACCAGGCGCAAGGGAGGTGCCGTGTAAAAGTAGCCGGTCAACGCGCCGAACAGTCCCAACCACAGTACCGCCGGACCCCGGGTCACCGTGAGAAACAAACCGATGAGGCCGCCGACCACAAAAAAGGCCAATCCCTGCCACAGTATCGTCTTGGGTGAGACGATGCCCATCTGGATCAAGCGGCTACCGCCGGTAAAGGGAGCCGCGAACTCTTGATTGACCTCGTCACTTCCCCAGGTATGGTCAAAATAGTCATTGGTCATATTGACGCCAGCCTGCAGACAGACGCCGGCGATCATCGTCAGCAGGAAATAACCGGCATATAACGTTTCGGTACGCGCCCAGGCGATCAGTGTCCCTAACAGAATGGGCACGATGCTGGCTGTCAAGAAGGGGGCGCGCGTCTTGACGACCCACAGTGGGGGCATCTTTGGCGCGGTCTCAGCCATCTGGGCCTCCTTGGTTACTTGCGTCGTCGCCGCCGATGGGCGGGGCGGCGCTTCGGCAGTGGTTCTTCTTCATCCTCCTCTTCCTCCCAGTCCTCAGACATGGAGGCAAAGGGGACCGGTATCTCAATGATGCGCACGATCAGATAGGTCAGCAGGATACCAACGACCAGGGTCACACCAGTCGCTTCCAGCCGTGTCAAGGAGAACCAGTTGGCCAGAACGCCGCCAACAAACAGGAATCCCAGGGTGACGACGAATGTAGCAATTAGGACAATGATCAATATGATCAGTGCAAGCAGCAAGGAAGATAAAAAGTTGACCATGCCCCACCTCACTCCAAGCTACGAAACAGCGCTCGACTGTCAATTTGTGACTTGCTGAACTATACCACAGGACACCGGCGACAGCAAATCTGGCGGCTGTCGGGCTTCCGCAATAAGTCGAGGAGGGGAAGGCACAGCTATGGGGGGAGAGGAAAGAACGAAACCCAATTCTGGGGCAAGGGGGCGGCTGATGCTGGGTTGAACGAGATTTGGAGAGAGGCTGGAGGCGGAGGGAGGCCAAATAGAGCAATAAGTCAGCAGGTAAGCGCGGCTGAGAGCGCAATAAGTGGACACAGGAACAGGGTTGCGGGTCACAATAGAGGGATCAAAGGTGAAGAGAGAGTGCCAGGAGGGGGCGAGAAAGGGGGAAGCGGAGCGACAATGGGGCCAACAGACGTGCGGAAGCAGGCCGTGGCAGCCAAAGGCGACAGCCAGGAGGGAAGAAGAAGCGGTTGAGGTAATGGGGGCAGGCACAAGCAGGTGTGCTGCCCCCAGGCTCAGGTGCCAGCGGAGACAGAAGTGGGAGCTTGAGTGGCTTCACGCACGAAGCGAGCGACGTTGAGGGCAGAAGTGAGGATGTCAGCCAGGAGAGAAGCCTTGGCAGCGTTGGCGTGGCCAAACCAAGGGGAGCGCTTGACACCGTGACGGGCTTGGCAGGCGTTGCGGCTTTCAGCATAACTCAGGCGACCGATGCGCAGCTCCCAGGTCGGGGAACCAACCTTGTGATCCCGGGCCAAGCGGAGGTTGCCATCGGGCAGAGTGAGGTCCACTTTGAGCAGGTAGCCCAGAGGGTGCTGTGGATCGCGAAAAGGACAGTCGTGTGCCGTATGCGAGGATTGGTCCTGAGCCTGGGCCGAGACCTGGGTCTGAGGCCCGGTGGACAGGGTGATGTCAGGCTGGCAGCGGTGGAGACAACGTTGACGGCAGGCCCATCGGCTGTCGTGGCGTTGAAAGTCATGGCCATTGAAAGCAAGTCGGTAGCCGTGCAGACACAAGAGATTGCCTTGGGCGTCATAGCCTCGTTGCAGACAGGTGAGGGGGTCTTCATCGTCGGCATGGCGACGAGGCACGATGGTGCGCAGAGCTTGTAGATCGTCGCGGACGAAGCGTAGGATGTCGTCGTAGCCCTCACCGGCAT
>CP070811.1:567769-570533 GCA_020343875.1 Anaerolineales bacterium | reverse complement strand
GGTGTCACCATTCGGACGATAATGTACCAGTAATATTCACCCAAACTGCACCAGGCATGTTCACCCAATATGTACCACTCCTGTTCAGCCAAAGTGCACCAGCGTGATAGCGAAACTCACCGTTATCCGCTATCCTTCCCGGCACACTTTGTGTGCGATGACGGGAGGGAGTATGTCTGGCAGGAGAAAAAGCCTTATGGACATCCGAGACTTGTTGCGGCACATCCGAAGCAATGTTAGCGACCGGGGTGTGCAGCGTGAGACCGGCGTAGACCGTCGGACGGTCAAGCAATATCGAGCGTGGGCCAGGGAGCAAGGGTTGCTGGAGGGTTCCTTGCCGTCGCTGGAAGAGTTGCAAGAGTTGGTTAAGCAGACGTTGGGCAGTGCGCTGCCTCCCCAGAACGTATCCTCGGTGGAGAGATACCGGGAAGTGGTCACGCAACTGGTCAAAGAAGGGACCGAGGTGGCTGCCATCTGGGAACGGTTGAAAGAGGAAGGCTATCCGGGCAGCTACTCGTCGGTGCTGCGCTTTGTGCGCAAGCTGGCTCCGCGGGAACCGGAAGTCACGCTGCGGGTTGAATGCAAGCCGGGCGAAGAAGCTCAGGTAGACTTTGGCTATGCAGGACGCATGATCGACCCCTGGACGGGTGAAGTTCGCAAGACGTGGGCCTTTGTCATGACCCTTTCTTGGAGCCGCTACCAGTACGTCGAGTTCGTGTTCGATCAACGGGTTGAGACCTGGCTCGAGTTGCATCGTCACGCCTTTGAGTTCTTCGGCGGAGTGCCGGAGCGGGTGGTGATCGACAACTTGAAGGCCGCCATTGCCCGTGCTTGTTGGGATAACCCGGAGGTGCAACAGGCCTATCGTGAGTGCGCGGAGCATTTCGGTTTTTTGATCCGGCCCTGTCGCCCGGCGACGCCGAGACACAAGGGCAAGGTGGAACAAGGGGGCGTGCATTACGTCAGGCGCAACTTTCTGGGCGGTCGCCGTGCTACGCCCGTCACCCAAGCCAACCAGGACGTGCGGGTCTGGTGTCATACCACCGCCGGGCAACGTATTCACGGTACGACCAAAGAACGGCCCATGGTTCGCTTTCAGGAGACAGAGCAAGCCCGGCTCAAACCCTTGCCGGAAACGGCCTACGACTTGGCCATCTGGAAAGTGGTCAAACTGCATCGTGACTGCCATATCGTCTTTGACAAAGCTTATTACTCGGCGCCCTTTCGGCTGGTGGGCCAGCAACTGCGGGTGCGCGGCGGAACGCGACGGGTGCGTATCTACACCCTGGACTACCAACTGGTAGCCACGCACCCGCGGGCGGCTCGGCCTGGCGAAAGGCAGACGGATCCGCTCCACCTGCCCCGGCACAAAATGGCCGGCCTGATTATGGATCGTCCCACATGCCAGGCGCTGGCCTCCGACATCGGGCCCGCCACTCATCAGGTGGTGACTGCCTTGCTGGCTGATCCAGCGGTGGATCGACTGCCGACTGTTGGCCGCCTGCTGCGGCTGCGGGAGCGCTTTGGCGGCCAGCGTCTGGAGGCCGCCTGTGCCCGGGCGGTACGCTTCGACGACTTGAATTACATGACCGTCAAACACATCCTGGTCAATGGCCTGGACCACGAACCCTCGGCAGCTGACCATGACACGCCTCCGGCTCAAACCTTTGTGCGTAGCACTGCCGAACTGGTCGGTCATCTGTTTAGAGGTGCCGCGTGGAACTGAAACATCAACTCGCCCTGCCCCTCAGGCAACTCCGACTATCGGGTATCCTGGACACCTTGGACATCCGCAACCAGCAGGCCATTGCCGAACACTGGTCTTACGTCGAGTTCCTGGCACGTCTGTTACAGGATGAGGTGGAACGACGCGCCCAGAAACAGTTGGCGTTGCGCATCCGCCGAGCAGCGATCAACACCACCAAGACCTTGGAAGATTTCGATTTCAAGTTCAATCCCACCCTCAACCGCCAGGCGGTGTTGCAGGTCGCTTCCTGTGACTACATCCGCCAGAAACGCAATGTGCTCATCTGTGGTCCGGCAGGCGTCGGCAAGACACACCTGGCTCAGGCGTTGGCTCACGAAGCCTGCCGCCAAGGATTTGACGTGGTATTCACCGACACCCACAAGATGTTGCGCCATATCCATGGTGGTCGGGCGGATGGCAGCCTGGACCGGCGTCTCCAATCCTACCTACGCCCCCACCTCCTGGTGTTGGATGACTTCGGCCTCAAGCCATTGCATCCCCCCGCTCCGGAGGACATGTACGATATCATCCACGAACGCTACGAACGGGGCAGCATCCTGCTCACCAGCAACCGAGCCCCTGCCGAGTGGCCCGACCTCTTCGGCGATCCCCTCCTGGCCTCAGCCGGTCTGGATCGCCTGGCTCACCTGGCACAGGTTCTGGTCATCACCGGCCCCAGCTTCCGCGCCCAAACCGCTCTTTCCGCCCTACGGGAGGTGTCTATCGAACCTAACCCCTAATCCCAGAAATGTCATCCCACTCGCTTGTTGTCGACTCAGTTTCGCATCACGCTGTCTTCAGGGTGGTACATCTTGGCCGCATGTGAGTGGTACATTTACGGGCGAATATTGACAGGCGGGGCAACTCGCTCTGCCAGGCCGACAGCACCAGCCGTACCTGGTCGTCGAGGGGGAGGTCCCCGACGCCGGGGGGCAGCTCCAGCCCGCCCCGCTCGGCGCTGGCGGCGATCTCGGCCGGGATGGCGGCCGGGTCGGCGAAGCTGAGCCAGAAGACGCC
>CP070811.1:563688-567669 GCA_020343875.1 Anaerolineales bacterium | reverse complement strand
TCTGAATCGCACCGAGTTTGTGGGTGAGGCAGAGAGGCTGGGTTTGACAATGGTGCGCGAGTTTGTACTCGCCGAACGGCTACCGATCGTTCATGCTCCTGAGCAGTGCCAATGTCGGGGCTTTTTGTTTGGTCCCCAGCTCGGCAGAGGGGAGGAACTCGGTGACATCTGTGCATGAGTCGTTTGCCGATCGCAAGATTGTCATCACCGGCGGCCTGGGCTTTATTGGATCCAACCTAGCGCGTCGGCTGGTGGACCTGGGCGCCAGCGTAACCCTGGTAGACAGCCTGATGCCCGAGTACGGCGGAAGCCTGTTCAACATTGCCGGCATTGAGGGCAAGGTCACTGTCAACATCTCTGATGTGAGGGATCAGTACAGCATAGAGTACCTGGTGCATGGACAGGACTATCTGTTCAACCTGGCCGGCCAGACGAGCCATATAGATTCTATGCATGACCCATACACAGACCTGAGATATTGTCAAATGTTGTGGATCGGCTTTCATAGCGCGCGTCCCTGGGGCCCCACACCATCAGCGAATCAGTTATGCTACCTTCAAAGAGAGCTGACGCTGCCCATCTAGAAACTTGACGCCCGCTTGAACCAGGGCGACCAGATGAGGGGCCGTGATCTTGCGCCAGCGTTTCTGAGCACCGAGCAAGAGCTTGAAAGCCATGGCTAGCCCGGCCTGGCGCGATCCCGCTCCCTTGGTGCGCTTGGTGCGGGCCTTGACCGTCGAGAACGCAGATTCGATCGGGTTGGTGGTTCGCAGATGAATCCAGTGCTCGGCCGGAAAGTCAAAGAACGTTAACAACTCATCCTGGTCCTTGAGGAGGCACTCGACCGCTTTGGAATACTTGGCCTGGAACTCTTGCTCGAACCGCTGGATGTCCTCGAGGGCACCCTGCTGGTTGGGCGCATACATGATCTCGTGCAGCATGTCTTTTGCTCTGGGTTGTACCCGTTTGGGCAGTTTGTCCAGGACGTTGGCGATCTTGTGGACCCAGCAGCGCTGCTCTTTAGTTCCCGGATACACCTGTCGCAAGGCCGCCCAAAAGCCCAGCGCACCATCGCCAATGGCCAAGCTAGGGGCAGGCATGCCCCGTCGTTTGAGGTCTCGGAGCAAGCTGAGCCACGAATCCGTGGATTCCCGGTATCCATCCTGCAGTGCAATCACTTCCTTCGTCCCGTCGGGCAGCACACCGACCAGCACCAGGCAGGCCAGTTGCTTGTCTTCGCCCAAGCGGACGCCAAAGTAGACCCCATCTGCCCAGACGTAGACGTATTCCTTGCCGGTCAAAGACCGTTTGCACCATCCTTCTCGCTCTTCTTGCCAAACGGTCGTCAGGCGAGAAATCGTCGAGGCCGAAAAGCCCGCTGCGTCCACACCCAGCAAGGCCGGGATCGCCTCCTCAAAGTCACCGGTGGACAGGCCGCGCAGGTAGAGCACCGGCAGTGCATCATTCAAACGTGGCGAACGTCGCATATACGGCGGCAGTATCTTGCTGGTAAAGCGGTGCTCTGCTCGCCGGTCGTTGACGCGCGGAGCTTGGAGTTCGATGGGCCCAGCTCCCAGGCTGACCGTGCGCGGTTCTGCTCTGCCATTTCGGACGACGAGTGCATGACCATTTTCGTCACGCAGGTGGTGGAGTTTCTGGATGTACTCCTCCACTTCCAGTTCCAGGGCTGCGGCAATCATGCGCCGCGCCCCTTCTCGGGCCAGTTCGTCCAGCGAGGGCCTAACTTGTGGGATTTGTCCTTGGATGTCATTTGTGGTACTCTTGTCCACGGCGTATCCTTTCGGCGGCCTTCGGCCGCGGTTGAGGTGTGGTGACCCCAACCAGGATACGCCACTTTTCTAACTTGCGCCAATCCACAACTTTTGATTATATCTCCATAGAATGTACACCAGACAGTGAGAAAGCCTTTTACGAGCAGAGGCGTGCCATCTGGGGCGGCTGGAACATAACGATTGAGGAGATGATTGCCGAAGGGGACCGCGTCGTGGTGCGTTGGACGAGTCACGGCGTCCATCAGGGTGAAACACAGGGGCTGCCTCCAACCGGCAGACGAGTCAACAATTCCGGCGTCAACATCTTTCGTATCGCCGACGGCAAGATAGCAGAGGTATGGGATATCTGGGACCGCCTGTGGCTGTGGCAGCAGCTTGGGGTTCTTCCCGAACTCAAAGAGGCCATCGCTCAGGCGCGGGATAGGGTGTCATCAAAGCCAAACAGTGAATCGGTCTAGGGCTATCTATAGGCAGAGTTTCTGAACGTGAACTGGCCTTGGCGGAGCCTGCGAGTCCGGGCGCACGCCGAGATCGCGGGCGGCGAGTCGCTGCTGATCAAGCCGGCAGCCGAGAAGACCGGGTCTCACGGCGGGCCAAATCGCCCGCCCACGGTGGATTGGGACGAGACGCAGCGGGCACGCGTTCGTGCTTGGTTTAGGTGTTTCGTCGTTTGCAGACTTGGTCGGTAAAGGAGAATAGGATGCCCTACCTAAAGTGGATTGGGCAGCGGTTGTTTTACCGCGAGCGCGGAGAAGGAGATCTGCTGCTGGTCTTGCCCGGCAATACGGCCTCCTCGGCTTGCCACGGGGGCGAGCTGGAGTACTGGTCGGATCGGTACCACGTCACGAGCCTCGATTACCTGGGGACCGGGGGCTCGGACCGCGTTCCTGTCTGGGCGGACGACTGGTACGACCAGGGCGCGCATCAGGCGGCAGCGCTGGTGGAGCGCCTGGGACGCTCGACTTGTCTTGTGATGGGCACCAGCGGCGGGGCGGTGGTGGCACTGCTGATGGCGGCGCTCTATCCTGGACGTGTACGAGCGGTCATCGCTGACAGCTTTGGAGAGCGCTATCCGCAGGAACTGGTGCAGACCACTTTGATCGAGAATCGCGCCCAACGTACCCCCGGACAGGTCGGATTCTGGGAGGCCGCTCACGGCGACGATTGGGAGCAAGTTGTCGAGGCCGATACCGAGATGTTGGTGCGCCTGGCGCGGCGCGGCGGCGACTGGTTTGGAAGTCGTCTGGAGCAGATCCGCTGTCCCGTGCTGCTGACGGCCAGTCGCGAGGATGAGTTGGTGCCGGACGCTGGCCCGCAGATGTGCCGCGTAGCTGCACAGATCGCCGACTGCCGGATCTATGTGAACAACTCGGGTGGACACCCGCTGATGTGGTCGCGCCCGCAGGATTTCCGCGCGATTAGCGATCACTTTATGAGTACGATCGAGCAGTAGGTCAAGTGGACTGGTTCTATCGCCAGGAGATCGAGCTGGGCGTCCTGCTCTTGGCCGTAGGCGCGGCGGCGATCTGGGTCTTGATGCGCTATGCGGCCAAGAGATTGCACGGCATTTCACGCCGTCTGGTGGGGCTGGGGATACCGGGCCAGAGTCCGCGCAAAGTCGGTGTGCTTTGGGCGCTGATCCTGGTGGCGATCTTGTACGTCGCTCTGCTGCGGCTGCTGCCCACGTTGATCGGGAGGCCGGTGTGGGATGGGGCGATCGGCGTGGCGTTGGGGCTGTTCATCTGTGCCCACCCGGCGGCGAATGCGATCAATCTGCTCTTTTTTGAGCGCGCGGCTTTGCAGCAGGTACGATCGGACGGGCCGCTGGTGCGCTGGCTGGCGTTGAACCTGCTGGTCCTGCTGGTGGGATGGATGGTGGTGTTTGTTGGCATTCGGCGGTTGATAGAGCGAACGATATAGAAGGAGCAGGAGGGGAGCGGATGGCGAAAAACAAGCTGGCTATACACGGTGAAAGTCCGGTGATCTCGGGGGGGACGGTTAAGCCCTGGCCACCGATCGACGATGTGGACCGGAAGATGGTCCTGGCCTCGTTAGAGGGAGGCCAGCATACTTTTGGGCCGAATTGCAAGGCCTTCCAGGAAGAGTTTGCGGCCTGGAACGGCAACCGATATGCGATCACGACCAATTCCGGGACCGCAGCGCTGCACATGTGCGTCGCAAGCTGTGG
>CP070811.1:560888-563588 GCA_020343875.1 Anaerolineales bacterium | reverse complement strand
TCCAACATCGCCCGACCCCAGAAGGCTGTTACCCCCAACGGTCTTGATATTCGTGCCGCTAACAAGAGTGGCCTGCTTGCTGTTGATCTGCGTCTGGATCGCCGAAGTCACGCCATCAAGATAGCTGAGTTCGGTCGGCGAGAGAGTTGCTCCACCTGCCGAAAGATTACCCGCAACAGTTAGGGTCTTGCCCGCGCCCACATTAAGGCCAACGCTTGTGCCGCTACCCGCAGCAGCGAACACACCATCGACCAGGTCAAGGTCCGCGTTGAGCTTCGTACCCCAAGTATCGGCGCTCGCGCCTACTTCGGGTTTCGTAAGACCAAGGTTTGTTGTGGTAGTATCAGCCATAATTTACCTCATGCGGCCAGTGAGTCTGGAAACTCTTTCGGCGTCCAAGTCTCACCTGTATCAGAAATTTCAGTCCAAGTCTTGCCTGTTACTGCAACCGGCGTCCAAGTCTTCGGCGTGTCACTATTCGCAGCCCATGATATAGCAGTATCGGATTGCTGCGTCCATGTCTCCGGTGTAATCGGAACAGGTTCCCACTTCTCTACTGCAACAACAGTTACAGTAGATGTGGCAGAGATTGACGCACTCGTTGACTGCACACGGTTGGCAGTTGGAGTGACAGTGCTTTGTGCGGTAACTTGAACCGCAGACAAGAATATTGCTTGGCCGGTAGCAGATACCGACGATACCGCAGATGACGCTGCTTCGCCCAAACGCACACGCTTCGCGCTCGCGGCAACCGTAGACGAAGACGACAGCAAGACGGCGGCGTTCTGTACGCGGTTAGCCGTTGCCGAAACTGTGGAACTAGCAGAAACACTAATCGCGGCTTGGCGAACGCGAGTAGCCGAGGGCGATACAGTAGCCGCTGCTGCAACAGCGACGACAGCATCTTTAACAATGAGGCCAGAAGCGGTAGCGGTGGCAGCGGCGGTTACGGTAATCTGACCCTCTAATGGGTCAATACCGTAACTACCTATGCCGTATAAGCCACTACCATAACCGGCCATCTATCAATCCAAGTCGATGTCGAAATCGCCCGACGGGATGCGGAATACGTCGCCATTGTCGATAGTCTTTGAAGTCGTCAGCGCGCCGGACGCAAGAAGATTGCCGCCCGATACGGCGTCGTACACCGCAGCGTAAGTGATCGTCCCCCACGAAGCGGTCGCGGTAGGGAACTCTACAGCGGCGCTACTTGACGCTTGGCTACCCGTTACGGTGAACGTGATGGTCTGGCGCGCATACGATCCGCCGCTGACTTCTGTGCCGGACCCGGTTTCGCCAGGATCGCTAGTAAACAGACCGACGTAGAGAGTAGCTGGCGCAGTGTAGGCCGCGCCGCCGAAAACGTGGCCCAGAACCTTGTTCTCAAGATAGTTGGAAAAAGACACGGCGTTGACCCCTAACCAAATGTACGGAAGCGAGCTTTAAGTTTGGACGAACCGATACGGGCGCGCTCATCGGCCAGCATCATATCATCAAAGAACCTCTGATACAGCCCCGCCCACACAGAGATACGTTCGTCTTCTTTAAGATACGGGGCAGACTGCACCAGCGCGCCATACAAGTAAACGTCGGGGCTTTCAGACAAAAGCCAGTTCGTCGTATTGCCGTCCGACAGTGCCGGAATCTTGGCGTAGTAAAGAAGTTCGGCGCTGTAACTGGTGTCAGGCGACGGCACAACTTGGAACTGCTGGCCGACCATTGAGAAGAATAGCGGCTGGCCGGAAGCACTATACTTCTGGCGCTCTTCCGCAGCCTGTTCCGGCGTTACATACAGCAGCGGAACAATCGGGTTCGTGTTCAACTGGAACCGGATGTTCTCAAGCCAATCGGCTGGCACTGCAAAATACGGCGTGTCGAGCGTAGCATCCGACCGCGTCACCATTTTACGGTGGCGCATAGTCCTGTTAAACTGCGCTTCGGCAAGCGAAATGAAATTGGGAATAGCGGCGTCAAGATCGTCCCGATTGAGCCAATCAGCGACGGCAGATTTAAGTTCTGCGTAAGTGGTTATCGCCATCAGACATTCCCTGGTCGTGTACGCCACATGGCGTTGTTAGGATCATTCAGCCACTTCACCAACTCTTGCTGGTCGTCCAGAATGCCCTTCTCTTTAAGCTCCATGTAAACCGTCATCGGGATGCGGCCTACATGAGTGAACTCGCCCCACCGCTTAGGCGCGGCGTCAAACGCAGCCTTGTTGTATTCAACGATGCCGGTAACGTCCTGCTCTTTGACGATAGTGGCGTTGTCATCGGTGCCGTCGTAATCAAGATACGTCTTGATGCCGGTGGCTTTGTCGTCGGAAATAAGGCGCTTAGACATGGATTACTCCTACAGGTTAGGGGGCGAGCCTAAACCCGCCCCCGTCCCTATGTCAATTAGGCCGTGGTGAGGTCGGCCACGATGCCGTGAGCGGCTTCGTTGTTGACCTTCAGACCATACTCGACGAGCATCAGGCGCTTCTCGGCGTCGCCGGTCTTCGCCAGTTCCATCTGCTGGATCGGACGCAGAACGGCCATCGACGCATACTGCGGGTCCACGACGAGGGCGTCGCGAGCGCGCTGGAAGCGGTTCGGCACGATGTTCACGGTGCCGAAGTCCGACACATAAACGTCAGCCGCGCCAACGATCTGCGCCTGCTGACCAGCAGGAACGTCACGGAAGCGGGTTGCGATGCCG
>CP070811.1:557114-560788 GCA_020343875.1 Anaerolineales bacterium | reverse complement strand
ATACATTCTCCAGCCACGGCGTACCTCCTGGTGGGTGTACCAACCCATAGGAACCTAATCCCATCTTAAGGTTAACGTATGGCCCTGGTTCATGTCTACGCGGGTCCCCAGCTTCTCACCTTCCCTATTCAATGTATGTGTTAACCATAGCGCATCCGCTGGTGATGCTCGATTCAGTTGAAAATGTCTAATCTGAACAGGCGTCATTTGCAGGTGAGCCAGCTTTCCAGTCGCGGGATCCATGCTCACGAAGTACATCAAGGCTAAATCGGCTCTATAATCCTCATAGCCGCTGATCCCTTCATAGTCGTTGAGAAAATCACCAGCGCCGTAGATAATAGGCCTCTGCTGATAGACTTCTATGCCCTTGACGTGGTGAGATGAGTGTCCATGAATCACGTCCACGCCTGCCTCGTCGATCAGTCTATGCGCGAAATTAGTTTGTTCAGAAGGAATAGCATATCCCCAATTAGCGCCCCAATGAATAGAAGCCACCACAATATCTCCCGCTTGTCTCACCTCCTCGACTTTCGCTTTGATGTGCAGGATGGTTTGGTCAGAAAAGTCTTCTAGCAGATTTACACCGGCCTGGCCTTCTGAGGCGGCCCAACTGGCGGGTATGCCACTGGTCGTCAAGCCGTATGAGAACACAATCACTCTGCCTTTCCCCTCCACTTCCATCACAGCTGGCGTTTCCGCCTCTTGAAGGTTGTGGCCCGCTCCTGCGCTGTTGATATTCACCTTCTTCAACGTTTCCAACGTCTGCGCGAGGCCGGCATAGCCCCAATCAAGCACGTGGTTGTTGGCTAGAGAACAATAGTCTATTTTGGCCGCTGCCAGAGAAGGGATATTCTCTGGATGCATTCGATAATTGATCCCTTTACCCTCCCAATAATCGTCACTGGTGGTGACGCTGGTTTCCAGGTTAATGAGCCTCAAATCCGGCCGCACCCGTTCCAGTTCGTCCAGAGCATCTCCCCAGATGTACGAAAAGTCAACAGGTTTCTGAATCGGACCATGGGCCAGCTCAGCCAGTTCCACGTATCCGCTGGCACTTCTCATATATGGCTCGTAGATGACAGGATGGCTGGGATGAGGCAACACCTGATCAATGCCTCTGCCTGTCATCACGTCACCGGCCAGGAACAGCGTGATGAGTTGGGAAGGTTTTGGTGGTTGAATGGATGGCTGCATGTCAACCTGGGAATCTGGATCGGTGCGGGTTACCTTCTCGCCACAGGCCAGCCCGGCCACTAAAGCGAAAAGGAAAAACCCCGTGAGGCCGTAAGAGAGCACCTTGCCCTTCATAACCCTCGTCCTGCCGCTTTCAACACGCTCAGCGCGCTGGCTGTCACCCACTCATTCAACCGCCGCCAGCTCTCGACGCCCCAATCGACCAGGGGACGGCCAGTCTCTCGCTTGTTCGTCACCCGGTAGTATTTCTTTTCGGCCGGGAACCCGCCATCGGGCAGCCGCTTTGATCGAGTTGAGCAACTTAAGCACCGCGTTGCCCATCACCATCCTCCCCCAGAACGTCTCAGCTGATCTTCTATTGACCGGGGGCAGGCTGCACAACTCCCCCTCAAAGTCTGCACTTACCCATGGCCAACCCAAAAATAAGAATATAACATTGCAGACTGATGGATGAAGTACGTCAGGAGGGTGATGAACCCAAATCTCTTGCCAATCTGGAACGCATAACCAATCATGCCAAATAATGCCAGGTAATAAAGTAGAAGATAGGGCCCAATTAGATGGGTGCTGCGAAAGTTAATCTTTAAAACGTAGTCGAGAATGATTTCGAGAATTAGGAATGCCATCAACACAGAAGGAAGGACAATAGCCCACCACTCTCGCCGACCTCTAATATTCAGCCATACAGCCGCTGACAGAACAATGATGAATGCAACCCATATCCCACCAACCATGTTAATCCGGGCCACTCCTGCCGCCCGAGCAAGGAAAACGACCAGCATAATAATGTTCATAAGATTGGCAAGACTGAACACAGCAAGGTCAACCTTGCGATGAAGATCTTGATTGTTCATTTCTTTTGGCTGTAGCTTTAATGGCATAACGAGCAGGCATTGTTCCACCTGGACACCCCATAGGGGGTTTTTGAACGGCATGTAACCAATCAGTATGCTAAACCAGGTGATTTCAGGTTGATTATATACTTGGGAGCTCCCAAGACAAGTTCTTATGCCACCTGACCCATGATAGGTCGCCTCTGGTTCTTCTATTTTGACACCAAATAGGTCTATATACTATAATTACACAGTGTTTGATCTCACCCGATCACAGGAAAGGAATGTATGATGCATATTGTATTGTGGGTTCTGCAAGTGCTGTTGGGGGTGTTTTTTCTCTATGTAGGCGTCAACCATTTCATCCTTCCGCCGGGCTTGCCTGCTATGATGAGCTGGATGTATGAACTCTCGACCGGAATGCACTATTCCAGCGGGATCGCGGAAATCCTGGGGGGACTGGGGTTGATCCTACCTGGGCTGGCCAAAAGACAGACCCGGCTTACACCCCTCGCGGCGGCTGGTCTGGTGCTGGTGATGATCGGCGCGTCGGTCTTTCATATTACCCGTGGCGAGTTGCCGAACATCGCCCAGAACATCATTCTGGCCGTGCTGCTCGGCTTTGTGGCCTACGGCCGTTGGAAGCTGCGTCCCCTCCAGGGGTGAACCACGATAACCAAATTTGGATAAACAGGTTCAAATCCAGGCCGGATGCAGATCAGATGCCGGCGTAGGAGGTCGTCGTGCAACTTGAACAGTTCATCCAGAGTGGATCTTTCGCTCTCTCCGGGGGGTCAATCTACGGGCGGCTGCGGCGACATCACTTTGAATGTCTGGCCAGCGTGTATCAGGCGTCCAGGCAGGCACCAGGAGAACCCCGATGAATATCCACGCCATCTCTACCGGAAGGGTAAAAATCACCAGGAGTTGGCAGGTTGGCCGCGCCGACGATCCGATGCGACTGGCACGTACCCTGTTCGATAGCCATTACACGGATTGGCTGCCGATCTTCTGTTTCGTGATCGAGCATCCCGAAGGCCTGGTTGTGGTTGATACTGGCATCCCTGCCAATGCGAACAAACCGATCTGGTTTCCGCCGTGGATGAGATTGGTCCAAAGAGCCGCGTATTTTGACCCCATGACTTCAGAAGAAGAGATCGGCCCGAAACTGCAAAAGCGCGGACTATCAGCACAAGATGTGCGTTGGGTGGTATTGACCCATTTACACCAGGATCACGAGGGCGGTTTGCACCATTTCCCAGGTGCGGAGATTGTGATTGCCAAATCGGAATGGACGGCGGCCATCGGCCTGAACGGTCGGTTGCGGGGCTATCTCAATCAACGCTGGCCGGAATGGCTGTCGCCCACGCTGGTTAACTTTGACCAAGGCGCATATCACGCGTTTGACAAAAGCCATTCCTTGACCAAGAGGGGTGACATTCAACTGGTCCCGACACACGGCCACAGCGTAGGGCATATGTCTGTGCTTCTGGAAGAGGACAACCATATCATCTGTTTCGCCGGTGATGCCTCGTATACTCAGCAATTGATGCTAGATCAGCGCATTGATGGCGTGGCTCCCAACGTTCAAGAGGCACAGCAGACTCTGCACCGGATTAGGCGGTTTGTACAGGCAGTGCCGACTGT
>CP070811.1:551084-557014 GCA_020343875.1 Anaerolineales bacterium | reverse complement strand
CGGGGCAGGATAGGCACCCGGTATAAAGCCGCCAGTTCCACCGCCGCATGCACGTCCTCCATCGTCTGGGGGAAGAAGACGCCGTAGGGCATCACCTGGTAGATGCTGGCATCGGTGCTGTACAAAAGCCGGCTGTAGATGTCGGTGTGCAGGTCACCCCTGACCCGCTTCTGCAGATCATTTAGATAATCTTGAAGGGCGTGTGTCTGTGTCATAATAGCCAGTTCTCCTTTGAATGGGATAGCTCCATACTAAACCGTTGCCATCAAACAAAGCCAGCAAGAATCCCTAAATAAGGGGTTAGCCCGTCCTGCCTGGCCATTGCCGGGACGGTGCATTTGGGCCGCAGGCGCCCAGGGCCCGTCCTGGTGGCCGGGCCAGGGAAAACCCGCCCTGCGGGCTGTGCCCAGCCTGAAATTACATGCGCTTATGCCCTCATGCAGGTTGGCGACGCCATTGGCACCGCTCGCGTTTGGAACAGAAGTCACAAGGAACCGCATCAGCCCGCATATCCGGCCCCAATCCCATCACAAAGGAGACGGATTTGCGGGGTAACATCAGGCAGCTTGAAGTCAGTTGAAGCCCGATCTGCTGGGTGGGCATCAGGCTGAAAAGTACCCGTTGCTGCTGAATTGACCAACCTTCCTGGCCTGGGCTGGCACGCATGCCGACGCTTAAACCGCGTCTTGTGGCAACGTCGCATATTCGAACGCCAACCTGGGCGGATAATTGGCCAATGGCGGCAATGCCAGCCCCTTCCAGTGCCACTGCTCGCAGCGCATCACCCGCCGCGAAAAGAGTCTGTACACGCTCCTCCAAGGCAGGTCCAATGGTGCACACAGCAAGGGCCAGCTGGGTAGCCCCAGCCAGGGCGCGGGCCACCAACGGGCCGCTGAAGCTCAGCCCATGGCCCAGGACGACCCCTTGGTGCTCGAAATCTTGTACAGGCAGGATGGCGTACAGGGCGGCAGGAGCCAGCAACTGCTGCGCTTCAGGGAGCACCTCCTGCGCCGCTGCCAGCAGCGGCGGTGAGACATGGGAAGGAGGAATCCCCTGCCCTTCCAGGACGTGCGCCGCCTCAATTGCCACGTGAAGGTCGGTGACGAGGGTGGGCTGACCGGATGGGTAAGCAGGGGCAGAGTCTGGCGACGGGCGGAATGGCATCAGGTGACCTTACCTCACCAAAGCATCAGCGCGGTTGGATGAGACCATAGTACAGAAACGTCTCAATTTAAGCAAGTCCATGGCATACAGGAAAGACCTGGAGTCCCGGCAGCCCCTAAAGATTTCGCAGACCTTTAGCGGCTATCCAAAACACTATTTTTGCACTTCTGATGTTATTGTCAACCTATTGCGGAATCCGGTTCCACATCTCGTATTCCAGGCTGAAAGTGCACCACCACCTATGGTGCCTTTTTGAAAAGCGCACAGACGGTACATAAGAATCCGGGGAAAAGACAGGCTGAAATTGCGATTTTAACTGAATCATGCTATAGTTATGTTACCTTTCTGTACCGACTCAGCCAAATGGCCAAGGCGGTTTGCAACCGCCGTTTTGGGCGGAAGCGAGGCTCCGCGTGGCAGAAGTCGAGGGGTACAACCCCTCTCCGAGCAGAGGCTGAGTGGTAACCTATTTCTTGCTGGAGTCTGGCGAGTTTCTTTGGGACACAGATTCACTCAGGCTTCGCACACAGATTCTTGAATTGCAATCTGTGTTGATCTGTTTCCATTTTGAAAATTGCCAGTGTCCAGTCTTTTACAACAAGGACGGTTCGCTGGCTCTGCGTGTGGTATACGGGCTGGGGAGCCAGGGCTGGCAAGCATGGGCAGGAGGCGGCGAATTGAACCGGACTTGGGGTGCCTTGGGGCCAGTTGGGTCAGCGACACTGATTGCTATGGTCAGCATGGCCTGGGTCACGGCCTGTGCTCCTGTGCCGGCCACAGCTCCCCCAGTTTCGGAGCACGCCACACCCACACCCACGCCGCAGCCAGCACCCACTCAGCCAATTTTGACCCACACGCCGCACGTATCACCCACCCACCAGGCCCCAGGCAAGACAGTGGCCCCCAGCCCAAGCGGGCCCATCTCCCCAATCGCAACTCCCACCCCAGCGGGGGATGAAACGCCAGAGGAACTGGCGCCTGGCTTCAGCCTGGACAGCGCCCAAGGCTCAGCAGTGACTCTGAGTGATTATCGGGGCCAGTCGAACGTAGTACTCGTCTTCTACCGGGGTCAGACCTGAGGCCCCTGTCGCCAGCAGATCGTGGATCTGCAGAGTCGTTACCAGGATTTTCAGGAGCGCAGCACCGAGATCCTGGCCCTGGCCGTGCAAGACGTGGCCAACGCCCAGCGCATGCTGCAGGTGGCTAATGTCTCCTTCCCCATTCTGGCCGACCCTGACCACGCCGTGGCCGACGCCTATGGCGTGTACAATCTGTTGGGGGATGGCATCGCCACCCCATCCGTGTTCATCATCGATAAATCGGGCCACCTTGTGTGGTCCTATGTGGGCCGGAGCGCCGGCGACCGCCCCAGTGTGGAGACCATTTTGGGGAACCTGCCACCGTTGTAGAGCCGTAGGGCCAGACGTTCCAAGCCCTTATGGCCCGAAATCCTGGACAGACCCAATCTCACTAGAATTGACTTTTTGGACCGTTACGGTATACTTCTAAGATTAAGAGACGTCTAAAGTGCCCGTAACAGGCCAGAGGCGTTCAGGGAGAGACCCAAGAGCCATGACCATGGCAGGGATTTACGCGATTTTTACTGCATTGATGCCCCTTCAATGGTATAATGATCCATCAGACAACACCACTTCGGGCAAACCTGAAACCACTACCTGCTGCCTCTGCATCGGTCGTCAGCAAACTTCGGTGAGACTGGCTGCACCGAGATTTGATAGCCTTTGATACGGTTCTAATCTGACTTTATGCGGACCTTCATCTGTGAGATTAATCTGAACTATGCCCTGTCCTTTTCAATACTTCAAAAAGACCGGAGCTTGGAAGCCGTTGTTTAGAGTTGGGCCCGGGTATGACCAGGCAGAATCCTCAAGCGGCGTCGTTGAAACAGGAGGTGCCCAGTGGTAGAGTTAATTTTCGCTCTAATTGTTCTAAGTTTCGGGGCAGTCGGGATGACCCATGGCTGCCGGTACCTTGGCCAAAGGCTGTCGGGCCTGAAGGGGCTTAGCCCTAAGCCAGCTCAAGCGCCTCCCATTTCCTCCACCCGGGATCGAAGATGGTCCTGGCCGCTCGCCAGTCCAATTCCAACCAGGGTTGCCATGGCATCTGGGCTGGTTTTGTTCTTGGCCCTGATTCTCATGCTGGGTATCAGCCTCTCGGGGACCGGCCTGGTTCGGGCGCAAGCCGACCCCCTCACGGTAGAGATCATAGCCGCTTACAATTTCGTGGTCGACTCCAACGTGGAATCTCCCTCTACCTACGCCCCCTCTGTAGCAACTATTGCAGGCAAATTCTGCAACACGGGTGCTACCACGCTAACCGGCGTGCAAGGTTTCATCGGCGACTCCACGAATGGCACACCCGGTATCTATCCGGTTCGGGCTACCACCGATCCCGGCTTCCTTAGTCAACACCCTCTTCTAGACCAGCCCGGCAGCTACTCGTTTTCCCATGTTGGCGGCCGCGCTGGGCTGGCGGACGCCACCCGCTTCGTGGGGACATTAGCCCCCGGCGAATGCCGGGTGCAATACTGGCATATAACGTATCCCCAGTGCGAAAGCTCGGAAACTCCCCCCTGCTCATTAAATCCCGTTTGGGGCCTGCCCACCGTCCCTGAAGACGACCTGTGGTTGACGTTTGACATATGGGCCACCGCCAACGAAGTAGTCGGCCAGGTCAGTCAAACCTGGCGGGCGACCATGCGCAACGAAATCTCGGCCATGGCTAACAAGATCTTCCCGCAGGGCAGCTCCTGGTTTAACACCAACACCGACATTGTCGTCCCTGGCGATCTGATCACCTCCAATGGGGTGCGCTATGAACTGGGCAACATCAACAAGGGCTTTGACAACGACGGCGACGGCGACTTCGACTACAATGCCTGGCTGCAGCCCATCGGTGACCCCAGCTTTGATCCCAGTTGCTTCCGCCTGGTGCGCACCAGCGGCGTGTTCACCGTGGCCCGCAGCGCCGGCCAGCCCGACCTGGTCATACCCTTTGAAGATCAACTCTACTTTACCGACCTGCCTTCCGACAACACCGGGGCGATCGGTGATGTCTTCTACACCTTTATGGCCCTGGACGGGCCTTGCGCGACCGCGCTCACCCCTTACCAGGAAGTAGCTTCCGGGGCCGACAACGAGAAGTTTAACGCTGACTACGGGACGGGCATCCCACCTCTGGGAAGCTCAGAACCAGAGGTAGAGGTGGATAAGACCGGCAACCTGACCGTCACCCTGGGGGGGACGATCGATTACCAGGTAGCTGTTGACAACACGGGTGACACTGGGGCGGGCCTGCCGCTGATCAGTGGCGGCGGGGGCGATGTGCCCTGGGTGCCCCTGGTCATCAGCGACACCATCCCCGAAGGCACCATTTACGTATCGGGCAGCGCCACGCACACTTTCACCAGCACCGGCGTGATCATCCGCTACTCCACCGATGACGGAGCGACCTGGACCGACATCGAGCCACCGGCTGCAGATGTGACTACCATCCAATGGTGGCTGACCGATACCCTCCAGGCCGGCCACAGCGGTGAGGTTCTGTTTAGGGCTACCGTGCCGACTACCTTTACCGGCAGCTACATCGAAAACTGCTCCGATTCCAGCTTTGCCGGCGGGCCCTCCTTTAATGGGGATTGTAGCATCACCCTGGTTGAGGGTAATAACACCATTGGCGGCACGGTCTGGCAGGATGAGAACGGCAACGGCCTGCAAGAGGGCGGTGAGGGCGGCCTTCCCAACGTCACCGTCAGCGTGTACCTGGACACGGACGGCGATGGTGTCGGGGACTTACTGGTTGTGACCGCCACCACCAGTATCACCGGTTACTATGCCTTTGAGGACCTGCCTAACGGAGACTTCGTAGTGCAGGTGGATACCAACGACCCGGATTTGCCCCCCGGTTACAGCTCCACCACGGACGTCGTCTACCCCATCACACTGAGCAACAATGACGTCTTGGACGCCAACTTCGGCTTTGGCCCCTCGCTATCTGTGGATAAACGCGTTATCACCTCCCCAGTCCTGGAAGGCAATCTAGTTACGTACACCATCCGGGTGACCAACCTGCGGCCGGGGGATGGCACCGGCCAACCCGCTCCGTGCCAGTATACGATTTGGTCAACGACACAGGATCCTGACCATTCTGGCAGCAATCAGTCGACCAGGTGGGTTGATGAGGCAAATGTATTTGGAACCAGCGGTCCCGATGGTATCTACGCCTATTCGGACTACGGCAATGCCCGCAACCGAATAGCGGGCACTGGCTTTGATATTTCCAAATCTGGCACGATCAACTCGGTAGAGGCGATCTTCTCAATCTACGTCGACGGAGTGCTAATTAATGACAGTGCCGAAGGCTTCCTATACTTCAACGATGCTCAGATTGCGCTCACACCTTTCACGCCGGCGCAGCTTAACGCGCTCAGCAGTGGGCCATCGAACCAAGGGCTGTTGAGCTGGGACGTAACCTCCGCCAGAGCGTGGGATTGGCCAGATTTTTCCGGTAATCTCGACCTTGAGCTTGATACGATCAAGCAGGCTGCCGTAGATGGAGGTACTGTTTACCTGGATGCAATGGGTTTCCGCATCACCACCGACGAATTGTGCGGCGGCCCCAGCGACACCATCAACCCGGCCCCTCTGAGCGACGTCTACGATGCCGACCGCCTGGAATTTGTGTCCGCCCAGCCGCCGGAAAGCACCTTCAGCACCGGCGGGAGCACCCCCTACGCCAACACAGGT
>CP070811.1:547815-550984 GCA_020343875.1 Anaerolineales bacterium | reverse complement strand
CGAATGCGGTGTGTTCGCAAGGCAGCAGCCGTCAGCGACACCCACGCGTCAATGCCCCAGACTGGTTCCCATACGAAGAAACCATCCCAGCCCGCCACTTCCGCCTGGTGGGCAAACTCAGCTGCAGTGCGCGCATCACCCCAGGGCAAGACAAATCCATATTTCACAAGCCACTCCGTCTCAGGAAAGAAATGCGCGATGCAAACTTCACCTTGTGCATATCAATAGGCGGCCAGCTCTTGCAGCGCCTCCACAATCTTACCTGCGCTCGGCCGGAAGGCGTCTTCAAGAACAGCGCTATACGGCACCGGCGTGTCTGGCGCCGTGATACGCACCAGGGGCGCGTCCAACCACTCGAAGGCCTCCTCCGAGATCAGGGCGGCCAGCTCGCCACCCAACCCGCCAGTGCGGTAGGCCTCGTGTACGATGGCAATCTTGCCCGTCTTGCGGGCGGATGCCAGCACCGTCTCCCGGTCCAAAGGTTTCAAGCTACGCAGATCTACCACCTCCACGTCAATGCCCTCTCCGGCCAGTTCCTCGGCCGCAGCCAGGGTCTCGCGAACCATGGCCCCATACGCAATGGCCGTGATGTCTTCGCCCTGGCGCTTGACATCAGCCACGCCGATGGGAACTACGTAATCCTCTTCGGGCACCTCACCCTTTTCGTGGCGGTACAGGTACTTGTTCTCGAAATAAATGACCGGGTTGTCATCCCGGATGGCGGCCTTGAGCAGCCCTTTCGCGTCGTAGGGTGTCGCCGGGGCTACAACTTTGAGGCCTGGCACGTGGACAAACCAGGCTTCAGGGTTCTGCGAGTGGAAGGGTCCGGCCCGCAGCCCACCTCCCGATGGCGCCCGGACTACGATGGGCACTGGTTCGCCCCATCGGAAATGGTTGGTGGCGGCGAAATTAACCAGCTGGTCGAAGGCACAACTGATGAAGTCGGCGAACTGCATCTCGGCCACGGGACGCATACCCATCAGGGCTGCACCAATGGCTGCCCCCACGATAGCAGTCTCCGCCATAGGGGTGTCCAACACCCGCTTGGGCCCGAAGCGCTCCAGCAAGCCCTGGGTAACCTTGAAAGCGCCCCCATATACCCCGATGTCCTCTCCCAGCAGGAAAACGTCTTGGTTCGACTCCATCTCCTCCCACAAGGCATCCCGAATCGCCTGAAGATATGTAATCTCAGCCATAATCTATCCTCGACCTACTCCTGCCTTCCCGCGTCCCGATCCCAGTAGCAGCCCGGCTCGTGATACACCCCCTTCTGCAGATCTTTGGGGTCCGGCAGTGGGCTTTGCAAGGCGAAAGCCTGGGCTGCTTCCAGGTCAGCCGTCACCCGCCCTTCGATCTGCTGCTGAACCTCTGAAGTAAGCAGGTTCCGGCCCTGAAGCGTCTGTTCGTAGCGCAGGATGGGATCCTTCGTCTCCCACGCTTCCAACAGCTCATCCGGCACGTATCTGGCGTCGTCGTGAGCCGCGTGGCCCCGCATGCGCATCGTCTTGCATTCAATCAAGCTGGGTCCCCCACCCTGACGGGCACGCTCCACCGCCTCCCGGCTTGCCTCATACACCGCTAGCACGTCATTCCCATCCACCACAAGCCCAGGGAAGCCATAACCTGCGGCCCGATCGGCAATATCGTGGTTGCCAAATTGGCGAGACACAGGCGTGGAATAGGCATAGCCATTGTTCTCACAGATGAGTATCACTGGTAGCTTGAACACACCCGCAAAATTAAGCGCCTCGTGCCATTTGCCGGTGCTGGTACTGCCATCTCCAAAGATGGTCATTGCCACTCGCGGCTCCTCGCGCAGCCAGAACGACAGGCCTACCCCCACCGCGACAGGCAGCGAGGAGGGAAGCATACTCACAAAACCGATGATCCCCAGCCGCATATCCCCCAGGCCATGTAGATTCCCATCCCGCCCCCGCGACGGGCCTGCCACCCGGCCCAGATGCTGGGCCATGATACGCTCCGGACTCATACCCCTGACCAAATAGGACCCCAGGTCCCGATGCATGGGAGCCATAATATCATCCGGGCCCAAGGCAAAGGCGGTACCTACCGAGATGGCCTCATGACCCTTTTGAGAGAAAGCAGCCCCCGCGATCTTACCCTGGTTATAAAGAAGCATCAGACGATCGTCTACAGCCCGCGTCAGGCGCATCCAATAATAGAGGTCAAACAACTGCTCATCGCTCAAATCCATAAGCATTCCCCCCAACACACAGAATAGTCCTCTGCATTCATTCTCGATGGCATGCCCCGATGTCCTGCTGGTACAAGTTTATAACACCCCTGATAACAATTAGTTGCCTGAAGGCTTCTCCACAATCATAACCCCTGCCTCGCGCCTGCGCCACACATGCTGAGCAATCCATACCTGTCATCTCGTCGTTTTGCCTGGTGAGCCAAGCTGCAAATGACACGAGCGCCCGTCGCAGCGAAGGGGTGTCCGACCGGGATGGAACTTCCCAAGTGCAGGCATGTCATATTCTATATCACAGACTCCTTGGGAGTAACCAATCTTACACAGCCTGAATTCGAAGCAGCGAGGTAAGACGGACCCACCACAACACGTCCAAGGTGCGAGGTCACACGGAGGTAGAAAATATGTCATCAGAAACGATTTTCCCCCCATTAACTGGATGGGAGCCCACACGAGAGACTCTGCACCTGTATAGCAAGGTGATCGGAGTTGTGCCTCGCGCCCACGCCGAGCTCCATCCAAAGTGGTGGCACATTAGCCTGAAGGTACAACCAGACGGCCTTGTTACAGACAAAATGCCCCTGCCGGGCGGGGGTATCTTCTCACTCAAGATGGACTTGCACCAGCACCAGGTGCTCCTGGTCACCAGTAGGGGTCAGGTTCGAGAATTCAGTATGACCCAAGGGTTGTCGGCTTCCGCCTTTGGCGACCTGGTGCTGGATGCCGTGGCTGAGCTAGGTCTCACAGCTGAGTATGCCCGCGACAAGTTCGAGAGCGACGCACCACGTCAGTACGACCCAGCTGCAGCCCAGGATTTCTTCACAGCCCTGGTGAACGCGGATCGCGCCTTCAAGAAACACCGGGCCAGCTTGACTGGAGAGGTGGGTCCTGTCCAACTCTGGCCCCACGGCTTTGACCTTGCCTTCGAGTGGTTCGGGACACGGATGATGGCCT
>CP070811.1:544282-547715 GCA_020343875.1 Anaerolineales bacterium | reverse complement strand
GTTAATCCAAGCTTGGGTGTTGCCTAATAAGCAGAACGAGATAGGACAAAGCGCCTCTCTCATATTGACTTGCCAAACTCTGAACGTGCACCAATGTAGAATATAGCGTTTCATTGACAACCCGGTTGATCCTTGGTACAATCACGGCATACTTATCATTTCCTCTGCCATGTTTCCTGGGTGCTCCCGCCTCTTATCCAAGGGAGGGTGGCTTGACGGGTTGTTTAGCCTGAACAATGATGGTACCTACGTTGGCTCAGGTGGATTTGGCTGGACTCACGAGTTGCCCCAAGCTGATTTTGATGGCCGCGTCCGGACCTGTGATCTGTGGGGTTTCGGCGAAAGCCAGGAGACGGTAGGGGTCTCCCCTCAGATGTTTGCTGAGTTCATTTTTCCCTATCAGTTACCCATTCTGGAGCGGTTTGGGTTAAATTGCTACGGCTGCTGCGAGCCTCTGGACAAGCGCTGGCATCTCGTGCAGCAGATTCCCAACCTGCGCCGCGTTTCGGTTTCACCCTGGGCCGATCTGGCCAAGTTGGCGGAAATGCTGGGTGGTCGCTATGTCTATTCGATGAAGCCCAGGCCAGCGGACCTGGCTATGGATAGCTTCGATGAGGAGCGTATCCGTGCTGAGCTGCGAGAGGCGCTTTGGATCACTCGGGATTGCCGGGTGGAAGTGATTATGAAGGATAACCATACCATTCGAAACGACCCACGACGGGTGGTCCGCTGGGTGCAGATTGCACGCGAGGAGGCAGAGGCACTTTAGGCTACTTCGGAGGGAGGAATGGGATGAATTCACGAGAACGTGTCCAACGTGCATTAAACCATCAGGAGATGGACCGCATTCCGCTGGATTTGGGCTCTTCGCCTGTGACCGGTATGCATGTACAATCCGTTTACAAGCTGCGCCAGGCATTGGGGCTGGATCCGCCTGGCACGCCCGTCAAGATTATTGAGCCTTTTCAGAATCTGGGCGAGATCAAGTCTGATCTGGTGGACGCACTGGGCGTGGATGTGGTTGGCGTCAGCCCGCCCACTACCTTTTTTGGGTTCAAGAATGAAGGATGGAAACCGTGGACCAGTTTTGAAGGCACTCCGGTGCTGGTGCCGGAAGGCTACAACACGGATCCAGAACCCGATGGTGACATCTTGATGTACCCAGAGGGTGATAAATTTGCCCCGCCCAGCGGCCGGATGCCCCAAGCCGGGTGGTATTTTGATGCTATCATCCGGCAGCCTCCGATCGACGACGATAACCTGAATGTTGAGGACAATCTGGAAGAGTTTGCCCCAATATCGGATGAAGAATTGGGTTATTGGAGTCGGGAGGTGGGGCGACTGTACCATGAAACCGACAAAGCGATTATGGCCATTTTTGGCGGCATCGCTTTTGGTGACATCGCGTTGGTGCCTGCCACTTGGCTCAAAAACCCAAAGGGCATCCGTGATGTGGAAGAGTGGTACGTTAGCACCGTCATTCGTCGTGATTACATTTACCAGGTCTTTGAACGGCAGTGCGAGATTGCCCTGGCCAACCTGGAGAAGCTGTACCAGACGGTGGGTGATCAAGTGACGGTGGTTTACATGAGTGGCACGGATTTTGGGACGCAAAGGGGTCCATTCGTGTCAAGGGAAACCTATCGGGGGCTGTACCTACCCTTCCAGAAGCGCCTGAATGATTGGGTGCATGAGCATACGCCCTGGAAGACGTTTATACACTCCTGCGGATCGGTGACGGAGCTGATTCCAGACTTCATTGAGGCTGGTTTCGACATCCTCAATCCAGTTCAAACCTCGGCGTCCAATATGATCCCTGAGGAACTTAAGGCACGATTTGGTGACCAGGTTACCTTTTGGGGCGGGGGTGTGGACACACAGCATACACTTCCTTTTGGTACGCCGGATGAGATTCGTCAACAAGTCCGCGAGCGTATCAAGGTGTTTGGCCTCGGGGGGGGCTTTGTCTTCAATTCGATTCACAACATCCAAGCCCGCGTGCCAGTTGAAAATATCCTAGCCATGTATGAAACAGTACGGGCGCACAGCTGGTATTAATAGTGAATTAGTCCTGAGCAGTCTTGAAAGCAGAGAGTTGCAGCGCCCCTTGTTTAAGGCCTCGGAGGTCTCAGGGATCTCTGAGGCCTGCTGTAAGGCCCCAATAAGCTCGGGGGCTCGAGAGAAGAAGGGCATGCAAACTTTCTCAACCCGGATGGTGGGACTATTGCCGTGCTTAGTATAGGCCAGGTGTGTAGATCAGCAGGGGGAGACTGTTATGTCAGAGACGCATGTTGAGAAGTTGTTGGAGGCCGTGGGTGATGCAAGCCAGGTGCTGATCCTGCCTCACAACAACCCCGATCCGGATGCCATTGCCGCCGCGGTTGCCCTCCGCTACCTATTGACAGAGAAGCTGGGACTTGAGGCGCACATTGCCTATCGGGGCATCATTGCCCGGGCCGAGAACAGGGCTCTAGTGCGCTATCTGGGTCGTCCGCTCCAACGACTGCGCGCCTCGGACCTGCAGCCGGGGACCTGCCTGGTCTTGGTCGATGCTCAGCCAGGCGCTGGCAACGCCCCTCTGTCGCCCGAAGCCCGCGTAGCCATTGTTATTGATCACCACCCGCGGCGTGACGTCGCGGATGCTGCCGCTTTTGTGGAGGTTCGCCCAGACGTAGGCGCCACCTCGACCATTCTGACAGAATACCTCCAGGGTGCTGGCCTCAAGCCGGCAGCTCCGATCGCTACCGCCCTGTTTTATGGGATCAGGTCTGACACAGTGGGTCTGAGCCGGGGCGCCAGCCCAGCTGACACGGCGGCCTTCTGTTATCTTCAGTCGCAGGTCGATTTGGAGGCCCTGTCTAGAATTGAATATGCTCAGGTACCAGCCGGCTACTTCAAGAATATCGTCTCTAGCTTGCAGAGGGCCCGTGTCTATGAAAACGTTGTTATCGCTTATGTTGGCCCGGTGGATTATCCAGACCTGGCGGCTGAGATGGCAGATATTCTGTTGCGGTTGAGAGGCATCCGCTGGGTGGTGTGTATAGGCGCCTACAAAGATCTATTGACCGTATCGGTGCGAACCCTAAACCAGCGAGGGGCCGGGCAACTGGTGCAGGACATCATCGGAGATCGAGGCACAGCTGGCGGGCATGGAGCGATGGCAGGGGGACAGATTCCCCTGAAAGGCGAAGATCCTGATCAGGTTGCACTGCATCTTGGTCAGCGAGCACTGCAGCAACTGCGGGTCGCGCCGGGGGTAACAGGGAAGCCGTTCATTTGATGGGGAGGACACCTGGCTCTGGCTCAGTGAGTGCCCCTTCACAAGAGTTTTTGGGGCATTGGGGCGCTATAAGCCAGGCTGTTATTAACCCAACAATTTATTTGAATCTGAGAAAGCACCCGACGCGGACCCCAGCCGGTTTCCAGCCGTGAT
>CP070811.1:541205-544182 GCA_020343875.1 Anaerolineales bacterium | reverse complement strand
TGGACGAGGACTCGCCGCAGATTTGGCGGCTGGGCTGGTGCATGGACTATCCGGACGCCAGCAACTTCGCCAAGGACGTCTTCCGCTCCGATTCGGGTAACAACCACACCGAATGGGGCAGCGAAAGGTTCGACGCACTGGTGGACGAGGCTGCCCTCGAGACTGACGTCAGCAAGCGAACCGAGTTGTATGCCGAGGCTGAGAAGATCCTAGTGGATGAAGAAGCAGTTATAATCCCCATCTACTGGTACAGCGGCGTGAGGCTCACCAAGCCTTACGTAACGCGTACTTTCGGGCTCGGTGGCCAAGAGAACTTCGCCAATTGGAGCATGGAGAAGTAGATTCGTCCTGAGCTTTGGATGGAGCCCTCCCCCAAAGGAGGGCTCCATCTTGCATTTTCGCATCCATTACTATAGAATATCGATACTTGGCTTGGATTGACAAATCCAAGTTTGTGTCGCGCTAAAAGCGTGACCTACCCGTTTTCCGCGCTGCGCCTTTGGTTTCTGTCACGCTGCAAGCGTGACCTACCCATTTTGTGCACCTGTGCCCTTGGAGTACTCGGCCAATCCTCGAACTGGCTATCATAGCCGGCCCTGAATAAAGGAGGCGCTATGGGTCGTTACGTCGTTAGCAGGTTTCTGTGGTTGATCTTGGTGGTATTTGTGGTCTCTTTGCTGACTTTCGGCTTTGCCCAAGCTGTGCCCGGCGGACCCTTTACCCGGGAGAAGGCGCTGCCCGAAGTGGTTCTCAAGAACCTGGAGCGCAAATACAATCTCGACGCGCCGGTGTGGAAGCAGTACGTGGACTACATGGCCGACATTGTCGTGCCGCGTGTCACCCAAGGTGAAATGCGGGAATCGCTGTTGGACAACTACCTGATCAATATCCCTCTCGGCAGCGATTACACTCTGAGGTGGATGGACTTCGGGCCTTCATATGCCTCTCGCTCGCGGACGGTGAACGATATCTTCCGCGAGAACCTGCCCATCTCGTTCGAGCTGGGCCTGTATGCCCTGGGAGTCGCGCTTGTGATCGGCCTTCCGTTCGGGATCCTGGCGGCCCTGAAACAAAACAGCCTCTGGGATTACAGCGCCATGGGCATTGCCGTGTTGGGGGTTTCGGCCCCGGTGATCGTGTTGGGGCCGTTCCTGATCTGGATCTTCGCCGTCGAGCTGGGCTGGTTTTTGCCGACAGGTTGGTTGACCTGGCAACACAAGATATTGCCGTCCGTGGCCCTGGGAACGGGCAGCTCAGCCATCATCGCCCGCCTGACGCGAGCCAGCCTGCTGCAGGTGGTCCGTGAAGATTACATCCGCACCGCCCGGGCCAAGGGGCTGATGGAGCGGGTGGTCATCGTCCGGCACGCGCTCAGAAACTCGCTGATCCCGGTGGTGACGGTGCTGGGCCCCATCTTTGCCTTCCTGGTGACCGGCTCCTTTGTGACCGAAACGATTTTCGGCATCCCAGGCATGGGCCGGTATTTCATCACCAGTATTACCAACCGCGATTACCCGGTCATCACGGGCACAATTTTGCTGTACGCCGTGATTCTAGTGCTAGCCAACCTGCTGGTAGACTTGACCTATGCCTGGTTGGACCCGCGCATTCGCTACGATTAAGAAGATAAGGAAGAATTGATATGGCAGTCCAGGAACAAGTTTTGCCGGGTGGGGTGGCAATTCGCCGTCGCGAGTCTGGTCTGTGGGCCGACGCTATGCGCCGCCTGCTGAGGAACAGGGCGGCCGTCATCGGCGGCATCGTCATCATCCTGTTCTTTTTGATGGCCATCTTCGCCGACAACAGCGTTTTCACCCTGTTTACCGGCCAAGAAGCGCAACCTTTGATAGCGCCCCAGAGCTACGAGAAGCAAAGCCTGATAGACAACAACGCGGCGCCTCTGTGGATGACCAAGGTCTTCCCTTCGATGCTACCCAAGGGCGTCGAGGGGGGCTACGTCCAGATCACCGACAAGTATACCCTGGGCGCAGACGACGTTGGGCGTGACCTGCTGAGCCGCATCATTTATGGCACGCGCGTCTCGTTGTCGGTGGCCATCGTGGGACCCTTCATCAGCCTGATCGTGGGCGTCACCTTTGGCACGATTGCAGGCTACTTCGGGGGGCGGGTTGACAACCTGATGATGCGCTTTGTAGACGTCATGTATGCCTTCCCGACCCTGCTGCTCATCATTCTATTGATGGCCTTTTTCCGCTCGACTACCTCCGCGCCTGAGCCGGGGACGCTGCGGTTTTATCTGACGAGCATCGACAACGCCATGGGCGGCATGTTCTTCATCTTTGTGGGCATCGGCATCACGGCCTGGATGTCAATGGCACGCATCACGCGGGGCCAGATTTTGTCCCTGAAGGAAAAGGAGTTCATTGAGGCCGCCCACGCCCTGGGTGTGAGGGATATCCGCATTATGTTGAAGCACATCCTGCCCAACATCGTGGGCCCGATTGTGGTAGCAGAGACACTGGCCATTCCCAACTATATCGCCTACGAAGCATTTCTCAGCTTCATCGGCCTGGGCGTCAACCGTCCCACCCCCAGTTGGGGGGCCTTGATCGCGGACGCGGCCAGGGGCATCCGCACCTATCCGAACCAGGTGATTTTCCCTGCCCTGGCCCTGGCCATCATCATGTTCGCCTTCAACTTCCTGGGCGATGGCCTGCGCGACGCACTGGACCCCCGCCTGCGGGGAAATCAGTAGAAAAATGTCAGAACACTGCAAAACGTCAGCTTTGGAAAGCTGACCTACCCCCTGCCGTCTCCTGTTGGGCGCGTTTCCATACGCGCCCTTTTTTTCTTCTGGTTTGAACCTTTTTCACCTGACGGTTGTATATAGTATACATAGTTCTTCCTGCAGAAACCCGTTCTCTAACGCCTAACCCAAAGACCGGCTAGTCTTATTCAAGGCAGTGAAACAACGGGTCTCCTAATGGCCCCCTTCCAGATGGGAGGGGGCCTTTTT
>CP070811.1:537704-541105 GCA_020343875.1 Anaerolineales bacterium | reverse complement strand
GCATTTCTGCCAGCTCACGCACCAGTTGCACTCTTGATTTCTCGTCGTCGCCCACTTACCCCTCCAGCACCACAACATATTTGATTATACATCAAATTCGACCATTTTGCTACAGAATCAAAATCGCTCAGTTGACACAAGCTGCGATCTGCTGTATACTCTTAATTTGAGTGTATTTAGGTCCTATTACTCCATAATTGCCTTCTCGCCGAAGGCACCAGAAGAGCTTGTGCCCTATGGCGACGAACAGGCCAACCTTTCGATCCAAGGCTGAGCGGAATGGTCCCGGCCCAGATCACAAGTAACTATGCTCGGAGACTCGATATGACACAAGTTAAACAAAGCTGGGTTAAGAACGATGTTATCGGCGGCCGTTACCGAATTGAGGGCTGGCTTGCTCAAGGTGGTATGTCAACAGTATACAAGGCCACCGACCCCAACCTAAGACGCACCGTCGCCATCAAACTAATACACTCTCATCTTGCCCGCGATCCAGAGTTTGTGCGGCGCTTTGAGCAAGAAGCGGAAGTGGTGGCCAAACTCCGACATTCTAACATCATCCAGGTGTACGACTTCGACCACGACGGCGACCTTTACTACATGGTCTTGGAGTATGTACTAGGCGAGACCTTGCAGGCTCGCCTCCAATCAACTAGCGCTAGGCAGGGGCTGCGGCTAGCTTATGTAGTGGACATCATGGGCACCATCTGTGATGCGGTTGCCTATGCTCACGAACACGGCATGATCCACCGAGATCTTAAGCCCGCCAACGTAATGCTCGATGCGCAGGACCAACCCATCCTGATGGACTTTGGGGTTGCCAAAATGCTGGGCGCGGCAGAGCACACCATGACAGGCACTGTCATTGGAACCGCACTGTATATGTCGCCCGAACAGGCACGCGGCGAGCGCCCTGACGAACGGAGTGACGTCTACTCACTGGGGGTGATGCTATTCGAGATGATCACCGGCCAACCACCCTTCGAAGCCGACACGACGGTGGCAGTCTTGATGAAACACGTGAATGAGCCGGTGCCTGATATCCGCCAGATCAAAGAGAACACACCTGACGAATTGGTGGCAGTGGTCGAAAAGGCGCTGGCAAAGGATCCCGCCCATCGGTTCCAGTCTGCCGCCGACATGGCGGCAGCACTGCGGGCAGTCGAGTGGCATCTTGAAGAGGCGGCGCCGACTGTATTGCCCAAGGCATCCGTTTCTGCCCCGAAAGCTCCACCCGCAAGCCCTGCCCAGCCTGACCAGGGGCGCCGCTGGACACCCTGGATCGCCAGTGCAGCCATCATCTTGGTCCTGATGCTCGCAATGGGGTTCTTGCTTCTCTCTGTAGCCTGGCGCTTTGTTCGCCCTCTAGTCCTGGCTGACCAAGTCAACCTGCCCTCAGCGGAGAGAATGATTAGGGTTGAGGGCGGCGTTTACCTGGTCGGTCTGGACGCGCTGGATGACCAGCATGCCCTCCCGCAGCAAATTGAGCTAGAGGAGTTCTGGGTCGATCAGTACGAAGTGACCAACGCCGAGTACGCCAGATTCCTGAGTGAAACCGGGCACCAGGCGCCCGCTGGCTGGCCTGATGGCAACGTCCCAGCCGGCCAAGAGCAGCATCCAGCCCAAGGAGTTAGCTGGGAACTGGCTAGCGCCTATTGCGATTGGGCCCAAAAGCGCCTGCCAAGCGAGGCCGAATGGGAGGTTGCTGCCCGAGGGCCACAGGCCTGGTTATTTCCCTGGGGGAACGACGAACAGGCTGTAGAGCTTCCTCGTGGAGGGACTTATGCCATCGGTAGCATTCCTGCCAACCGTAGCCCTTTGGGCACCTTTGACATGGCTGGCAACGTCTGGGAGTGGGTGGGAGATACCTACACCCCCATAACGGGTGGTTACCGCGTCTTGCGTGGGGGCAGCTACGGCTTTCTCAAGGACGCGGCCTATCGCCTTCAGGGAGATCCCAACGTGCGCACCATGATTGCTACGGCTGGTTTTCGTTGCGCAGCCGACCAGGCCATCGGACAGGCAGCACTGGATGAGGCCCCAGTACCGGCCGCCGCTCCCGCCGGCGGGTTATTTCAGGATCAGTTTGCTGATCCTGACAGCGGCTGGCCAACCGGGGAACAGGGTACACATCGCTTTGGATACCATCCGGCAGCCTTCTATCATCTCGAACTTAGCGCCCCCAATGACAGCCTGACCATTTTCCGCGGTCTGTCCCTTGCCAATTTCACAGCCGAGGTTGAGGTGCTGGTGGATCACACTGAAACCCAGGCTGGCAATTTCGGATATGGGCTGGTCATCCGCCAGTCTGGTGACCAGTATTATGCCTTCAGCATCTCTCCACGCACCCAAGGCTGGAGGGCACGCAAACACTCTTCAGAGGGATGGGCAGTCCTGGCGGAAGGGACCACTGAGACAATCCGGGGCTTCAACACCGCAGACAGGCTGCGCGTCAGCGCCAATGGTTCAGATTTCGCATTCTACCTCAACGATCAGCTTCTCACGACATTCAACGACTCTGATTACACCAGCGGTGACGTTGGTTTCATCCTTGAGACACTTGACGAACCCCTGGTGCACGTCCACTATGCTTCTCTGACAATCCGGGACGTCGAGACTCAGCAAGCCGAAAAAGTCCTGCGAGAAGAATTCACCAACCCCGAAAGTGGCTGGCCCACCGAGGAACAGGCTGACCACCGCTTTGGCTATCATCCCCCCGATTTCTACCACCTCGAAGTTAGTACTCCCAATGACAGGTTGGCGGTTTCGCACGAGCCAGCTTCTGGCGCTGTTGTGGTGAAGACGGTAGCTCTGGTGGATCACACTGAGAGCTCCGACGGCGAGTTTCGGTACGGACTGACGCTGCGGCAAGCGGGGGAGCAGTACTATGCCTTCACTATCTCTCCTCGCAGCAAGACCTGGCAGGCACTCAAGTCTTCCCCCGACGGCCTCAGCGTCCTGGCCGAGGGCAGCAGCGACGCCATCCAGGGTTTGAGCGCTGCTGATAAGTTGCGCGTGGACGCCGACGGTGAAAATTTCACTTTCTACATAAACACCGAAGTCGTTGCCCACGTACAGGATGCAGACTATGCGGATGGTGAAGTCGGTTTCCTGGTTGAGACACTTGGCGAACCGCTGGTGCACGTCCACTACGACCTGCTAACCATCGAGCCACTCAACTGATCTTGAGGCGCCTATTCGCGCTCGCTTGTTGAGCCGAAATTGGTGCTAGCAGTGTAAGCGGACTGACATCCCCCTGTGTTAGGTCCGATTCACATAGCGAGGCGACAGGCGAGTGTAGAGAGAGAATGGATCTCCCAGGAGTGGCTTGGCGTAGGCTACGAACTCTTCGGTTACATGCCCGTCTGCCCGGTCAAGGTATTGATCAGGCAAGGGCCGCT
>CP070811.1:534707-537604 GCA_020343875.1 Anaerolineales bacterium | reverse complement strand
TGAGGCGTGAAGCCAGCCAGCACTCCCAGGAGCGTATCCAATGCGCGCTGGTAGCGAATCTGATTGAGGAGGACGTATCGGGCTTGAGGGCAGAGAACTCGTGCCTGTGGCAGGGGCATCCCCGGCCGTATGCCCACCCCGGCAGCTTGATCGGAGATGGCAAACACCTGCCCATAAGGAGGGGCTATCCTCGCCCTCGATTCCTCTTTCCCTGAGGTGCCCTGTATATCAGCCCGGCAATTGGCAGGGTACGCAGACGGCCTGTGACTCCCTGACAGTTCGTAGATGACCAGAGGCCCTGCTGCCAGGGATGGGTCGTCTCGTCGCTCGACAGCGGCGGCGAAGTAAGGCACCAAGACACACCCGATCATGTGCCGTTCCCATCCACCACGCCGTTAAAGGTGATGGCGATGCGGGCGCTATTCCCGGCTGAGCCCAGTTTGTTCTTGAGTACCGTTACCCGTGCCCGGTATCCTTGCACATCCCGTCGCTTTTTGATCCACTGTTCCTTTTCGATCAGCAGGCGCAAGGTGGCGTAGTGGGGCAGGGCGAATCCGTCGGGGTAGTTGTCTGGAGACGTGGCGTCTCCGAAAAAGAGGGAGGTAAGAAAGATAGATGCGCAAGGGGACTGGGCCAGAACACCCACCAGGCGCCGTAAAGCTACCGAGATCCTTTGTGGCCCGTGAGCTTCTGTTATCAGCTGGGAGACGGAGTCGAGAATCAGTACCCCGATCCCCCTGCTGGCGATGAGGCTGTAGGAGATATCCAGGGCCTCATCCCCGGTGCGGGGACGGACCAGGAGAAGCTTATCTGGGTTGACCCCGCAGCGTGCGGCGTAATCAGGATCGAAGGTGTAGCTGAGGTCCACATAGGCGGTCATGTCACGCTGTGACTGGGCACTGGCCAGGATCTTCAAAGCCAGGGTGGCCATACCCGAGGTGGGCGCGCCCAGGATCTCGGTCATGCGACTGCGCGGAATGCCGCCTATGCCCAAGGCTTTGTCCAGGGCCGGGAAGCCGGTAGGGATGTGAAGGGGCTCCGCAGCTTTGGCAGCTTCCTTCCCTCGACGCAGGGCCTTCGGCCCCCAGCGTCGCTGGATGGCTGCTAAAGCCACATCCAACTGTCTCTGCTTCTTGGACCTCACGGTGCCTTCCTCCTCACTCGTGGCGTTGAAGAAGCGTCATCCCTGGTAAAGAACATATGTTCTAATATGCATTGTATTCAAATCCCCCCGGCTGTCAAGTTGTGCGATTGCGTCGGTGTGCCCTGGAAACAAGGCTTGCCAAAGTAGCTTGACAGGTTCAGCCGCAGTGATGCGATTGGGAAATCGTGTGCCTTTCCAGAGCTACCCCTCTCTGACTTCGCACGAGCCGTGGTCCTGGAAAAAAGTTTCCCTTGACAAAGCAAAGGTACTAAAGTATATTATTTCCAGATGAAAGGAAATACCCTGTTATTTCTGGGCGAGCACTAAGTTATTTTCTGCCTCGGTTTGTAGTTCATCCCCTGTAAGATTCAAGTCAGGCGCCAATCTTGGCGACGAGATTGGCCATGAGCCTTCTTTGCTTAACTACTGAGTGGTGGGGAGGAAGTTGGCGAATCGTATGGGTGGGACAATGAAGCATGTAGGTGACGCGACTTTCCTTCGCAAAGTCAACGAATCGGCCATTCTGGAGCTGATTCGTGAGGAGGGGCCAGTCAGTCGCTCCGAGATTGCTCGTCGTTTGCGCTTGAGCCCCGCCACCATCACACGCATAGTCAACGTTCTCCTCGAGAATCACATAGTGCTAGAGGGCAACCCGATTCATTCTCAACAAGGGCGCCGCCCCGTACTCCTCGAGTTCAACCCCTGGGCCAGTTTGATCATTGGCGTCTACGTGCACAAGAATATGGTGGGTGCTCTGTCTGATCTGAACGGTAAGATTCTGGAGCGCCGTGTTGTGCCGTCCCTGGTCGGTGAAGCGGGGGTGAAACGCCTGATTGGATTGGTTGAAGAGTTGCATCAGGCTTCCAAGAGCTTTGGCCCACCCGTACGTGGCGTTGGAATTGGTGCGCCCTCGATTGTCACATTTGATAAAGGCGCCGTCGTTTGGGCACCTAGCCTCGGCTGGCGCAACTTGCCCCTCAAGGCTCGACTCGAAGAGGCTCTTAACCTGCCTGTGTTTGTGGAGAACGAGGTCAATCTGATTGCCCTGGGGGAGAGCTGGCGGGGCAATGGGCAGGGTGTTCGTAACCTGGCTTGTATTTCGTTAGGCGCTGGTATTGGGGCAGGTATTGTCCTCGACGGGCAGCTTTACCGGGGCTCCCACGACGCAGCCGGAGAAGTGGGCTATATCATACCCAACCAAAGCTGCCTGGGACGCGTGTACAATGGGTATGGATGCCTGGAGAGCCTGGCCGGCAGTATGGGTATTGTGCAGCGTGCATTGGCACGCCTGGCCGATGGCGAATCGTCGGTTCTAGGGGGGCTGGAGAGCATCGATCCGCTGCATCTCACGGTGGAGATGGTGCTCTCGGCAGCCAGGCAAGGCGATTCGCTGGCCCAATCTGTAATTAGCGAAACGGTGGATTATTTGAGCATTGCTATCGCCAACCTGATCTGTATTTTGGACCCTGACCGTGTTGTGATCAGTGGAGATCTGGCAGAATTCGGGGATTTGTTTGTTCAGCCCATTCGGTCACGCCTGGAAGGGGCATTGCCGCAGATGCCTGACATCGTACTGTCGGAATTGGGAACCGACGCGGCGGTGCTGGGAGCTTTGGCCATTGCCCTGTACAAGACCGAAGGTGGGATATTTGTGCACAAGGCGCACGCTTGATTGGTGAAAAGGCCTTTGTTCGGATGTGTAAAGGATTGAGGTGGATATGAGGTGGATATTATGAACGGGCGCCAGCGGATG
>CP070811.1:529247-534607 GCA_020343875.1 Anaerolineales bacterium | reverse complement strand
GTTCCGGTGCCTGATACAAGACCCGGTCTTGGCGTAAGCGCACCACAATCCCACAGCGTTGATCTTTCAACGGGCGTAGGAACCTGGCATTGCCATACTTACCGTCGGCAGCCACGATATCCAGGGCCTGCTGCAAACCGGCCCGACTGGCGCTGAGGTTCTTGACCTGGGCCACACCCATCTCCCCGGCTGTCATCTGACTTGGAATGCGTTTGACGCTCACCGACAGGGACCAACTCCCGTGGGCTTCGGGAACCCAGTCCAGCAGACTGTAGGGGTAGCCAATGCAAATCGAAGCTCCCTTCACCGCAGCTGTAGGATGATAAATGTACTGCCGGTCATCCATCGTCCGGGCTCTCGGCCTGGGCCAGGCGCTGCCATCCAAGGCGTAGTACTGGATGCCTTCCGGGGGAACTTGCTGGGCCAAATGATGGCTCAACCACTCATCCTCGATGGTTCCACGCTCAACCGCCTTGTACAAACTATGCCATTGCCGTTGAAAACTCTGGCATAGGCTCAGCATGGGAAACGAGGATATGGCCCCCGTCAAACACATAGCATCCACCGCTTCGCTCAAGGCGTCTCGCTGTCTGCCAAATCCGTGGCTATGAATCGCTTGACGAAATTCGATTATCCTGTTAATGTGCTCTTGGGTAGTCTCTTGTGTTTTCACACACCAAGTTTCTACCCAAGGGCAGTTCCCGGCAAGGGTTCTGCCCTACTTTTTGTCTAAACTCGAGTTAACATGTAATAGTTCGCAATTGATTATCCTTAGCCAAGTTTTTCAGCTGCAAGCTCTCGCTCGGTTTTGGTTGACGGCAGTGAAGAGGCCAAGTATAATTCCTGTGCTAATTGAGCGATACTGTTGGATGGAGAAAAGAGCACCACGCCCCGGTATTACGTGATACAATCTGCTTTCGAGGAAGTATGACAAACGATCCCAGGAGACGGGATTTGGAAACGCTGCCCTTGGACGGCATAGCCAATTCTGAAGACAGCTCGGCAAGCCTGGACGCAACGGGCCTGGATGGATCTATCCTAACCCGAGGTGCCATCCTGCAAGAGCGGTACGAGATCGTCAAGGTGCTGGGACTGGGTGGCATGGGCGCTGTATACCAGGCACGTGACCTGCGCTTCACGGGCGTGTCCCGCCTCTGCGCGATCAAGGAGATGGTTTGTGCGACGCCGAATCCCCGGCTGCGAAGGGTGGCCATCCAAACCTTCGAGCGTGAAGCTAATATCCTGGCCAGCCTGAACCATCCCGCAATTCCCAAGATATATGATTACTTCGTTGAGGGCACTCGTGGCTACCTGGCGCTGGAGTACATCGAAGGGGAAACCCTAGAGGCATTGATGGAGAGTGCAGAGGAGGTGCTGTCTCAAGATAAGGTGATAGATTGGGCCATCCAGATATGCGAGGTGCTCTCGTATCTACACAGCCAAGATCCTCCCCTCATATTTCGTGACATGAAGCCCTGCAACGTCATGCTACGTCGCAACAACCAAATTGTGCTCATTGACTTTGGTATCGCTCGTGTGTTTGAGGCCGGACAAAGAGGAACCATGGTCGGCACGGAAGGCTATTCTCCTCCTGAGCAATACCGAGGGATTGCCAGCCCACAGGGCGACATCTATGCGCTGGGAGCTACACTCCATCATCTTCTCACCCGACGAGATCCGCGCCTCGAGCCACCTTTTACCTTCCACAAGGAACTGCCTCGTCAGCTTAACCCAGCTATCTCTGAGCGACTCGAAGCAGTGATAATGAAGGCGGTCGACTACGAACCTGAAAAGCGATATCGTAATGCCGAAGAGATGAAGGTAGCTTTGGCCCAATGCCTGAGAGCAGGCGTCAGGGAACGAGGCCGATTTCGTGCGGTCAACCCTCTTTCCGCGATCAAGCAACTAACAATACCCAAAGTGGCAATACGCCGCCTGGTGGTTATCATAACCTTGCTCATCCTCGTTTTGGCCGGTGCCGGCGGCTACTACTTTGCGCAGCAGCAGAGACGACCGGTGGCTCAAGCCCAGGATTTGGTGGATAACTTCAGGGAAACATCCAGTCCAGATGAACGTCTCAGCAGCCTAGCAGGGCTGTTCAACCTGCCTGGGCACAAGAGTCAGGCCCAAAAGTTGTTCTACGAGGAGCTTGCTCCGGCCGATCAACTTGCGCTCTTCGATCCAGCCAACCCGCAGGCAGTGGCAGAGCAGCTGGTCACAGTGGTGAAGGGGGTATACACGGCCCCCAACTTGGAGAACAACGAGCGGAACAATCTGCTGCTGGTCGCTATGGCTCAACCTCTGCCCCAATTGGGACATTCACCATCCTTAGCAGCAGGTGGGCTAGAATTGGAGATGAAGCAGTGGCTAAAGGGACGCGAGCATTACAACGGCCAGGGCGAGTACCAACAGGCGATTGAGGCATATGATTTGGCCATTAGCATCAATAATCGTAACCCAGGCACTTACTTTGACCGGGGTTTAGCTCATGCGGCTCACGGTGACCCAAGCCGGGCACTGGCCGACTTTGTGACAACGTTGAGTCTGGATGAAAGCTGGCAGGAACGGGTTCAGCAGGCGTTGATCAAGGATACCTTACTCTACAGAACCGTATGGGACGATCAGGAGCAATTTGGGCCATTGGTCGCGTTAGTGCCAACGCCAACCAACACACCTACCTCAACAGCTATGCCTTCCCCTACCCGAGTACCCTCGGACACGCCCAGGCCGCCTACCTTCACTTCAACCGCGCAACCTACACCCACGCAGACTGTCCAGCCCACACCGACGTCAACTGTGCAACCTACACCAACGCTAACTTCCCAACCCACGCCCTCGCCAACTGCTACCGCTAGTTTTACTGCCACACCCTCCCCCAGCCTGACTGCGGGTGTCCCCTCTGGTACATTTACGCTGCTCAATCCCCTATCTCTCGATCCTCCTTCTTACGGGCCGACCGAATTCGAATGGGAGTGGACAGGCGATGTACCACAAGGATTTGGCTTTGAGGTACGTGTCTGGCGCGAGGGGGAATCGCCGGCTGGGGCGCACAATGCAGTACTCGACAACCAAAACGGCAACATTGAGCAGTTCGAGGGTGACAAATATCGTCTCAACGCTGATATTGCGGAAGCCGCCGGAGTGCAAGGTCGGAGTGGCATATACCTGTGGAGCGTGTCCTTGGTCCAGATCAGACCCCAGTATGCTGACCTTGGACTGCAGGCTGACCCAGCCCGCCTGCGTTTCGAGGTCGCTGGTGCCGGTGGTGATGATGGTGGCGGTGGGGGCGGTGTCGGCATTGATTAGCCACTAAAGTCGGCGCTCGCCTCCCTTGTTAATCCTCCAGATCCGCCTCCATATTACCTCCCGGATTCTCCGTTCCTCATCCGATAGAGCGTGTTTCGGGGGCGCTGGCGTGTTACTTTTTCGGGGAGCAAATTCCCTAACCACATTGACATTGGCGAATAGTATGACAAATAGCTCTTACCCATAACAAGAATGACAGAACGGGGAGATGATTATGAATCCTGGCATATCTAGGCCAGCAACCCCAAGAGGGGGGCTGAGCAGTCGCCTGCTCTTGTGCTTAGCTGTGGTTGTAGGTTCAATGATAGGCTTGCTGGCTAGCCTGATGGGGCTAGCTCAGGCAGCGCCAAGTATGGCAACTGGTGGCTCTGCCACATGGGAAGTAGCTGGATATCCACCTGGCCTGGAGGGTGCCTCACTAGCCGGGACAGATCAGTTCATAGAGCCAGGACGAGCCCAACCTGCCCATGTACCCTTCAGGGAGCCCTTGCTGCAGGAAACTGTGATTCTCTCCGTCACGAAGAGCGCGTCAAATGAAGGGGGCGACCCGCTATTTCCGAGCGAGCGCATTACTTACAGTATTGTCATCTCTAATAGCGGTATTTTCTCAGCCACTGGGGTAGTCGTTTCTGATACCTTTCCAGCTAACACGAATTTTGTAGCTGGGAGCATTACTGTCTCGCCTTCATCAGCGGGTGGCACGCCGGGGACATCAGATACACAGCCCATCATCGCCAGTGGCATTACAGTAACGCCGCAAATCCCGGTTACTGTGACCTACGCCGTTACGGTCAGCGGGCCCTTGGCGAACGGGACCGTCATCGCCAATACAGTCTCTGTCACCAGCACCGAGGTTCCCACACCCACATCAAGCACGGTGAGTAGTACCGTAACCGCCTCACCCACCTTGGAAATTATCAAGGATGGCCCATTCAACGCTAACGTGGGCGAGACAATCGTCTACACCTTCACCCTCACCCACGCCCCGACAAGCGACGACTCTACCATCACCCAGGTGGTCTTGATCGACACCATCGTCGGCACGCTCACTAACCATACTGGCGATGACCCTCCGCGTAACAAACTCGAGGTGGGTGAAACTTGGGTGTACACCGCCCCCTACACCATCCAGCCTGAGGACCCCGATCCTCTTCAGAATAGCGCCACCGTCACAGGCCGAGACGAAAACCAGAACCCTGTCTCCGCCACCAGTAGCATCCACACTCTCAACGTGGCTTACGCACCGGCCCTGAGCATCACCAAGACCGGCCCCGCCAGCGCCAGCTTGGGGGACACGGTAGTCTACACCATCACCGTCGGCCATGACACCCTCATCGGCGATGGCTCCCCCATCACCCAGGTGGTGGTCACCGACGACATCGCCAGCCCAGTTAGCCTTGTAGAGGGTGACGACGGGGATATGCTGCTGGAAGTGGAGGAGACCTGGACCTATACCGCCCCCTACACCATCCAGCCCGACAGCCCTGACCCGCTGGAAAACGTCGCCACCGTCGAGGGTAGAGACGCAGAGGGGGGTGACGTTTCTCCCGTCAGCGACACACATAGCCTTAACCTGGCCTACGCCCCCGCCCTGAGCATCACCAAGACCGGCCCCGCCACCGCCAGCGTGGGCGACACGGTGGTCTACTCCATCACTGTCAGCCACAATACCCTCATTGGCGATAGCTCCTCCATCACCCAGGTGCTGGTGACCGATAGCATCGCCAGCCCTGTCAGCTTTGTAGAGGGTGACAACGGGCAGGACGGATTGCTGGAAGTGGGAGAGACCTGGACCTACACCGCCTCCTACACCATCCCCCCCACCGTCACCAACATCCTGATCAACACAGCCCAGGTCACCGGCCAGGATGAGGGCGGGCAGACGGTCACAGACAGCGACAGCCACGATCTGAATGTTGGCTTCAGCCCCGCCCTGAGCATCACCAAGACCGGCCCCACCGCTGCCAGCGTGGGCGACACGGTCACGTATGTCTTCACTGTCACCCACGCCCTATCCAGCGACGGCTCGCCCGTCAGCAATGTGACGATGACTG
>CP070811.1:526071-529147 GCA_020343875.1 Anaerolineales bacterium | reverse complement strand
GTCCGCCAGCCGCTCGGCGGTGGCCGAGCGGACCATGCGATTGGGAAGCTTCAGCGCGCCGATCCGTCCCGGTGTGAAAAGCAGCCTCATCCTTCCGCCTCACTGGTTGCTTGCTTGCCCAACTCCTTCGCCGCCAGGCGCTTCATGTGCGCCAGAATGGCAGAGATCCCGCTCATGCGCTGCTGGGTCAGCACCTGCTGCAAGCCCATCTGCACATAAAATGCATTAGGGATAGCAAGCACCGCTTCAGGGCTCGCACCTTCCACGCCTTTCCTCAGAATCTCGGCGTAACCCCGCACCGTGGGGGATTCGGGCGGCACGTCGAAATAGAACGCCATCCTGCCGTCTTCGGTCTCGGCGTGAATAAAGACCGGTGTCATACACTCGGGCACCGGTTCCATCGCGTCCCGCTGGTCGTGCAGCCACTCGGGCAATGGAGGCAAGCTTTCCGAGAACTCTAGCAGCAACTCCAGCTTCTCGCGTCCTTCGCACCAGCTGAAATCCTCGATGATCTCCTGCAGACGAGGCGGAATAGATTCAACGATTTCACTCATCCAATTGCTCCTTAATGTTTGTCTGCGCTCTAGCCCGGCAATTTTAACGCGTTACACGGAAAAGGCAAAGGCAAGTATACCCGAACCCGCACAGCCCGAGTGACCGTTCGAAATTTGGTAAAAAGGCGCAAGGGGGACAGCGAGACGGATTGATCCCCCGGTTTCTGCGGTGGTTTAGGAGATGAGCAAAGCGAGATCAGCCCCACCTCGGTCCAAGTGATTGCCCGCCCAAGCCAGGAGGCGGCTGATATTGAGGGCGGACTGAGGGCGTTTGTAGCCGCGCATGGTGCGATAGCGCTCCTTAATCCACCAGCCGATGGCGCGTTCCGAGCCGTTGTTAGTGCCATCGACGGTTTCACCCTGTGGTCCTTGCCAGGTGCGATAGCGTGTCAGGCGTGGCCACAGGTTCCAGCGATCCAAGAACAGTAAGCGCAAGCGATAAGCGATGCTAGCCTGTTCTCCTTTGCGCGGCGGCGTAGCCTCCAGGTAACGAAAATGGAAGGTGCGCAATTCCGCCTCATCCTCGGGCTGGCGCTTGAGGATCAGTTCTTGCAGGCGTTTCAAATCTGCCACCGCCTGCTGTGGGGCGATGCCAAGGGCACTCAAAGAGCTGTCTGCATCCTGGGCAGCGGGTGCCATCAAGCTCTCGATCAGGGCTTCCGTGTTGCGCTTGACGTGCCCCTTGCACACCTGATGCTCCAGCATGAGCTCATCAGCCACCGTCTTGAAGGCGTCTGCGTCATCCGTCACCAGCAACTCCGCCTCCACGGCCGTGGCGATGGGCTCAAGCCATTCTTTGAGCGTCTCGGTGTCTTCAGCGGACAAATCATCAATCGTCAGCACCAGTCCATTTGTGTCATCCACCGTGAGACCCAAGGGCAACCATTCACCGTTGCATCTCACGCTCGTAATGTCCCCTGCCAAGGCCGGTGTCTTGATCCGCTTGAAGACTTCCCCACGTTTCAACCCCGGTACTCTCTCCGCCACGCATTGTACAATGTCATACACTCGGCTCTTGCACAGATAGACCCCCAATGCCTCCAGGGTCAGCGAAACCGCTCCGTAACTCAAGCCCAGCAAATACAATAACACCCCCAACCCTTGTACCCGTAGCGACGTCTGCGCCCGGCTTACGCCCACCGGATACACCCTCTGTGTTCCTTTGCAGCGCAGACACCCATAGCGATGCGCTTTCACTTGGTCATACACTGTGTCCCGGATCGGCTTTTCCACCTCCTGCAAGAATTCCACGTGCGTACTGCCGCATTCCTCGTCCGCACATTTCTTCGGTGCTATGATCTTTTCTGGCTCTACCCGGGGTAGTATCAGCTGCAAGCGCATCTCTTCGTTACCTCCCTCTTGCTTGATCCTATTCTACACCATTTTTACCAATAATCGAACGATCACGAAGTCTCTCGCCTATTGACATTTCCGGGGTCTTGGATATCATTAAATATATCAGTTCGGACCTTTTCGGTATTAAATGCTGAGGAGAGTAACGATGCGCAATGTAAATCGGTGTGCGTCGAATGGGGCTGGACGGAAAGGTGATTGATGATGACAGAGAAAACTGAGCGCGATGTAAATGTGGAACAGCTCTGGCGCACTCTCTTAACCAAGGGAGTATATGGCAAAGAGCGTCGGAAGCGACGATTTTTCAAGCTATTTCGGGGAAACCCGCGCTGCAAGAACTGCTTTGCGCCGTTTGAGGGCGCCGGCAGTAGAGTAGCAAGGCTTGTTTATCACACGCGTCCGTCGAATCTGAATCCACGCCTATGCAACGCATGTGAGGAATTTGCGAGGCAGTATCGGGGCGGCGCGGAGATCGAGCTGTCCTTGCTGTTTGCAGACGTTCGCGGTTCAACGACCCTGGCCGAAAGCATGAATCCCACAGAATTCAGCAAGCTCATCAATCGCTTTTACAACAGTGCCACCCAGGTGATGGCCCGAACGGATGCCATGATTGACAAGATCATCGGCGATCAAGTTGCTGGCATGTATGTCCCTGGATTCGCCGGGCCAGAACACGCGCGTCGGGCAATATATGCCGCCCAGGAGATTCTACGGGTTACGGGCCATGGCAGCCCGGGCGGGCCTTGGATTGAATTGGGGGCCGGTGTGCATACTGGGACTGCCTTTGTAGGCTCGGTGGGGTCTGAAGAGGGCACAATGGATATCACTGTCCTGGGGGATGTGGCCAATACTGCGGCACGTCTCTCCTCGAGCGCCAGGGAGGGTGAGATTCTGATCAGTGAATCCGCATACGCATCCGCTGGCAAAAACCCCGGTGATCTGGAAAAACGTGTACTCGAGCTGAAAGGCAAGCAGGAAACTGTTTCAGTTTACGTACTCACGGATTATTCTTAGGCGGGAAATCAGATGAGACTCGTAAAAACCGGTTACGGGCCCAAGTCATCATGAGCCTGTCGAAGGAGACTTGGGTGGGTCTCGCACCCGAAAACTCGCTCGATAGCGCCCGGCGCATTCAACCAGCGCCCCGCGAACCCCTTGTTCCGCCTTCG
>CP070811.1:523184-525971 GCA_020343875.1 Anaerolineales bacterium | reverse complement strand
CAGGGTAGCTCGCACCCGGCTGGTGATAACACCACAATTGGGCTCAGTCACCTGGTCAGCGACGATGATGCCATCCACCGTCGACGCCAGGGCACGCAATAGCGAGGCTATCTGTGCCTGAAGAGGCTCCGGCAACGGCAACCGGTTCTTGATATCCACCCGGTTGAGTTCATGGATCTGACCATCTACCTCGCGCATCATGGGCTTGGTATACGTAGGCGTCAGGCGATCGGGATGCACCAGCAAGTGCCTGACATTTGCACACCGAGCTGCCAGCGCTCGTTTTAGTTCATACCCCTCACCATCGTCACCGATGAGCCCCAGTACCGCCACCTGAACATCCAGCGCCCGCAGGTTATTCACAACGGTGCCGGCCGCACCCGGACTGCAACGCACGCCTAGCGCCTGGTACGCCTCCAGGCCGGTCTCCAGCGACGTCTCGCTCAAGCGCCGATCGAGGTCCAGGTACCTGTCCAGGAAAAAATCGCCCACCACCAACAGTTCCACCACTGGAAAACGGTCCAACAGCTGATTGAGTCTTGCTTCGTCCATAATTACCCCTCTACATTAAGCAGGCTCACCCATCCGGGCTCGCGCCTGGCCCAGGACGGGGCAGCAGCATATGCCCCGGCCCACTTGCAGAGCAAGACGGGCGGCTTGAGCAGCCTGCCACTTTGGATGTCGGGTCGCGGCCCGAACTACTTGTTAAATTGCCTGATAAGGCCTGTCTTACGACAACAGCCTTACCACGCGCTGGTAAAGGTTGGGGAAAGTCGCCCTGTGGTCACCCTGGATGTAGAAACTCTGGCCGCCGTCGGCCACGGTACGGACCAGGATGGTTTTATAGGGTCGGAAATAGTAGCGGGGGTCCGATTTGGGCGCTTCATGGTGCACATCGGGCCCTAACTCAAGCAAGTCAAAAACAGCGGTGGTGAAGTGGCGAATGTCCCGCCCTTCCTGACGGGCCACGTTGCGGGCCATCGCCAGAGCTTTGAGGTATACCTCCGGCCCCATCACCGCCGTGCCAAAGTTAAGTAGAACGCCTTCTTCCAGATTGGAAACGGTAAACGCGAAAGCCAGAAAATCGTGGTACGAGGCAGCTCCCAGGGCGGCCCCGTCGCAATTGGGGTGCTCGTGGATGATGTCATAGCCAATGCCGATGTGGGCGGTGACCGGCACCCCCAGCCGGTAGCCGGCAGCCAGGATACTGGCTGCCCGGTGCGGGAATCTCTCCCTCTCGATCATGCGGCCCACCGCCTCGCCCAACCCGATATCATCCCTGGCAGCCTCACGGATAGCATCGTTGATCAGGCCGGTCTCGTGCCACAGCCCAAATTGACCCTCGGTTATGTAGCGAGCCACGCTCTCCGTGGTCGCCCCTATCAGCGCCAACTCAAAATCGTGGATAGGACCGGCTCCATTCATCGCCACATGGGTGATAATGCCCCGTTCCAACATATCCACCACAAAACGCGATAAGCCCACCTTGATTAAGTGGGCGCCCATCATCAGGATAACCGGCCGCTGCCTGAGATGCGCCTCGACCACCCGCTCCGCTATGGCCGCCAGGTCAGGGTGGTCGCAGGCAGGCACTTCGGCATCCAGTGAAAGCACATCGCCCATCGACATGTCGTGGACACGCTCAGAAAGAGGGTTGAGTTTGAGCCGGCTACGATCAAAAGTGGGATAGGGCATAACCACTCTCACCAGATCTCTTCCGCCATGCGCCTGTCACAACCGGGCTTGGCAGTGCAAATTGTATCACACCCACGCGCATCGGTCAACCTCAATCAAATGCGTGTCTGATCGCCCCCAGAATCCGTGCCTGAGCCAACCGGATGAGGCAACTCGCTATGCCTGGCGATGCTCGCTATGCTCTGTGACTGGCGTATGGTTATGGTAGTATCCCAGTTGATGCATCTGATTGTGCAAGGAACGATGGGCAGACTGGAGAATCAGGCGCATACGCTTGAAGACCACCTCCTCGGCCCGTGTACCGACCGTGTCCAGATAGGCCAGGGCCCCCTCGACCTGTTCCAGGATGGTGACCGCATCAGCCGCGGCCAGCATAGGTGACCCCTCAAGGTTGACCATCACTGGCGAAGAGTGAGCGGCGACAATCTCCGGCTTGTCGGCATAATGCCCCCGTACCAGCAAAGCCAGCCAGGAGCTTTTGTCCACCTTGACCGACCAGTGCCCGCTCGCCTCTCTCGGCGCAACTGCCAGGCTCTCTCGAATCTCACCGTTCACCACCAGTTCCACACGCGACATAGGAACGGTGACGCTGGCCGTCTGCCAGGTTACGTCCACGGTACCCCCGCTGCCGGACATGTGGATCCGGCTGCCCATGGGCTGTCCATCCACAGCAAAATCAAGCAAGGGTCCATAAGTCACAAACGTGTGCGCCCGCCGCACCGCCTCCATCCAGGTCTCGTAGGCGAAGGCCTCGTGGGGAGCGATGCGCGCATAGGTGCGTACTGTGCCCACCGCTGTGGTAGCGGCCATCTTGTCCGTGCCCCCCACCCCCGGCACCAGGTACCCGCAGTTGAGGTACCGGTACCAATCCGAAAGGGAGTAGGGGTCGATACCGCCGTATAAATCCCCCCACGAGGTCATTTCGAGGGCGTCAACCTCGCCGCTCAGGATGCTGACCGCCTGCTCAGCCCGGGGATGGGGGAAGTGGGGCAGCACGACCAGCCCCCCCTGCTTCTTGCATTGCCTGGCCCACTCGGTCAGCAAGATCTCGATCGGGTCGCCCAGGGCGGATTCATCCGGGCCACCCGTCGT
>CP070811.1:518795-523084 GCA_020343875.1 Anaerolineales bacterium | reverse complement strand
GAACTACGTCGTTGGGCGCTGTGCGGAAGTAGCCGGGCTGCCAATCGGACCCTCTTTCTCCGCCCACCGCGGTCAGGGGAGGGGCGGTGTTCGAAGCCGAAACCATCACCAGGCCTGCCTCGGACATGACCTTGCCTGCAGTGACTGCAGCCCCGGAACAGGTGGTGCCAACAATGGCCACGACTTGTGAGTCGGCAACGATCTTCAGGGCCGCAGTGGTCCCTCCCTCCTCTGAGCACAGCGAATCCTCGCTCTGCAACTCGATGGGGTGGCCGAGGAGTTCGCCACCCCGGTCGGCCAGGGCAGTCTCAATACTTTGGACTTGCTCTCTGCCATAGGGGCCCACTTCGCCGCTGAGTACCTGGAGCGCGCCAATCTTGATCGGCTCGCCTGGGGTTATGTCCACGCAGCCAACGGCGTCGGTACACTCAAAGGGCGGGCTCCCTGGCTGGCAGGCGGCCAGCAAGACAGAACCGAATAGAAGTAGAGACAGGATATTTAAGAACTTATGCGTAAACATTTTCATATCCTCCCCTAATGGTTTAGTCGCCAAGTAGCTGGGGCTAGCCGCGCCGCCGTAAACCCAGGGCGCTGGGCGCTTTCCCCGGGGTTCTCGATGCCGAGCAGCAGCTCTTCTATTCCGGAGTGTCCGCATCGGAACCAATACCGACTTAGCGAGAGAACCACCAAAGTGTCTGAATATTGGCGTAGCCTTAGAACGATGCTTGAAATCATCGCAAACAGTCCCCAACCGAAAAGCTTCGCTTTCTATCTCCGATTTACGTCCTCGTGGACTCTGGCATGGTAATCGCCAACTGACACGCCTGGCCTTCGAGCGGCAGTACGACCTGTCCACCGGCCAGCTTCAGGTCGAAATCCTCCTTATCGTGGCCACGGTACACTTCCAACAGCGCAGACAGCCCCTCAGAGTTCCCCTCGGCCGTGATCTGGTGCGCCCACACTTTAAGATCACGGGCCCGGATAGCGGGCAGTTGAAACTTTGCATAACGCAGCGAGGAGAATGTTGGCACTTCGCCAGTTGCGGCCTCATGTCGTTTTTCACCATCAGGATAGCCCAGCCGCACTGCTGCCGGCACTGGTTGACCACCGGCCGTGACGTTGAAGTGGGCCCGCCCGCCCCCGCTTTGATCTTGCCGCAGTTCCACTACCAGGCGCGGGGCGAAGGCCCCCCGGCGCACCAGGGCGATGGTTACACCTAGCATCATCACGCCGACGACCAGGGCCGCCGCGCGCTGCCCAGGATTCTCCCAGATGACCAGGCCGTGCAGGAGCAAGCCGGTCAGGTAAAGGAGGTAGATGCCCGTGGTGAGCAAGGGATGCCCCAGGAAGCGGTAGACCACACCCGGCACAACCTCTCCTTTCCGCCGGCTGGCAATCAGCAAGAGCACTGGGAAGATGCCACCCAGCAGTGAAATGACAATCACCCCCAGAAAGCTAAGCGGTCCGGCAAACGATCCCCTCCCGGTCAGCAGCGCCCACTCGGTCAGCAGGAAGGCTATCACCACCGGGCTCATTGACAGGAAGACACTTCCGCGCTTGCCTAGCAGGGCTTCCCCGACCCATTGTAGGAACCTAGCTTCAGGCCTGGCTCCTGGTGACGTTTCCTCCCTACCCAGGGCCTGTGCTGAGTCAGGTTGAAGGGCCTGCCAGATGTCCTCGGGCAGTTGTTGCCCTCGCCTTGACATCAAACGAGGCCAGTAGCGGGCCTCGCCATCCACTTCCAACTCCTGGACAAAGCCTTTCTCTTTCAGCCTGTTCAGCGTGGTGCGAGCCACTGTCTCAGACTGGCCGGTATACGTTGCCACGTCGGCCAGATTTACCGTTTCCTGCCCTTTCATCTCCTCACGTATCATCCAGATGACAATCTCCTGTTGTGAGTCGGGCAGGGCGAGCACATCGGCCATGCTCAGGCTGGCGGGCTCCCACTCCCCCTCGTAGGTCAGGCGCAGCGAGGAGCTGACCCGCAGGCGAACTTGCTCCTGCTTGGCATCCAGGATCTCCAGGGCCAGGCGTAGGCCGTGCTGACGCAACGCTGGCAATTGGTCGAGCAATGCCGTGGCTTCCCAGGAGCCGGTCATGGCCATCTCCAGGTGATGGGTAGCTCCGCCCACCTGGACATCCAGGCGGAACCGGGGCTGCCCGGTGCCTCGGCTGTGCTCGGGGTCGAGTCCCAGATAGGTCAAAGCAATGCGTAGGCCGCCATCGGCGCTGGCCATCCCGTTGCTGCGCAGGAGCAAGCTCCCCCGCCGCCTGGGCAACATCACGACCGGCCGTGGCTTTGTAGGAAGCCACTCCCGGACCAGGTTAAACAGGCCCAGGGAGAAATGGATGGAGGCCATGCCCATACTGAGGACGACAAAGATAGAGCCCAACACGTGCACAACGGGGCCAATCTCTGCCGCCAGCGGGGCCAGTACCGTGCCTGACTGACCGACCAGCTCCTGCGGGGCGATGGCCCCGTTGACCCCCAACACCCAGAGACAATAGAGGGCCATGGTGACAACCTGGGAGGCCACGGTGCCCCAAACCAGGGCGCGCGCGCTGGGATCGCGCCGCAGCACGACCCGCGCACAGTTACTCAGCGACAGATGCCCAAAGTAGGCCGCCAAGACGACGCCAAAGATCAACCGCAGAAACGAGGGCTCGAATGGTCGTCCGCCGAAGAAGGGTACGTTCACGTACAACAGGTTCGCCGACCGCAGGTGGGTGAAGGCGAGCACCGAGAGGATCAGGATCAAGCCGATGTTGACTGCACCCACCAGCAACGCCGAGGTAATGGTGGCATCAAGCGATTCGCGCCGCAGAAAGTACAGCCCAATCAGGAACAGCAGTGCGACCCACACCGGGGCCGGTATGCGTGTGGCGTCGGCCAGGGCGGCCGAGAAACCGATGTAGTAGGACCAAAGGGCGAGGAAACAGATGGTGATCAGCCCCAATGAGAGGATGAGGGCGCCAGCCCGCTCCAGGTAATCGGCCACCACCTGGCCGATGAAGGCTCTGCCGTAACGGATGGTGCCGCTGCGGGCAACGGCTTCGGCCATATAAGCGATGGTCAGCACGTTGACCAGGCCCAGCACGACCAGCACCACCACACCTGCCAGCGGGCCGATGCCGGCCAGAGCAATGGGCAAGGCCAGGATGCCTGCACCCACCGTCTCGGTCAGGGTTAAGGCAAAAGCGGTCCAGAATGGGGGCAGGGACTCTAGCCTGCCGGCCAGTCCCGCCCAGGCCCAGCGCAACTGGTCGGCCAGGGTGACCCGAGGTGCAAAGATGCTCTCCAGTGGTTGGCGATACAGGCGTTGGTAAGCCTGCTGGACCGCTTCCTCGTCCAGGCCCAAGGCCGCCCTGATGCCCGGCACCGCCTGGTGGGTAAACTCGTACTTTTGGTTCAGGAGGTGGGCCAGAGCAGCCTGCACGCTAGGATTCTCCGGCACCAGGGAGGCCCACTGGGGGGCGTAGCGCTCCAAGTCCTGGATCGTGGGGAGAAGGGGAGGCTCACGGGCCAGAGCCAGGGCCTCCAGAAAAGCCAACTCACGCTCCTCAGCCGCCTCGTCGGTGAGGAACCGCTCCATGGCCTGTTTCGATTGGGCCACCAGGTGCGCGGTTCGACTTTCGATGGCCACGAGCGAGGTGCTTGCTAGCTTTTCGTGTCCGCCGAACAGGCCCTGCAGCACATTTTCAGGGGTTAAGAGCTCGAACTCGTCGAATGACATGGTCGACTCCCCCCTCAGCAGGCATACGAAGGATCGACTTTGGCATCCGTAGCAGCGATTTCAGTTGTTTCCTGACAAGAATCCCCGCCATAAACACAAGAAACCAACCTCATCTCCGTCGCTACGACGGAAGCAAGGTTGGCTGAGGACCCGCTCCGGGCACCGTATTACCTCTCTGTATCTACAGCGAAACAGAACATGCCGCCCTGAGACAAGCACTATGCTCGAAGTTCTGAAGCTGAGTTAAAGGGAAGAAGAGCGGCCATACCAAGGATTTTGCATACACAGGGCGTTCGAGTGTATGGTCGCCGGCTAACATTGGTGATTATAGCATTGCTCTTCTCAACTGTCAATGCGTCGGGCGTGCGGGGGTGCGCAGCGGAAGAATTTCACAAAGTCCACGGCTAGTGTAGGGCAAGTCGATTGGCGTCCCTGCTTGTGGTCACCCCTCATGGGCGTGGGGTTGGCGCCCTCCAGCCCCAATTTCGAAAACTCGCAAGCCCACGTCAAGTTATACTGACCAGATAGAATCTCTCCTGTCTATTGTGGTTTCAT
>CP070811.1:516192-518695 GCA_020343875.1 Anaerolineales bacterium | reverse complement strand
TCTACTGTGCCACTGCTCTATAAATCGATCTGCAGGGTTAGGCAGGTACGGCTAGTCCTTGGGTTTTGGGCTCCAACGCGACGTCGTATCCCAGCTTTTCCAGGCGATGTACCAGTCGATTGGTAACAGAGTCTCGTTTGCGCTCATCAAAGTAGTTGCCACCCAGATCCTGGTAAGGCTCGTCGCGAGTCAGAAGATGATAGATAATGACCACGATGGAATGGGCGACGGCAATAATGGCTCGCTTCGCACCCCGCCGGGCAGCCAGACGATGGTATTGAGCGGCCAGGTAGGTGTTCTTGCTGCGAGCCGCCGCGTGCGCAACCAAGGTCAGCGTTCGCCGCAAGGTGGGACTGCCAGGTCGTGTTTTGCCCGATCGCCGTTTACCGGCGCTTTCGTTGTTGCCTGGGGCCAGCCCGGCCCACGCCGCCAAGTGGGCCGCATTCGGAAAGCGGCTCATGTCCAGCCCAATCTCGGCCAGGATCACCTCGGCCTGCCAGCGGGCGATGCCGGGAATGGTGTCCAGCAGGACCAAGGCTCGCTCGGCAGTCCGTGTCCCTTGTCCGCTGCGACCTTTCGGCTCAGGCGCCGAGCTGCCCTCGCTCGGCCCAGACAACGGTTCTGCAGGCGGTTCGCTGACCAGGTCCAGATGGCTCATTCGAGTCGCGATCTCCTGATTGAACCGCTCAATCTGCTCTTCCAGAAAGCGGATGTGTTGCAGATGGCCGTCCAGCAGGAACCGATGATGATCGCTCACCTGTCCGGTCAAGGCCTCCTCCAACTGAGCCCGCTTGGATCGCAGCCGGCCTTGGGCCATCTCGGCCAGAATCGCCGGGTCGCTCTCTCCCTGCACCAAGGCCGCCACCATCTGTTGCGCCGACACTCCCGTCGCTTTGGTGACCGAGGCCAGCTTGATGTTCGCTCCCTCCAAGACCTTCTGCAGCCGGTTCACCACCGCCGTCCGCTCCCGCACCAGGTTGCTGCGCTGGCGGGTCAGATCTCGAAGATCCCGCTGTGGTCGTGGCGGAACGAAGCTGGCGCGCAACAGCCCGTGCCGCAGCAGTTCCGCGATCCACTCTGCGTCCGACACATCGGTCTTGCGGCCGGGCACCGTCTTGATGTGCCCGGCGTTGACCACCAAAATCTGCACCTGACCCTCCAAGATGTTGTACACCGGCTTCCAATACTCCCCCGTGCTCTCCATCGCCACGTGACTGCACTCCCACTCGCTCAGCCAGTCCAACAACTTCAGCAGTTCAGCTGTCGTCGTCCCAAAGCTGCCTGTCTCCTGTACCTTGCGCCCTCTGCTCTGGCTGTGTATCCGGCAGGCCACGATTGTCTTCTTGTGCACGTCCAGCCCAGCGCACCGCTCGTAGATAACCTCCATCTCGTCCCTCCCGCCTCTCGACTCGCCGGCTGGGCGTCTGTTCGCAGAAGAATCTGCTCTACGTGCTCACCCATGTGGGTGGCGACAATTCACGGTTCCTCCAGACGCCCGGGTCCTACTGTGCCTCAGGTTCGCAACACTACCGTGACATCGACCTCGTTGCCGGCTGAGCCAACTATACTCCCTTCTCGCCGAGCAAGCAAGGTGCCAGAGGGAACTAGATTTGTATCCTTCGTGGTGCCCCTTCGGGGCATGACTACTGTGCCACTGTCCGGGTGTGTGCCCTCATTTATGTAGACCATGACCAATTTGCTCTGGCTGGGTGGCTGCCGGGCAGGTGTTTGCAGTATCCGAGCTCAAAGCTGAGAAGACACACTTGCGGTCTAGCCTGAAAGATGGTAGGATCAGTACAGAATCCAAGACGGACGGCCTTGGGGTCGTCACCCAGGCACAACTGATGATCGGAGTGCCCCGTGGCGGGGCATCCTGGCATCAATGAAGCATAACATAGCTGCCCGCCAGGCTAGCCTTCCCTGGCGGGCGTTTCTTTGGGCCGCGGCTTCGTGTCACCTAGTCGGGAGGCAGAATGGACACACCAGCTCAACTGCGCGTTGGAATCGTAGGTTGTGGATATCAAGGGCGCCTGCTGGCTCAAGCCATTGGCAAGGTGGACAGGATGCAGGTAACCGCCTGCGCCGATCCGGTCCGTGAGGCTGCGGACGCTGTGGCAGCGCTGACCGGGCACGCGGAGGTCCATGGCTCGGCTGAAGAGTTGCTCAACAAGAGCAAGGTTGATGCGGTTCTCATTGCCACACCGCACCATCTACTGCAGCAGGTAGCCCTGTTGGCCATTGACGCTGGCAAGCATGTCCTGGCAGAGAAGCCGATCGCCATGAACGAGCGGCAGGCCGTTGAGATCGAGGAGGCGGCGGCCAAAGCGGGCATCTGCTATTTGTCGGGCTATTCACTGCGCTTCTTTGCCGCCCAGCAACAGGTCCGGGATCTGCTGGCGGCGGGGGCTGTTGGGGAGATCCAAGCCGTCACAGCAGGGATCGGAACAGGACCTTTTGACGGTTGGTTTGCGGAGGCGGAAAAGGGAGGCGGTGCTCTGCTCTA
>CP070811.1:508648-516092 GCA_020343875.1 Anaerolineales bacterium | reverse complement strand
TTTGCATATTGTAATCGGAGGAAATGACCGTTGTGGTGGTGATTTCGCAGGAGGCAGCAAACGGCCACTCAAAGAAAGGTGGCTCGACAAATAGGCCCAGGCGCAGTGCCCCCTGGGCATCACTGTTATCCAGGGTGGACGCCATATTGGTCAAAAAGTCCTGATGAGTGGTTTGTGTAAAGCGCTCAGTCGTCAGGACGCTGACGCTAATCTTATGGGTATTGTTATTCTCATTTGCCTCCGTGACGTTGCCGTCGCTGTCTCCCACAAACTCGCCATTGCTATCAACCATGGCCCAAATGTCAACGGTATCCGCGATCTCCACGTCGGTGAAAACCCAGGTGGTGGTAAACACGTAGGTCTCATCAGGCTCGTCGACGTCGTATCGGTCCGCCCACCAGGTAGGGGGAAATTGGTGATAGCCGACAATGGGGACAAAGGGCGGATCGATATAGAGATCTGTGAGGAATGTATAGGTATCAGGAACGAGCCCGTCGCCTATGTTCTTGATGGTGACCGAAATAAGGGTGGACTGACCCACCGTTGGCGTGATCGGATTGGTTTCGATCTTCTCCACCACCAGGTCCGGCAGCTTGGCCTGAGCGGACAGATCTGCGGATGTCACGGCGTCAGGCGGTGGGGGTCCGGGCGTAGGGGTAGGAAGCGAAATCAAGATCGGGCCCTGGCCTGATGCGAGGCCCGCCAGGGCAAGGAACAGAACCAGTGGGATAAAGGCCAAGGGTAAGAAAGAGAGCTTAAGTAGTTTAGCTTTCATCCGGGACCTCGCTCTCGCGGGTGGCCTTGAGTACCAGGGCCAGGCTAATGAATGCAATGCCTAAGGATACAGCCAATCCACCCACCAGAGATTGATGGGTGTCGGTGCTGGGTTGAGGAGAGGCGCCTGTTTCTGGCAAAACTCTCACCGAACCCAGCGGGCCGGCTGGGGTGATTATAGCAGCCGGGATGGGGCTGACCGATACAAAGGTGCCGGGCGGAGGCAGGGGCGTCCCTCCGCCTCCCCCGCCGCCGCCGCCACCACCACCGCCACCGGCGATTTCAACCTCAATGCTACGTATGGTGTTGGTGGTATCCAGCCAGGTGACCATCAGATCATAATAGGTGTTCTTGCCGGGACACTCCTCGCGGCTTTCCGATTCTTTGACCAGGACTGGGTCTTTGAAGTCGTCGCGCTGATTGAATTCAATCCTGTCGATATCCCCTCTCACCACCCAGCTAAAAATGACGCATTCGCCTGCGTTGATCTCCTTGTCGTCTACCCTGAAGTCAACCACGCGCTCGCTCGCGGCTGCATTGCTGGTAGCAGTGGGAGTGGCGGTGAGTGTGCTGGTAGGCGTTGGCGTGGGTGTATTTTCGGGGGTGGGCGTGTCGATTTGGGCGGCGACAGTGGGAGCGAATTGGCCTAGACTACATAGCGCCACCCAGATGACGACCCACAGCATGGAGGCAAAAGCTCGGTAACTCACGAATTGTTTCACGGTTCTCCCCCTTTTGCGTTACTTGTGTGCCCAAATCAGCTTATTGGAGCTCGGAGGTGCGCTGCCAATCAACTTTAAGTTCTTGAGCTCCGTTGACACATCCACCGCCCAGGCGCTGTCCCCAGGCCTGGGATGACGGCTGGCCATTCTCAAGCACCTGGACCACCCATAGTCCCTCTATTTGATCCTGCTGCAATATGATCTGGTAGATGCCGTCATCGTTGGTGGGCAGGGAAACCAGAGGCCCCAGACCCGTGGTGGTGTTGAAGGCCTGGACGCTTATGCCCGCCATAGGAAAGTTGTATGTGCTCCAGATAATGCCGTGGATATACCCAAATCCGCTACAGTTGCTTCTCACGCTCATGCCTTTCAGCGCGTAGGGCAAGGGCTTGGGGGTAGCGGTGGGGGCAGGACCAGCACCGGAGCCACTCCTCGTCGAAGCAGCAGTCGGCTCTGCAGCTTGGGTAGGTTCAGGAGTCGGGGTGGGAGTGGCCAGCATTCTTCTGGCGGAGGCGATCTTTGGGTCAAGGCCGGCCGTATCAACCTCCGTGATCAAATGTGCTTCCTGATACATGGCCAGGGCCTGTTCAAATTGCTCTTCGGCCATGAGATCGTCGCCCCATGCCACCTTGGCTTCGTAGAGGCGTTCGGCTGCGGTCCCCTCAGCGAAACCGGGGCGAGCCTCATAGACGGGGGTCAGGTCTGCAATGGTCTGTGGCCAGTTACCGGTCTCGAATTCATCCAGGCTGGCAAGGTAAAATCTCAATAGCTGGCTCTCCCCTTTGGTCTGCGAATCTTCGGGGCGTAGGGCGAGGGCCTTTTCGAGCTTCTCTAGCGCAGCTTGCAGCCCCTGGGGATTACTGCCAGCGGCCTCTTCTTCTGCCAGGCCTAACTGCAAGTAGCTGAGAAATAGATGCTCTTGCACAGTCTCGCGCTCAAACCCGTAGTCCAAGGATTGCAGCTCTTCATATTCTTGAGCAGCGAGCTCATAATAGCCCCGGTCGAAGGCAGCTTCGGCCTCTGCGAAGCGATCCGACAGGTCTTGTTGTTCCTGGATAGAGGCAATAAGCTCTGGGACGTTCCGATAGTTGGGTTGCTCCACCTGGATTTGCTGGAGAATCGACAGGGCGTTGTCCCAGCGGTGGGCCTCCATTTCGGCGATCGCCTCGGTATACCGAGAGACGGTGGCTCGCAGCTGGCCTGCCTGTTCCAGACCGACCTCGGCCTCGGGATCGCCCGGCAGCAGGTCGAGAATCTCCGTGTAGGCTAGGATCGCCCGGTCGTAGTCACCGCTGACCAGGGCGGCCTGGGCATCTTGCCTGATCTGGCTGATGTTCTGCGCCCTCTGGCGCTCGGCCTGCTGGGGGAGTATCCACAGCTGCAAGGCCAACACCACCACAGTGACCAGGCCCAAAAGAGCGATCACCGCAACCACGGGTACGATGTATCTCAGGCCACGGGACAGAATGGATCTACGAGCAGGCGCTATCTCCAGTGCAGAGTCCAGCAGTGCACTGCGCGCCCGCACAGAAGTCGAAATCTCTTTCAGGTAGGCGTCATCCGGATACAAGGTCATCAGCTCTTCAAGAGGGGCTCTGGCTGCTGACCAGGCGCCTTGGTTGATGAAGCTTTCGACCTCTTGATACAGAGGGTGATCCGTTGATTGCCGGGGCAGGGCATCGGGTTGTTCGGTGGCGTCGCTAATAGTTTCGTCCATCGTTTCCATCCTGTCTTGGGAAACCTCTGCCATCATTGGTTCGGTGGCGACTGGTTGGGCCCAGGCTACATCTTCGAAGAAGCCAACGGCTTCTTCCTCAAGCAATTCGCCCTGGCTCTCCTCATATAGTTCCACATCTGCCGGGGTGGGCGGATAGACTCCCGCGATCGTTGGCTCAGCAGCAGCCGGTTCTGGTGCGGCTTCGCTCTCAAAGAAGTCGACGGTTGTTTCTTCAAGCAGTTCATATTGGCTCTCGTCTAGCTCCACCTCCGCCGAGGCTGGCGCATAGGTTTGCTCCAGGCTTGATGGGGGTGCTTCTTCTATGATTGGCTCCATGGGCGCAACGGCGATTGGTTCGACCACGGTGTCATCATCGAAGTAGTCGAGGGCTACTTCCTCGAGTGGCTCGTCCTTTCCTTCTTCTGCCTCCACCTCTGCCAGGATTGGCGGATAGCTGTCCTCCGGGGCCGAGGGGAAAGCTTCTTCTATGATTGGCTCTGCCGCGACCGGCTCGACCATGGTGTCGTCCGAAAAGTGGGCGACATCTTCCGCCAGTGGCTCGTGCCGTCTCTGCTCCGCCTCCGGTTCCGCTGGGGCAGACGGATAGGCTTCCTTGAAGAAACGTGAGGGAGCTTCTGGCGATGGTGGCTCAGCCGCGGCTGGCTCGTTCCCGGCTTGATCTCCAAGCAGATTGGTGAGCAGTGCCTCCTCGAATGAAGGCTCGCCCTCCTTCTCCTCTTCTAGCGATTCGGGGCTGAGGTCGGAAAACAAATCTTCGAGTCTGCCCCTGAGATCTTTGTCATCCATAGTTCAACAACTCTCTGGCCAGGGCCCGGTACTGTTGAGCTCCGCGGGTTGTGGGTGCATAGGCCGTGATTGGCTGGCTGAAAACCGGACTTTCCCTAAACTTGGTATCGATTTCGACAATCGTCTCGAAGAGAATATCACCTAGCGCTTGCTGCATCTGGCCCAGTATGGCCCGGCAAATTCTGTTGCGTCGATCATACATGGTCACCAGCACGCGGAACGTCAGCCTGGAGTTTGTTTTCTTCCGCACATGTTGAACTAATTTCACGTAGTGGCGGAGCGTGTGAGCAGCATAGTACTCGCACTGGATGGGGATGATCAACAAATCAGCTGCCATCAGGGCGTTCAAGGTAAGGGTTCCCAAGGAAGGCGGGCAGTCAAGCAAGACAAAATCGTAGAAACCATCGCCTATGCTGTCCAAGCCGTTCTTCAACCGATACTGAAAGTCCTGTCGCTCATGGAGGACTTTCTCTAGCACAATTAGCTCCTGATTGGACGGGACGATGTCCAGGCCACGTATCGAACTCTCGCGACTGACGCTGACAAGTGACGCGTTCCCCAGCAGGGCATCGCCTATGGTGCGATGCAATTTCCGAGGACTCAACCCCATTGAGAGCGTGAGGTTGGCCTGGGGGTCCAGGTCAACCAGCAGGACAAAACGCTCCATCTCGGACAGACTGCCCCCCAACGACAGGCATGTGGTGGTCTTTGCCACACCCCCCTTTTGATTGCTGACGGCAATGATGGTGGTCATAAATAGTACCTTCAGGGAGACGTCTCAGAGGCCAGGTTCGATAGTTTCTCCTGGGCCTCTGACGGGTCCTCGACCGCAAGCTGGACGGCAACCTGATAATCGGCCGCAGCCGCGGCCTCATCACCTGCGCTGAGAAAGGAGTCTGCGCGTTCAAGTAGATTTGTGTAGAGAAATTGCGCCGCTGCTGTGCCAGCATAGTCAGGCTGTTTGGCGTAGATCATCAACAGCTGGTCGATGACCTGGTCCTGGTCGGCAGAATCTAAAACGGCCAGATAGGTCTCGGCCAGGTGACGTTCATCCAGCGTTGCAGCATCGAGTGGGCGGAGTTTGAGTGCCTCTGAGAACTGTGAGATGGCTTCGGACACCTGATCGGGATCGGTGCCAGCTTCTTCCAAGAGAGTTTGCCCGTATTTGAGATGTGATTGGAAGAGCCGCGCTTGGATTTCCTCAAACCTGAAAGCGAGTTGTGCCTGATGAAGCGCTTCGTACTGGACAATGGCGCCCACCCAGTCATCGCGGGCATATGCCTCTTCTGCGGCCTGGAATTGCTTGTCCAAGGTGAGCGATTCTTGGGCCAGCTGCAAAAGCTGGGGCAGGTCACGATATCCAGGATCCAGACTTTGCAGCTCAGTCAGGACCTGTATGGCTTGGTCCCAGCTTCTGGCTTCCATAAGTACCTTGGCCTCATCGTACAAGGCTGACATTCTTTCCACCTGCTCTACCCGTCCCAACGCTTCGTTGGCTTGGGGATCTTCTGGCAATATTGCCTGAAGCTCTTGCAGGGACTGGCGTGCTCGTGTGTAATCGCCGCTTACTATGGCCTCATCAGCTTCGTCCCGCAACGTGGTGATCCGGCGCAAGCGGAGTTCCTGAGCAATTGCTGGGTTGATCCATACCTCATAGCTTACATAGGCAACGATGGTGATAGCTATCGCCATCAACGCACCCAGAAATAGCCGGCGGATGCTCAGGTGCCTGGTTACTCTGGAAGTATGCCGGGGCTGGACTCCGGCCACTGCGGCGCGCATGTTCGCGGCCTTGAGCAATTCCTTAGCTTCGGTGGCGTCGGGATAAATGCTCTGCAACAATTGGAAGGATTTGAAAGCTTGCTGCCACTGTCCAGCATCTGATTGCGCCATCCCTTGGGCATACAGAGGGTGCTCACGAAGCGGCGGTAGCTCAGCTTTAGGTGTTAGATCGAAATCCATGATGGCCTTTGTTGCCTACAGCGATGTGAGTGTTTCCATCAATTGGGGAACGGCGGGCCCCAGGATCACGGCGAACATTGCCGGGAAGATCAAGAAGACAAGAGGAAACAACATCTTGATGGCAGCCTCGCGGGCAGTCTCCTCAGCTTTCTGTCGGCGAGCAATCCGCATTTGCTCGGCCTGGATGGGAAGTACCTTGGCGATGCTAATGCCCAGTCTATGGGCCAGGGTAAGGGCCATGACAAAGCTGATCACCTCGTTCACACCGGTTCTTTTGCCCATACTTTCCATAGCATCCAATGCGCTGCGGCCCAGTCTTACTTCGGCCAGCACACGGGTGAATTCTTCGACCAGGGCGTTGTCCCAGTTCTCACAGACGGTCTGCATAGCCCCCTGCAATCCCAACCCGGCGTCCACACAGATGGCCATCATGTCCAGGGCATCGGGCAAGGCTCTTAGCACCGCTTTTTGGCGCTTGCTAATCTGCGTTGATAACCAAACGTTGGGCAAGTTGAAGCCTAGTAGCCCGAGCGCAGAGGCAAAGCCGCCAACCATGAGCAGAGACCCGGGCCTATACAGATACATCGCGGCAGCAACAAGGGCACCAATGAGGACACCGAACAGGATTTTGAGCCCCAAGAAGTCAACCACGTTTAGTTTGGCCAGCATGCCGGCTGTTTCGAGTTTTTGATTCAATTGCTCGATGTTTCTGCTGGGAGCCAGGCGACCCAGCTTTTGCAGCAGGTCAAAGATGATGGGTCTGATGGCACGCTGATAGAAGGAAGCGCGCATTTCAAGCTCACGCAGGGTGACGGTGGCCCCTGACGTCTGCCCTAACAACTGCTGTACGCGCTCGGCCGACTCCGCGGGGGAAGTGAGAGTACGAACACCGGCCACCAAGGCGAGCACACTTAATCCTATTATTAGACTCATTAGGAGCTGGATGCCTATCAGCATTTCAGTTCTCCTGTAATGTCCTCATTCAAATCAATACCAATTGCCGTTTGAGCTCTCATGGTGCAGAAGCAGCCCGCTTAAGCCCCTCAAACGCGGTCTTTTGACCAGGCAATTGGTATGGCTATGGTAGAGTGCAATAAACCAATGCTAGACTTCGATGTCGACAATACGACGCATGACCAGGAAGCCGGCTACCATTCCAATCCCTGCCCCGACCGGTATGCACAAGGTCGGGCCTGGCGCAAAGAGGCGCATCTCATAGGTGGGGTTGAGAATCATCAGGAAAGCGCCCAGGGCAATTGGCAGCCCTACCAACACGTATCCTGAAATCCTTTGCTGGGCGGTCAGAACATTGATCTCACGCTTGATACGGATGCGCTCGCGGATGGTTTCGGCAACAGTCTCCAATATCTCGGCCAGGTTACCGCCTATCTGCCGGTTGATGTTGATGGAGGCAATAACCATAATAATATCTTCGCTCTTGATGCGCTCAGACAAGTGGCTC
>CP070811.1:501485-508548 GCA_020343875.1 Anaerolineales bacterium | reverse complement strand
GGAAAATCGGCGATCCACGCGCTATCGAACCCCTCATCGCCGCTTTGAGTGACCCCGACGACGATGCGCGCAAGAGCATAGCCGATGCTCTGGGAAAGATTGGCAACCCCGCTGTCGAGTCGCTGATTGCCGTACTGGATGATCCGAATGACGACGTCCGCTTGCACGCGGTTGAGGCTCTGGGAAAGATTGGTGATCGTGCTGTGGCAGCACTCAGCACCGCCCTCGGGGATGCTAACGAAGGCATACGCTTGAACGCAGTCGACGCCCTGGGAAGAATCGGGCTGCCTGGCGTCGAGCCGCTCATCACTGCCCTAAGCGACCCTTATACCGGTGTGCGCTGGCGAGCGGTCGACGCCCTGGGCAAGATCGGCGACCCCAGGGCGTTGCAGGAACTGGAACGCCTGGCGCAAGAGGGCAAAAGCAAAGCAAGCCTAGCCCATGTTGCATACGCGGCGCGTAGGGCAGCGGACAAGATTCGCCGAAACGAAGTGTAGAGCCTCAAGCCACCCGATGCAGCAACGGCTCGCCACGCAATAGCCTCAGGATGTTGTCGTAGTCCTGCTTCCGCTCAATTCCCCCTGCGAGAGGTGTGCCTGCCGCCGTGTGCGGCGTGAGCAGTACATTCATACCCGGATCTCGCGCCAGCGAGAGCAGCGGATTGTCGGGGCGGATCGGTTCCCACTCATAGGTGTCGATAGCAGCGCCGGCCAATCGCCCGGCGCGTAGCGCCTCGGCGAGAGATGGCTCATCAATCACGGCCCCACTGCCACAGCTAATCAGGCAGGAAGTAGGCTTCATGCGGGCCAAGCTACCGGCATCCAGGGACAAGTCGGTCTCGGGAGAGTAGGGCAGGAGGTTGCACAAGAAGTCACTCTGGGCAAGGAGCCGATTTCTGGCAGCGTAAGTCAGGCCCAACTCAACTTCAGCGGGCTGCGGCAAGCGATGACGTTTGTGGTAGAGACTAGCCGCCGGGGCGAAGCCACGCAGCCGACGAGCCAACTCGGCACCAATCTCGCCAAAGCCGAGAATACCCACCGTCTTCCCACAGATGCCCCCGATGTTTTCCTGATCCGACCAATTGTAAGCGAAGGTATCTTCGTCAGTACGCCCTGAAGGTGGGCCCCACTTACCGGCTTCAAGGGCAGCCGCCGTCACCCCAACCAGCCGCTTGGTCAGGGCCAGCATCTGCATCACAACGTGCTCAGCTACCAGAATACAGGTGCGCACCGGCCAGGCGCACACCGGCACACAAGCCGCCCGCGCGGCATCCAGGTCGATGTCATGTGTCAGGGAGCCCAAGCGCTGGATAAGGCGCAGATTCTTACCAGCGGCGATCATCCCAGCGTCGATCCTGCCAGAGCGTTCGCTAATCAGAAACTCAAACTCTGGCAAGCGACGCAACACCTCCTGGCGGGATGGCTTGCGCAGCACGGCTACATCCAGCACAGAAGGCGCGGCCGATAGGGCGGCTTGCTGATGTCGCAAGCCACGGTCGGTCAAGATGAGTACGGTGTGTTTGTCAATCATGGACTCCTTTCCTCTACAACCGCGATTGGGGTGCGTTCAGGATTTCAGGAAATCCGTGCAAACTAGGGGGGATTTCCTCCTAGAAACTCGCATTGACCCCAGCGACTGCCACGTCACGTGACGCGCGCGAGTGCACCTTAGTACAGGCCACAGCCGTCATCGGTGCCAGGCCATCCACTCGAAAGGCGTCACGTCTTCGGTTTGCGATGCCCGAATCGCTCACCACCGTCCACGACAAGCACCTCGCCCGTGACGTACTCAGCTTGGATCAAATACATCACCGCCTGGGCCACGTCCTCAGCCGCTCCCCAGCGTTTGAGCAAGGTCCTCTGAGCCAACGCGGCCGTCCGAGCCTTGCTGTAGCTGGCTGGGGGAAGGACCAGGCCTGCAGCCACGGCGTTGACCCGCACAGTAGGTGCCAGCTCCAGTGCCAGTTGCCGGGTGAGAGCCAGCAGGCCAGCCTTGCCCACACTGTGAGCGGAGAAATCAGGCCACGGCTCCCAGGCCGACAGGTCCAAGATGTTGACGATGGTGCCTTCACCTCTCTCCAGCATCAAGGGAGCAATTGCATTGGCGCAGTAAAAGGAGCCATGAATCAGGACGTTCGTCACTCGATGCCAGGCCATAACGTTTGGGGTAGGGAAAGGGGTCTTTTCGAAGCGAGAGGCACTGTTGATGAGGATATCTATCAGGCCAAAGCGCTCCTGGGCAGCCGCTACCATTGCCTCTACCTGTTGATGGTCGGACACGTCGGCCTGGACAGCCAGCGCCTCTACGCCCAGATAGCGAGCTTCGGCGGCCGTGGCTTCCGCCGCATCAGCCGAGGTATGATAGTTGATGACCACATTGGCTCCAGCCTTGGCCAGCGCCAACGTAATGGCCTTGCCCACTCGATGCGCACCACCCGTGACCAGAGCGTTTTTGCCTTTGGGATTCACGTTCACCTCGAGGTGGGAGAAGTGGTGGCCGCCTATCTTGACCGGCGCCCTGCAACGCGCGTGAAGCCCTTTACCGCCTCCTGGAGCTCCTGGGTGACCAGCTGGTAGAGGTCAGGATTGATGGCTTTGAGTTCGTCGCAATACTCGCGCAGGGCAGCGACTTGTGCGTCCAGGTCTGTGGCTTCCTCTCGGGATGGGGTAGCTTCGGACCCTTCAACCGCGATGCGATCCAGCAAATCGACACCGACCTGGTGCAGGACGTCAGACACCAGGTCCCGGACGCCGGCGGAGGGCGCCCGGCGCAAGCGCTCTAGCATGAGCCTCTCCAGATAGCCAACGCCGACGTATAGCGTACGCTGAGAAATCGCCGTTCTTTTGATCGTCTCGAGGCTGCGCCGGAGCGGGCTGGCGGTGAGCACATCGTAGGTTTGAATCGCCAGCTCTATGTGGCCCTCGGCAACCATGGCACACAAAGTGCCCAGCAACACCTGCGTCAATTGGTTGGCTCGGTCCCCGGTGCTGCCTAGATAGATGAGTTGGCTGGCAGGTTGGATGAGTGTCGGAATCTGTCTTGCTGGCAGTTGCGCTCGCTGCTCCTTGGCAGCACCAGGCGTTATCTCAAACAGGCGTTGTCCCAGGGTCCTGACTATACGCCGGTGCGCGCCAGTGGCTCTGCTGCGTGACTCACCTCGGCGTGCCAACATGATCCCCAACCAAACGATGGCGATGGCCAGCCACAACGACCCCAGGCAGATACTGTTTGGCAAGTTGAGGGTGACGATGCTGCCAACTGTTCCCAAACCGAGAAACGTCAGGGCGGCCAGCCCCAGTAAGCCTACAATCCAGCGCGACAGAGGGGGCAACAAAGAGCTCATATCCTTGGGCTGCGATGGGGGCACTCGGTACACGAGCGGAGGAGGGGGATGGGGCTGGGCGGGCGGAGCGGTGAAGTCTTCCAGGCTGGGGATCGGCAACGGATCGGGCACCTGGATCGGGTCGGGGAGGGTGATAGCCAGATCATAGGATGGAAGAGTCCTCCCCGACAGCGGCAGCTCACCGGGGACTGGGATGTCAGGCACAGCGAATAGGTCACGCCCGCTGATGGGATCACGCCCACAGGCCAGGCAGAGGAGCAAGCCAGGCGGATTTTCCGCGCCACAATGGGCGCAGATTTGGCTTTGCTCCTCGGGCATTCTCCGTCGGTCCACTGGGTCCATATTTACAGACTCTCAGCATGCTTGCCGAACAGCCGACCAAAAACCAGCTATCAGTTTTCAGATATTTGTCGCCTGTTACCTCTTGCTGACAAGGAACTGCCCCATCACCAGGGCGTCAATGTCGGATTTGGCGAAGGTGTTGAGCGCGTTCTGCGGCGTATTGACGATCGGCTCTCCCCGTAAGTTGTAGGACGTGTTAAGCAGTATTGGCACGCCAGTCGCCTCGCCAAACTTCTCAACAACTCGATAGTAGGCGGGATTCCACTCACGACGAACTGTCTGCAAGCGGCCCGTGCCACCCACGTGACATACCGCCTGAATCTTGTCTTGCTTATCTTCAGGAATAGGGGTAACCAGCAGCATAAAGCGAGCCGGGTAGTAACGCTCTGGGGAAGGCATATCGAAATACTCCGCCGCTCGCTCCTCGAGGACCACCGGGGCAAAGGGGCGGAAAGGTTCCCGGAACTTGATCTTGGTATTGACAACCTCTTTCATCTCAATCGAGCGGGGATCGGCGAGAATAGAGCGATGGCCCAAGGCACGAGGTCCCCACTCAAAACGCCCTCGATACCAGCTTACTACCTTGCTCTGAATCAGCCGGTCCACCACCCGATCGAGCAACACCTCATCGTCTTCGATGACCTTGTAGGGAAAGCCACTTGTCTCGATCGCAGCCTTCATCTCATCCACTGGGTACTCGGCCCCCCAGTATGCGTGCTCCATCACGAAGCGGCGGGGCTGGCCCAGCAACACGTGATAGGTATAGAGAGCTGCCCCCAGCGCACCCCCTGAGTCCCCAGCAGCAGGCTGAATGTACACGTTCTCAAATGGAGTCTCTTTGATGATGCGCCCGTTGGCTACGCTATTAAGGGTCACGCCACCGGCCATGACCAGGTTTTTACAACCTGTCTCCCGGTAGGCATAGTGAGCCATTTTGAGCATCGTCTCCTCAGTCACTTTCTGGATGCTGGCAGCGATGTCGGCGTATTTCTGGTTCTGCGCAGCGGCCGTATCCGACCACTTAGGGTAGTCTCGAGCCGGGTGAGTGGTCAGAGTAAAGAATTCTGATTCGGGGGAGCGCGGCGGACCGAAGAGATCCACGAAACGGTGATTGAAGGTACGATGCGTGGAACGGTGAAAACTGAAGTAGTCCAGATTCAGACGGAAGCCACCATCGTCATCTACTTCGATCAGCTTATAGACATCATCCATATAACGGGGCGAACCGTAAGGGGCCATGCCCATCACTTTGTATTCGCCGTTGTTGACTCGAAAGCCCAGGAAAGCGGTAAAAGCTGAGTAGAGCAGGCCTAAGGAATGAGGGAAGCGAATCTCACGCATAAGCTCGATTTTGTTCTCATGCCGGGGAGTAGTATTTTGAGCCTCATCCCCAGTAGTTGAGCCGCTTGTACCGTTCCAGGCGGCGGTGCCCCGGCCTACGGCAGCGGTGGTCCACTCACCCACCCCATCTACCGTGAGAATGGCAGCCTCCTCGAAAGGAGAGGCGTACAAGGCGCTGGCGGCGTGCGACAGATGGTGTTCGATGAAGAGGATGCGGTCAGGAGAAACGCCAATAGCGGTTTGCAGTTTGCTCTTGACCCATAGCTTCTCGTTAAACCAGGCAACCATCGACTCGCGGAAGACGGGATAGGAACGCGGGAAGGTGCCCAGTGCCGTCATCAAGATGCGCTCGAATTTGACCAGCGGCTTTTCGTAGAAGACAACATAGTCCAGGTCTTGGGCGGTAATACCGGCCTGTCGGAGGCAGAAGTTGATGGCCTGCTGGGGAAAACCATTGTCATGCTTCTTACGGCTGAACCGCTCCTCTTCAGCAGCGGCCACCAACATGCCATCCTGGAGCAGGACAACGGCTGAGTCGTGGTAGTAGCAGGATACACCCATGATATACATTGCCTAAAACTGCCTCCGTGCTTCGTTCATAGATTGATCCCCGCCGTGGCGCGAACGCCACAGATCCGTACTGCCAGACCGTCGGATGTGGAGCGGGTCGGACAGAAAGGTTACGCCCAAGCCGAAGGGGGCGAACACCGTAAAGTAGAAAAGCGTCAGCACGACTCGGGCCAGCACGTCGCCCATGAATTGCCCAAAGCGCTTCCAGAGTCGCCAGATTTTGCGCAATAGTTCCATCATCTCTCCCATATATCGTTATAACGTTTTAGCGGCTAGCGTCCAAGCTGTGACTACAAGGCTAAGACACTGGATTTAGAACAGTGTATAGATGAATGGTGCCACACCTGAGGTGGTGGCAAAAATCAGTAACAACCCAAAAAGCAACAAGACGGCCACCATAGGGATAAGCCACCAAAGCTTACGGTGCCAGAGAAAGACAAGCACCTCCCCGGCCACCCCCATATTGGTGATCATGCCTTTGAAGAAGTTACCCATTGTGAGTTATACCTCCAAGCCTTGAAATTAATAAAAGAATTGCAGACAAGCTATAAGCTATAATACGGACGACACTCGACACCCTGCTGCTGAAATGCGCTGGTGTTTGCCATCCTGCTACAAATCAGTCCTTATCGTCATCTTTCAGGTCGTCGTGGGAGAAAGGAGAAGCCAGCAAATCAAAGCCCTTTTCTTGGCTGCCCCCGCCTAAGTTGAGGTCGCGTCGCCCCAAACTGGTCTCCTCATGCTCGGCATCATCACTGCTGGGCGGTGTTGATTCGGGGAGCAGAGATTCCTCCTCTGTTCTTGAGGAAGAGGCCAGCAGCATTTCCACGATGGATGTGTCTGGCAGATCTAGGGGCTCCTCCCGAGCATAGTAAGCCTGATCCAAAGTGCGCAGGCCCCGATAGGCTGCGCTCAGCGGTTGGTAGGCTAGCACACGCATTCCTTGTCGCAGGCGAGGCGTCTCTGCTGCCCAGTGCTGACGCATTGCACCCATGTCCAGCGTCTCGGCAATAATGCCCTCGACGGTCATTGCACCCATCTCGAACAAGATACCGTCGAGTCGAGGAGAGAGGGGAATAGGTGATAACAAAGCGGACTTACCCACAAAATCCTCTCTGCTGGCAGTGAGTCGGTTGGCGCCCACCAGGCAACTTTGTGCCCCTACCAATTCGTTCTCATCTAAGCGAGCGACAAAGCTATGCCGGAGTTGGTGAAAAGACTGGGGGCCGCCGCAAGCAGCCAAGTTAATCAGCAGATCGCTCCCCTGATAGGCCAACAGACGCCCCGCTTCGGGGAAGAGGGCATCCTCCCCAATCAGGATCCCAATGCGTCCAATCTCGGTGTCAACGGCGTTCAGACTCTCGCCAGCCCGACAAAAACTCATCTCCTCGACCGTCAGATGAACCTTCTCTTGCCGGCCAATGATCTGTCCATCAGAGCCGAAGACGAAGCAGACGTGCTTGCTAT
>CP070811.1:497854-501385 GCA_020343875.1 Anaerolineales bacterium | reverse complement strand
TGCGTGAGTGGTTGGGCTCAACGGCCGTCGAACTGGCCAAGCTGGCGCCGGAGATTGAGGCCCGGATCGGGCCTCTGACGCCCAACCCGCCACTGCTCCCGGATCAAGAGCGCCTGCGTTTGTTCGATCACCTGGCCCGCTTTTTGCAGACGCTGTCAGCAGACAAAGGCTTGTTGCTGTTTGTGGATGACTTGCACTGGGCGGATCAGGGCACCTTGACGCTATTACATTATCTACTGCGTCGATCACGGGGCGAGCGGTTGCTGGTACTGGGCGCCTATCGAGAGGTAGAGCTGGATCGGAAGCATCCACTGGCTGCGTGGCTGGTAGAGTGGAATCGTGAGCGTTTGGCCACCCGCATCCAGCTCGGGCGCTTGACGGACGACGAATCGAGCAACTTGCTGACTGCTATGTTGGGACAGGACCATGTGTCCTCCGAGCTGGCCCAGGCCATCTTTCGCGAGACGGAAGGTAACCCCTTCTTTGTGGAAGAGGTGGTCAAGGCCCTGATCGAAGGTGGCCAGATCTATCGGCAGGACAGCGGGTGGGCGTGTAGCAATATCGCCGATGTGGCGGTGCCGCAAAGCATCAAGGAAGCCATCGGGCGACGATTGGACCGCTTGGGCAGCCAGTATGTCGAGGTGCTGCAGCAGGCGGCGCTGCTGGGTAAGACCTTCCGCTTCGCCGAACTGGCGGCGGTCGGTGGGGAGACGGATCGATTAGGGGTGGGAAAGGAAGATCAGCTGCTGGACGCGCTGGACGACGCGCTGGGTGCCCAACTGATTCGGGCTGGCGACGGCGAAACCTTTGCCTTTACCCACGATAAGATCCGCGAGGTGCTGTACGAGGAACTCAACCCCGTCCGTCGCCGCCGGGTGCATCAGCGCATCGGCCAAGGCCTGGAGAGACTGTATGAAGGCCAAGATATCGGCGCCCACGTCCAGGATCTGGCTTATCACTTTCTGCACGGTGGTGATTGGGCCAAGGGCCTGAGCTACTCGCTGCGCACGGCGGAAGAGGCGAGAGCAGTGTATGCCCTTGACGAGGCTCTGAGCTACTACCAATATGCCGCTGAGTGTGCCGAAGCCCTGAGCCAACCCGGCCGTGTGGCCCAGATCCACCAGGCCATGGGCGAGACGCAAGCTATGCGAGGACTGAACTATGAGGCCGTGGAGCGTTATCAGCAGGCGCTAGAATTAACACCCTCTGTCGAAGCCCGGGCCGCGTTGAAGACCAAGATCGGGGCCGCCTTCGCCAATGTGGGTGATGAGCGAGGCCTGGAGTACCTGCACGCGGCGCAAAATGAACTCAACCCAGATACTCAAGGGGAGGAGCTGGCGTTTACCCTGACTGGCCTGGGCCGCTATCATCATTACCGCGGCCAGCACTCGCAGGCGATTGCCTATCGCGAGCGCGCGCTCGAGCTGGCTGAGCCATTCGATCAGGCTGCCACCTCTGCCCAGATCTATTCTTATCTGGCCGGCTCGTACCAGCATCTGGCACGCTATGAGCAGAGTATGGATTGGGCTCAGCGCTGCGTGGCTCTGGGCAAATCCAAGGACTACCCGTTGGCGATAGCATACGGTTACGAATTTCTGGCGGAGGACCTGCTTCTGGTCGGCAGATGGCGAGAGGCGTTGGACTATATGCTACGCGACCGGGCAATTGGTGAGGAAGTTGGCTCGCTGGATCGGGTGGCATGGGCCGGGTTCTGTCGGGCTTACGGCCTACGTGGCCTGGGGAACCTGAGGGAAGCGCGGGATGCCGCCCGATCGAGTTTGGAGCTGGCCGAGCAGATTGGCGAGAACCGGCTGAAGATCTGGTTGGGTGGGCTGCTGGGCTTCATCGAAGGGGATCTGGGCGCACGAGAGTCTGCCAGGGCCAGTGCACAGTGGGCCCTGGCTGGCGCTGACGAGTTGGGCCAGGTAATACTGCAATGTTGGGGCCGCCGGGCCATGGCCTACCTGCACATCCAAGCTGAGGAATGGGGGCCGGCCCTGGAGCTATGCCGGCAGGGTCGCGCCCTGTACCAGCAGGCCGAGAACCAGGTGGCGCGTATGTACATTGACCTGGTCACGTCCGAGGCGACCTATGGTGCCGGCCGTCTGGAAGAGGCCACCCAAGAGATCGCCAACTCCTTGTCGATGGCCCATGAGACAGGGTCCCTGCACCGTGAAGGGGTCGCACTCCGCGTGCAGGGCCAGATTTTTGCGGCACTTGAAAATTGGGATGCAGCCAGCCGCGCCTTGGATAAGGCCATCACCAGGCTAGACGAGTTGGAGAGTCGCCTGGAACTGGCCCGCGCCCATTATCAGCGGTGCGTGCTGCGGCAGGCCTTGGGCCAAATGGACTTGGCTCATTCAGATGCGACGCGCGCTTCTGCGCTGTTTGAAGATTGTGGCGCAGCACCTGAGGCGGAGAAAGCACGCAGTTTAGTGGAAGCCCTGGGCCGCTTGGACGAAGAGGACAATTAAGGATTACGCCGCCTTCATCTTCTCCTCTGTGTGCTTTCTTTTGCATCATTGGGTAATTGGACTATAATTGTCTAATATTGTTGAATGCGCCCCAAAAGTTGGTGCAAGGAGAGAGCAGATGACTACAGTTGAACGTAGTATCTTGATCAACACCCCGGTTGACGCCATCGAGGCTATCATGGATGACGCCCGGCGTCTCCCGGAGTGGTACGCTGGCATCGAGCAGGCTGATCCGGATGATGTGTTCCCGGAGCCAGGCGGCAAGGTGGGGCTGGTCTACAAAGCGGCCGGCGTTACCTTCACCCTCACCCAGACCTCACTGGAGCGAGCGCCTGGCCGGGGTGGTGTTAATCAGATGGAGGGCATGATCACTGGAACTAACCACCTGACCTATACGCCTGAGGGAGAGAGCACACGGGTCACGATGCGCTTCGAGTACCAGATGCCGGGCGGTGGGCTGGGGAAGGTGGTGGATCGGCTGTTGGTGGAGCGCATGAACGCCCAAAACCTGGAGAAGAGCCTGGCAAACCTGAAGGCGCTGGTAGAAGGTTAGGTATAGGCGCAAAGCCGGGTAACAGCAGGGGGCGTTTCTAAGTATTTTCACATGGTTTTTTCACACGATTCTAGTGATTATGTGCTATGCTGACCAGGTGTTGGGTGACCGGTCTGGGCCTGAGTGGAAGCCCCGAGCGCCAACCCAGCCCCGCCTGAAGACTGGATCCTATCTCCCCAGCTTAGCCGGGTGTTTCCGGAAACTGAAACAAGTTGGTCTTGCTTGGCGAATTAGATAAAGTGGATATAATAGGTTATATTGTTGTGTTGAATAATTGTCTGAGCATGAAGGAGGCCTAGTCTGATGCGTAACCTGCGGCGTCTTCTCCATACGCTACTGATTCTGGTTTCACTGTTGTCAGCCCTTTTCTTGGCAAACACGGTGTCTGCCCAGGGCCCTGAGCCGTTCGGCTTTCGCGCCCTCAGAGGGGCAGAGGCTCGTTCTTTTCGGGTTCCCGCCGATGTTCAACTGACAGAACGTCAACAACTGGCCTTCCGCAACCTG
>CP070811.1:493988-497754 GCA_020343875.1 Anaerolineales bacterium | reverse complement strand
GTGGGCCTGAATGATCTCTTTGGCGATGGCCAGCCCCAATCCTGATCCGCCGCGGGCCGTGCGTGCCTTGTCTGCCTGGTAGAAACGCTCGAAAACACGCGGCAGATCTTGGCTGGGAATGCCGCGCCCGGTATCGGCAATGCTGATTTCTACGAAGTCGGAACGCAGGCTGACCAGGGTTGAGGCATCCGGGCGTGCCAATATGCCACTCCGCCTCGGGCGTGGCTGGGCCTTGAGGATTTGAGCCGTTACCTGCACCCGGTCCCCTGCCGAGGTGTATTTCAGGGCATTATCCAACAGATTGGTGAAGACCTGGGCCAGCCGGTCGCCGTCTCCTATCACCCTGGGAAGTTCCGGCAGGTCGGCGTGAAGGGTCACCTGTTTTTTGGCGGCGACGGGCGCCAAAGCTTGTTCCACACCTCGGACCAGCTCTCTCAAATCAAGTGGGGCCTGATCTAATTCCATCTGCCCTGATTCGATACGCGCCAGGTCCAGCAATTCTCCCACCAAACGCCCCATGCGACTGGCTTCCTCGTGGATCACCGCTGCCGCACGCTGCCGGGCTGCCTCGTCCTGGGCCGCTCCTTCCAGCAGCGCCTGGGCGAAGCCCTGAATGGAAGTCAGCGGGGTTTTGAGGTCGTGCGATACGTTGGCCACCAGGTCGCGCATGGCCTGCTGGCTGGCCTTGACCTGGCGCGCCATCGAGTCAAGGCTCTCGGCCAGCCTGCGCACTTCCTCCGGCCCTTTGACTTCCAGTTTTTGATCGTACTTCTGGGCAGCGATTGCCTCTGCTGCTTGAGCCATCTGGCGAAGGGGCCTGGCCACGGAGCGAGCGATCAGAACTGCCAGCAGCAAGGAAAGGACCAGGGCTAGCCCCCCTGCCACCAGTAGACCCTGGCCCAGGTCGCCCAACAGCGTGCTGGCCGCCCGCGGGGATGGTGACACGGCCGCGATCCACACCGGATCCCCACTTGTCTGCCGCCCGGCCAGCCCGCCCGCGTATACCAGGCGGGACCCGTCCGGCCCGGTCAGGTTGCCGCGATCTTGTGGCTGTCCGCTGCGGGAGAGGGGCACATCATCCACGCTCTGGTTGGTCCACTCGCCGCCGGTGTCCGCCAGGATCCGGCCCTGTTTGTCCACAAGCAACAGACGCGTTCCCTGCCTGGTGGTGCCTGCCGCCAGCCGTTGTGCGATCTGCTCTGGCCCCAGGCCGCGTTCCAACATGGCCTCCACGCGGGGAATCGCCAGTGCCACCTGGGCTGACAGGCGCACTGTGGCCATTCGCTGTTGGAGGGGGCGTGCGATCAGAAGCAGCGTCAGCGCCGCCAACGTCAGGCAGACGACGATGACCACCAGGTATGAGATCAGCAGGCGGGCGCGAAGACTGGACGGCATCACCCAACCACCAACTTGTAGCCAATGCCCCACACCGTCTCGATGGTCACCGGTCCCTGCCCCAACCGCTGTCGCAGGTGGGCTACGTGCACATCCACGGTGCGGGTTTCGCCGTAGTAGTCAAAGCCCCAGGCCAAATCGAGCAACTGCTGGCGGTTGAGGACCTGGCCCTGGTGCTCGACCAGAACCTGCAGCAGGTCGAACTCTTTGGCTCGCAAGTCCAGGCGCTGGCCCGCCAGGTGTGCTTCGCGGCGGACGGGGTCAACCGTCAAGGGCCCGGCCTGTGCCAGCTGCCCTGCAGCCTTGGCGGGCGACGATGGCTTCTCGGCCCGCCGCAGCACCGCTTTTACGCGAGCCACCAGCTCCCTGGGATTGAAGGGCTTGGTCACGTAGTCGTCGGCGCCCAGCTCCAGACCCACAATCTTGTCCACGTCATCCGAGCGGGCAGTCAGCATGATGATGGGCAAATCGCCCCTGGCTCGTACCTGGCGGCACACCTCCCAGCCGTTTAGCTGGGGCAACATCAGGTCCAGCACGATCAGCGCTGGCTGTTCGGCTTCAATTTTCTCCAGGGCCTGCGCGCCGTCGGTCGCCCAGACGACCCGAAACCCTTCATTTTTCAGGTACAGTGTGGCCAGTTCGATGATGTGAGGCTCGTCGTCTACCACCAGGATGGTGTCTTGGCTCATGGCCCTTCCTCAGCCAGTGCCCTGGCTGTCGTGGTTTGCCCACAGGGCTTCAACATCGGACAAGGTTCCACGCCAGGGCCCAGGCTGTTCCTGTTTCAAGGTGGTCACGGCAGCCGCCAGGCGAGCTGCCTCTTGGGGCGAGCCGGTCAGGCGTCGCCCCAGGTAGGTGGCGAAGCATGTATCGCCGCGCCCGGTGCGTCCGGCCAGGGAACGTGGCGTGAAAGGCGCCTGATGAAGCTCCCCGTCGGCGAAGACGGTCACCCCCGACGACTGGGTGACGACGATCTCGCGCGGGCCATATTCGGCCAGGCGGTGAACGGCGGCCACCATGTCGGTCAGTCCGGTCAGCAATTCAGCCTCGGCCCGGTCCACCTTGAGGTAGGTGACGTGTGACAAGCCTTCCTCCATGTCCGGCCACTGGCGGAAAACCAGATTCCCATCCTCACGCACGCGCACGAAGCCCTGGATATCAATGGCCACCGGGGCGCGCTGGGCCAGCGACTTGAGCAGGGGCAGCTCCACTTCGCCGGCGATGATAGAGGCCACGACGTAGATGTGAGCCGATAGATCGGGGATATCTTCTGGTTGGAAGGGGCCGGCAAAGCCGAGCGGCTTGCAGATGCGCCGCTCCATGTCCGATGAGTCGTAAATGTTCTCGATGCCCGAAGTCTGCGGGGCGGGCGTGGCAAAGACCGGCACCCCTTCTTGCTTCAAGTCATCCAGCAGAGGGAAATCATCCGGGTTCAGACGGGTGACGACGGCCACCCGGACCCCGATTCGCCGCAAGGCGACGCCACCGTAATAGACGCCACCGCCCGGGGCCATTTCGCCGTGTCCGTCAACCACCAGCCGGTCCTTGGCGAAATGACCAATCATCACCATGTCAAAGTCTGTGTTTGCCGTCATAGGTCTCTTGTTTCTCTCCCATATGGGCTGATGGGCTGCCAGTTCCAACCGGCTTGTGTGTCCAATATGTTCGCCTCTCCCCTTCTCCCCAGGGCCCCGGACACCAACCTGCATTAGGGAGAGGGGTGGGTTCTTAAGGTGCCCGGAACCTCTATGTGCGATACTTCTGGCGTATAAGGTCCTCGACCTCGCTTATCTCTCTGCGGAACGGCCCTTCGGCCTCCAACTTGAGGCTGACAACGGCCGCCGCCCAGATGGTGGCCTCGGCTGGGGAAGCTGTCAGGCGGCGGGCCATGTAGGCGGCAATTGAAGTATCGCCGCGTCCGCTGCGACCGACCAGTTGTTGGGGGAAGAAGCCGGCCTCGTAGAACCGGCCCTCGGCGTAGACCAGCAAGCCGTCGCGGTGGGTTAGCACCACTTCGCTGGGGCCCATGTCTGCAATCATCCGGGCAGCCACCTTGATGTCTGACTCGCCGGTGAGCAACTCTGCTTCGACGGCGTCGGTCTTCAGCACGTCCAGGTGGGCCATCACCTGCCCTTTTTCGGGCCACGCCTCTGGAGTGAGCATCCCGCCGCGTTCCACTCGCAAGAAACTCTGCACGTCGGCGGCCAACAACGCGTCTTTTTGGCCCAACTCTGCGACCACGTCCAGGCCCACTTCGCCCCGCATAGACGCGCCGATGAGCGTCGCTCGCGCCTGCAGGGCTTCGACTTCAGCCAGCGTGAAGGCCCCGGCCGTGCTGGTGACATAGATGACTCGTTCATCCACGTTGGAG
>CP070811.1:487631-493888 GCA_020343875.1 Anaerolineales bacterium | reverse complement strand
TTCAGCTCTACCTGCCCCTGCTTCATCAGCGGCTGTATGGTGGTCATAGACTCCCCCACCAACTTGGTGGCATCAAAGGTGGTGGGTTGTATCTCCACGCGCCCGGCTTCAATTTTGGCAAGGTCGAGGACGGTATTGATAAGTTTCAACAGGTGCTGGGAACTGATCAGGATCTTGTCCAGATTCTCAACCTGCTTTTCGGGCAAAGTATCGGCCCCCTTCCGCCGAACGATGCGGGTGAAGCCGATGATGGCGTTAAGGGGTGTGCGAATCTCGTGGCTCATACTGGCCAGGAAGGCGGTCTTGGCGTGGCTGGCTCGCTCGGCAGCAGCCCGGGCCTGATGGGCCTCCTCGAAAAGCCGTTGGCGATCGCGGTTTTCGGCTTCTAGCAGGCGATAGGCATAGGCCAACTCGCTATTGACGGATCTGCGCAACGAGATGATCAATCCCGCACTGAAGACGATCAGCAATGCACCCATTGCTAATAGTAGCGGCTGGTATCTGCTTTGCGTGTTCAATGTGGCCGCAATATTGGTGAAAAACAGGTTCTCTTCGCTGTTATAGAAGAGCTTGAACTGGCTCTCTAACTCGGTGAGGATATCCTCGAGCTGGAGCGCGCCGGTGGCGATATTCCCCGGCGCTGGATTGGCCTTCAAGTCGGCCAGGACCTCATCAAAGGCACCCAGGTCATTTTGAATGTCGGTCAATGGCTGTGTAAGACGTGTATTGCCGGACGCTTCGGCGATAGCCAAGCGGAGTTGATTCTCCAGCAAAGCCCGCTGTCGATCAATTCCTTGGAAGTCAGGGCCGGTCAAGTATTCGACAAACTCCTCGGTCTCAATTCGCAGCAGCAATATCCCCCGCTCTATTTGGGCCAGATCGCTGAGCGTGTATCCTGCATTGAAAGCAGAGCGAGCAGCCGCAAGATTCAAGTTGGCCACCACGACCAACGCCCCGGTCAGCAATACCAAGAGCCCCACCCCGATGCTCAAGGCGATTTGGGTACGCGTAAGGCTTAGAGTTCCCAGCGGAGGAAGCGACTCTTTCATTTCACCTCCAGGCGTTCCAGATTCCAGACCGACATGTTTCTGGCAGCGGTTACATCGCTGTGTAAATCATATGGAAATATGATGCGTGTCGGGCCGCTATTCTCAATCGTCATATGCGCCCCGTTGGATCGGGTGGCCAGCAGCACTGGCCAGGATTCCATTTCGCTGACCGAAATTGGAGCCGCGTAGCCATCCAAGGCCAGGGCCATTACCTCTTTTGCGGTATCCGACGAGCCTGCAACCGCTAGCAAGTCAGACAGCAAAACCCCCGTATACGTGACCTCTTCCTTCAGCCAGGGATCACTGACCTGGTATCGCACCAACCTCAGTTTCTCAAGGGTCTCAATATCAAAAGCCAGGGCATCATCTACGTTGGTGACCGAAATGTCCCCAGATATGAGGAGCACCACGTCATCCCTTGGAGCCGGGACTGCATCGCCTGGCGCAATGCTCCCAGGTCTGACCACCTCATAGATCGAATTGTCTCTGCCACTTCTACAGCCAACCAGTATCAGGGTGAAGAAGATCAGTGCCAAAAATACGTGGAGAATGGCCTTTGCTGACATTGGATCTAATCCCTATCCCCCATCCTCCCTCCGTACGGGAGGAGCCACCATCCTCTCCTTCCTCTCAGGGGGGAGTTGGAAGGCAGGCGGGGCCGACTCAGCTCCATACTGCAATGGAACCGTCAAAGTAAAGGTAGAGCCCACACCCTGGGTGCTGGTCACCGTCAATTCGCCACCCAGCAGTCGGGCCAGGTGACGGCTGATAGGCAGGCCCAGACCGGTGCCCCCATACTGGCGGGTGGGGCTGGTATCAGCCTGTTGAAATTCCTCAAATACACGCTCCAGAGCCACTTCCGAAATGCCGATGCCTGTATCCGCCACAGACAGGACCAGTATCTCCCCCTGGCGTCGGGCCCTGACGACAATCTGCCCTTGGTGGGTGAACTTGGCCGCATTGCTGAGCAGGTTGAGCAAAATCTGCTTCACCTTGTCTTGGTCGGAATACATAGGTGGCAGGCCGGCTGCCACCTCTTTCAGCAGGTTTACCTGGCCTTGCTCAACCATGGGCTGGGCGGTGCCTACGCACACATCTACCAGAGCTTCAGGTTCAAAAGTAGTGGGCTGCACCTCCATTCGCCCCGCCTCAATCTTGGCGATATCGAGCACAGTGTTAATCAGCCCCAACAGGTGCTCGGCACTGACCAGGACCTTGTCCAAATTGTCGACCTGTTTTTCGGGCAGGACTTGGGCACCCCGTCGCTTGACAATGCGGGTGAAACCGATGATGGCATTAAGCGGCGTGCGCAGTTCGTGGCTCATGTTGGCCAGGAAGATGCTCTTGGCCTTGCTGGCCGCTTCGGCCGCTTCTTTGGCCTGTTGGATCTCCTCGAAGAGACGGGCGTTTTGGATCGCCACACCTACGTTGGCGGCGATGATGCCCAGCAGACGCATGTCGGCTTCGTTGAAGCGCCCTTCTTGGGTGGTGCTTTGGACACTGATGACGCCAATGGCTTGATCGCCAACCATAATTGGCACACCCAGGTATGATAGGGCTGGCGCACCAATCAGCTCCGTTTCGAGCGCAATATGACGCTCAACCAGGTCTCTATTGATCAATAATGGCTGCCGTGACTCGATGATTCTGGATGTCAACCCTTCTCCTACAGCGATGGTAGTAAGACCCTCGCCGTACGTGTAGGGAAAATGGATCAGGTTAGCCTCGTCCTCCAAGAGGGCCACATACACGATGTCGGCCCCGAAGATCTGGCGCATCTGCTCGCCCACCAGCTTGATCAACGCATCCAGGTCCAATTGAGATACGATCGCCTGGCCGATATTATTGACGGTGGCCAGCTCGGCCACCCGTTGCCGGGTCTCCGTCAAGGACCTGGCCCGGCCAAGGGCCACCCCAGCCTGAGTGGCAGCGGAGGTAAGCACGTCGAAATCATCCTGGTCAAAGGCGTTAACCTGTTTGTTCTCGACGATCAGCACTCCAACCACCTCATGGCCTATTTTGATGGGCACATCCACCTCAGAGCCACCCCCTATGCTAGGGATATAATCCTCGGCTTGGGTCACATCCGGCGTATAGTGAAGGTCACCATCCAGCAGCGGGCGCTCGCTCAGACCCTGGCCAGGCTGCAGGCGCTTCAGCCAGGGCATCTCGGGCCAGCCAACGCTCGCCTGTAGGACGCGGTCGCCGCTGGTCTCATCAATCAGAAAAGCCGCCACGTGGGCGTAACCCAGAGCGTCATCTTGCAGGCCCTCCACCAGGCGTTGGAGAATTTCGTCTTGGTCGGCAGCGGCGGCGATGGCTGCGCTAAGCTGGAAGAGGGCTGCCTGTCGCCGGGCCTGCACCCGCTCAATTTGGAACAGCCGGGCGTTTTCGATGGCAACTCCCATATTGGCCGCCAGAGTCGTCAGAAGACGCACGTCAGTCTCGGAAAAACGGTTCTCCCGGTCTAATTCCTGGGCGGTAATCACACCGGTGACTTGCTGGCCCACCACAATGGGCACGCCCAGATAGGACTTCGGAAAAGCTCCAGCGATCGCGCCTTCATGACTGAAATCTAGGAGTTCTTGGCTGGTACCGAACGTCAATGGCTGCCGAGACTGGATGATTCTCAATCGGCGCAGGTCAGGCGCCTGTGGTGTGTCAAACTCAAAGCGCTGACCATTCTCGACCACGTACCGGTGGTGAACCAGGTAGGTTTCAGAGTCAAAGAGGGAGATGGTTACAATCTGCGTGCCCATTATCTCCCTGACCTTGTCACCGACCAAGTCAATAATAGCCTGAAAGTCAAGCTGTCTGGCCAGTGCCTGGCCCACACCGTTAATGATGGACAGTTCGGCCGCCCGCCGTTCCGTTTCTTCCAACAGGCGAGCGTTTTCTAGAGCCAGGCCAGTGTTGGCGGCAATGGCGTTTAGCAGGCGCATATCAGCGTCGTCAAACGCGTGCGGCTGGAAGCTCTGCACGTTTATCAAGCCGGCCACCCTGTTGCCAACCTGGATGGGCACCCCCAACCAAGACTGCTTGGCATACTCGGATCCATCGGGTAATGTTCGGATCTCTCCGCCTAATTCAACAATTTGGTCAAAGGTTCCCAGCAGCAGGGGCCGGCCCGACTCGATAACCCTCGAGGCCAGCCCTTGGCCGAGCTCAAGAGGTTCTCGTTCATGCCGGTGCCCATTCTCGAAGAAATAGACGCAGCCAATTTGGCCGCCATCTCGGTCAAAGAGGGCAACGAAGGTCGTATCAGCATCAAAGGCTTCACGGATTTTATCGCCGACCAGGTCGATAAGGGTTTGCAGGTCGAGTTGCCTGGCCAGCGCCTGACCAATGCTGTTCATAATAGCCAACTCAGCCTCACGCTGGCGGACCTCTTGACGCATCACCTCTAATTCTGCGACGAGCTGGGTTTTGGTTTTGGTTTGATCTAGCATTACGCGTACCTGCGGTTCGATGTCATCTGACACTTTGGCAGAATAGAATCAACGCCTAATTCTACCACCTTGGGCCGACTTAGTCAACAATACAGATCACTTTTATCATAAATAAGGTCCATTTCGCCAGTTGACCGCCCTGCGCCGAGGATCTCGAGGGGTTGATACAGTCTTTGCGGGGCACCTGGACGTGGCCGGTCGTTCCAAGGGAGGCTACGTACCCCCGTCCTGCGTCGCAGGCCCGGGTTACCTCACCAACCAACAAGCTGCGCCCTCGGGTCCCGAGGGGAGTTGTCACCCCATCGGGCGCGCGATGTCAGCCTGGGCCGTTATCGGGCCCTCAGCAGGATTCCAAAACAAAGCCACCCTTGTGATATGGGTGGCTTTATTTTTGCAGTCCAGGTGACAGCCCTTGAGAGAACCGCAGGGCGGAATTTAGTGCCAGTTTGTGGAAGGGGGAATCTAAGAACTCGCTTGGGGCGCGAATGCCCCCTGGCCAACTAAGTTTCGCTCTCTATCCAGTTGGCATGGTGCGAAATGTTAGCTAAGGCGTGAACTCGACCAACATGCGCAGAGTCTCAACCTTCAGGCCATCCTCTGCCATGGCTTTCTGCGCCTCCTCGGATTCCATGAATGCCTGCAACTTTGCCATATCTGACACCTCCCAGAGCAAACCTGTCGAATTTGGATTCTCCGGATCTCGAAAGGTTCGAACCGCTGTTACCCCAAATTCAGCGGCCATCTCCTGTCTGCTCCCGGGCCCTTTCCGCCACGCTTTCGCCCAGCGCTCTCCATCCTCGACCTCGTGAAAAGCTATCAGCGTTGTCATCGGTAATCTTCCTTTCATTTAGGGTTTTAAGAATTGTCCAACACTATACTGCCAAATCAGATATATGGCAAATCGGCTCATTTTCATCTGTTTTAAATTTCCTCCTTGCCCCACGTCCCAACTCTTGATATAATCACCAGAGATAAGCCGTCTTTTCTTTAGAGTAATGCGTCAAACTCTGAAGATGTTTCCTCACCTTCACACCCAGCGCCACCAGCGTGGCCCGCGCAGAAAACTGACGCTTAACATTTTCACTGATTGTGATAGACTCGTTCATAGTGATGGGCCTCATGTGTGGCTGGTTGAATATTCCTTTACAGGTAGTCCCATGACCGCCTTTTTACAAATCCTCCTGCGACGACAGGTCGCCTCTAATTTGGGCGAATTCAGGTAACTAACGCGCGTTAGCGTAACTGTGGACAGTGGGACCTGCCGAGCGCTTCAATGTCACGGATTTGTTAGATATAGCGAAGCTAGCGCGCTTCGGCGCTACCTGCCATTTGGCGCCACGCTTCTTCGAAAGGTATTGGATCTCGGAGGGAAAAGGAAAAGCCAATGTGCCCAGAAGGCCAAGAGAAAAATGGACATCTGAAAGCACTTGTCGGAGCAAAGCTCGTCGATGGCACCGGGGGGGCACCTCTAGAGGACGTGGTCGTAGTCATCGAAGGCGACCGCATAAGCATGGTGGGCAAGAGGGATACCACCACCATCCCCAGGGGGGCTGAGGTGATCGATGTGACCGGCAAGACGGTCATACCGGGTCTCATCAACTGTCACACCCACCTTTGTCTGGACGGCAGCCCTGATCCCATCACAGCCTTGAAGCAACGCTCGTTCACCGAGAACGTGCTGATCGCGGCCAAACACGCCGAGGCCACACTGCGCGCAGGGATCACCACCGTGCGCGACCTGGGGGGCTGGGAGGGCGTT
>CP070811.1:484757-487531 GCA_020343875.1 Anaerolineales bacterium | reverse complement strand
CGTTACCCTCATCACGCATGGCAATCTGTTTCTGGAAACTGGCCTATCCCTGTTGCCCGGCGTAGAAGTGAGCGTGGTCACCCCGGGTGATTTCGAGGTAGTGGAGAAAACGGGGGCAAATGAAGGATCGGAGCAAGCCAGCGTGGGAGACGTAGGGAGCAGCTTGCCAGCCTTGCAACCTTCCAGGCTTACCATTTTCGATGCCTATGTCCCGATTACGCCCACGCATCTGGCTGGCAGCCTGCTCTTCATCGCCCCGCCACGTGGTACGGAGTACTTCACGATCACGGGCCAGGTAGACCTGCCAGTGCCACGAGCTGTGGACGCAGAAGATCCGCTGCTTTCCCACGTCAGTTTGGCTGAGGTGAGCGTATTGGAGGCGGCGCGTATGCCACTGCCCCATTGGGCGCGCCCAGTGATCGTGGGTGCTCCCCCATCGGGAGGCGAAGCGGTGCCGCTGCTGTTTGCTGGAGAGGAGAATGGCCGACGGGTGGCCGTGCTGGCCTTTGACCTGCATCGCACCGATCTGCCATTGCAGGTTGCCTTTCCCCTGCTCCTGGCCAACTTGACCGGCTGGCTGGCTCCCGCGCAGGAAGGCGACTTGCCGACTCAGGTCCCCCCCGGTGCAGCAGTTACCCTATTGCTGGCGCCGGACATCGATTCGGTGACGGTGACGCGTCCGGACGGCTCGACGGTTCGGTTGATATTCGAAAGGGGGGGAGCAGTATTTGCAGACACAGCCCAGCTGGGTGTGTACCGCCTGAGTTGGGCGGAGGCCGGCCAGGCCAGCTTCGCCGTGAATCTCTTTTCGCCCCAGGAGTCGGACGTGCGACCCGTTGAGATGCTGCCCGCGCTGGGTTCAGGGGTGGCAGACCAAAGCCAACGCCCTCAACTAGCTCGTCACGAGTGGTGGTGGCCGCTGGCGCTGATGGGACTGGCTTTGCTGACCGTCGAATGGCTGGTCTACCAACGCGCGTCGGTGGCTCGCCTGTGGGGGAAGGCCAGGCGTGCAGTGAAAACGCGAAGCGTGACTTAATGCCCAAACGAGGACAAGTTCGGGTTATGCCATATGCCATTTGCGATTGGCTGAAATCGTCGTCAGCGTAATGAACCTATCTGTTATCTATCCAAGCGCTCTGTGGTTGCTCCTGTTACTTCCGCTGGTCGCGGGGCTGGCGCTGCTGGGAGGGCGACGCCCAACGCGGACTCGATTCTGGACCGGCCTGGCCTTGCGGGGCATTTTACTGATATTGATTGTGCTGGCGCTGGCTGGCGTCCAGATTCGTCAACGGTCCGACAGCCTGACCGCTGTCTTTGTACTAGATGTCTCTGACAGCGTCCCGGTGGAAGAGCAGGCGCGTGGAGAAATCCTGATCCGCCAGGCCATCCAGGCTATGCCTGTGGGCGACAAGGCTGCCGTCGTGGTATTCGGGCGGGATGCGTTGGTGGAGCGTCTGGCTTCTGAGGAGCACGCGCTACCAGATTTGACTTCAGTCCCCATCACGGTCCGCACTGACGTTGCCAGCGCGTTGCAGCTGGGGCTGGCCCTCTTTCCGGACGAGGGGGCAAAGCGCTTGGTTCTCCTATCCGATGGGCGCCAGAACTTGGGCCAAGCCCTGGCGCAGGCAGAATTGGCGGCTGCTCACGACATTGAACTCACCTTCGTTCCTCTGGGCGGCCCTGAGGGTGATGTAGAGGTGCGAGTCGAGGCACTGGATGCCCCCGGCGATGTGCGGCAGGGGCAAGGCTTTGATCTGACTGCCCTTGTTCACAGCACAGTACGGGTTGGGGCTACCCTGCGCGTCTTTGGTGATGGGCAGCTTATCCATTCGCAAGGCATCCAGCTCCAGGCGGGCACCAACCGTTTCTTGATCCCAGTGGAGGCGCCTGAGACGGGCTTTCGGCGCTTCCGGGCTCAGATTGTGCCCGACGCGGACACACGACTGCAGAACAACCAGGCCAGCGCCTTCACGGTTGTCCACGGGCCGCCCCGGGTGCTGCTGGTCGAGGGGGAGACTGGCGAAAGCGATAACCTGGCCCAGGCTTTGCGCCTGGCAGACATGGATTTCATCGCCGTGCTGCCGGCTGATTTCCCAACCACATTGCCTGAGCTGGCTGCCTTTGACGCCATCGTGCTGGTCAACGTGCCAGCCCCTGCACTCCCGTCTGGGGCGATGCAGACAATCCAGGTGACCGTCCGAGATCTGGGCAGGGGCCTACTGGTGATCGGTGGTGAGAACGCCTTTGGGGCAGGCGGCTACTTACGGACCCCGCTGGAGCAGGCTTTGCCGGTGGATATGGACGTGCGGGCCAAGGAGCAGATGCCTAACCTGGCGTTGGTGCTGGCGGTGGACAAGTCGGGTAGCATGGGGCGATGCCATTGCGACAACCCCGACCTGAACCAGACTTACGTCCGTAGTGAGGTTGGTCAGCCCAAAGTAGAAATTGCCAAAGAGGCGGTGATGCAGGCCGCCAGTGCGCTTGGCCAGGAGGACTACTTGGGCGTGGTCGCGTTCGATGATGCGGCTCGCTGGGCGGTAGAGGTTGGCCAGCTGGTTGATTCTGTTGCCCTGGAAGGATCTATTGGCGGGATCCGGGCGGAAGGGCAGACCAATCTGCGCTCGGGGGTTGAGGCTGCCTATGTCGCCTTGCAGGCCACCCAGGCCCGACGCAAGCACCTGATCCTGCTGACTGATGGCTGGGTGCACCAGGGTGATCTGACCTCCATCGCCAGGGAGATGCAGGCCCAGGGAATCACGCTCAGCGTGGTGGCT
>CP070811.1:481494-484657 GCA_020343875.1 Anaerolineales bacterium | reverse complement strand
TCCAGGTTGAGGATCACGGGGGCGTTCTCACCCCAAAAACCGTCTCAGAAAAGCGGTCTTAGCCGACATGGGACGAAGATTCGTGGCATATATGGAGCGTCTGCAGTGGCGTAGAATCCGCATTGAGAAGTGATGAACTATGCTCGCATAGTGTAGCCGCAAAAGCCATTTCTGTCAAACCGAAAGAGACAATGGGATAGCGCAGCGATTGAGAGGTCTGGTACCAGCTCATAGCAGGAGAGGAGAGCAGAGCGCAACGAGAAGGATAGAGGGCATGGGTTAGATTCACTTCTTGACCCGTGGAGAGGCCCGCAGGGCGCAGCGAATCTGGGTTGAGGGGGCAGCCAATCAACGAGGCCTGCGGGAGGTGGTGGGTGGAGGGGGAAAGGGATGGGGAAGCAGGAAAGGGTGGGTAGGAAAAGGGTGCAGAGATGCAGAAAAAGGAAACGTGGCAGGGGGCAGCCTCTCAGCGCCAGAGGGTCTGGCCGCTGAGCAAAGAAAGGGTCGAGTCTACGTTGCGGTCAGGAGACCAAAAGCGTTGCCTGTTGCACGAGCCGACCGAGAGTGCGCAAGTTGATCAACAAGTCGGCGACGGAGAGGTCGGCCGTGGCACCCGGCAGGCCATAGGACCAGATGCGTTTCAAGCCTAAACGGGTGATCTGACTGTTGCGACCCTCGACGGCGTTCTTGCGGGCGCCATAGTGCTCCTTCCAGAGCGTGGAGCCATAGGGATAGAGACGAGCCAAGCGCTCGTGGCGAGAACCGTCTGGATGGCTGAATGCGCGACCGACGTGCGTGACCATGCCCAAGGGACGATTGGGATCTCGAAACGGGCAGGTGGTGTCCTCTGGGCGGGGAGGACGCTGCTGGGAGCAGATTTGGCGGCAGACCCAGCAGGTGCGCAGGCGCGGGTAGTCGACGCCGTTGAAGAACATTGGATAGCCATGTGCGCAGAGAGGACGCCCGTTCTTGTCATATCCGCGAAGCTGGCAGGTCTGCGCATTTTTGTCAGTCTGGTCGCGACGAATGACGACCACTGGGATGACACCCTCGTCGTAGAGGGGATGCAGGCAGTCCGCATAGCCGACGGCCGAGTCGGCGACGAGTTCGCCAATCTGGAGCTTGGGCAAGCGGTAGAGGAGATAGGCAAAGTCGTTGGGCAGGATATGTCGTTCATCCGTGTTGGCTGAGTGCACAGAAGCGTACGCCACCCAGTAGGCATGTAGCTCATCGTCGCAGAGCACCTGGGGGTAGCTGCGGCAGCCGTAGACGTTCCGCGCGCGAGAAGAATCCTTCTCACCCTCCTGGTTGGTACCGCTGTAGTGGATCAGACGAGCCAGCGGGTCGCGCGGGGTGGTATAACGGCAACGTTGAACACATTCCTTCTCCGTGCAGGAACAGCCGTCGAAGCCCTTCCCGCGTGCGGGGCAGGGACGAGGGTGCTGGGCCGAGGTAGGCTGGTAGCAGGTGTCGGTGACCTGCCCACAACGCATGGAGGAATGGGCCTCGTGCAACATGCCGTCTGCGGCGATGGGTAGGCCCTGCCGCGCGGGAGCACGTGGATGTGTGCTGTGTGTAGGGAGCAAGCCCGCGGTGTGAATCAGTTCGATGAAGCGCGGGCAGAGGTCCAGATGAAAGGCAGGACCCAAGGCCGTGTAGAAGGCACGCAAAGTGGAAGCCGCGGGAGTGGCTCCCTCGCGGAAGCCAAAGAGCTTGCGCCAACAGCTGCCCTCCGGGCCAGCCAGGGTCTTGGCGAGCGTCTTCGAGCCCTGTCCTTTCTCCCAACGCAGCAAGCAGCAGAGAAAGAGAGAGACGGGGTCAAAAGGTGTCTGGCCGGCCGCATTGAGATGGATTTCAGTCAAGGCGACCAGTTCGGCGCGCAAAGGGGCAAAGTCGATCAGCAAGAGTGCGACGTAGAAGGGGGTGAGCGCCTTCAGTTGCGTGTGGACGGCGAGCGGAGCCCAGCCGGGATAAGAGTACCAGCTCAGTGCGCGGAAGGAGAGCTCGCGTGTGTGTGCAGAGGGAAAGTGGAGTGGCAGTTGGTCTCGCAGGGCCTGCAGGCTAAAGGCGGTTCTCAATCGGGTGACGCTTTCGCGCAGCTGATGGGCGGTTTGCTCTCGCTGTTCGAGCTCGTCCAGCGCGGCTTGGTCTTCGGCAGAGAGTCTCCGTCGCAGGCTCATCGTCGCCTCCTCTGCGCACGCAGCGCACGGAGGTATGCCGCTCTGCTGTTGCGGTCCAGCATGGCACGCAAGCGTGCGCTGAAAGCAGGATGGCGCAGGATGACCAAAGCCTTGCGCAGATGGGCATGGATGGCTTGGCGACTGCAGCCCCGACGACGTCCCAGCTCGGCCAACGTACAGCCTCCTTGGTTGTCCAGCCCATAGTAGGTGCAGACGATCCAGCGTTGCAGGGCGGGCAGCCGGGCCACCAGTGCATACAATGCTGTCTGAATCTCCCTGGCCTGCACCTCTGCTCGAGGGTCTATGCTCGACAGAGGCGGAACAGGAACAAGAGCGGCTTCTTGTTCTCTCTCTGCCTGGTGGACCGCACGCCATACCTGACGAGCGATGGCGACACCCGCGTAGGTCGAAAAGGCATACCCACGGCCCGGGTCAAACCCGAGCACAGCATGCCACAGACCGATGCGTCCCGCATGAATGGCTTGCTCGTAGCTCAGTCGGCCACGCCATTGCTGGCGCACAATGTGGTGCACCAGCCCCTCGTGCATCCGCATGAGCTCTTCTAGGCTCTGCGCATCTCCGTCTTGTGCCTGGGCGTACAGATTGGCGGCTTGGTCGTGGATCGTGGTAGAATAGGACACGGCGTTTCTCCTTTCCTTTCTCAGGGGTGGATGCCACTATCCCTATGAAAGTAGAGAAACGCCGTCTTTTGGCAAAACACAGCGGTCAGCCCTATCCGGCTGACCGCTGTCGTTCCTCTCTTGGGTTGTACTCTCTCCCAACTGTGGTTTGAGTCTACTCCTTCACAATTGCTGCGCTATCCCACGCGGGCTGTAAAGTGCTTGACACTCGTCTCAAATGTGGGTATAATCATTTAAACATAGCGGTTCGAGTCCGCTTTTGAGCCCCAAGCAAATGATTCAGGCCAGCGGTGACCTGTAGACGGTTTGCGGTCATTTTGTGCTGGTTTTTTTGCGTTTGAG
>CP070811.1:477399-481394 GCA_020343875.1 Anaerolineales bacterium | reverse complement strand
ATGCTCTCCCTGGCCGACATAGCTGCTGAAATCAGGCAGAGTATCCACTTCCTGGAAACCGATGTATGCGACATCCCGGAGCGCCACCGCAGCATGCGGGCTGCATTCGACGCCTCCTGGCAACGACTCAGCCAGGCTGAACGCCAGGTGTTCTCCGAGCTGTCTGCCTTTCGGGGCGGTTTCACCCGAAAGGCAGCCCAGCGAGTAACGGGGGTTTCCCTGCAATTGCTGGCCGCGCTGGCGGGCAAGTCACTCCTGCAGTACGACAGGCAGCGAGACCGCTACCAAATTCACGAGCTCCTGCGTCAATACGGGGCGCACAAGCTGGCCAAGAACCCAGCCCGCGAAGCGGAGGTGCGCGACCGGCACAGCGCCTATTACTGTGCCGCCTTGGGTCAACGCGAGGCTGCTCTGCAAGGGACACGGCAGCAAGCAGCCATAGCGGAGATTGAGGCTGACATCGAGAACGCACAGGTTGCCTGGGACTGGGCTGTAGCCCAAGGGCAGTTTGAACGACTGGACCAGGCGCTGGATAGCCTGGCCCAGTTTTATGAGTGGCGGGGACGCTTCCAGGAGGGAGAGGGGGCCTGCCGGCAGGCGGCCCAGAAACTGGCTGCGCAGGAACCTGGCCCTGAGCAGCGAATATTGGCCAAGGTGTTGGCCTGGCGAGGTGTCTTCAGCTGGAGAATGGGGAACGCTCAATTGGCAGACCAACTCCTGATGCAAGGCCTGGGCCTGCTGGACGAGCCAGACCTGGCCGATCAAGACACCCGGTCTGAGCGGGCCTTAATCCTGCTGGCTGCAAGCATTCCGACGCATTACGCAGGAGACCGTCAGGAGGCAAAGTCCCTGTTGAGTCGGAGTCTGGCCCTTTACCAGGCCCTTGAGGACCCTTGGCGCACGGCCAATGTCCAGGAACGGTTGAGCAGAGTAGCTTATAATCTGGGCGCATACCGTGAAGCTCAACAGCTCGCCGAGGAAAGCCTGGCCTTGCGGCAGGCGCTGGGTGATCGGAGAGGCATGGCTCATTCGCTGGATCGGCTGGGTATTGCGCTGATTTTTCAAGGTCAGCCCCAGACAGGCAAGCAGTTCTTACAGGAGTCTATTGCCATTTTTCAAGAAATGGGGGACCTGGCCGGCGCAGCCCACAGCATTGGTGGTTTAGGTGCGGCATTTACGCGTTCCGGCGAGTACGTACAGGCTCGTGATTTGCGCCAGCAGGCCGTGGCAATTTACGATGAGTTGGGCGTACGCGACTTTAATTGGGCTCACAATCAGGTGCAAATTGGGAACGCAACCACGCATCTAGGCGAGTACCAGGCAGCCAAGATACCCGTCCTGAGGGGCCTGCAGCTGGCTAGAGACATTGGCGAGCGACGCACCATGGCCATCGCCCTGGCCTTGCTGGGTGAGATAAGCCTGGCTGAGGAAGACTACGTCGATGCTCACCGCAGGCTTCGGGAGGGCATCACCATTTATCGGGCGATAGAACAACGCCCGGAGGAAGTGGCCGGGACTTTGAGTTCCTTGGGCATGGCCGCGCAAGGTCTGGATAATCCTTCAGAGGCAGCGCGATATGCTTACGAAGCCCTACAAGTGGCTGCCTCAAGCCAAGCAGCGGTTGCATTTGTGTCTGAGGATGTCCTGGCCGCCACAGCTTGTATCCTGGCCCAACAGGGGCGTCCGGAGCTGGCGCTAGAACTGTACGCGCTGGCCTCGCGCCATCCGCGTGTGGCCAACTCGAGCTGGTTTGAAGATGTGGCCGGGCGGCACGTCGCCCAGGTCGCCGCTTGCCTGCCACCCGAGGTAGCCCAAGCGGCTCGGGCGCGGGGCCAGGCGCTGGACTTGTCAGAGACGCTCGCAAGACTCCTGAGGCAGCTTACACTGTCTTCAAGTATTGGTGAACCAGACTGATGGCGATGGCCCCCTGCCCTACCGCGGAGGCCACCCGCCTGACCGCCCCCTGCCGGATGTCACCGGCCGCAAAGATACCGGGCACACTGGTCTCCAACATGTAGGGATCCCGCTTCAGCTTCCATCTTTTGGGGCGGCGCCCATTCTCACTCAAATCCGGGCCAGTGATGATAAAGCCAGCACTGTTGCATTCCACTACCCCTGCCACCAAGTCGCTGTGGGGGGCGGCTCCGATGAAAAGGAACATGGCGGCTGCCGGCAGTGTTTGGGTTTGACCGGTCTCGTTATTCTCGATGGTGATAGCTTCGAGGCGCTCTTTGCCTAGGGCCTCTATCACTTGTGTGTGGGTCAGTACCTCAATATTCGGGGTGCCGTAGATTTGGTCGACCAGGTATTGCGACATGCCTTTTTCTAAGGCACTGCCACGCACCAGAATGGTGACTTTGCTCGCATATCGAGAGAAAAACATGGCCCCCTGGCCAGCCGAATTGGCTCCGCCGACCACAAACACATGCTGATCCCGATAGTTGGCCGCTTCGGTCAAGGCTGCCCCATAATACACGCCGGCCCCGCTCAGGGCTTCGACACCGGGCACGTCCAGTTTGCGAACGGACACACCGGTCGCGATCACCAGGGCTCGACACCCCAGCTCTGTACCGTCACTCAGGGTCACAAAACGATAGGGATCCTGCACTCGCACCTGGGTGACCTCCTGGGCCGTCAAGATCTCGGCTCCCAGCCGCTTGGCCTGGACGGTAGCTCGCTGCGCCAGGTCAGTCCCGCTTAGCCCTTTTGGAAAGCCCAGGTAATTTTCGATGCGTGAGCTGGTGCCGGCCTGGCCGCCGGTGGCTTCCCTGTCAATCATCAGCGTGCGTAACCCCTCGGACGCGCCGTAGACGGCTGCCCCCAGGCCGGCCGGGCCGGCACCCACGATGATCACGTCGTAGAAGGGCTGGGTGGCCTGGGTCTGCAGACCGCACTTTTCGGCCAGGGCCAGGTTATCAGGCTCGATCAACACCTCTCCATCAGGGAAAAACACGACTGGCAGCTGATGCCCCTCCCGGTTGAGCCCCTCGACCAACGCTTTGGCCTCCGCATCCTTTTCAATGTCCAACCACTGATACGCAATTCGGTTACGGGCCAGGAAGTCTTTGACACGGTGACAACTGGGCGACCAGAGGGTGCCTGCCACCCGGATGCCATCGTACGGTAAGGGAGCATTCGCCAGCCAATCACTCAGCAGGTCGTCCAATACTGGATACAGGTTCTGCTCGGGCGGATCCCACGGTTTCATCAGGTAGAAATCCAGCCCGATGGTATTGATGCTCTGTATGGCGGCCTCGGTATCGGCATAGGCGGTCAGCAACACTTTCCGTGCTTCGGGGTAGAGCTGGCGTGCCTCCGCCAAAAACTCGGTGCCGCTCATAGTCGGCATGCGTTGGTCGGCTAGAAACAGGGCCACCGGCGCGTTGCGGCGTTTCAACTGGTGAACTGCCTCCAACGCTTCCCCGCCTGAGTTGGCTTTGAGAATGCGGTACTCGCCGCGATAGTGCTGGCGTAGATCACGCTCAACAGCATTCAGTACCTGCGGCTCGTCGTCGACGGTTAGAATGACAGGTTTGGTCATGGTGCACACTCCAATTCAATCTGAAATCTAGATTCACGGACTACGCTTGTGATGCCAGATGGCGGGGCAGTCGCACCTCGAAGCGGGTCTTGCCCGGCTCCGAAACTACGTCGATCCTGCCTTTATGCTTCTGCACCACAATATTGTGACAGATGTTTAGACCCAGGCCGGTCCCTTTGCCAGGTGGCTTGGTGGTGAAGAACGGGTCGAACAGGTTGGGGCGTATGGCTTCCGGGATGCCCGGCCCGTTATCTTCAATTTCGACAATCACCCACTGGTTATCATATCGCGTTCGCAGGGTGATTTCACCATGGCTGTCCATGGCGTCGATGGCGTTGTCAATGATATTGGTCCACACCTGGTTGAGCTCGCTGCCGTACGCCTCAATATGAGGCAGGTCCGGGGCGTATTCGCGACGCACGGTCACCCCCTGTTTGAGCTTACTGCGCAAGAT
>CP070811.1:473212-477299 GCA_020343875.1 Anaerolineales bacterium | reverse complement strand
TATCAGTATAATTACTAGTAGAAGGCTCCCCTATGCTGGGCCAGAAACCCGATTTTGGGCTTTTCTGAGGTGTGGAGGGTTTCCCCATGTCCAGCTTAAAGCTATTCCTGCTCGGTCCGCCCCGCTTCTAGCGCGACGGGGTGCCACTTGAGTTGGACACGCGCAAGAATATTGCCCTCATTGCCTATCTGGCGGTGACAGCCGACAGCCACAGCCGCGAGGCTCTGATCACACTGCTTTGGCCGGAACTCGAACCGAGCCGGGCTCGGGCTGTCCTGCGCCGCAACCTCTCGGTGCTCAAGAAGGCACTGGATCGGGCGTGGCTGGTCGTGGACCGCGAGTCGATTAGCATCGCCCTCAGCGCCGACCTTTGGCTGGACGTGGAGCAGTTCCGGCGTCGACTACTGGCCTGGCAAAAGCACAACCATTCGCAGGCCGAGCTCTGTCGCAAATGCCTGGACAGCTTGGCTGAGGCCGTCGAGCTGTATCGGGGAGATTTCCTGGAAGGGTTTTCTCTGCGCGATAGCCCCACTTTCGACGAATGGCAGTTCTTCCAAACCGAGAGCCTGCGTCAAGAACTGGCCTGGGCTTTGGAGCAACTGGTGCGTGGCCACGCCACCCAGGGGACGTACGAGTCGGCCATCCGCCATGCCCGGCGCTGGCTGGCGCTCGACCCGTTGCACGAGCCAGTGCACCGACACCTGATGAGTTTGTATGCCTGGTCGGACCAGCGCAGCGCCGCCCTGCGTCAGTATGGCGAGTGTGAGCGCATACTTGAGGAGGAAGTGGGAGTGTCGCCGGAGGAAGAGACCACCCAGCTATACAAAGCCATCAAGACAAAACGTCATCTGCCCCCGCCCGAAGGGGCTCTCGTCGTGCCCGTCCGGCCGACCATCTTGAACGACCGCTATCGCCTCGATGAGGAGCTGGGCCGGGGCGGTGCAGGGGTCGTCTATCGTGCTCATGATCTTGTGCTGGACCGTGATGTAGCGGTCAAGGTCTATTCGGCGGCGACTATGGGCGATGAGGGTCGTGCCCGCCTGCTGGACGAAGCCCAGACCACTGCCAGGCTCAATCACCCCAACATTGTAAGCCTGTATGACGCGGGAGATGCCCAGGGCACGCCCTTCATCGTGACAGAGTTGGTCGAGGGTACGCCGCTCCACGACTGCCACCCGGAAGCGCTGGAGGACGTATTGGCTATTGCCCGCCAGGTGTGCGCTGCCCTGGAGCACGCCCACGCCCAAGGCATCGTCCATCGCGACCTCAAGCCGGAGAATATCGTCATCACGTCCATCGGCCAGGCTAAATTGACCGATTTCGGCCTGGCCCGGCCCATTGCCTCCCGCATCACCAGCGAAGGCGTGATTGTCGGCAGCGTGTTCTACCTGGCGCCCGAACTGGCCCTGGGCCAGCGCTTTGACGGGCGCGCCGACCTGTACGCCCTGGGTGCGATGCTGTACGAGCTGACCACGGGGCGCCTGCCCTTCGAGGCCGACGACTCGGTGGCGGTGATCTCACAGCACTTACACGCCCCAGTGGTTCCGCCACGGGCCAGGAACCCAGAGTTCCCACCCGGCCTGGATGCGCTCATAGTCCAGTTGCTGAGCAAAGACCCGCAGGACCGTCCCGGTACGGCGGCCGCAGTGCTGCAAGCCCTGGATTCACCCGACATCCTCAATCGAGAGGCCGCTGCTGGGCAGGAGCTCTCCTTGCTGGAGCGGATTGAGCGCGGCCGGCTGGTGGGGCGAGAGCGGGAAATGGCAGAAGCAAGAGCCCTATGGAGCCGGGTGCTTGCCGGCGACGGGCAGTTGCTGCTGGTCAGCGGGGAAGCGGGCGTCGGCAAGACGCGGCTGGTGCGCGAGCTGGTCACGCACGTGCGAGTCCTGGGGAGCCGGGCTCACGTAGGCGCCTGCTACGCCGAGGGGGGTGCGCCCTATGCACCGTTCGCCCAGATCCTGGGTCAGGCCCTGGATGCCAGTGCCGACGGCGCCCTGGGGGTTCCGGACTTCGTGTTGGCCGGCCTCCTTACGTTGGTTCCGGCCCTGCGGCTGGACTACCCGCACATTGAGCCCGAGCCCAGGCTTGACGATCCTCGGGCCGAGCAGCAGCGGCTGTTTGAGAACCTGACCATCTGCCTGGCCGCGTTGAGCTCCCGCGCACCACTGCTGCTGGTCTTGGAGGACGTCCACTGGGCCGACAGCGGCACCCTCTTGCTCTTGCGGCACCTGGCTCGTCACACCCGTCACCGCCAGGTCATGATCGTAGCCACCTACCGTGACCTGAGCCCGGAGGAAGCGCCAGCTTTGCACGCGATGTTGCTGGACCTCCATCGCGAGCGGCTGGAGACGCAACTGAGGCTACCCCGGCTGGACCGCGAAGGGACCGAGCAGCTCTTGGGGGCCCTCTTTGCTGAGGAGATCACGTCCGAGTTCCTGGAGGGCATCTATCGCGAAACCGAAGGCAACCCCTTCTTCATCGAAGAGGTATGCAAGGCGCTGGTAGACAGCGGCAAACTTCGCTACGAGGATGGGCGCTGGCATAGGCCCAGTGTGGCTGAGCTGGGGATTCCCAACAGCGTGCGGGTGGCTATCCAGTCCCGGATGGGTGTCCTGTCTGCCCCGGCCCAGGAGACCCTGCTGCTGGCGGCGGTACTGGGGCAGGAGTTCAACCTGGAAACATTGACAACAGCCAGCGACCGGGATGAAGAGCCGCTGTTGGATAGCCTGGAGCGCGCCGAGCGGGCGCTGTTGATCGAAAAACTGAGTAGTGAGGGGGGTGGTACCTTTGGCTTTGTGCATACCCTGATCCCGACGACGCTGGTCGAAAGTGTCCCGGCCCTCCAGCGACGGCGGCTGCACCGCCGCGCCGCGGCCGCCCTAGAGGCCAGGTGTCCCGACAATTCTGAGGCCCTGGCCCATCACTACCAACAAGCCGGGGAGGACGAGAAGGCAGCGGACTACCTGCTCCAGGCGGGAGATCGCGCTCGCGGTCTGTATGCCCACCAGGAGGCGATAGACCATTACTGGCAGGCCTTGGATCTGCTAAAGAGGGCAGGTGACCTGGAGCAGGTTGCCCGAACACAGATGAAGCTGGGCCTGACTTACCACAACGCCTTCGACTTCAAGGCCGCCCGCCAGGCTTTCCAGGAGGGTTTTGTCTTCTGGCAGCGGATCTCTGATGCCAGGCGCAGGGTGCCTGATTTGCCCCTGCACGCACCCCACGCACTGAGGGTGTCTGTCTTCGAGCCAGGTACCCTCGGTCTGGGTGTGTCCATGGAGCTTCCCTCTCACATCATGCAGGACCAACTCTTCAGCGGGTTGGTGGAGGTGAGCCCGGAGTTGGGAGTCGTGCCGGGTGTAGCCCAAAGTTGGGAGGTTTCTGAGGGCGGACGCAAGTATGTCTTTCGCCTGCGGGACGACGCGTGTTGGAGCGACGGCGTGCCGGTTACTGCCGGGGACTTTGAGTACACCTGGAAGCGGATCCTGGACCCGACCAGCGATCCGCGCTGGAACGTTTACTTGTATGACATCAAGGGCGCTTTGGCCTACCACAAGGGCGAGGTGGAGGATCCTGACACGATAGGCGTACGCGCCCTCGACGACCTGACCCTGGCCGTCGAGTTGGAGGGGCCAACCAGCTACTTCCTATACCTCCTCTCATTTTTAGCTGGGTATCCTATGCCCCGGCACGTGGTTGAGAAACACGGAGATGCCTGGCTGGAAGTGGAGAACATCGTCACCAACGGACCCTTCCGCGTCGTGTCCTGGAAGCGGGGCGTGTCCCTGGTCCTGGAGCGCGACTCGAGGTATCACGGCCGTGTCACGGGCAACCTGGACCGGATTGAGTGTGTTTTTCACCCGGGACGGCCCGCCGCATCCTTGCGCACGTATGAGGAGAATCGCATCGACGTCTGTGGTGACCTGCCCGTGGCGGAATTCGCCAGGGCCCGGCAGCGATTCGCTGACGAGTATGTCTCGGGACCCTGGTTGTCCACCGACTTCATCGGTTTCGACCTGAGCCGGTCGCCCTTTGACGACCTGCGGGTGCGGCGGGCCTTTTCGCTGGCCACAGATCGGGAGACCCT
>CP070811.1:470444-473112 GCA_020343875.1 Anaerolineales bacterium | reverse complement strand
GGCCCAGCTCCTACGTTTGATAGCGATTCACTGGCTGTCCTCCCTATTCTATGGATTTCCAAGGATGCGCATATAGTCGATTTCAATCGCTGCTCTGGTATTGGTGGGGTCGAGACGCAACTGTGTAATCACACCTTGCCATTCCTCTACCGCAGACATGTCCAGCGTATAGGTATGGAATCGACCATCTCCGAGCGGTGAGAAAACCAGGGATTTCTCCTCGACAAAATAGGTTTCCGCGTCCGTTATAAAGAACAACTGCGCACCACTCCCTGCCGACAGTTTCATCCGAATTTCGATGGTGGAAAACGACGCGGCATCTATCCATACGCCAGGCGAGTTCATATAGGGATCGTTCCCCAAAGAGCGCGTCAACAACTTGCCATCGCTGCTCTGTAATGGGTCCAGGTGATGCCAAGCGACCCAACCTTCGCTATCTCCGGGAATTTGGAACTCCCAGGCAACCCCATTCTGGCTGACAGCGAGAGCATCCATTTCCAGCCAGGTTGGCGACGCGGCGCTCAGGCGGAGTTGCCGAACCACCGTCCCGTTCCAGGCAGGGTTGTCTAGAAGAGAGAACGAATAAACCCGCAAGTCCCCCGGCGCCACCGTCAGGCACTCGGATTTCTCAGCATCCCAGGCTGCGTCCATCGTTGTAATGAAGCTCAAACAGACCACCGCTTCGGTCTCCTGCGTGCGGCCGTTCAAAATGATCGTTGGCGCAACGGCTGCCGAGATGCGCAGGTCGCCGCTGGAAGTCAGCCAGTCATCAGGTGAAAGATAGACGGTGGCTGTGCCATCCGCAGCGCGGGCCGAATCCGAGTTACTGCGCCAGCCCTCCAGCGAGTTCAGGTCAAAAGACCAGGTCGTGTGCGGTATGAGGTCATATACTGTGCCTCGAGCTGCCTCGATCGGGCCTGGAACGAGATAGTACGTGATCTCGCGCACCGCATGCGGGGGCACGTCAAAGTAGGCGATGGGTCCAATGTAACCAACACGGGGCCGGTCATACAGTAAGCAGATATTCCATTGCGGTCCCAAATAGCCCTGAGGAGGAACGGCCAGGATCAGCCCGAAATGGTCCAAAGTCCCAAACGCTGCCCAGTACTCGGTGGGGGAAACACGGGGGCAGTTGCCCATGCCGGCGATTTCACCCTGGCGGGCCACGTGGTCAAGCTCCGCCATGGGCGCGCCGGTGAAAGGGGACTCGCCAAAGTAACCGAACATGTGTGTGAGGGAGGTGGCAAAGTAGGCTGCAGGGAACTCTTGGGTAGAAGCCGCGTGCGTGTCGTCGCCGGTATGGGTCGCGCGGGTATAGACTTGAAAGTAACCCTCCCGCTGCCAGGCCCAGGTTTCATAGATCACGTCCGAGTCCTGGTCATACTGCCCCCATTCTTTTCCAAGAGACTTGATGTATATGCTCCCGTCGGCGGTGCGATATTCGAGCACTTGCGCCCCGATGATAGAGCTACCCCCGGCCTTGCTCCCAGCCTGGATCGGGTTCCAGCCCCAGTTGCCATAGGGGTCGTCCTCTCGTGGGCCATATTTATCGTTGCCATCATACATCGAGAATTGGATGTAGCGCCCATAGTCCGTATAATCGACCAACTCACGGCCATTGAAAAGGAGACTACCCAGGGCGCCTCCGGCGCTCATATTGAAACCCAACGCCATCGTATCTCTAGCCCCAAGATAAACAAAGCCAGTGGGAATGGGCTGAATATCTCCCAAGGGAGAGAGCGTAGCAGTCGGAGAGGGAAAGGGAGTAGGCGTCGGCGTACTAACAAGAAAAGGCGTTGGTGTTTTTGATGGCTGGGGCTGGGCATCATTTATGGCCGTTGTCAGATTCGGAAGCGGAGAAGAGGTCGGGGTAAAAGCCAGTGTAAGGGAGGGAGAGGGCGTAGGCGTGTTTGATGGTTGAGGCAGGGTTTCACGCGCCATAGTCGTCAAAGTCGGTACCGGAGAGGCGATTGGGGCGCGTGTAAACGTGGGGGTGAAAAATGGTGTTGTCGTATTGAATGACGAAAGTGAGTTATCATTCGTCACCATCGCCAGACTGGCATCTTGCGGCTTTGGTGCTGGAGCGCAGGCTGCGAGAAACAAAGCCATAGCCAGCAGGAAGAACAAGGTTGTTGGTGAACGCAACGTATCGCGCGCATCCATTTCTTCACTCACTCGTATTTAGGCAAACGTTATCGACCTGACCTTGGGCCAGGGTATGGAATAGCACCTTGGCAATCGAGTTTCAAGTAGTATAGGCCTGAATTGGCAGCTCTCTGACGACCGGGAAGCACTGTTTTGGGGTCCGAGGCCGACCCCTAGGCCAGCCAGGCGGTTTTCCGCGCAAAAGGCAGAATGCGCACTGTGCATCCGCGGGCGCCCACGCCGTTTCACGGGTGGTGGTTCGGGAACACGATCCAAGTTCTTGCCCAAGGGCAGTTTAGCTCAAGTCGTTAGACTGCCCAATGTGTCCAAAATCGAATACTATACTAGCGAAATAAACGCGTTTGAACATAGTAAGATGCGCCAATTTCGACGAAAAAAACGCCAGTCCAACTGGCGCTCTTCCAAGGGGTAGATGCGAGCCCGCAACGTCACACGCCGCGAGTGTCGCTAGTAGCATCTGCATAGGATTAAACGCGTCATCTCCACCTAGGGACGTAGCTTT
>CP070811.1:464624-470344 GCA_020343875.1 Anaerolineales bacterium | reverse complement strand
ATCAGGCAGAGCCCCCTGTAGGTCTGATCGACCAACTCGCTGAGCTTTACGCTCAACACGAAGACTGGACAGGTGCAGAGGACGTATTCGTCGGAATCGCTACTGAAACGCCAGACCAAATCAAGACGCCTCCTGTGGTTTTGGTCGACACCCAGGGCAAATATGTCGCCAGCAATTGGATGCAACGGCTGGATGGCCGGGTTTTGGATGCCGACCTGGCCGACGGCTGGCCTGTGCGGGTCAATGGTGAAACTGTTGGCACGCTGATTCTTCCGGGATTCCCGCGGCCGCCTGAGGACGTCATTCGGGAGGGTTTCAGTCCGGAAGGCGCGGCGACCGTTGGACGAGTCCGCGATGCCATTTTCGTCGCCGGCCTCAGTGCTGGCGCCCTGGGGTTGGCCATTGCGGGGCTGCTGGCCTGGGGGTTGGTGCGTCCCTTGCGCCGGTTAAGGGTTGCCGCCGAAGGCATCGCCCAGGGTGATTTGTGCCAGCGCGTACCGGTGAGCAGCCACGATGAGTAGGGCGAACTGGCGGTTACCTTTAACCGTATGGCGGCCGAACTTGAGCGCGCCGATAAGTTGCGTCGCAATATGTCTGCAGATATAGCCCACGAACTACGCACGCCGCTCAGCGTCGTCCGGGGCAAGCTGGAGGGCGTGCTAGATGGGGTCTACCCCGCCACTCCTAAGCATCTGCAGCCTGTCCTGGAGGCGACGGAGGTGCTGACCTACCTGGTAGAGGATCTACGCCTTTTGGCTCAGGCCGAGGCAGGACAACTCAATACGGAAAAACGGTTGATGGACGTAGGCGACCTACTGCAGGACACCCAGGTCAACTTTGAAGCACAAGCTTCCGACCAGGGCGTCACGCTGGCGCTGGACTTACCCACCGGCCTACCGAAGGTGAAGGGTGATTGGCATCGCATCACTCAGGTGCTGGGCAATCTCATAACAAACGCGCTGCGGCACACGCCAGGAGGAGGGCGCGTGACTCTGTCTGCAACGACGGTCGACGGAAGGGTAAAGGTATCGGTGGCTGACACAGGGACCGGGATTTCCTCTGAGGATCTGCCCTACGTCTTTGATCGTTTCTGGCGGGGAGAAAAGTCGCGCTCACGAGCCGGTGGCGGGACAGGGTTGGGGCTTGCCATCGCCAAGCAGCTTGTGGAGATCCACGGGGGAACGATTGGGGCGGAGAGCACTCGTAGCAAGGGCTCGGAGTTTTGGTTCACACTGCCCGCAGTATTGGACTCCTAGATTGTAAACGTATCGAATGCCCCCTATCCTTCTGGTGCTGTACCGAAAACGAGTATCCGCCAGCCCTATGTCGGTGCTACGTGTGATCTATCTGGTTTGAAGTTCGAGTCGTCGGCGGTTCACTGTAATATTGCTGACCAAATCGAGCACAAATCGAAATTGAATCTGATTCAGTTGATATTGCCTTCATTCACCGATTATTTCACTGGTAGGTTGATTAGGTAACGCCAGCGTTCCTTGACGACCAACTGAATCCGGACTAAGATTCGAGCACATGCAACGCTTCTGAGACTTTTTCCCCTGGAGATGGGGAAGGGTGTGATATCGCACGAAGCAGTTCCTGACAGCTTGTTTCAAAAGATCGCCGGACGGCATGTAAGGAGGAGTGCATCAGTGAGTGCAGCAAACAACCAACAACCAGAGTGGGAGCCCAGGTGGACGGATTACGTTTTCTCGGGATTGGGGGGATCTCTTTCCTGGGACAGATCATCCTGTGCGTCACCGCCTTCAACTTTTCGGGTCTCAACCGCCTGCTCTATCTTGGCTGGACGCTCCTGGCTGTCGCCTTGCTGATAGGGATGTCGGCGCGCCGCACCTTTCAGAAAGTGGGCAGCGAATCCGAAGAGGACACCCGCTTCGAATCTGGTGTGATCGTCGACAGCGGCCGGTACGGCATCGTGCGCCATCCGATCTATCTCAGCTTCACCGGAGTGATCGTAGCGCTGATGCTCATCTCGCAGCATTGGTTGAGTATAATTCCAGGCCTGCCCTGGATCATCTATCTGTATTTGAGCATGATCTCCGTGGAGTGTTTGCAGCTGGACCAGTTCCGCGAGGCCTACCAAGACTATATCGCCAGGGAGCCCCGCGTGAATCTGGTATTGGGCGGGATCCGCTATTGGCAACGCAGGAGGGCACGTAAATAGTCCCATTGATCGAGCACTCCGGTCCGGAGATAGTCGTTAACGAATCAGGAACAGTAAAAGTATCAAGCTTGGCCGAACAGTTCAATGCCCCTAGATTGGCGCGATGTCAAAAGCGTTGGAGAACCCTGTCCCAGAAACGAGCAGAGCAACCCATGTGCGCCCGGCGCAAGTCGGCGATATCTGTGTGCTACTGGAGCCTTCTCAACCGCACGAAATCAACCGACTGCGCCAGCGCCAGGCTGCGCTCCAGGCGCGCTTTGGGGGCGTGCCGATCAAGCACGTCCACCTCACCTGCCAGAGGTTCGCGTGCCGGGATAAAGGTCTACTGGGGGCCTTTGTGCGCAACCTGGCCCGTGCCCTGGAGCCCCTTGAACCGTTCCCCCTCACCGCCATAGCGCTCAAACCCCGCTACGTCTCTTTCAGGCAGACCAACATCCTCAAGTGGGAGATTCAGGTGACGCAGGAGTTAGAGGGTTTCGTCGCCAGCGTCGAGCAGGCGCTTATGGCAGCGGGCATTGCCCCGTTGTACAAGTCTGGGTTCGTATCGTCGCAGATCACGGCGCTTAAAGATGTCCCTGAGCCGGAGCCGGGCGATCTTGCGGCGCAGGTGTTCCCGCAGCATCTATTCGCGGCGGGCCGAGTAGTGCTGTCCAGGATTGACGGTCCGAACGCGTTCGAGCTTCTGGCAGAACTGCGACTGCTGAACTCGTTTTAGCGGGTTTCATATTAGCAGCGGGGCATTGAAATGCCCCGCTGCTAAATCGCACTAGATTTCAATCCGGGCCGCGGGCTACTTGAAGATTATTGGAAGGTAAAGGTAAAGGCAGTAAATCTCGTCGGCACCAAGGTCAGGCGCGGAACCACAAGGCCTTTGATGGCCGTCAATGTCGCGGCTGACACCTGCATTCACGCCCTTGTCGATGGCCTCTGAGAAACCCGTCAGGTGATAACCATCGGTCCCGAAGGCCAGGTCGCCGGTATACGCATTAGTAACCGTGATATGCCCCTCTCCACCGTTGTTCATGTTGTTGTTGTTCCACAATACGCCGTTCAGAATAGTTGTGTTGCTGGCCGCGACGGTGATGCCCACGCTGTGGTCCGCCAGGATGGTGTTGGTCAGCATCACGTAACTGGATAGGCTGGAGGTGCCGGTGATATAGACCCCGCTGCCGTCACCGCCGCCGTTGCGCGCGATGGTGGTGTGGAGCAGGCTTGCAGCGGAGCTCTCGATGTATAGACCACTTCCGTTGCCTAGGACCTCGGCTTGATTGTCGGTGATGACGGTGTTGGTTAATATGGCAGTGCTGTTGGCTAGATATAGTCCGCCACCGTAACCCACAGGATCGAAGCTAGGGTCGCCAGAGGGGCCATCATAGACAGCATTGCCAGTGATAATATTGGACTTCAGCGTAACAGTAGAAGTATTGTCGATACACACTCCACCTCCTCGTGTCGCTGCATTCGAGCTGATCGTATTTGAGACCAGCACTCCGGGGGAGTTATTTCCAATATACAGCCTACCTCCCAAGATGGTCCCTGGCCTGTCCACGTTTTCACCTGTATTGTTGCTGATCGTGTTTCTGAGCAGGGTAGCCTCCTTACTATTCCAAAAGTACAGTCCAATACCAGCGCCCAGATAGCCCCCTTTATCGAGGGTTGCTCACAACAGGGTTACCTATCAGCATTGCGTTATCGCTGTCGTAAAAACACAAGCCCCCGCAGTCATTATTTGCGTAGTTGCCGCGGATGACATTGGTCTTCAACGTCGTGTGATCACTAGACCTGCCTTCCAAAAGGTATTGGGGTAAACTGAGGCCATCCTAAAAAAGGAGGGCTCAGAAAACCATCAGACGGGAACCTTACAAATACCGAATCAAGCTCAGCGGCAAGGAGAAGCAAGCGCTGCGTCAGGCGAAGAAGAAAGGAACCAAGAAAGCGCGCCTGGTGATTCGCATCTTGATCATCCTGCTGGCCGACGCGGGAAAGACGATCGCGGCCACGGCTGAGGTATTGGGCTGTTGCGAACAGACGGTGCTGAATCAACGCAAGCGCTTCCTGGCGCGCCGCAGCGAAGGGGCTGTGGAAGCCTTGAAGGATTTGCCGCGAAGCGGGCGACCGGTGACCTATGGTCCGCAGGAAAGAGCTCAAGTCATCGCAGTGGTGTGCGAGACCTTGTGGAAACAGGAGTTGCCGCTCAGTCGTTTTTCGGTTGCGGACCTGCACCGGGTGGTCACCCAGGAAGAGGGGCTGGCGAGTCTTAGCCACAGTAGCCTGGCCCGATTTCTGCGCGAGAATGCGCTCAAGCCTTGGCGTTACCGTTACTGGCTTTTCCCGCGCGACCCCGAGTTCGTGAGCAGAGCGTGCGTGGTGTTGGACCTGTACGCTGGGTTTTGGGAAGGCCAGCCGCTTGGGCCGGAGGAATATGTGCTTTCGGCAGATGAGAAAACGATCCAAGTCCTGGCGCGCTGCCATCCCAGCTTGCCAGCCGTGCCTGGATATGAACAGCGGGTCGAATTTGAGTACCAGCGGAGAGGAACGGTAGCCTATCATGCGGCCTGGGATGTCTTCCGTGGTCAGGTTTTTGGACGCGTGGCTCCCAATACGTGCATAGCTACTTTCAATCAGCTCGTCGACTTGGTGATGACCCAAGCGCCGTACCAGACCGCTGAACGAGTTTTTTGGATTGTGGATGGGGGCAGTGCCCATCATCGCAATACCTTTCCGGCCCGATTGAGCCGTATGCATGCCAACGCCGTCGCGGTCTCGTTGCCTGTCCATGCCAGTTGGTTGAATCAGATCGAGATCTATTTCTCTATCGTCCAGCGAAAGGTTCTCACGCCTTTGGATGTGACTGACAAAACGAGCTTAACCAAGCGACTACTGGACTTCCAAGACTACTATCAACAAGTAGCCCGACCGTTCTCTTGGAAGTTCACTGCCGATGATCTGAAGAACCGTCTCAAGGCCGTCCAAGAGTTTAGCTTACTGGTCAACACTACCCTAAAAACTTCTGAAATTGAGGTCTAGTTGGCCGACTCGGGGCTCAAGTCCTGCCCCGGAATGTCGTGGGGGTGGGTGCCTGGCGTAAAGCTATTTCTTGATGCAGATGACGGGATGGTTCAGAAATATGTTGACACTTTTTGGGGATGGTTCAAGTTAGATTTACACTTTGATGGTACGCCATATGACGGCAAGCAGGCAAACACCCGGAAAATCACAGGATTCTGCGGCTTTTGGGGCGCAAAATGGCCTTTTGAGCCCGTAGGAACCAAAGATTTCGTCTTACTCATTGTAAGAAGTGTCAATCTAACTTCCTGGATTTCTGAAACATGCCCTTTTTTGCGATGCTCAAAGCCTTCCCCACACAGAAATGCCCTCCGCGCACATCGCGAAATGCAGTGGGTATAACGCGTCAAGTGGGCATCCACTAACTGCCTGCGGGCAATCGTCACCTTATCGACCCTCCCCAAAAGATTGAATTGAGCTGGAATTTACAAAATTCTCTCCCGCTGGTCAACAGATTATGCCCGTTCTTTTT
>CP070811.1:460244-464524 GCA_020343875.1 Anaerolineales bacterium | reverse complement strand
TGGGTGCAGCCGGCCCAGCTGAAGGACTTCGCCTTTCCGGTTACGGATCAGAAGATTATGCAGGTGCTGGGTCTATCTCCCGCTCGAGTAGGGTAAGAAAGTCTCAAGGCCCGCCAGAAATCTTGGACGTTATGTGTAGGGAGTCTCATTGACACCCCCTGCACAGTGGGGTACAATAATTTTGGGAAGAGTGCTTGTATTGATTAGCTGGTTTTGCCCATGCGAGTAGCCAAATTGGCAGACACCCTCGACCAGTTGACCGTGGAGGGTGAGCTATATGAACAGCTGGATGACCACAAAGTTCGCTGCTACGCCTGCGGTCATCGCTGTGTGATTTTCGATGGGCAGCGCGGCATCTGCAAGGTGCGTTTTAATCGGGGCGGTAAATTGTTTGTGCCCCATGATTACACCACAGGCCTGCAATCAGATCCCGTCGAGAAGAAGCCATTCTTCCATGTGCTGCCCGGCGCTGACGCCTTGACTTTTGGGATGCTTGGCTGTGATTTTCACTGTTCTTATTGTCAAAATTGGCTGAGCTCCCAGGCCTTGCGCGATGAGGCGGCTGGTGTTGCCCCGCAAGTTGTCTCGGACGAGGCGGTGGTCAACACAGCACGTCGCCTTGGCTCACGGCTGGTGGTCAGTTCTTATAACGAGCCTCTCATCACTGCTGAGTGGGCGGCGTCGATCTTTGAACTGGCCAAGGAAGTGGGACTGACCACCGGCTTTGTGTCGAACGGCAATGCCACGCCCGAGGTTCTGGGCTATCTGCGCCCCCTGACCGACTGCTATAAAGTGGACCTCAAAAGCATGCGCCAGGAGAACTACCGCAGGCTGGGGGGGCAGCTCAAGCATGTGCTGTGGACGATCGAAGAGCTATACAAGCGGGGTTATTGGGTGGAGATTGTCACTCTGGTTGTTCCTGGCTTCAACGATTCCGATCAGGAACTGTGGGATGCTGCTCGCTTCATCGCCGGAGTCTCTGGCGACATTCCCTGGCATGTGACCGCCTTCCACAAAGACTATCGGATGCACGACCCAGACAATACGCCCGTGGACACGCTGCTGCGGGCAGCTGAAATCGGGGTAGAGGCGGGCTTAAACTTCATCTACGCGGGCAACATCCCTGGTCAGGTAGGACGCTGGGAGAATACATATTGTCCTAAATGCCAGCAATTGCTCATCGCTCGCGCCGGCTACTGGATTGATGCCTATCATCTGACCCCCGACGGGCGCTGTCCCAATTGCCAGGCGGCCATTCCTGGCATCTGGTGGCCGAGCGAGGCAGAACGTCACCAGGGAGCAAGCGTTTTCGACCATCGTATTGCGGGGATCTTCTAAATATTCTGCCAGGCCAACTATCCCGATGCTACTCTGCAGTCAGATCCCATTCTCGCCAACCATGCTCGCCAACCAGGGGGACAAAGGCTACTGGCACGAGGTGTTCCAGCTGTGTTTGGTCACCTCGCTTGTGGAGACGCACCAATTCCTGGTAGCCTGCCGGTCCGACAGGGGTCACCAAAGGTGCGTCCTCGGCCAGTTGGGCGATAAGCGGGGGAGGCACTTCGGGGGCAGCAGCGGTGATGATAATCGCGTCGAAGGGGGCGGCTTCGGGCCAGCCATAGCCTCCATCGCCGATACGGACCAGGACGTTGCGGTAGTCTAGGTCTTGCAAGACCTGCTCAGCACACTGAGCCAGCCCTTCCACGCGCTCGATGGTGTAGACCTGTTTAGCCAGCCGGCTGAGGATGGCTGCCTGGTAGCCCGAGCCAGTACCCACTTCCAGTACTCGGTCGTCTGGGCTCAGGTGGAGCATTTGCGTCATATAGGCCACAATGTAGGGCTGTGAAATAGTTTGGTCGTAACCGATGGGGAGGGGAGTGTCACGGTAGGCCATATCCCACAAGTCTTCCGGCACAAATCTGTGGCGGGGCACCTCACGCATCGCTTGCAACACGCGTTCGTCGACTATGCCACGCTGTGCCAGTTGTCGTTCCACCATTTGTTGGCGCGCTTCTTCGAAGCTGGTCTTACCGTGGAACATGGCCACTCTCCCTGTTACTGTCCCGTCCATTTAACCACACTCTACCGCTGAGCGCAAGCTTGTCAAGCGGTGTGCGACTGGCTATATGACTGCAGGTATGGGTGATCTGAGTACTCGTTCAAGGCAGAACTGCCTCGGGGTAGGATTGCCCGGCACCGAGGCAGGCCTGTGCTTGAGTGCAAGATGTATCATCGCGCCATCCGCCGATAGACAATAATCCGTAGAGGAGGATAATCCTGTGGATCGACATTCTACATACTATGTGGGTGATTCGCGCACGACGGACCGGCTTGCTTTCTTCTTACTTGGCGCGGCGCTTGGGGCCCTGGTAGCCGCTGTGCTGGCCATCTTATATGCGCCCCAATCAGGGGATGAGACACGTGAGTTGATCGTCGAACGCGGCCGGCAACTGGGTGGACGGGCCCGCAGCGGGGGTGATGAGTTCATTCACCGCGTGCGCGAGGCCACCGACGAGTGGGCTGCCAAACTGCAAGCAGCGGCCGACGACCTGGTCGCCCAGGGACGTATGACGGCTGAGGAGGCCCGCAGCCAGGTCAGCGAGATGCTGACGCGCGTTCAAGGCTAAGCTTTCTCCTTTTCATCCTGGGAATATTTCACCGGCATGCAGATTCTCCTGGGCATCATTTTGTCCTTACTCGCCAGCGGGATGGCTACCGCATTGTACGCGTGGCTGGTGTGGTGGCTTGACCATTACGAAAAGGAGCCCTGGTGGCTGCTGGCGCTGGTTTTTTTATGGGGTGCGGTTCCGGCCATTGTATTGGCCCTGGTGGTTGAGTTCGCCCTGGACATCCCTGTTTCTGTCCTAGGTGAAGGGCTGGCTTACGAGATCGCGGGTAGCAGCCTGGTGGCTCCCGCTGTTGAGGAGGTCGCCAAGGGCATGGCCGTCTTCAGCGTCCTCCTTTTTGTGCGTCAAGAAATGGATAACATCCTGGATGGTATTGTCTACGGAGCGATGGCTGGGCTGGGCTTTGCCTTCACCGAGAACCTATTCTACATGGTTGGCAGCTTGGCGGAGGCGGGCTGGGGCCAGTGGGCGGCCGTGCTCTTTATGCGGGCCGTCCTATTTGGGCTCAATCATGCCTTCTTCACGGGAGTCACGGGGGGCGCCTTGGGCTACGCTCGTCTTAGCGGCAACCCCCTTGCCAGGGTGCTTGTCCCATTCCTGGGTCTGGGCGGCGCTATAATTTTCCACAGTATTCACAACCTGGGCGCGACCTTGGCCTCGGTAACTTGCTTCAGTCTGGCGGTCAGCCTGCTCTCTGATTGGGCCGGCATCCTGATGCTTGGCCTGGTGATTGGCTTGGTCTGGCGACAGGAAATGGGATGGATCCAGACGCAGCTAGAGCCGGAGGTGGGCATTACCCTTCGGCGGGAAGTCTACGAGCAGACTGCCTCTTATCCCCGCCGGCTGAATGTGCAAGCCCGAGCTTTGCTGCGCGGCGACATCCGGGCCTGGCAGTTGAGCCGGCGACTGACACAGACGGCGACGGAACTGGCCTTCAAGAAACATCAACTGGCTACGCTGGGCGGCGAGACCGGCACCCGACAGCTTATCGAAAACTTGCGAGAAAGATTGGTTTCGCTGCAAGCATCGAAGATCACCCTAGTGAGGAACAACGATTATGACCTACCGTGATGCACTGGCCTATATCTACACCTACACCAACTACGAGCGTAAGGGGCTGCCCAAGTATACGATGTCCAACTACGATTTGGCCCGCATCGAAACGCTTCTGGATCGCTTGGGGAATCCACATGGTGAGTTTAAATCCTTGCTAATAGCAGGAACCAAAGGTAAGGGGTCCACGGCGGCCTTCGCGGAGAGTATGCTCCGGGCTGCCGGTTATCGGACCGGCCTCTACACCTCGCCACACCTGCACACCTTTCGCGAGCGGATCAAGATAGGGGGCGAGATGATCTCAGAGGCAGACGTGGTGCGCCTGACTCAGGAGTTTAAGCTCCACCTGGAGGCGATTCCGGGCCTGACGGCCTTCGAGGTCATCACTGCCATGGCCTTCTACGCCTTTGCCGAGGCGGGAATTGAGCTGGCTGTGCTGGAAGTCGGCCTGGGAGGCCGGTTGGACGCCACGAATGTGTCACACCCTGCGGTGGCGGTCATCACCTCTATCAGCTACGACCACACACAATTGCTGGGCGATACGCTGTCGCTGATCGCTCGCGAAAAGGCGGGCATCATCCAGCCGGGTATGTTGGTGGT
>CP070811.1:449016-460144 GCA_020343875.1 Anaerolineales bacterium | reverse complement strand
GGATCTGAGGTGCAGGTCATTGTGTCCGATACAGGGCGGGGGTTGTCACCAGAACAAATGCGCCACATCTTCGATCCTTTCTATTTCGTCAGTGAACAAGGGCAGAGGACAGGCATGGGGCTGTCTATCGCCTACAGCGTAATCGAAAGACACGGCGGTACGATTGAGGTGGAAAGCCAGGAGGGAGCAGGCACCACGTTCACTGTACACTTACCCTTGGAATCGAATCTCGAATGAACGTGGTCGGGCATACGTGGGCCGTAGACCTCTTGCTGAATGGGCTGGCGATGGGCCGTGTATCCCATGCCACACTCATCGTTGGCCCTCCCAATATTGGCAAAGCGACCATTGCGCGTGTTTTTGCGCAGGCGCTCAATTGCACGGATGGCCAGCCGGTGCCCTGTGGAAAGTGCCTTTCTTGCCGCAAGATAGTCAGTGGCAACCATCCTGACGTGCGGATTCTGGATGCCCCGGACCAGGCGCTCAAAATCGGCCAGGTGCGCGAATTGCAGCGGGAGTTGGCCCTGTCACCGCACGAGGGTCGTTGGCGCGTCGCAGTGCTGTGCGACTTTGAGCGTGCTACGGTTGAAGCCGCCAACGCTCTGCTTAAAACCTTGGAGGAACCCCCATCTCAGGTTGTAATGGTACTCACTGCCGCCGAGGCCGATGTGCTCCTGCCCACTATCGTTTCCCGCTGCCAGGTGCTCTCTTTGCGCCCCCTGCCCACCTCGTCAGTTAGAAAGGCGCTGATGAAGCAATGGGGCGCGCACCCGGAACAGGCAGATTTGCTGGCTTACCTTTCAGGCGGGCGACTGGGTTGGGCAGTACAGGCCCTGGAAGATGAAACACTATTGGCTCGCCGTGACCAACATCTGGATCATCTGGTTTCGCTGATGAGCCAGAGGCGGGTTGAACGACTGGCTTATGCGGCTGACCTCAGCCGTGATCCCGCTCTGGTGAGGGAAGTTCTGGCTTGGTGGCTGGGCTGGTGGCGCGACGTGTTGCTGCTGGTAGCTGGTAGCCATGTTGCCATAAGCAACATAGACCGGGAGGCGATCTTGCGCAAGCAAGCTGGACAACTTACCGGGCGGCAGGCGCAGCGTATGGTGAAACAGTTGCGAACTGTCAACAAGAACATAGATCAGAACGTAAACCTGCGCCTGGCTCTAGAAGTGTTGATGTTAAGTCTACCATCGTTAGCATCTTAGTTATGCACTCGTTCAAGACTAGCCTGGCATTCTCTCTGCGGGCCTTGTCTCTCAAGAACGCCAGGCCGTCTATAAACGAGTGCTTGATCACCAGCAGGAGGCGGGAGCAGTGGACAGCAGGCTGATGTTCCCTGTTACCCGATTACTTGGGTTGAGGAGAGGTTAGTGCAAATGCCTGAAATAGTTGGAATTCGATTTAAACCGGTTTCAAAGGTGTACTACTTTGACCCGCGCGAATTTCGAGATTTGGCGAAGAACGATCCGGTGATCGTGGAAACGGCGCGAGGCGAGGAACTGGGATGGGTAGAGATATCTCTCCAGACGGTGCCGGATCAGGAGATCAAGGGCACGCTGAAGTCTGTTGTGCGGCGCGCCACCCCTGTGGACCTGCTGCAGATGGAGGAGTATCGGAGGCGAGATGAACAGGCGCTGGAGAAGTGCCGGGAAAAGGTGGCCGAGTTGGGGCTGCCGATGAGGGTCGTAAGAGCCGAGTATAGTTTCAATGGCCGACGTCTTCTATTCGCCTTCCTCTCAGAACAGCGTGTTGATTTTCGTGAATTGGTGCGAGTCTTGGCCCGCTCGTTTAAGACGCGCATTGAGATGAAGCAGATCGGTGCTCGTGATGGGGCCAAGCTCATCGGCGGCTATGGACGTTGTGGAAGAGAACTGTGCTGTGCTACCTGGCTGACTGAGTTTCACCCTGTCTCTATCAGGATGGCCAAGCAGCAAGATTTGCCGCTGGCCCCATCGGAAATCTCTGGCCTGTGCGGACGCCTGCTATGTTGCCTGGCTTACGAGAATGACCAATACGCTGAATTCAGAAAGTCTGTGCCCAAAGTCGGCACCCCGGTTGCCACACCGCTAGGCAAGGGGGTGATAGTTGGTCTAAATGTTCTCACTGAGTCGGCACTGGTGGAGGTGGACGGCGAGCTAACGGTTGAAGTGAAGGCTGACGAGGTAGAAAGAATCCCCAATAGTAAAGATGCCGGCCCATCGCGGGGCGATGCTCGCAGGAAGGGCCGCCGCTAGGGGTGTACTTGAAGCACGAAATGCGGGACGTGCCTGAATCCCAGGCGCAGGGGCCATCCCAAAATTCGAGATGACTCATGCCTGCTTTGGGGGCTTGTGGCTGAGCCTCAACCTGTTCCGGTATCTGGTTGGGAAGATGTCAACGTGGTTCTACCAGCATTCTTACCGCCGTGCGTTCATGCCCTTCGATATCTACCTCAACAAAAGACGGAACGCAGATGATATCCAGGCCATCCAGAGCCAGGTATCCTCGGGCAATAGCGACTGCTTTGGTTGCCTGATTTACAGCGCCAGCCCCAATGGCCTGTACTTCGGCGCGCCCATTCTCACGAACCACTCCGGCAATAGCCCCCGCCACTGCCGTCGAGCGAGACTTGGCTGATACTTTAATGATGTCCATGGCCGTTGCCTCCTTGATGAGCATCGGTAATGTTTGGGATAGTGCTTAGCGTCTGTGCCTCGTCGCACCGACCATGTAACTTGCAGGTCCAGTCTTTCAGGTAGCCGGTCGCCAGCAAGCCCATTTTTTGGGCAACAGGTGATACTTCTATTTTACACCAATATTTGAGCTAAATCAAGATTGGTTTTGTCTAATTTTGATGCCGCGAGTCAATGACCTGGGAGGTACTGGCTGGTATTTTGGATCGGTGCCCCGTCGCCCTTTCGATGCCTCTGATGTGGATGACCGGGCCGGCGTGGCTGAATGGCTGCCTGCCAGTGTGCCGGGCAATGTCCGTAGCGACTTATTGGCGCTTGAACGCATCCCCAACCCCTTCTACGATGACTGCTATAGCGCCAGCCTGTGGGTAGAGGACTGCGATTGGTGGTATCGCCGCTCGCTGGATATACCCATTGGACCGGACCAGCGGGCTTTTCTCATCTTTGACGGCATTGACTACCTGGCGGCTGTTTTCCTCGGCGGCCAGGAGCTTGGACGGCACCAAGGCATGTTCGGCCGTCAGGTGTACGAGGTCACCCATATCCTACGTCAGACCCCAGCCCCCGCTGAGTTGGCTGTTCGCCTGTGGGGGTCGAGCGCGCTGCCTCGTCGTCGCCTCAGCCCGTTAGAGCAAGTCTGGGGCTGGCTGGCCGGCCGCCTGGACCCGGCCAGTGTAGGTGCCTTCCCCGACCGGATGGCCACCCTAAAATGCCAGATGTCATTTGGCTGGGATTTTGCGCCGCCTGTCCTCACCATGGGAGTATGGGACGACGTGTGGCTGGTGGTGACTGGGGGGGTATTCATTGAAGACGTGTGGATCAAGTCCCAACTTCCAGGCCCCCCCTCCCGGCTAGCCGGCCTGACAGTCCAAGTGACAGTCGACTCGGATCGGCCTCGCTCGACCCGGGCCAGGGCACGAGTGAATCCGGCTAATTTCGAGGGACCCGAGTGGGGCCCCGTTTCCTTTGCTCTGGATCTGCCCCCAGGCCGCAGTGTGCACACCCTGACCTTTGATCTGCCCAACCCTCAGCTCTGGCAGCCCTGGGATCGAGGATATCCTCATCTGTACGAGCTTACCCTGTCAATCCTCAGCCCGCGGCTCTCAGGCTCCAATGCATCAATTTCAGCGGCTGGTCTCCCATCTCTTGATTCCACCTCTACCCGGTTTGGCATCCGTCAAATCACCCTCGACCAGTGGGTTTTCACTGTCAATGGCCGGCAGGAGTTTATCAGGGGCGTCAATTGGGTACCGGCCGATAGCCTGCCCGGTCGCTTGCGGCGCGACGATTACGACCACCTGCTGGGCATGGCTCGAGCAGCAGGCGTGAACTTGTTGCGGGTGTGGGGCGGTGGCCTGCGCGAAAAGCGCGCCTTTTATGACTTGTGCGACGAACTGGGACTGCTGGTGTGGCAAGAGTTCCCCTTTGCATGTTCTTTCCTGGGCTACTTTCCTCGCGATGCCGGCTGGCTGGGGCTGGTGGAGCACGAATGCACCGGGATCGTGCGGGCAACGCGCAATCACCCTTCGTTGGCTTTGTGGTGCGGCGGCAATGAATTCAGCCCGCGCCGTAACCGCTCTTTAGTGCAGACGTTGGTTCGAGTCGTGGAGGTCCACGACGGTGATCGACCCTTTGTGCCTGCTTCACCCTCTCCCGGCGATGCCCACAATTGGAATGTGTGGCATGGCAAATATCCGCTTCACGCTTATCAAGAAGAAGAGGCTCGCTTCTTGAGTGAGTTTGGGCTACAGGCTGTACCCTCCATTGAGACACTGCGCGCCTTTCTGCCGGAGTCCGAACTCTGGCCGCCAGGGCTGGGCTGGCAGCTGCACAACGCGCAGTTGGCCAAGCTGTGGCGATATGCTGGTTCGATCCTCCCTACCAACTCCTCCCCCGGCGCAGGACAAGGCTGGAGAGTGCGCGGAAGCTCCGCTTCGCTGGACGATTTCTTGGCTGCTTCCCAGCAAGCGCAGGCCCTGGGACTGCAGTTTGCCATTGAGCACATGCGCCGTCGCAAGGGTGAAGCGGGGGGAGTCTGTGTGTGGCAGTTCAACGAGCCGTGGCCTGCCATCTCCTGGGCCATCGTGGATTACTGGCGCCGACCCAAGCTGGCCTATCAGCGGCTCAAGGATCTTTACAACCCGGTCCTGGTGGGGCTGACGTTTTCTCAGGTGGGCTACCGACAGGGGGACGTGCTGCAGGCCGGGGTGTGGGTGGTCAACGACGGCTTGGAGCCGCTGATTGACTGTGCTTTGATGATCGAGCTGGCCTCGGAGAGGATCTACTCAGCCAGCGTCACAGTGCCGGCCGACAGCCTGGCGGTGGTTGGGGTATTGCGCCACCAGTTTCGGGCTGAGCCCCGCGAGCTGGGACTCGCTCTTTACCAGGGTGAGCGGATTGTCGCCCGCAATACCTACGACCTGACCTATCATGATTTAACGCCAGTCGTCTGGCGAGACCGGCTGATGCGCTGGTTGGCTGACGTGTTATTGCGTTGAAGTCTTGACTATCAGCCATCCGCCGTGGGCAGTGTTTGGGGTGGGTGGCCCTTGAGAGCGCCTGTCAGCGCCTGCCGGTCGTCCCAGGCATACTCTGTCTCCCCGAAGCACATGCTCTGCTCGTGCCCCTTGCCACAGGCGATGAGTACGTCCCCGGGCCCGGCCAGCTCCACGGCGCGAGCCAGCGCCTTTCCCCGGTCAGGCACCCGTTCGAAGCTCTGGCCTTCAATGCCCCCTGCCGCCCGACATCCCTTGGCCATGGCCTCGATAATGGTGTCCAGGTCTTCGGTGCGGGGGTCCTCAGCGGTGAGGATGGTATAGTCGGCCAGTTGTGCCGCAATCTGGCCCATCAAGGGGCGTTTCTCTATATCACGCAGGCCAGCGCAGCCGAAGACTACAATGACCTGCCTGCCCCTGGCCAATCCCCGGGCTGTCTCCAGGGCGCGGCGCAGCGAATGCGGCGTGTGGGCAAAGTCCACGATAGCGGCGAAGGATTGACCCTGGTCCACCCGCTCCATGCGGCCTGGTATGCTGCGCACGTCTGCTACTCCCTGCTGAATCGAAATCGGCTCAATCCCCAGGGCCAACGTGGCTGCTGTTGCAGCCAGGATGTTTAGCACGTTAAAGTCACCAATCAGGCCGGTCGCTATACGGAACTGGCCGTGCGGGGTCTCAACTTCGAACCGGGTCTGATCTGGCGCTTGGGTCACGTTGTGTGCGGTCACCTCTCCCGGTCGGCCCAAGTTGTATGTCCATCTAACGTCGGCGGGGCAGTCCGCCAGGTAGTCAAAGGAGCTGTCGCCCCGGTTCAAAACCGCGATTTTATCCCTGCCTGGTTTGCGATAGCCAGCCATCAATCCCTGAAACAGACTGGCTTTGGCCGCCTGGTAAGCATCCAGGGAGCCATGAATGTCAAGATGTTCATGGGTGACGTTGGTAACCACGGCCACATCGAAGTCACACGCAGTCACTCGATGCTGGGCCAGCCCGTGCGATGTAACTTCCAGCACGCAGACATCGGTGCCCTTGGCCACCATCTGCGCCAGCAGGCGTTGCACGTCGGGCGCATCTGGGGTAGTGGTGTGCAGGCCAGTGTCGAGAGCGTCTTCGCCAATGACCGCGTTGACTGTGCTGATCATACCCACCTGATGCCCGGCTGCCCGCAGGATGTGGTAGATCAGGTTGACGGTGGTTGTCTTGCCGTCGGTCCCGGTAACACCGATCATGGTCAGTTGGCGGGCGGGGTAGCCATGCCAGGCGGCGCTCAGCCAGGCCAATGCCTCACGCCCGTTGGGCACGACCACATAAGGCACAGTTAGATCGGCCGGCAACAGCAGGTCGCGTACTTCCGCCACATCCCGCTCGCCCACGATTGCCACCGCGCCGTTCTTCAACGCCGCACTGACGAAGCCGTGGCCGTCCACGTTCACACCCCGATAGGCGACGAACAGCGTGCCAGGGCTAACTCGGCGCGAATCGAAAGTAACCCCACTGATTTCCGCGTCGGGGTTGCCAAACAACCGGTGCCTGGGCAAAGCGGAGAGAAGTTGAACCAGCTTCATGGTTGGATATTGCTTCGTCTGGGTGGCGGATACTTCATAGGCTGGAGAACGCAATTATTACCGGGTTTCAGTATAACACATAACAAATCGGTAGAAAAACTTGGTCTATGATGAGTGAAACATCTCCGTTTCGCTGATTCTTGAATGCCCACCAGTAGACTTCAAAGTCCCGCAACCCTTGACTTTCCCTTTAGTCATAGGTATAATCGACCCGTTACCAAGAATGCTGTGGTCGCCGAATGCTGAGTGCATTTGCTTCAAAATGCCTGTTCCTCTATGCCCACTGATTTGGCGTGTGCGATGGTGGACACGGAACCTCAGCCAGTGGTCTCTCTCGCTATTTGTAGCTTATTCCTCGCGAAGTCACCTGGTATGTGAGGAGGATGAATCCTATCCTGGGCTTGAGACAAAGTTTGTGTGACGGGTGCCCTTTTCCTCTGCCTAGATTGTTCCGCACGAATTGCCAGCCAAGCCAAGTTCTTGTCAATAATCAGCGATTTGGCTGCATGGTGTGGCTGTTTTGTTTGCCAGCCATATGATAAACATTCTGGTGCTTGCGTTCAAACTCTTAGTAAGGAGATAGAACCGTGAAACTGATTGATCTGACTATCCCACTAGGTATTGGTACCCCGCCTTGGCCCACCTACGAACCGTTGCAGGTGAAATACTTCAAGCGCCTGGCTCCTAACGGAGCCAACGGTCAACTCTTGACACACTCTAATCACCTGGGTACGCACCTGGATGGCGAGATTCATTTCCATACCCCTGGCAAGGATATGGCTGAACTGGAAATGGATTTCCTGGTTCATGAAGCGGCTGTGGTAGACCTGAGCGACGCCTGCGGCGACTACGACGTCTACAACAGTGCTATGATCGAGGAGCGGGTAGAAGTGAGAGAGGGGGATGTGCTCATCGTTCACACTGGCTACCACCACTTCGGTTGGGACCATCCCACCGCCGACGAAGTGCGCTATATGGTGATGCACCCTGGCCCCGACCGCGAGTTCGCCGAATGGGCCAAAGCCAAAAAACTGCGCTGGATCGGCGTCGACTGTGGCAGTGCGGATCACCCTATGAACACCATCATTCGCAATTGGATGCCCCGTCAGGCACGCCAGGCCCAGAAGGTCTTCCAGAAGAAATTTGGCATGTCTTTGGAGGAGTTTTTTGACGACACCAAGTATCAGCTGATGCATTTGGAGATGTTCCCTTATGGCATCATCCACGCTGAGTGCGTTGGGGGGGACTTGGACCTGCTGCTTAACCGCCGTGTTACTGTCGGCTTCTTCCCTTGGCGCTTTGTGGACGGCGAGTCGAGCATCGGTCGCTGCGTCGCCTTTGTGGATGACGACGAATACGAAGAGCTGATGAAGAAGAAGGAAAGCCTGCCTAAAACGCGGTTCGGTGACGCCAACGACCCAGCCCACATACAGCGTCTCAATGAGCTAAGTCGCGCCAATCTAAGCTGAGACCACATACGGGTGAAGCGCCTGAATTGTGATCCAGTTCAGGCCGTTAGTCGGGGATTTAGGAGGGTGACATGCCCGTCTATGCTGGAAAATACTTGCGTTTGGATTTAACTGAAGGCACCTGGCACGAGGTGCCGATCAGTGAAGATGAAGCTCGAAAATGGCTACTCGGGTCTGGATTCGCTGCCAAGCTCTTTTACGACCAAATGAACCCTGAGCTGGACCCGCTGGACCCTGCCAGCCCGCTCTTGGTATTTAATGGAGTCTTGAGTGGTACCTTTGCTCCCACCGCTTGTCGTAGTACGTGGTGTGGACGCTCTCCCTTAACCAAGATCTGGACCGAGGCTAATCTGGGCAACTACTGGGGGGCCGAGTTGCGCTTCTCAGGCTATGATGGGCTGGTCATCACTGGGCGGGCTGCTAAGCCGGTCTATTTGTGGATCAATGGGTTGGAAGGCACTATTGAGTTGCGGGATGCCTCTCATCTGTGGGGAAAAGACTATTTTGAGACCGCCGATACACTTTTGACTGAGACCAACTCTCGGGCACAGGTGGCTGGCATTGGCCCGGCAGGTGAGAACCTGGTCAAGATCGCCGGGGTCATGAGCGGCCCATCCGATCACGTGCGGGCGGCGGCCCGAGGTGGTATGGGGGCCCTGCTGGGCAGCAAGAACCTCAAAGCCATAGTCGTGCGCGGCAAACAGAGGCCACAGTACCCTGACCAGAAGGCCTTTCAGCAGGAGGTGAAGGCGCAAAATGCCTTCATCAAGGAGAATTCCATCGCTATGTCCAATTTCGGCACCTCGGGGGGCGTTCTGGGCACCGAGAAGTTTGGGGATATGCCGATGCGTAACTGGAGTTTGGGTAGTTGGGACGCGGTCAACCAAGTCTCGGGCCAGACTATCTATGATCAGTACCTGGTCAAACACACCTTCTGCTATGCTTGCCCCATCGGGTGCGGCAAAGAGGTAGAGGTGACCGAAGGCGAATACCGAGCACCTCGCGGTGAAGGGGTGGAATACGAAACGATTGCCGGCTTTGCAGGCATGACCCGCAATGCCAACGCCGCCAGTGTGCTGCTGGCTAATTCCCAATGCAATCGCTATGGGCTGGATACGATCTCCACTTCATCGGTCATCGCCTTTGCCATGGAAGCCTACGAGCGAGAGCTTATTGGGCCTGAGGATAATGGCGGTCTTGAACTGCGTTTCCTCGGGGGGGAGATGGAATCTGGTAAACCCGACGCGATGCTGGCCATGATCGAGAAGATTGCCTATCGGCGTGAGCTTGGGGATACATTGGCCGAGGGAGTACGCGAGGCAGCCCGGCGCATCGGGGGCGAAGCAGAGCAGTTCGCGATCCATGTGAAAGGCTTGGAGATAGCTTACCACGACCCGCGCGCCTTCGTGAATATGGCCGTCAACTATGCTACTGCCAATCGAGGCGGCTGCCACCTGGAGTCGTTGAGTTATTGGAACGGCTATGGCGTTCATCATGCTGATCTGGGCTACCCGGAAACACTCCCTCATCACGAGTCCAATGCCCAGCAGGCTAAGCTGGCCTACGATTACCAGAACTATATGAGCGTATTCAACCCGCTGGGCGTGTGTAAGTTTATCGCCAAGGGTCTGGTGGGTCCGCAGCGACTGGCCCAGATTGTGAATAGTGCGCTGGGCTGGGATTGGTCGGCTGAAGATGTGCTGACAACAGGCAAGCGGCTTTTCCAACTTAAGCGGCTCATCAATCTGCGGCTGGGCGTCACCGCTGCCGATGATACCCTGCCCAAGCGCCTGCTGACTGAGCCGCGCCCTACCGGAGATGCGGCGGGGGTTCTGCCTGATTTAGAGGTGATGTTGCCCATCTACTACCAGTTGCGCGATTGGGATGAGAACGGTGCGCCGCGACAGGCGCGGCTGGAGCAACTGGGCCTGAACTAGGGAACACCTTGGCAGGGTGGATTGACACTGCTTCTGGCTGATGCTATAATCATCCCTGTTCGCAAAGGAGCGACGCCTGCTGTGGATACTCTTCGCACTATTTGGCAAAGCTTTCTAAATGAAGGTTTTGTGAGAAACCCTCTGGGTGCTCCCCAATGCCGTTGGTTGGCGCTGTTTCTTTCCGGACTACAGTTTCTTTGAGCTATTCTGCTCGCATGCATAATTCCTCAGGCAAGCTTTGCTCGATGAAAGGAGAAAAAGCTAATGCGTAAGCAACTCATTGTTTTGACAGCACTTCTGGTAGTCCTCTCGATAGTGGCTGCCCAGTGTGCACCGGCTCCAGCCCCATCGCCAGCCGAGAAGGAATACAAATTGGCGGTGATTCTGCCCGGTGTCACCACAGACGCTGACTACAACACCCTGGGTTACCTGGGCGGGACTGCCGTGCAGACCGACCTCGGTGTTAAGATGGCCTATTCCGAAAGTGTGGCAGTGCCCGACGTTGAGAGGGTCATGCGCGAGTACATTGACGACGGCTACAACATCATTTTTACGCATGGCGGGCAGTTTGTGTCACAGACGCAGGCCCTGGCCAATGAGTTCCCGGATCTGTACTTCATAGGAGAGGGCGACGCGCCTGTGGAGGACGCCCCTGCAAACATGTGGGTCATTGACCGGAACTTCCAGGTTGGCTTCTACGCCATCGGCGCCCTGGCTGCCAAGCAGACGCAGACCGGTAAGATCGGCTATATCGGCGGCTTGACCCTGCCATTTTCCAATGCAGAAGTGCACGCCATGCAGCAGGCAATTAATGATCTGGGCCTGGATGTGGAGCTTAAGCCAGTATGGGTCGGCGACTTCAATGACCCCACCAAGGCTCGGGAATTGACAGATGCCATGATCGCAGAGGGCGCCGATGTGATCGTAGGCTCTCTCAACCTGGGCATGTTTGGCCTATTTGAGGCCGTAAAGGGTGCGCCGGGCCAG
>CP070811.1:446274-448916 GCA_020343875.1 Anaerolineales bacterium | reverse complement strand
GCCATGATCTTGGCTGATGCGTTACCCCACATCGACTTTGTGATGTGTATGTTTTTGCCGGTGGACGTGCCGCAGCCCGTGGCTGATCGCTACCAGATGGAAGCCATGCTCACGTATACCAGCAAGCCTATTATGTACGTCACCACGGAGTTTTCGGGCTGTGTAGATGTGGTGCAAATGGCCGAGGCAGTGGTGGGTGGCCCAGAAGCGTTGCGGCAGAACCCCCTGGCGGCCTGCTACATCAACGTGACCACCGGGCTGCGTCACAACGAGGAGGCACTGCAGAAGCTGCTGTACCTAGCGGGCAAGGGATTGCCGGCAGCGTACGTTCCCTCTACTCAGGGAGGCGTGACGGCGCCGGTTACTCCAGCTGGCGCGATGGCCGTGGCTCAGGCCGGGGCGTTGGTGGGGTTGGTGCTGTCGCAGCTCAAGCGAGAAGGGGCGCCCTTTATCATGCCCGGCTGGGGCGGCAACATGCTGGATATGCGGACCACGGTTCAGCCTTATGCTGACCCCGACAAGCGAGCCATGGTGCCTGATTTCGTTCACTCCCTGGGCCTGCCAATGTTTGCCCTGGCCGGGTGTAGTGATTCAAAGGTGGTGGATGAGCAGGCGGGCATCGAGGCGGCGCTGACCCTGATGACCGACGTTTTGGCCGGTGGCAACATCGTCCACGACCTGGGTTACCTGGAGTCCGGGCTAGCCGGGTCTCTGGCTCAACTGGTCATCTGCGATGAAATCCTGGGTTGGCTGGAGCACTTTGTGCGGGGTGTGGAGATCGACGACGAGACGCTGGCTCTGGATCTGATCGACGAGATTGGCCCCGATGGCCAATTCCTCAACAGCGATCACACCTTAAAACACTTCCGCGAGCGATGGTATCCCGGCCTCTTTGATCGAAACAATTACGATGGCTGGTTGGCCAAGGGGGGGCAGACTCTGGCCCAGCGGGCTGCCGAGCGGGTCAAATCGATCCTGGCCAGGCACCAGCCAGAACCGCTGCCCGAGGATGTGGCCAGCGCGGTGCATGTCGTTGTCAAACGGGCTGAGGCGCAGCACGCATAAGGTACGCCCCCTCCCAGGTCGGGTGACCTGTGCAGGGTGCACGTCTTCCCCAGGGGGCTGCGCTTGGCCGACACTTTCAATGTATCTAGGTAATGATCCTATGACGAGCAACTCAAAGCCTTACGCTAGCCTAGCTCGGCCACTCGTTTTCCGGAGCCTGACCGAGGACGAGATAAGCCTGCTCCATGAAGCCAGCCTGGAGATTATGGTCTGTACCGGGATTCGCTTCTACGAGCAAGAGGCGCTTGACCTTTTCAAGAAGGCTGGCGCCAGTATCTCTGACGGCAACCTGGTGCGTGTCCCCCATCATGTGGTGGAGTGGGCAATGCGCACCGCCCCTAAGAACGTGACGATATACACGCGGGACGGACTACGGATGATGGCGCTAGGGGGATACCGGAGCTATTTTGGCGTTGGCTCCGACTGCATGTACATTTACGATGTACACAATGGTGAGCGTCGCCGGGCAGTGCTGGAGGACGTGCGTTGTGGTGCCCGGCTGGTGGATGCCTTGCCCAACATCAGCTTTGTGATGTCCATGTTTATGCCCCACGACGTGCCCGTCGAAACCTACGAGCGCCATCAGATGGCAGTTATGTTGTTGGAAACGCGCAAGCCCATCGTTTTTGTGGGCACTGATCTGTCCAGCACTGTGGATACGATTGAGATGGCAGCCATCGTGGCTGGCGGCCTTGATACGCTCCTGTCCAAACCCTCTGTCATCAACTACGTCAACGTGACGGGGCCATTGCAGCACAATAAGGAAGGCGTGCAGCGCCTGTTGTACGCTGCTGAGCGCAACCTGCCCACCATATACCTGCCAGGCGCCAAACGAGGTATCGACACGCCTATCACCGCCGCCGGGGCAATGGCTATGGGGAATGCAGGACAACTGGCCGGGCTGGTGCTCTCCCAACTAAAGCGGGAGGGGTCTCCATTTATTCGTGGCAATCCGGCCTGGGGAGAACTCGATCTGAGCCTCATGACCAGTCTCTACGTCAGTCCGGGCCCTATCAGGCCAGCCGGCTGGGACCTGGCCCATCACTACGGTCTGCCGATCTTTGGCACCGCAGGCTGCAGCGATGCCAAAGTGTTTGATGCCCAGGCGGCAGGGGAGGCTTCCCTTTCTATCTTGTCGCATGCGATCAGCGGCGCCAACTTGGTGCACGATATTGGATACCTGGATTGCGCTATGACCGGATCATTGGAACTGGTTGCCTTCTGCGATGAGATTATCGAGTGGGTCAGGCGCTATCTGCTAAAAGTGGAGATCAGTGAAGAAACACTGGCCTTGGATCTCATTGATGAGATTGGACCGGACGGTAGCTTTCTGGAGTCGGAGCACACTTTGCGACATGTCCGCGAGGAGTGGCGGCCGAAACTCATCGATCGGCGCAGCTACCAGCGTTGGTTTGAGAGGGGCGCGACCACCTTACAGGAGCGAGCCAACCAGAAGGTGCTCCAGATTTTGGAAACACATCACCCTGAACCCTTCCCCGAGGATGTGGTGGCTGCAGTCCAGGCTGTCGTCCGACGCGCGGACCAGAGGCTGTCGGGAAGGTAAGGCGGACGAGGAG
>CP070811.1:442423-446174 GCA_020343875.1 Anaerolineales bacterium | reverse complement strand
GCATACAATGAGAAATACCTCTTCTGGGAGGAAGACGGTTTGACTTTTATGATGATCAGCAACGCTCTATCCCAGGCAGAGATGCTGAAGATAGCCGAGTCACTGGCGTATTGATCAAGTGAACCTTGACCTACGGAGTATAGCTTAGTGTTATGGCCGTTATGGGATAAGAAGATAGTACTTTGTCAAAGGTGATTTAAGGGGTAGAATCCAACCCTATGGGCGTCAAGATCGCCCGTCAATTGAGCCTTGACAAAGCGCTAGCGCCAAAAGCATGAAAAGAAACATGACTCATCCCAAACTTAAGGTGGGATGAGTCATGTTCGTTTTTGAGGTTACGCACAGGTTAAGCCCCGGTCGGGCTGGCCAACAAGACTATTCCACCGCAGATTCGCTCATGACCTCTTCCGAGATCAGAAACAGCGGGTCAACAATCAATTTTAACGACTCGGCCAGCTTTGCCTGGTACTCTCGGTCAAAGAACGAACCTCGGAAGGTCTCCATATCCGGGAAGTAGGCCTCCGTCATATACTGATACGGCAGGTCCTCGCGCTGCCAGGCTTCCTTGACGACGTAGAAGTCACTTTTGATAATCCCGGGGATGGCCATATTCTCCGCCTGATGCTGCGTAGTACGCCAGCGAATGAACTCCTCGTGATCAGCATCCGGGGGCAGATTGTACATAACAGTCAGTTTGACCATGTTCACCCTCCGTGGCGAGCTTTCTAAGCTCAGCGCTTAATAACCAGTTGGTGATCAAAACCGGTCAGGTTTCGCCCACCCGACTCAGTGACAACCATAATGTCTTCAATGCGCACACCAAAGCGTCCGGGGAAATAGACTCCCGGCTCGACGCTAAAGATCATTCCTTCCTCAAGTACTTGTTCATTGCCAGCCATAATCCATGGCGGTTCGTGCACCTCCAGGCCCAGGCCATGACCGGTTCGATGCACAAAGTACTCAGCGTAACCTGCGGCCTCCAAGGTCTGGCGGGCTACCCGGTCCACCTGATGGGCGGTTACCCCCGGCCGAACGGCGGCTCGAGCCCGCTTATTCGCCTCCAGCACAGCCTCATACGCCTGCATAAACTCGGACGGCGGCCGGCCCAGAAAGACCATACGCGTGATATCCGACTTATAGCCCCGCAGGGAGGCGCCAATATCGATGATGATCGCATCCCCATCTTGCAGGAGGCGATCCCCGCTATGATGGTGGGGGTATGCCCCGTTGGGCCCGGAGGCCACCAGGGTGAAACACACCTCCTCGGCCCCATCCAACCGAAACGCCTCCTCGGCCGCCCATGCAACTTGGGCCTCGGTTACGCCGGGCTGGCAGGCGTCAGCCGCGGCTTGCATAGCCTGGTCTGCTTGCACCGCAGCCCGGGCTGCAGCCTCAACCTCCGCCGCCGACTTGTACTGACGCAGGCGAGCCAGCATGGGGCCAGCCGGCTGCGCTTCCTGCGGGCTTGCTGCCTCCTGCAGGTGTAACAAGAAATCCGCTCGCATGGCACCATCCACTGCCAGGCAGCGCGCCTCCGGGAGACCATCCAGGGCTTGCCGCAGCGCCTGCATGGGGCCATCGGCGTCCTTCCAGGCTATCAGTTCAAGCCCGTGGGTGTGGGCGGCTGTCTGCTCCGCGTTGAGGCTGGGCACAACCATACACACAGCCTCCTGAGCCACCAGCAGCAAACACAAGCGCTCATCTGGATGGGGTGTAAAATCCAGTAGGTAGCGCATGTTGGCTGTGGGACCAAAGGCAGCCAAGTCCACCCCCTCTTCGGCCATGTACGCCTGCAGGCGTTTCAAACGATCTTCCGATTCCATTTTCACACTCCCTTCCGGATCGTACAGGCCCGGGCACGCCCTCTAAATGCCGTGCACTACCCGGCCGCCGATCTAAGTCGTTGAGTCTCTTCCGCGTCAAGTTGTAGCGTGTCTGGCCGCAAGGCAACCCCGTACGCCTCTCGAGCAGCCTCCAGACTGACGTAGCCACGCACCACATCCAGCCTCACCAACTCAGAGTCACGCTCAAAGGGGTTCCCATAACCACCCCCACCCCCGGTTCGCACACTGATTCGGCTGCCAGATTTGACTGGCTTGGCATTCACCTTGTTGATCGATTCAGCCTCAGGTGTGTCAGGGTTTACAATCAGAGCATTGACGGCAGCTGCTTTGCCCCCAGCCAGACCCCACGGGGGGCACTTGGTTCGCTCCTGGACTGTGGTCAAGAAAGCGTCGTGGTCCAGGGTCAGATAATCCCGGTAATGACCTAAGCCGCCCCGGAACTTGCCCGGGCCGCCCGAGTCCTGGCGCACTTCGTAGCGTTCTACCCGCAGCGGGAAGCGCGCTTCGAGCACTTCCACCGGCACATTGCGGGTGTCGCCGTCGGCTATGGCGATCAACACATTCTCGCCATCGCGATTGGCGAGCGCACCCCAACCGCCGCCCTCCGGCTCAACATGCAGATAAGGTCGGCCGGTACGTGGGTCGGTGCCGAAGATAAACACGGCGCATACGTCGCAGTAGTGCGCAGCCGGAATCTGGTCGGGAATAGCCTCGGCCAGCGCCTTAAAGATGACATCACACAGCGTCATCAGAATGATGCCGTAGACACCCGAGGGGGCTGGCAACTGGGCGTTGAACATCGAATCGTCGGGAACCACGATTTTGAGCGGCCTGAAATCCCCCTCTGTCACCGGCGTAAAGGGGGAAGTGACACACTTGAAAGCCACCCGCACGCCGGAGATGGTAGCCGCCAGGCCACAGTTGATCGGACCGGCACACTGTGGCTCTGAGCCAGTTAAGTCGATAGTCATTTCTTCCCCGGATACGGTCACCGTCACCTTAACTTTGGGCCGATCTACACTCACGCCGTCGTCATCCATGAAGGCCTCAGCGCTGTAGACGCCGTCTTTCATCCTGGCCACGGCATTCCGGCTGATCTGCTCGCCTTCGTCGTGAATTTGGGTGATGCACGCCGCGACCGTCTTCAGGCCATAATGATCGACGATGGCCTGGAAACGTTGTTCGCCGGTGCGCCCGGCTGCGATCTGGGCGCGCAGATCACCCATCAAACTATCGGCGTAGCGCACGTTGTCGCGTATGATCTGAAAAATGCTGCGGTTGGGCTTGCCCGCCTCATACAATCGCACCGAGCGCATCCGCAACCCCTCCTGGTAAATCTCCGTCGTGTCTGTAAACCAACCGCCGGGGTCACGTCCTCCCATATCCAGCCAGTGCGCGCGGCTGGCGGCGAAGCCGATCAGCTCCTGGCCATTGTCCACAAACACCGGGCTGATAACGGTTACATCGTTGAGATGGGTACCGGACGTATACGTGTCGTTAATCAGGTAAATGTCCCCGGCCACGAAGTTCTCCAGCCCGACATCCTGGGAAACCACCTTGACCGCCTCGCCCAGATTGCCCAGGAAAATGGGCAGCCCGGCAGCCTGGGAGATTATATCCCCATTGCGATCAAACAGGCCTACGCTGAAGTCCAGCACCTCATAGATGATGGTGTTGTAGGCTGTACGCATCAGGTTGATCTTCATCTCATCGGCTGCGGCGATTAAGGCGTGCCGGACGATCTCCATAGTAATCGGATCGACGGGGGTCATGTGATTTCCTCCTCACGTGTAATTAGCAGGCTACCTAAAGGGGTCACAACCAGGCGGAAGCCCGGATTGAGCACGATGGTGGCGCCTGCCTCAAGCACCAATGCCGGTCCGAGGATAAGGTTGCCAGCCAGCAAG
>CP070811.1:439646-442323 GCA_020343875.1 Anaerolineales bacterium | reverse complement strand
CCACCTACCACTCAGGAAATCCTGGATGATTACCGGGTTACACGGCAGGAGATCTTGGCTACCCTGGAGAGCATTCCGCTCAGGGATTGGTGGCGCGCCGGCCGACACGAGGAGTTTGGCAAGGTTACCATCCGGCAGCAGGTCAGCTACTTCGCGGCCCACGAGTCGACGCATCTGCCTCAAATTGAGTGGTTGTTCAGTTAGTGTATGAGGGATGATCATAGGCGGGCTTGAGTTGACATAAAGCAAGAAGCTTAAACTGGGCAAGAGTTGATGAAGATTAGGAAAGCAAACAGGTAACGGGTGTATGCTGGCATGGATGAATATGTCCAATGTCTAAGTGATTCTTCGATCAAAGAAAGGAGAGCCTATGGCAACTCAATTAGCTACTGCTTCGGTCACCTCCCGACTTTCCGGCTTGGCTGGGCGGGCTATCGTGACAGCCCGGGGCCACCACTATATTGTGGACTCGCCGCCGCCGTTGGGCGGTCCCAACGAGGAGATCAACCCCATTGACGTGCTGCTGTCAGCGCTGGCCACCTGCGGCACCTTTGTATGTGAGACAGCCGCCGGGGAGCTGGGGATTCCGTTGGAGGCCATTGCCGTCACAGCGGCCGGTGACTTTGACCCACGCGGGGTGTGCGGAGAGTCGGTCGATCCCAGGATGCAGGTCTTTCGGGTGCGGCTGGCCCTAACTGGCCCGACCCAGGAGCAGGGGCAGACACTGGCCGAAGCGTTCAGGACCCGCTGCCCGGTATACACCACGCTGGCACGGGCAGCGCCTATCGAGTTGGAGATCGCGGTGGAACCCGGTCCCAGGTCAAAGAAAGGAGTCAGAAAGATGAAGGTGGTACATTGTCGTGACGTCGGTTTTGACTGCGAGGGTGTGGTGCGCGCGGAGACGGAGGAAGAAGTTCTGAGCCAGGTGGCTGAGCACGCGCGCGCGGTCCACGACGTTGAGGTAACCCCGGAGTTAGCTCAGCAGGTCAAAGAGTTGATCCGGGATGAAGAGGCGTAGCGGGCCAGAATCTGTCTTTCTGCGCCAAGACTGTCTTCACTGAACGCTCGTGATTCTTGGTTAGAGCGGATACAGATCATTGTCGTCGCGAATCTGGGTGCGAAGTTTTTGTAGATGTGCGTCTAAAAGGGGATTGCCAGGTTGGAGTATCTTCAACAAGGGCTCCTCTTCGAGTAATCGGGGAGGGGCCCGTGTCATATCAGGGGTGCCTAAGACCCATCCCTCTGAACCCTCCGAAATGTAGGTGGTCCACGGACATGGCGCAACTTGGCTATATGGATGAGTGCGTTGCGTTGCGCGCGGACAGCTTTGGAGTACAATAATAGCCAGGGCACGGGTCGATCTGTGATGGGCGTTTTTGGAGGTGAATTGTGCCGCTTTTTGGAGGAATCGAGGCGGGGGGCACCAAATTCGTGTGCGCTGTTGGCACTCGGCCGCAGGACTTGCGCGCCACAATCCATTTTGCGACCACCACGCCACAGGAATCGATTGCCAGGGCCATTGCCTTTTTTGAAGAGCAATCAAAAGGGGAGGTTTTGGCAGCCGTTGGCATTGCTTCCTTTGGCCCGGTGGATCCTGATCCTGCTTCGCCTACCTTTGGCAATATCACCACCACCCCCAAGCCGGGTTGGGCCAGCACCGATTTTGCGGGCCCTATCCGGCGTGCTCTGGGAGTCCCGGTAGGCTTCGACACCGACGTAAATGGAGCCGCCCTGGGTGAACATCGCTGGGGCGCGGCGCAGGGACTGGATACCTTCATCTACCTTACCATTGGCACGGGCATAGGTGGCGGTGGCCTGGTCAACGGCCAGCCGATGCACGGCCTGATCCACCCCGAGATGGGCCATATTCGCCTGCCGCGCCACCCGGATGATCCGTATCCTGGCGCGTGCCCGTACCACGGGGATTGTCTAGAAGGTATGGCTGCCGGCCCGGCTCTGGAAGGGCGTTGGGGGCAAGCCGCCGAAAGCTTGCCTGCCGACCATCCAGCCTGGGAACTGGAGGCCCATTACCTGGCTTTCGGCCTGGTCAGTTTCATCTGCACTCTGTCGCCGCAGCGTATTGTGATGGGGGGCGGCGTGATGGAGCAGAGCCATCTCTTCCCTGAGATCCGCCGGAGGGTTCAAGCCTTGCTGAATGGCTACGTTCAGGCTCCTGAAATCCTGGAGAATGTTGACGAGTATATTGTGCCGCCGGCTTTGGGAAGCCAGGCTGGGGTGCTAGGCGCCATTGCGCTGGCGCAAAGAGAAATCAATCCAGAAAGATAATAACAGGCCTGGAAACCCGCCTGTGCCTGGGGAAAATGGCTACCAGTGAAATTCACTACCTGCCAAACAGAGCGCCAATCAACGAGTTGTGACCGTGTTCCGGCTCATTTTCCTCGCTCACTCGCTGCAACTTCACCCCATTCCAAAAGGCTACTTGATCCTTGATCTGCCGAGCTGCCTTGCTAGGTGCGGGATAGTACCAGGCAGCGTTCCGGTTTACTTCTCCATCAATCACCACGGCATAGTAGCTGACCTGCCCTTTCCAGGGGCAGGTGCTGTGATGGGAACTCTCCTGGAAGTATTCCCAGTTGATTGACTCAGGTGGAAAGTAATGGTTGCCCTCCACCACTTTGGTTTGGCTGGATTCGGCCAACACTCTGCCGTTCCAAGT
>CP070811.1:435836-439546 GCA_020343875.1 Anaerolineales bacterium | reverse complement strand
GGGCATTTACCACTCAGGTCAATCCCACAGCCAGGACACACTTGGGCGTCGGGCATTACCGCCACATTGCAGCGGGGGCAGGTCAACTCAAAGGCGAGGCCACACTGCGGGCACTGCACCGCATCAGGAGATAGATGCGTGCCGCAATCAGGACAGACGTCCCCTTCTTCTAAGAGCTGCGTCTCCTCCGCTACATCGCTCGCCCAGCGGATCGGGCCGCAACGAGGGCAGACAGCAGCACCAGGTCCCAAGTTTAGCTGGCAGGTAGGGCAGGCGATGTGCCCACAGGCAGGACAGGGGCCAAAATGATACGGAAATCTTTCGCCGCACACCGGGCAAGTGCCCAGGATCAGGATCACCTCGCCATCCTGGTCGCGGATGGCCGTGGTACAGATCGGGTCGTAGCGCAGCAGTTCCCACGCCCCGTCACATTCAGGGCAGACGGTCGCCCCATCCCAGATGCGCGTTCCACAGGTTGGGCAGGTCTGAACAAAGAGGGTATTGCAGTCGGGGCACACCTCGGTCCCGGCGCTGAGGTCGAAATTACAGCCGGGGCAGAGAAAGACAAGAGCCAGCTGGCAAGCTGGGCACATCTCATCTTCCTCGTCAGTGGCCGCCCCACAACGGGGGCACACAACCTGGCCACACTCCGAGCACAGGCCATCCGCATACGCCATGGGGCTGTGGCATGCAGGGCAACGGTCCAGTTCAGCCAGGTCAGGGGGGAGATGCAGCTCAACCTCGAATGGCCTGCTTGGATCCGCTTCCTCATCCTCTCCCGCCACAAACTGGGCCCCGCACTGAGGGCACACCTCATCTTCATCCGACACATCGGCACCGCACAGCGAGCAAGCCAGCGGCACCTGCTCTTTGGTGGCCCGCACTAGGTGATGATTCAGTCGCCAGAATGGCATGATCTTATCCCTTGCCCAAACACCCGCCCTGGCCCGTTGCGCCTGAGCCAAGGCGGCGCTAGTCTTCTCATAAAACATCAACCATACACATAATGCCCCTGGGGTTGAAGCTCCCTCGAGTCGACGCCCTGTTCCACGACCAGGAAGCGGCGGATCTCGTAGCACAGCTCGCATTTCGAGCCATAGGCTGCTTGGGATGCGGTGAAATCATACACCTCAGTGGCGTAGGACTCGAACTCGCCAATCCCTTTGGAATAGAGGCGGGATATAATGGGATACGTTTCCGGGTCCAGGGGTGTCCCCAGGTCCTCCGCTCCGATGGCCAATCCGCCGCATAGACCCGGGACGTAATTTCCGTACAGATCAATGTGAAAGTGTCCCACCTCGGCCAGCTCGCTGCATCCCCGGCTGCTTTCGGCCGCCAACTGGGAGATAGGCTTCTGTGTGGAGAATCTCCCGAACGTTTCCAGAGCGCGCCCGCCCGGTGATATCCAGTAGCGGTAGGGCAGCCTTTCCAGGTAATCCTCGCCGAACAGTTGTTGGTATTCTTCCATAGAGTGGGTCTTCTGGTCATCGAAGGTGCTGATGTCGGCCACAAAATCGGATACCCAGGGAAACACCGAGATGCCCGTCTCGCGACAGGCAGCAATCACACCTTTGACTTTGTAAAAGGGGATTCGTTCGTTGTGAAACGGGCTGATGGAGACCAGCACGGTCGACAGGCCCTGCTCGGCCAGACTATCCAGAAGGGTGCAGGCGGCGGCGTGACTCCGATACCAGGATGAGTTGGTCTCGATGTACTCGATATGCACCCCGACCTGGTTGGCTACCTCAAGCACCGCCGCAACGCCCTCAGGGTTCAGGAGCGGCTCCCCTCCGCCAATATGAACCGCCAGACACCCCAGCCTGCGGACCGTTTGCAGATTCTCTCGCGCCTGTTCCGCCGAGATGTACTCCTTTGGCCACTGGGGGCTGCATCGGTAGAGACAATGGCGGCAGGCGGAACTGCAATAGTAGTTGGTGATCAGCCCTCCTGACGCCAGGTGGGATATGTAAAGGGGGTTAAGGGGCATACGATTAGATCACCTTTGATGCCGGGCCTCGCTTACCTGACGCCTCGAGCTAAAGCTCAATTCCAATCGCTGAGGTGCGCTGCAGGCGGGTCCCCTTTGGGTAGCCGGCTACAGCTTTTTGCCAGAGGATTTATTCTCAGGCAATTGCAGCCCGCACATTTCTGGTTACCTCACCAGAACGCATCACCTCATGGCTCTCGGATCTATTTGCCAGCCTAAGCGCAGCAGCTATTCATTGAAAATAAGACTGCAGCAGGTTACGCCCCCTTCAGCCTTCGCGAGTTCTGAGACTTCCACGACCTTGACGGAGATGCCTTGCTCCTCCAGTCGCCGTCGAGTACTAGGGTAGGCAGCAGGAAAGAGCACCGTTGTGTCAATGAGAAGCGCATTGGCTGCCAAAGGCTCAGAGGGGTCCACCTCCAGCAGATTTAGGTTTCCAAATGCGCTCGAATCGACCCATGCCGGGTTGATGAGCAAGGTGTCCTCGGCCACCTGGGTCACGGCCGATTTCAAATGCAAACAGCCGTCCACCGGAACGCCCCGAACAGTGTACCCCCAGGGAGCCACGGCAGCCCGCAACTGTTCCAGGCCCGCCGGGTCGCTTCTGCTCGACAAACCCACATAAAGCGCCCTGCCTATGCGCAGCACATCACCGCCGTCTAGAGTCCCGGGTGCCTGAATGGTGGCCAGGCTTCGATAGGGCTTGAGCGCCTCCGCCACAGATTGCGTTTCGGGCCTTCGAGATGCAGCTCCCGGACGGGCGATGAGGGCTAACTCGTCAAGCACTAGGGCCGTGTCTTCGACGAACACTGAATCAGGCAGCGCCGGCTCAGGGGGAAGCCGACGAATCTCGCATCCAAGCGCGGCCAGACACGCCTCGTACTGTCTGTGCTGCGCCCTGGCCAGATCCAGATCAATCACCTCGCGAGCCAGGTGCGTAAGTTCGCAGCGTCCCATATCAGGACTGACCCCACGCGTCATGGCAATTAGCATTACCAGTCTTCTCTCCTAGTCTGCCGTTCATTGTGCAGCCTGCCTCGGCGTTTACCAAGGGTCACCCTGGCACATCCGCAGCAGGCAGACTGGCTCCGAGCAAGAGCAAGGTCGTTGGTCTCTTAATCCGAACAGGTCCCGTCTGCGAAACGCAGCGACGATTGCCTGGCCGATGCCGCGCGTAGTCCGTGATGACGTTTGTCTTGATAGTAGACCCCGCGGATTGGTTACCGACGGGCAATAGGCCCAGCTAATCTGGGATCTGGCACGGATTGTCCTCTGGCAACTCGATCCAGTAGCGGGAAACACACTTACCCGATATTGCAGAGATGCCCCGGCTGGACAATGCACCCCCGTTCTTCTCGATCACGCGAGCAGAAGCCACGTTGTCTACGTCGCAGGTCACCAACACGCGCTTCAATCCAAATTCGCGCGCTTTCTGCAGAGTTAATGCAAGCTGGCGCGTCCCGTACCCCTTGCCTCGTTCAGACGGGCGGATAGTATACCCGATGTGGCCACCTTCCCGTCTCAACGCTGCTGTCAGATGGTGGCGAAGTCGAGTTGTGCCGATAATGAAGGTATTGTCTCGCACCATCCAGTACGTCGTCTGGGGAACCCAGCCGGGCAGGAGTCCGATCCCCTGGTCCATCTCTTCAAGCTGGCGGACGTAGGCTGAGAAGTCACGCCATGCCAGGTCAACGACGCCTTGATAAAGATCTTCGCCCGCCGC
>CP070811.1:428178-435736 GCA_020343875.1 Anaerolineales bacterium | reverse complement strand
TCTGCGAAGCGATTGAAGCTAAACATGTTGATGTCCGCCCCAGGCTTCTCACCGTTGATGATGAGATCGGCCATCATCTCGCCGACGGCCGGGCCGAGCTTGAAGCCGTGGCCACTGGTGCCAGCCGTGCAGTAAAGCCCTGCCAGGCCAGGTAGTGCCCCCATAATCGCATGCCAGTCCGGGGTGATATCATAAAGAGAGGCCCAACCACCGGCCGAGGTTCCTTGTTCCATGACCGGGTAGCGCCGGGCCACCCGCTGGCTGAAATCGGCCACAATATCAAAGTCTACCCGCTCGTTGAAGCTATCCGGGTCGGCCACTTCATCTTCTGCCTCCTCAGGCTCAATCGAACCGACCAGCATCAACTGGCCTGTTTCGGGGCGGATGTAGACTTCGTCGGCGAAACCAGCGAAGACCATGTGCCGCTCGAACTCATGGGGACGCCTGAAGGTGGCCACCTGGTGGCGGCTGGCCCTGATGGGCACCTGGATGCCAGCTGTCTCCGCGATCAATGGCGTCCAAGGCCCGGCCGCTACCACGACCGCTCCAGCGTGGACAACCCCTTTGTCGGTGTCAACGCCGGTCACTCGCCCCCCGTCTACCAAAAGCGACTGCACTCGAGTCCCCAACTGCAAACGGGCACCCAGCTCCTTGGCCCGCCCGGCATAGGCCGTAGCCGTGGCCGCCGGGTCTGCGTAGCCCGACTCCGGCTCGTAGGCAGCGGCGGCGATGCCCTCAATAGAGACGTACGGTTCAAGTTCTTTCACTTCCTGGGGCGAAACGAGGCGGGTATTGATGCCCACTCCCTGCTGCAAGGCAACGTTGGCCTGAAGTTGTTCCACATCTTCAGGCCGGGCCGCCAGCAGGAAGCCAGTCTGGTGGAAATCCGGATCGCCACCTACCTCGTCGTCGAAGTTCTGAAAGATGCGCAATGAGCGCAACGCCATACGGGCCGTTACTTCATGCGAGTAGTGCTGGCGGATGATAGCGCTGGAGCGACCAGTGGGGCCAGCAGCGATGAAATCCTTCTCAATGAGCGTCACCTTCAGGCCTTCTTTGGCCAGGTTAAAGGCAATGCTAGCTCCGTTAATCCCGCCCCCGACGACAATGGCGTCAGCCGATCCGCCCATAAGATGCTCCTCCTAACCCGAGCAAGTCAATAACAGAGACCGATGAAGGACGAACGCTAGCTTCGTCTCCGGTCGTTCGTCCTTCGTCTCTGGGGAAAGTGTTGAAATTGCTACGTTGCAACCATCTAGACTATGCCCAGATACACCTTCTGCACCATCTCGTTCCGGCGCAGATTGGCAGCCGAGTCGCTGAGCGCAATGGCCCCCGTCTCCAACACATAGCCTCGATGGGCGACCTGCAAGGCCATTTGCGCGTTCTGCTCGACCAGCAGGATGGTGGTGCCCTCGCGGTTGATCTCCTGGATGGTGGCAAAAATACTCTCAACCAGCATAGGGGCCAGGCCCATTGAGGGCTCGTCCAGCAGCAGCAAGCGAGGCCGGGACATCATGGCCCGGGCAGTGGATAGCATCTGTTGCTCGCCACCGCTCAGCGTGCCGCCCACCTGGCTACGGCGTTCTTTCAGGCGTGGGAACAGCGAGAAGACCCGTTCCAGGTCTTGCCTAATATCGGCCCGGTTAGTCCGCGTGAAGGCCCCCATCTCCAGGTTCTCCTGTACTGTCAGCCGGGTAAAGATACGCCGCCCCTCGGGTACCTGGCAGACGCCCTTGGCCACGATCTGGTGAGCGGGGTAGCTGATCAGATCTTCCCCTTCCAGGCGCACCGTTCCCTCGCGCGGCTTGTGCACGCCGCTGATGGTGAATAGGGTGGTGCTCTTGCCGGCACCGTTGGCACCAATGAGGGTGACAATCTCACCTTCTTCAACGGTTAGCGACACCCCCTTGAGGGCATGGATGTTACCATAGTAGACGTGTACGTTCTCGACTTCTAGCATCGCCATATGAGTCACTCCAATGTGGATAAGGGGTAGCCTAGGTTACTTCGGCCGCGCCACGCCCCAGGTAGGCCTCAATGACCTGGGGGTTGCCTTGGATCTCGGCCGGCGTGCCCTCAGCGATCTTCTCACCGTAGTCCAGCACCGCTATCGTCTCCGAGATGCCCATCACCACCCGCATCTGATGCTCAATGAGCAGGATGGTGATGCCCAGTTCGTCGCGCAGGCGCTGAATGAAAGCCGTCATCTCGGCCGTCTCGGCCGGGTTCATACCCGCCGTGGGCTCATCCAGCAGCAGCAATCTGGGGTGGCTGGCCAGAGCCCGGCCGATCTCCAACCGACGCTGGTCGCCATATGCCAGGTTCTTGGCCACGATGTCCCCTTTGCCTCGCAAACCCACGAACCCCAGCAGCTGCCGGGCTTCCTCGTGAGCCTCGTCCTCTTCGTGGCGGGTGCCGGGCGAGCCCAGCACAGCGCCAACCCAGGTGGATCTAAGCTTGGGGTGCAGGCCTACCAGGATGTTCTCCATGGCCGTCATATTGGCAAACAGTCGGATGTTCTGGTAGGTGCGGGCGACGCCCAGAGAGGTAATCTGGTCGGGTCGCCGACTGTGGATGGGGCGGCCCTCGAAGATAATCTCCCCTTCCTCGGCCTGGTAGAAGCCAGTCACGCAGTTGAAAAAGGTGGTTTTGCCAGCCCCATTGGGGCCAATGATACTGGAGATCGAACGCTCCTTGATCTCCAGGTTGAGCGCACTCAAGGCGGTCAGACCGCCGAAGCGTTTGGTAACCTGATTTGCAATAAGAATTGTCATGATTCGGTCCTCATCTAGTCGGCCAGCACCGGCTCGGTCTCGAATTCGTGCAGCTCGCGCTTGCGGCTCTCCTCAGGCCAGAAGCCTTCTGGGCGGGATAACATCATCACAATCAACAGCGCCCCGTACATGAGCAGCCGGTACTCAGCGAACTCCCGCAGCAGTTCCGGCAGCCCGACCAGGATGAGGGCGCCCACCATAACACCGGGCAGGCTGCCCATGCCGCCCACAATGATCAGGCACAACACGTTGATAGAAATCAGCAGGTTGAAGCTGTGGGGGAAGATCGAACTCAGCTTGGTGGCAAAAATCGCGCCACTCAGTCCGGCGAAGGCGGCCCCCATGGCAAAGGCCAACAGCTTGGTCTGTACCAGGTTAATCCCCATCGCTTCGGCTACGTCTTCATCCTCACGCATAGCCATCCACTGTCGCCCCAGACGTGCATCGCGCAGCCGCCAGGAGACGAAAGCGGCCACCAGGCAGGCAGCCAAGATCAGGTAGTATAGAGTCTCGGGGGCGACGAACTCCAGGCCCCCCAGGCTGGCTTTGGGAATCTTGAGAATTCCCTGCGCGCCGCCGATGGCCGGGGCCAAAAAGTCGGAGAGGGCCAGGATACGGATGATCTCGCCAAAGCCGAGGGTGACGATGGCCAGGTAATCGCCCCGCATGCGCAGCACTGGCACGCCCAGGATAACCCCCGCCAACACCGAAGCGGCCACGGCAATGGGCAAAGCAGACCAGAAGGACATGCCGGCCACGCCCAGCTCACCCTGGGAAGTGAGCACGCCCATGGTGTAAGCCCCAATAGCGAAAAAGGCTACGTAGCCCAGGTCCAGCAAGCCGGCGAAGCCGACCACGATATTCAGGCCAAATCCCATCAGGATAAACAGGCCCACATTGTTGATCACCTCGGTCAAGTAGGTGCGTAAGATCATCGGCAGCACCAGCATGAACAGCACGCCCAGGGCGATCCTGCCCCAGCCGAGAACTTTTTGCTGCTGGGCTGGGAGCGCGCTTACACGCGCTTGGGCCCGACCGCCCAACGCCCCCCAGAGGGCATTCAACCCGGCCACGATCAGAAAAACCAGCAGAGTGCCGCGTATGGACAGGCCCTTATCGAACATAAAGCGCCTGATCTTCAGCCCCAACCCCTTGGTGCCCCAGGCCAGGATGATGATCTCGGATAGCAGGCCGACCATCAGAACAAACAATAGGCCCATAAGCAGCGGATGCCGCACGCGCCCGGGGAGCAGGGTGATGCCAGCCCCAACCAGGCCCACGACGGCACTCACAGCCAACAGGAGCAGAGAACCCGTTGCCTGATCCTGCTCAAAGATGAGCAATTTCAGCAGACCGGGTGAGGCGTTGGGCAGAAAGTCGCGCAAGTTAATCGGCCCGGCGACGAAGACCAACACTATCAGCGGTAGGCTGGCCAGCAGGCCGGCTATCAGCCCGCCCACTAAATTGAGCCCGGTGCGCGCGTGGGGGTTCTGCCGCGCGCTCATGTAGCCCGCGCCCGCCATTGCCCCAAAGAGTAGTATCTGACCCAGAGAGATCACCCCACTGATGATACCGCGCCCGCCAAAGGTCTCCACGACGCCGATCAGGCTAAGCGAAAGCGCGACGAGGCCGCCGATCAGTCCCAGCCGTACGCTCTCTCTCCAGTTGAAACCAATTTGCGTATCCATGGCCACCTCCCTCAGGCCTTCTTCTCGGCCAGCCGCTCGCCCAGAATGCCCTGCGGCCGGAAGATGAGCACCAACACCAGCATGGTGAAGGCGATCACGTCCTTGAGTTGATAAGACGAGGGGATGCCCAACCCTTCCAGGAACAGGCTAGGGCCCACCGATTCGACCATACCCAGGAACAAGCCGCCCAGCGCCGCGCCGGGGATGCTGCCGATGCCGCCCAGCACGGCAGCGGTAAAGGCTTTGATGCCGGGGATGAAGCCCATAAAGAAGTGTACCTGCCGAAACAAGATGGCATACAGCACCCCGGCCACACCAGCCGCCGCCGAGCCCATAGCAAAGGTGATCACAATCACCCGGTCCACATCGATGCCCATCAAGGCAGCGATTTCTTTGTCTTCGGCCACGGCACGCATGGCCTTGCCCATCTTGGTGCGCATCACGATCACGTACAAAGTGATCAAGAGCAGGATAGAGGCCACGATCACCACCGCCTGCGTCTTGAGGATGTCTATGCCCGCGATGGACCACGAGCCCTGGAGAGCCTGTACCGTGGGGAAGGCGGTGATGCCAGAACCATAAAGGCCCCGGAAGAAATATTGCCAGAAGAATGAAGCGCCGATGGCCGTGATCAAGGGCACCAGGCGCGGGGCGCGTCTCAGGGGGCGGTAGGCTATGCGCTCCGTCAGGAGGGAGATCCCGACTGAAGTAGCCATGGCCACCACGGCGATGATGAGCAAAGCCAGGATCGGGTTGCGATCCAAGAAACCAGACTGGCCCATGGGGATGGCCACAAAGACGGTGGCGGTGAAAACGCCGGACATGAAGAACTCGCCGTGGGCGAAATTGATGATAAACAAGACGCCGTAGACCAGCGTATAGCCCAGAGCGATCAGGGCATACAGGCTACCCTGCGCCAGACCAAAAATCACGAAGTCTATCCAGTTCCTAGTCGAATATGGATTATCGCGAATCGTGGCCACTGTCCCCCACACGACGGCTACAATAATCGCCGTCCGAAAGAGCCACAGCACAAGCCCCAGGTAGTCAATGTTCTCTAACCGTTGACGCATACTCCTCCTCCGTCGAAATTGATTAGGGAATGAGACTCCAGGAATCCCGCCAGTCTCATCCGTTGAGACCGCTAGAAGGCATTTCCTGTTGCTCCTTCCCCTGCCCTTCTTCTCGTAGTTTTCTGTGTGGGAACCCAATCGAATGATCTATACGCCCAATTCTGTCAGTGCATCACCTCCTCGTTTAGTGGCCGCCAAGAAGCATACACCACTCAGTCAGCAGGTTTGCTCCCCTATGCGCAATGCAGAACTATCTTGATGTCGAGGGCGGGGGGGGACGTCTCAGCACAAACACACAGACCCCGTCAAGTCATTTGGGGATCTTTGGAACAAGCTGCTGCGCTGCAAGGTGAATCTCAAGAGGTCAGGCTGGGAAGCACCCTTCCCCTCTGGTGAAGGCTATGCCCTAAGGTGTCTAAACCCTCCTGACGGTTTTCTAGCCCACCCAAGATGCCCGGATACCTGTATGCTGGCGCCTGTAAGTGATTGAGTATAGCAGAGCCATATCCAGATGTCAAGACAGATTCTTTCATTTTTCAGGCTGCACAATATCGTAGAAAGCGACATCTCCCCCTTCAATGTGGGCCATAACGACGGGCTTCATCGGATTATGCCGGGAGTCGAAGCGCCAGCGTCCAGTCACCCCTTCGAATTCCATGGTCTCCAGTTTCCGGGCCACATCGTTTGGTGAGAGGCTGGCCGCATCTTGCATGGCAGATGCCAGCAGGTTGGCCGCATCATAGCCCAATGCGGCCAGCGTATCTGGCTCCACCGCAAAGGCCGATAGATATCCCTCCCGCCAAGCTTTGGCCATCGGGCTGGGAGCTTCGCGGCTGTAATGGGTGGTGAAGTAAGCCCCCTCCAAAGCTACCAGGTCCAGGCCCCCACTGTCCCATACATCGCTGCCAAGGAGTGTCACGTCCAACCCGCGTGCCCGAATCTGAGTCCCGACTCGATTAGCCACTGGATAGGCGTCGGGCGCGTATAGGACCTGGGGTCCTGCCTCAGCAATTTCAGTCAGCACGGCATCAAAATCCAAATCCGGCCAAGGATAAATTGGCCTGGCCACCACCTGGCCCCCGCCAGCGACAAATGTCTCGATGAACTCATCCCCCACAGAACGCACAAAGTCGTCGCCGGGGTTTGTGAGTACTGCCGCTCGGCGGGCATTCAACTCGTCCAGGGCAAAGCGGGCTGCCGCGCGGCCCTGATATGAGTAGACATAGCCAGCCCGAAAGACCAGGGAACGGGTGGCGCCCGCCTCGTCCACTGTCACCAGCGGATGGGTGGCTGTGGCGGCCACAAACAATACGCCCCGTTCGTCAGCCACGCGGGCAATAGGGATGGCCGCTTCTGAGCAAAGGCCTCCCACGATAAAGCGCGCTTCGTCTTGGTCGACCGCCCTCTCAGCAGCACGGCCTGCTTCCAATGGGTCGCAGAGTGTGTCTTCGAACACCCACTGGATGGGGCGGCCATTTACCCCGCCCCGATCATTCCACTCGTCGAAGGCCAGAGTGATACCGTTGCGCACGATCTCGCCAAAGGTCGCCAACTCACCTGTCATAGGCGTGAGGACAGCTACTGGCACAGACCCAGTGGCAGGCGGCGTAGAGGGCAAAGGCGGGGTCGGCGTGCCGCATTGAACAGCCACCAACAATACCCAGCTCGCCAGACATATCAGGCGCCAGGTCCACCTCCAGACTCGACGATGATGCCTTCCAACCGCCATGCGCAATGATCGATCTCCGTCTCTGGCCGCCTCCAACGGTGTTGAAAACCCGCCGGGGTCGCCCATCCCGGCGCCCATTATACTCCAGGAAATCGTAAGCCCCAAACCGGTACGCATGGCGGCTGCGCAGGCAGGAAAGCAGCCCCTGGCCGGCAACCCGCCTCACTGGCCACTCGACACCAGCTTCGCTGCCACCACTCGCTGGCGTGGAGGCGCACTATTATGGTACAATCAAATCAGATTACTCAGAATAAGAGCTGCGAGAGGCGAAACGATGCCCATCCATGTGCT
>CP070811.1:425411-428078 GCA_020343875.1 Anaerolineales bacterium | reverse complement strand
GACGATCGTGGACGGCGACTACAGCCTTTACCTGCCTATTGTTGTGCGCAAAGAATAGCCAGCCCCGGCTTTCTGGGGATGAGGCAGTAATCTGCTGTCTTGCGCAACTGTGCACCAAAGAGTATACTTGTCCCCACTTGGGGTGCCAGGATTTCGCACGCAGCTTTCCTCCCCCGGCGGCAGGCACTTACGATGAATATGCCGTCCTGGGATGCGCCAATGGCCCCAAGCTACTACGTGTTGAGAATGGCAACGTCCTGCAGACTCAGGCCAAGACAGAAGACCACATTCAGATACTGTAAACAGAGAAATTGCCTGAAGAGACACGCTGGCAGAGAAGCGTCTGGCAGAAGTCAGGCGTTTTTGTTTTTGGCAGTAGAGTGAGCTTCCCCATGACACTAGACCAACCAAGGCAGGGCTACGCAGCAGATTGGAAACGTACGCTGTACATCATGTTCATTGCTCAGTTAATTGCGGCGGTTGGCTTCTCGAGCATCTTCCCCTTTCTTCCACTGTATGTAAAAGCTCTGGGCGCTACCAGCAACCTCAGCATCGAACTCCTGGCAGGCCTGGTATTCTCAGGTCAGGCGCTCACCATGGCGATCGCATCTCCCATCTGGGGCACGTTAGCCGACCGCCACGGGCGCAAGTTGATGGTTGAGCGTGCCATGTTTGGGGGGGCGGTCATACTTCTCCTGATGGCCTTCGTGCGATCAGCAGAAGAGTTGGTGTTATTGCGCGCCGTGCAGGGCCTTATTACAGGTACCATTGGCGCCGCCAACGCCCTGGTGGCCGCAACGGCGCCCCGTGGGCAAACCGGGTACGCCATGGGGCTGCTGCAAGTCGGGCTGGGTGGCGGGCTTGCACTCGGCCCCCTGATTGGAGGAGCGGTCGCCGATGCGGCAGGCTACGCAGCCGTGTTCTACGTGACAGCTGCCCTACTGCTGATCGCCGGCCTCCTGGTATGGCGGGGTGTCGACGAGCAGTTTACGCCAGCGGAAGAGTCCACAGGCCAAAACACCAGCTTTATGGCCAAGTGGCGGCATATCATGACTGCCCCAGGGGTGATGATGACCTATGGACTGCGCTTCGTGAGCCAGTTTGGGCGCATGATGCTGGTACCGATCGCCCCCCTGTTTATTCAGACGCTCCTGTCAGACACAGCGCGGCTGAACACCTTCACCGGCTTGGTGGTTGGGGTTGCTTCAGGGACTACCACCGTCAGCGCCATCTTCCTGGGGCGGCTGGGCGACCGTATCGGTCACCGCCGCATTCTGATCGCCAGTACCCTGCTTGCCGCCGCCCTCTACCTGCCACAAAGCCTAGTCACATCGGGCTGGCAATTGCTGGTTCTTCAGGCGCTGGTTGGTATCGCCTTAGGTGGCATCGTTCCGGCCCTGAGTGCCCTGCTGGCACGCTACACTCAGGCAGGCGAGGAAGGGGCCGTATATGGTTTGGACAACTCCATTGTCGCCGGGGCCCGTGCGGCCGCGCCACTCCTGGGCGCGAGCGTGGCTATTGGATTTGGCCTGCGTGCCACCTTCGTAGTGACCGCACTTACATACTTGGTGGCAGGCGTACTGGCATCTGCGGCTCTGCCGAAGCCTGCTACTGCCAGGCGGCAGTATCGGCGACGCTGAGCCTGCGCCGAATGTTTCGCTTTGATGTAGCGACCAAGCATGTCGCGACCACAGAATGGACTTTATAGACAAATGAGCAGCCTTGAGCTTTTAACCAGGCCCATCCAGGGCCAGAAAGTCTTCTCCGCGGAACTACCGGATTATGATTTTCTACGACACTGTGTTCGTTGTGCCCGGTGCCTGCCCGTATGCCCGACTTATCAAGAGACGGCGATGGAGACCCAATCACCACGCGGCAGGCTGTCGCTGATCAAAGCCGTCGAGGATGGCGTGCTGCCCTTCGACTCCAGTGTAGAAGAACACCTGTACCACTGTCTCGACTGTCGCAAGTGCAATACGGTTTGCCCAGCCAATGTGCCCATTGGGGAAGCCATTGTGGCGGCGCGGGCTGCTTTCGGTGAAAGGCTGGGCCATCCTTGGTGGCGGAAGTTGGTCTTTGATCACATTCTGATCTCGGCAGATAGACTAGGATGGGCTATCTGGCCACTACGCATCTACCAAAGCCTGAGATTGCCAAGGCTGGTCAGGCCTCTGCTCCGTCTGCTTCCCATACGGCTATCACCGCTACGTCGCATGGAGGCGCTGCTACCCACTTTGCCACCCTATGCGTTACACAAAGTATTGAGAACCATCACGCCTGCCCAAGGGAAACGCCGTTATCGGGTGGGCTTCTTCCTGGGCTGCATGATGAGCCAGCTTTTTGCCGAGGAGAGCTGCACCACCCTGAAGGTGCTGACCCGGGCCGGGTGCGAGGTGGTTACCCCCAAAGGCCAGGTCTGCTGCGGCGCGCCGCAGGATGATCAGGGAGTACGCCAACAGGTGCGCAGATTGGCTCGAATCAACATAGCACTGTTCGAAGATATCGGAGAGGTTGATGCCATTGTCACCGACTGTGCAGCGTGTAGCGCCATGCTCAAAGAATATGGCTACCTTCTACGCGACGATACTGCATTCGGCCAGCGCGCCCGCGCTTTCAGTGACAAGATCAAGGATATCTATGAATGGTACGACGAGATCGGGGTGGCCG
>CP070811.1:421686-425311 GCA_020343875.1 Anaerolineales bacterium | reverse complement strand
TTTGACTCACAATCTGGGCACAGGTCAACAAGATCCGAATTCTGAAGATCTGAGTGCTAAGCCTGCCCGCTGGTTGCCAGCCCATGTGACCCCGTGTTCGGGAAAGATTCGCCGGGCTCCAGTCACAAGCACAATCTCTGACCAGCCAGCCTGCATCACACCAGGGCGACTTTGGCCACGGCAGAGGCCTGAGGTTGCCGGCTGTCGTCTGGCCGAATTCGGCAGGGGCTACACGGTAGCGGGGCTGTATAAAACTGCAGCACGCCGGTTTAGGTCGCAAAGGCGTTCACAGCTCGCTCACATGGCCCGGCGGGCGAACCTATTAACCCCACTCTCAGGTCCAACGCCTGAACGCTTTACGCCATCATGATGGGGGCGAAACGTGCAAAACCGGCCATAAGTCAGGGCAACTTAGAGCAAGCACCTGGCGATGGCACGAGCGGCACGACGAGGAAGGCTAGCGGCTAGCGTTACAGCCCGTGGAACATGGCGCGGAGGGCGATGAGGCCAGCGGTGCGGCTATGCAGCAACAGAGTCTTGCGCCAGTTCTCCCGTTCCGCCAATTGCCCATCGTCTTTCTTTTGTTGATGCTCCCGTTGGTTTTGCAGGCTCTGGTGCGGTTGCTGGTGTGGATTCTGATAACACTGTTGGTGCCAGATGTGGTTCATAACCCACCTCCCTTTATGTGGCCCTACGCATCTACTTTACCACATGATTTGGCACCGCGCAGTCAAAACGGTCACGCCAGGGTTGTGGAATCCGTAACAGCGACGTGTGGAAGGACGCACCTGAGCCGCCAGGGTAGCGGGAACGATATGGCTCATCGTTTCGGGCGCTAGCCGTATGCCGTTTCGATGCCATTAAACGGCTCCGGCAGCCGACGCACTGCCTCTGGAATTGAGTTAGTGGAATAGGACGAGCGTGGATACAAAACGCCAGAGCTGCCCAGGTGGCGGCAATCCTGGGCAGCTCTGGCTAGATAAAAGGAGGAGGAAATGAACCTGAACGCTGGACCTACACCGAGTATATCACATATCATCCATATGGGTGGTTACAGATTGGTTACAACTCAGCGGAGCAGAGGTGATTTGCCTATATGTAATATGACTTCAGCAGCTGGTCCATGATCCGGGTGGTGCGGGCGGCGCTTTGGCCGGTGCTGGGGCAACGGCCTACGCCGGTCAGTTCATCTACCACTGTCTGGATGAGGGGCTGTTGGATGTGGGGAGGGTACTCAATTGAAAACTCGGTTGTTCCCTCTGCCGTGGTCAGGCTGACTGGCTCATCCCCAAAGGTGGAGTAACAGATTTTGCCTCTGCTGCCCACGATCTCGGTCAGGTCAAGCTCTTCGAAGCTAGTGAAGCACCAAGTTCCAACTCCTTGCACGCCTGACTCGAAGATAAATGCGCTGGTCACGATATCCTCCGCCGGGTAATGTCCGGCCTGGTTGGCGGCAAATCCACGAACAGAGCGAATAGGGCCCAAGGCGAAATCCAAGAAGTCCAGCATGTGCGAGGCCAGGTCGACGAATCGCCCCCCTCCGGCAATCTGCGGGATGACGCGCCAGGGTAGATGCTTTGGATCCAGCTCTTCCTGGCGAACGGATTGGTAAAGACTGACGGTCACGAAGCGGACCTCTCCGATGGCCTGTGCCTCAAGCAACTCCTTAACCTTCAGGAAGCGGGGCAGTGCCCGCCGGTAATAGGCTACAAAGAGGGGCACCTCCGCGGACCGGCAGGCCGCAATCATCTCCTGGCAGTCCTCAAAATTGAGGGCCATTGGCTTTTCAACGTAAACAGGTTTTCCGGCCTGAGCAGCCATCAAGGTGTACGCTTTGTGGGATGAGGGGGGAGTTGCAATGTAGATTGCATCCACCTCCGGATCGTGGATCAATGCCTGTGCATCGTCGTACCATGTGGGCACCCCGTGGCGGCGAGCGTAATCTCTGGCCAGATGGCCGGTGCGCCGCATGACCGCCTGCAGGCTGGAGCTATTCGCTTGTTGGAAGCCGGGGCCGCTTTTGACTTCGGTCACGTTTCCGCAGCCGATGATGCCCCATCGAATCGTTTGCATGGTGCCTCCTCTGAGAAATCCAAACTGGGCTGGACCAGGCCCGCTGCCCGTTGCGTTGTTCGACCCGAACTCGGTAATGGGTTTCCTTGGTTACTGGTTCATCGTCTTCGATGACGAATTCGGTCTGGAAGCCCGCTTCGGGGATAATCCGGTGCAGCTTTGCCTTGTAAGCCATATTATAATATGGGTCCTCTCGCGGGTGTGTTTCCGGCTCCAGGCCGCAGTGTTCAGCTAACATGCGGACACATTCTTCTCGGAACCACATCACCCGGCTTCCCAATGCCAATGAGTGAACAGTTGCCCTGGCTTCCAGTCCATTCAGCCGGATCAATAGCTCGGCTTCAGGTGGCGCTTCGAACTCAAAGACGTTGGCATTCTGGCTGGGCTTGATCGCAGTCTGGGTCGAACTAAGCATCGTAAAAGAGGCCTGGTCACCATCCAGCCTGGGGATGCCCTGACCGGGAGAAACCCAACACGGTTCATAATTGAGAAAGCGTCCCTCGGAGAGCGATAACTCGGCCTGCCAAGGACGATCTGGCACATCCAACTCGTTGGGCCTGGGACCCCATCCGATTTCTAGCCTCAGCTTGAAGCGAGTACGCGACCCTGGACGCGCCGGCTGCCACGTTCCCTGGTGACAGTGGCTGGCGATCACTCGACCGTTACGTAGGACCTCGACGCGATCAAGCGCATCGGAGCCCCTGACTCCCACCCGGATCTCCTGCTGGCGGGATGCCCCGGTTATTTCTCCCATCAGGGCTCCGTTGACGGTGAATTCCAGCTGGATTCGATCTCCTGTCACCCCGTAGACACGACGAGCCAGAAATGCTTCCCATAGGCCCTCGCGTGTTAGTTCGGAGGCCAGGCAGGCCATCAGCCCTTGCCCGTAATGTCCAGGCATAATCCCCCAATTGTCTGTGGAACACATCGCTCCCAGGTGCAATCCGGCGTCCAGGGCATTCTGGTAAGTCCCTCCGGCGGTACCCGGGCCCAGGTGGGAGTTCTGACGCAGCCCTATCCACTCCTCATCTGATTCGGAAGAACCATGGACGGAGAACAACTCCATAAAAGGACTGATCCGTTCGTCGCAAAGAGACCAGGTAGGGGCCCGCCTGCCGACGTAATATCCGGTGTGGTGCGGGACGGCGATGGCATTGTGGACGCGCAGGCGGTCGTACAAGTCCTCTATGGTCTGGACCCGGAATACTGGAAGGCCCTCCTCGCGATAGTAGACGTTGTGGTCCCCCCAGGAACCGTCACCCTGCCACTCGTAGCCGGGAAAGGTGACGAATGATCCGGGCCGGTGATAGAGCCGGCATGCTTCTTCTACCTCAGCCCACTCTCTCTTTAGCCTGGCAGGGTCCTTCCATTTCTCCAGGATGAGCGCCTGCTTCCCTTGCAGTTCGACGGAGTGCCCGCCGGGCCGGAAGGCATCGGCGCACGAGGTGTAGTATGCGGCCGCATAAAAGTCGAGATGCTGGGCCGCTTCGCCACAGATTTCGTCCAGCGAGGGTGTCTGTTCCGCAAACTGGTACGTATTGTGGTGGGTTTC
>CP070811.1:418300-421586 GCA_020343875.1 Anaerolineales bacterium | reverse complement strand
TGTTGCCCCATAAACCGCATCTTAGCCGGGATCAAGATGCCCAGAATCAGGTACAGGTATCCAGGCCTCTGCGCAGCCGGTGCCCACTCTGAAAACATCTTGCTGTGCTCGCCACTGACCAAACTGTTGCCCGGTGCCCGTCAACCTCTCTAGAAGGTTGCGCGTTTTGGGGTCTACGCGGCCAGGAGGTGAGTTCGCCCAGGGCGTACCTGCCAGCGGCATGAATGTGTGGCTATGAATCCTGGCTCCTATGGCTGCCAGGTCTTCGATCACCATGCGGGTGAGTTCTCTATCCGCCTCCTTCTCCCCCGGCATGCCGAAGATGAAGTCAACGTTGGCAGTTAACCCGGCCTGCAAGGTAATCCGGACTGCTCGGTAGATATCCTCGACTGTATGGCCCCGATGCGACAGGTCCAGCATTCCCTGGCTACCGGACTGGGCGCCAATGACCAGGTTGTCGTTGGCGGCGAACCTGCGTATCAGCCCGACTGCCTCTTCGCTCACTGTCTCTGGTCTTACCTCTGACGGAAAAGAGCCTAAATAGGTGTGTTCTTTGCCCACGACCTCGTTCACGGCCTTGAGCATCCCGCATAGTAAGTCCAGGCGTGGCTGTTTCCCATCTGAGCCATAGGCAAACGCATCTGGGGTTACAAAACGGATCTCGGGTCGATTCCGCCTCTTGGACACCTCGGCCCATTTGGTGATGTTCTCAATGCTCCTGTGTCGCATGCGCCCGCCCAACAAGAAGGTAGTCTGGCAAAACCGGCAAGCCCAGGGGCAGCCGCGGGTAATCTCGATCGAGGAAAAGAGACCAAATCTTTCGGCGAATGGTGGGAAGTCATCCAGATTCTCGATCCGTTCTGAGCGGCCGGTAAAACGCACTACTGATCCCTTTCGATATGCCAGGCCTCGCAGGTGCCCCAAGTCATCTCCACTGTACAGAGCAGCCAGGAGCTTGGGGAAGCTGCTCTCTCCCTCCCCGACCACGACCAGGTCAAACCCCATGTCGAGTGTCCCACGCCAGTTACCGCTGGGGTGAGGCCCGCCGGCGACGAGAGTTACATTGCTCAGGCACCGGGCTGCCAAGCGGTCCCGCACCTGTTGCACCAGGTCGAAGACTTCAGGGGCCTTGAGGGTTGTGAAGGAAAAGCCCAGGACAACTTTGTGGTAACGGAGTGCCAAAGCTTCAACTTGCTCGCCCAGGCTCGATTTGGGCTTGAGCAAGTGGATCTCCACATCGTTGAGGTCCGGGTTGGTCTCAATGGCACCCATCAGAGGTGAGATGCTTTGCTGGTTGCATTTTTCAAATACGAAAGCCAGGCTATTCTTGGTCACAGGGGGGAGCTCACATTTGAGAGATACGGAAGGTCACCGTGCCGCCGCCGGTGTAGTGCTGGGGGTCCAGACATTGCACGTAGGCAGCTCCGTCGGGTCCGGCCAGGCCTAGGTCGGCAGGGGTGATGCCTCGGCTCAGCGGAATGTAGTATGGAGACATACAAACCAGGGCGTGCATGCAGACCGGCCTTTGGGCGACCAGTTTGTACCCGGCCTGAATGTGAAATTGGTCGCCGATTTGATACACCGGGCAATGTCCCTGAATTTGCACCACTTCAATCAGCAGTGTATGCATGATGCCAGCCACTCCTGGGCTGTTAGATCTCACGCTGCTCGAGGCACAGGTTGTGTACAGGTCGTTGAGATAATCTATGCCCTCGGGAAAAGTGGTAAGTGGATTCGGTTGCTCAAAAACGATCTAAAGACCACACACCCGCCAGTAGCAGGAGTGTGCCAAGGGCAATTGGGGTGGTGATGACCTCTCCCAAAAACAGGATGCCGATGATGGCTGAAAACAGTGGGGTCGTAATACCTGAGAAACTGGCCAGGGAGGCGCCGTACCTTTTGACAAGATAGAAAAGGAGCCAAAAGCCCATTACCGGCGCGCTCACCGTAGCGCTAATCATGGCTATCCAGCTCTGCCATGGGTAGGAGGCAAAAGAAGGTAACCCCTCCACGGCCAACGCTAAGGTGGAAAGAATAAGCGTGCAGACAAATACCTGGCCAGCAGCCAGCACGAAGGGGCGCTCCTCGCGCACCCGGCGACGGGTATATACGACTGCCAAAGCCCCTGAAAGTGAGGCAAGGATAATGAGTAGCTGGCCGAGCCAACCCTGGTCCTGTACCATCTCTAATCCGCTCTGATTGCTTATCATCAGCAGCGTCGCCCCAGCTATGGCAGTGGCGGTACCGGCAAGCTTGGCTAAACTTAGCCTCTCGTCGGCCAACCAAAAGTGAGCCAGGGCGATGGTGAACACCGGCATGGTGTTGAATAGCACAGCTGCCAGCGAACTGGAGATATACTTGACGGCCATAGCCAGGAACAGGAAAGGTAAGCCAACATTCAGCACCCCAATGATGACTACATCAACTACACCGCGTAGGCTCCACCGGTATTGGGGCCTGAGAAAACACAGCAGCCCACCGAATATTGCAGAGGCTGTGGCCAACCTCAGGGCACTCAGGGTGACTGGTGGCATGTAAGTAGCAGCGACATCAACGCTGGCAATCGCGACAGAGAATAGAAAGCCTGATAACAGAACCAGCCCGATTTTCTCTCCCAGGTGATTGGCTGGGTGAGTCCCTGTGGGTACCATACGGGGTTCGCTGTCTTCGGCGATGGGCTTCACCAATCTATATACGTTGGACATTTCGCCTCTTGATTGGGGTGACTTAGAGTGCCTGTTTCCGGGCGCACCGGCTGATTTCTAGAAAGGAGTCGAACTTCTCCCGACTCAAATTTTCTGGAATGCCCCCGGTGTCCATCAGGATAAAGCGCCCTCCCCGCGCTCCTACCTGGACCGATTGGTGCAGGAGAGCCCTGACTTCATCCAGATCTTGGTCGAAGATGTACTTGTTCATGCCTCCCACTAGCGTCAGGCGATCACCGAAGCGTTCCTTGATCGCTTGTAGACTCATCCCCTCGGTGGGATCCAGGGGGTTCAGCGTATCAATACCTGTGTCCACGATACGATGTAGGATCTTGTTGATGTTCCCGTGGCTGTGCATGTGTACGTGCGCGCCATATGAGTGCGCAAGCTCACACAGAGCCCGGTGCCAGGGGAAGAAAAAGCGATCGTATAGCTCTGGCCTGAACAGGAGGTTGCTGCCCGATCCCAGATCATCCACAAAGCCAATACTGTCCACCCCTGCCTCCAGCATCATGCGCGCGGCCTTCAGATTCCAGTCCCCCAGTTTTGAGAGCAGCCGGTCCACCAGTTCAGGCTCTGTG
>CP070811.1:414978-418200 GCA_020343875.1 Anaerolineales bacterium | reverse complement strand
GCTATTTTGCCCGAGGGCATGAGCAAGGAGCGTTTTGAGTGGTTGGCTTCGGTCGCCGGCGAGGTGATCAAGACCCCCGGCACTGAAAGCAACGTGAAGGAGATTTTTGACAAGTGTTGGGAGCTGCGCCGCTCAGGCGAAGACCTGGTCATCTTCAACCAGTTCGACGAGTTGGGCAATTACCTGTGGCACTACGAGGTCACCGGTCACGCCATGCAGGAGGTGCTGGAGCGAGAGATGCGCCCGATGGATACCTACCGGGGCGTGGTATTAACCACCGGCTCTGCGGGCACCATCGGCTGCGGCGACTACATGAAGAAACTATTTCCCGCCAGCAAGATTGCTGCCAGCGAGGCGCTCCAATGCCCCACCTTGCTGCTGAATGGCTTCGGTGCCCACCGCATCGAGGGCATCGGGGACAAGCATGTGCCCTGGATCCACAACCTTAAGAACACCGATATGGTCATGGCCATTGACGACCAGTCCACCATGAGCCTTATCCGGCTCTTCAATGAGCCGGCCGGACAGGAATACCTGGCCAACCAGGGTGTGCCCCAGGACTTCATGGACCAATTACCTCTGTTGGGCATCTCCGGCGTAGCCAATTTACTCTCGTCCATCAAGTTCGCCAAGTACTATGAGCTGGGCGAGAGCGATGTGGTGTTGACGGTGCTGACCGACTCGATGGAAATGTACCAGAGTCGCCTGCACGAGCTGACTGAAGAATGCGGCGAATTCACGGCCCAAGAGGCCGTGGCTGCCCATCATCGCCACCTGCTGGGCCAGAGCATCGACTATGTCCAGGAGTTGACTTACTACGATCGGATGCGTGTCCACAACCTAAAGTATTTCACCTGGGTCGAGCAGCAGGGCAAGACCTTCGAGGAGATTCAGGACCAGTGGTACAAGCCTGACTACTGGACCAGCGTCACGGACCAGGTTGAAGAGATTGACGCCTTGATTGAGGCCTTCAACCAGAGAACAGGACTGCTTCCCTAGGTGACGAGTGCGCTGGCAGACGGTAGACTGGAGGCTCTCCTTTGTATCGTCTGCCACTCTACGCCTATGCTTCCTGATGACCGCGTGCTAGTAGCCATCATGAACAATCGGCGCGATTGGGCCCTGGTACAGGACCAGGGCTGGTATCGCGTTCCGGTCAAACATGCCCCGCCTGGCACACCGGACTTTGACTGGCTGGCATTCTACTTCACCAAGAGCTTCAAAGAAGATAAGTGGGCCATCCACTACTACGCCCGCATCCAAGGCCACGAGCTGGTGGCACGCCGCGACCTGATCCCCTCCGAGCCAGACCATCCCCGCGCCGGCAACTGGTACTATGCGCTCCAACTCGGCCCCCTGGAACATAAGCTGCCCCCCATCGTGAGCGCCCGCTGGCGGCGGGTCACCTTCATCCTCACCACCGGCGACCGCTTCATGAACGCTCACGAGATCAATGACCTCTTCGAGCAGGAAAGCCCGGCTGGTCGCCTGTATGTGAAACTTAGAGAGATGGGTATTCAAGTGGAGCGAGAGTGGTGGATCGACGAGGAGGGCACCGCTTACGTGGTGGACCTGGCCCTGCCGGTTGGGGATGGCTGGCTGCCGGTCACCTTTGGGGATCGGCCTGGGCCAACCGGTGGGCTGCGCTTCGCAGCAGGGGATGCGCCGGATGTTTGTCTGCGGGAGATCCAGGCCAGGCTCAGAGACCCTTGAACCTCTGCCTTGAGAACATATAGATCGGATTGAGCCAACAGCGAAACCAACCCATCCGCCGGGTTGCATCAATTAGACATTTGCAGATTTGACCGCCCTGCAGTACACTAAGCAAAAGTCACAAAGTGCTTTGTAGGAGGGTTTGCAATGTCTCAAGCCGTGAGCGTCAAAGTAAGCAGTCGTTATCAAGTGTCCGTACCTCGTATCGCTCGTGAGAGGCTAAACATCCAGAGTGGTGATCGCCTGCTGGTGGATGTTCAGGACGGTGCGTTGATCCTGATCCCGCAACCTCAAGATTACGTCGCCCATATGGCTGGCCTGTATAAGGACGTGTGGGCAGGCGTAGATACGACCACCTATTTGGCGGAGGAGCGGGAAGCATGGAACGATTCAGAGAGCGATTAGGCACACATCCCATCGTTGGCCTTGACACCAGTATCTTCATTTATCATGTGGAGGCTCACCCGCGCTACCAGCCGTTAACCCAAGCGTTGTTGGTTGGCGTACAGGCTGGCCAACAGCACGCCATTACATCCGTGGTGACAGTGATGGAATTGACTGTCCAGCCTTGGCGGGTGGGGCGGCCGGCTGTGGCGCGTGAGTATGAGGCACTGCTTTTCCACTTTCCCAACTTGGCCTTGGCCGATGTGACCCGGGATGTAGCCCGTCGGGCGGCTCAATTGCGAGCACGTTACAACGTTCGGCCGGCTGATGCCCTACAGGTGGCGACGGCTGTGGTTCACAGGGCGACAGCGTTTGTGACCAACGATCACCGCCTGGCGCGCCTATCTCCGGAGCTTGACATAATCGCACTGGACGATTTTGTGGTAGCTTAGATCGTATGACGGCAGCGGTGGGTCGCCTTTTCATTACCATCAGCGATCGCTTCACGAACGCCGTCGAGATCAACGACCTCTTTGAGCAGGAAAGCCCGGTCGGCCGTCTCTACGTGAAGTTGAAGGAGATGAGAATACAAGTGGAGCGGGAATGGTGGATCGATGAAAAGGGAGTCCGCTACGTAGTCGACTTGGCTCTGCCCGCGGCGGGTGGCTGGCTGCCGATCATCTTTGGGCATCGGCCCGGCCCCGCCGACGGCCTGCGCATCGGGGCAGAGGATGCGCCGGATGTTTGTCTGCGGGACGTACCTTCAAGTGAAGCCAAAAAGATTGACATCCCGGTCAAGCGGGAGCGGCTGATCACAAGGTTCAGCGGACGGCGCTTGGTGCGCCGTCCGCTGGAACCAATTGTTAGAAGACGTTCTTGCTACGATCAGGCGAGGTCGAAGCGGTCGAGGTTCATTACCTTGTTCCACGCCGCAACAAAGTCGTGCACGAACTTATCCTGGGAGTCCTCACATGCGTAGACTTCCGCCAAGGCCCGGAGTTGGGAGTTCGAACCGAAGATGAGGTCGACACGGGTGCCGGTCCACTTGAGTCCGCCCGTTGCGCGATCCCGACCCTCGAACACGTCTTCGTCTTCCGAGGTTGCCTTCCACACCGTGCTCATGTC
>CP070811.1:411020-414878 GCA_020343875.1 Anaerolineales bacterium | reverse complement strand
CTGGTATGCTGAGTTGGGCACGGTCGAACTCTCAGAACATCCTATCGCCACCATCATCGAGGCGGCCTGGATGGAAGTCTTCATGAAATCGTGGATCGCCCCGGGCACCGCGGGGCTGTGGGGCGTGGCCTATATGCCGAGCGTGACCGGTGCTGGCCCACGTACGGCCAACGATGGTGGCTCGACCTTCGTTATCCCCGCCCAAGCTCCTAATCCCGAAGCCGCCTGGGCCTTCGTCGAGTTCGCCCTGGGCAGCAGGGAGAGCCAGCTCAAGATGTTCGAGGTGAGTGGTTTCATCCCATCGCTGGAGACCACCTATGATGACCAGCTGTTCCAGCAAGGACAGGACTTCTTCGCCGGGCAGAACACCTTCGAAATCTACGCTGATGCGGTCAAGAAGATCCCCAGCGCCGGCATCTATGGCCCCGACTATAACATGATGAACGGCGCTGTGTCCCTGGCCATCCAGCGTTTCGCCACCGGCGATGTCTCCGCTGAGGAGGCTTTGCAGGAAGCCGCAGACCAGATCCGCGCCAACCTCGAGTAGGCCACCAGGCAGCAGCCAAAGAGCGCGAGTTGGGGAGAGCCAGGATTGGCTCTCCTCACTTCCTCAAGCCTGACCAACCTGGGAGGATACACAGCTGCCCAAACTTGGCACGCGGTTTCATTCGAACAATAACCTGCCTGAACCTGCGTGGACCTGTATCAGGTCAGAGAATGGCTGGAGTCCCGGCCAGTATTCGATTGTCCCTGGAGGCATACCATGAGTGTAGAGGCCGAAGCGGGCCCTGCTGTCAAGAAAACGAAGGGGATGTGGCATGAGGTTGTCAGGAATCGCTGGGCATATATCTTCATATCACCCTTTTACATCCTTTTCCTGATTTTTGGCCTGGGCCCATTTCTGTTTTCTATCTACATGAGCTTCGCCAAGTGGGAGGGGCTGGGCCCGATCCAGTTTGTAGGCCTCAAAAACTTCCAGCATCTGGCCGGCCCTGGCGGGAAGATCTTCTGGGACTCGGTCCTCAACGGGGTCATCCTGTTCCTCATGTACGTCCCCTTGATGACCTTTCTGGCGATCGTGCTGGCCGTGATTCTGAACTCGGCCAGGGTGCGTGGCTTCCGCTTCTTCCGGACGCTGCTGTTCGCGCCCTACGTGACCTCCATGATCGCGGCGGGCATCACTTTCCGCCTGCTGCTGGTGAGAGAAGGTGGCCTGTTCAACGTCTTCCTGGAGTGGCTGGGCTTCGCCCCGGCTCCCTGGCTGGAAGCGGAGTGGCCAGCCCGCATTTCATTGTGCCTACTGGTTATCTGGGGATGGTTGGGCTACAACATGGTGATCATGCTGGCCGGCTTGCAGACCATTCCCAGCGAATTGACCGAAGCCGCCCAAATCGACGGTGCCAGCCCGATCCAGGCCTTCTTCCACATCACCATCCCGCTCTTAAAGCCTGTAATCCTCTTCTCGTTGATTCTGTCCACTATCGGGACCTTCGGCCTGTTCAACGAGGTCATGGCGCTCACCCCTCTTAACCCAGGCGGCCCCAAACACGCTATCACCACCCCCTTTGTCCAGGTCTACCAGGTCGCTTTCGAGAACTTCCGATTCGGGCGTGCCTCAGCCATGTCCTACGTGTACGCCCTGCTTATCCTGGCGCTCACCCTGATCCAAAACAGATTTGCGGGTCAAAGGGACTGAGTCCGGCGTCCGACGCGCCCCTGGCTCGGGGAGAGGGAGGGATACCTGATGAAGCCACGTTCCGTAGTCGTGAAAGCCATCTTGTACGGCTTGTTGATCCTGCTATCCTTGTACACCATACTCCCGTTTGTGTGGATGGTGAGTACCTCCTTCAAGCCCATGGAAGAGGTGTTTGCCAGGCCCCCCAAGCTATACTCGCCCAACATGAGCTTCAACTCATACCGGTACGTCATAGAGGTGGGGGCACTCAGAGCCCTGCTCAATACGGCCTTTGTGGCCACAGCGGCCACGGCCTCCTCGCTCTTCTTTTGTACGCTGGGGGGGTATGGCTTTGCCAAGTTCCGTTTCCCGGGGCAGAAGACGCTGTTCGGGTTTCTGCTGGCAACCCTGGTCATTCCAGGGGCGATCATGCTGGTTCCCACCTATGCCATCATGGTCAAACTGGGCTGGACAAACACCTATCTGCCTCTCATCGTGCCTACTGCTGCCAATGCTTTCGGCATTTTCTTCATGCGCCAATACATCGGCACCGTGTCGGACGAGATCATTGACGCCGCCCGCATTGATGGGGCCAGTGAATTCGGCATCTTTTGGCGGATCATAGCCCCTATCTGCGTGCCCGGCTTGATCACCCTGGGCTTGATCTTTTTCATGACGTCCTGGAACAACTACCTGCTGCCTTCGATCTATCTCAAGAAGGCAGAGCTTTACACCCTGCCGCTGCTGCAGATGCAGATGTCTGGCGTGTCGGGGCAGACCAACTATCACAACTGGATGGCTTTGGCCACCATCAGTATTGTGCCCCCGCTGATCATTTTCCTGCTCTTCCAGCGTCGCTTCACGGAAGGTATCACGGCTGGGGCCCTGGCCGGCGAATAAAAGCTGGCACCTAGGTGAGCGTGTTCTTCCAGGGGATGGAGGGCGCATGAGTTCCGAATGGATCCAGACGCTCAAGGGAGCTGTGGCAATCGAGGCCTTGGGCCTGATATTGCCTCACGAGCACCTCTTCACCGACCTGCGCGGGCCGACGGTTCCCGGCTATGCCCAGGCCGAGCCGGCTACTGTGGCACGGGTGCTGGAACCCTACCTGGCAGCCGCCCAGGCGGTGGGAGTGACCGCCCTGGTCGAGTGCTCGACTGTCGGGGTAGGTCGCAATATTTCCGTCCTGCAGCACGTGGCCCAGCTCACTCCGATCCACATCGTAGCCCCCACTGGCGTCTACCGTCAGGAGTTCATGCCGGCATCGTTTCGTCAGGCGAGCGCCGAGCAGCTCACCCAGGCGTGGGTGGGTGAGCTGAGCGAAGGCATCGACGGCACGCCGGCCCGGGCTGGCTTCATCAAGCTCTCGGTGAGCGACGATGGCCCCACCCCGCTGGAGATACGGAACCTGATAGCCGCCACCCAGGCCAGCCAACAGACAGGGGCGGCCATCGCCAGCCACACGCCTAGCGGCGCCCTGGCCCTGCGCCAAATGGAGATCCTCGAAGCGGCGGGGCTCGACCTGGCCCGCTTCATCTGGGCCCACGCCAACCTGGAACCCGATGCGGCCATGCACCTGGAGGCAGCCCGGCGAGGGGCGTACGTTGAATTCGACGCGGTCGGCGCATCCTGGCAGCCGCAGACCGCCATGGTGGATCACGTCCTGGCGCTCATCCAGGCAGACCAGGCCGACAGAGTCCTGCTCTCGCATGATGCGGGATGGTACGATCCCTCGCGGCCGGATGGCCAACCGGAGGCAGGCGGGATCCGGGGTTACACCGCCCTCGTAGAGGACTTTTTGCCCGCCCTGCGCGCGCGAGGGGTGGCCGCCGAACTGGTACGCCTGATCACAGAAGTGAATCCCGCCCGGGCGTTTGCCTTGCCAGACCAAAGTTGAGCCGCGGCAGGCACGCAGGCCCGGCTTCGGCCAGCGGGCCAACCTCCCCCGCAAGCTGACTTGAGGAATGCCGACAGGGAGGCAGGCGCCAGTTCCATGCCAAGCATCTAAGTATGATGTGAAGCAAGGGGGGCCAGTCTAAGAATGAGGTATGAAATGATGGAAACACGTCGCTTGGGACGAACTGGACATATGAGCACCCTGGCCATCTTTGGCGCCGCGGCCTTCTACCAGACAACGCAGGCCGAGGCCGACGAGGCCATGCGCCAGGTGATGGCCGCAGGTG
>CP070811.1:403810-410920 GCA_020343875.1 Anaerolineales bacterium | reverse complement strand
CTTGGATGGCCACATCCAAGCCTTGCACACAGCCGCGTGCCCCCCCCAACCGACTCGGAAGAAACGCCGCGTATGGAAACGCGCCCTACTCGGGCTGGATCTCCAGATCCAGGCCAATCGGACTCTCTAAGACAGGCTCGGCTAGGATGGCCACATCCAACCCATACACACAGCCGCGTGCCCCCCCAACCTACTCAGGGATTCCTCGCCTGCGGCTACTCAGAAACTTCCGACAGGCTGGAGATTGCTTCGTCGCTGCGTACCTCCTTCGGGGCACTGCGTACCTCCTTTGGGGCACTGCGTCCGCAATGACGTGTGGCGCTTGCTTGGACCAGCGCTGACGCGTAAGTTTCTGGGTTTACGCATACCGTCTGACGGTATGGCCATTCTCACGATGACATGGTTCAGTATTGAGTACGATGCACGAGAGTCCCACCAACGTGATTCTGATGCGTCAAATCAGACGCTTTTGGGCACGACTTCCCCAGTGGGTATCAACTAACCTATGACATATCATCATTCTTGTAGCGGGGTGCTAAGGTGAGAGAAATGACTGCCAGAAGCCAGCGCTTTCAGCGTTGCCGGGAGCAGTCTCCCTCAGGCAGTGGCTTTGAGTTCACGTTCAGATCAACCGGGGCAAAATCAAGCGGCCTGCCTCGAATTCCTTCCAAGGCATAGTGGCGGAGCGACGTCGCCCAGCCCCTTACGGGCTGGTCACCTCCACATCCACATCCACGCTCATTCCCCAGCGCAGCCCGGAGGGCTGTTGGGCCAGCTCGATAACTACTTTGTATACCACGTCACCGCCCAGGGTCGTCGCCTGGGATGCGATGCGGACCACCCTTCCCTGGATCTCCTGGCCCAATCCTTCCACGTAGACAATGGCTGGCTGGCCGACCGCTACTCGGGCTACGTCCCGCTCGCTGAGATCGGTGGTTTCCACCTGCAGATGGTCCAGGTCGGCCAGTATGAGCGCCGGTTGCCCGCCCAAAGGTGGCATCACCTCTCCTGGGCTGACGCCCACGGAGGCGATGGTGCCGGCCATGGGGGCATACAGTTCGGTGTCAGCCAGCGCGGCCTGCGCCTGGGTCAGGGCTGCCTGGGCGGCAGCGACTTCCGCCTCGGCTGCCGCAATGTCCTCTGGGCGTGCGCCGGCCTCGAGCAGCTCAAGTTGTGCCTGGGCGCGCCGGATACCGGCTTGAGCGGCGGCCAGGTCGGCCTGGCTGGCACCCCGCTCCAGGCGCGCCAGGCTGGCCTCTGCCTGGGCCAGTTGGGCTTGAGCGGCCGCTACCTCAGCCTGGGTCGGCCCGCGCACGGCCAGGTGGTAGTCGGCCAGGGCTGTCTGGTAGTCCAGGCTGGCCTGCTCCAATTGGGCCGCTTCCGGCGAGGTGCCCACGTCAGCTGCGTAGGCAACCTGGTCATAGGCCCACTGCACCTGCTGCAAGCTGATCTCAGATCGGCGCAGGGCGGCCACCGCAATGGTGATCTCGTCCTGGTCAGGGCCCTCCAGGGCCTTTTGCAGCGCAGCCTTGGCCGAGGCCAGCGCTGCCTGGGCGGCGGCCATATCCTCAGGCTGGGCGTTCTCCTCGAGCTTGGCCAGGCCTGCCTGAGCCTCCTCGACAGCCGCCTGGGCGGCAGCCATCTCCTGTGTGCTGGGGCCAGCCCGCAGCCGATCCAACTGGACTTGCGCGTAGCGTAACCTGGCCTCGGCTTCGGCCACCGCTCCTACCTGTCGGTTGGCCTCCAGACGGACCAGTAACTGACCCATCTCGACCTGATCCCCCTCGGCCACCAGTACCTCGGCCACTACTTCATCCCGGGGCAGGCTGAGGTTTGCCTCTTGGGCTGGAGCCACCACGCCTGAGGCCGTGACGGTGCCTGCGCCGGGTATCGACCTGGCCGTTGCGACCGGCGTGCTGAGCACTAGCGTTGGCATGGGTGTAGCGGTACGGGCGCAAGCCGTGACGGCGACCGCCAGGGCCGCCAACGCCGTCACCCGGGGGCATGTCTTGAACATCATCATTCGACCACTCGCCCGTCCCGCAACTTGACCACGCGCCGGGCGAAGGCGACCACGCGCGGGTCATGGGTGGCGAAGACAAAGGTGGTGCCCGTCTCCTGATTCAAGCGTTGCATGATCTCCATCACCTGGCGGCCGTTGTCGGTGTCCAGGTTAGCCGTCGGCTCGTCGGCCAGCACCAGGGCCGGGCGGGTGGCCAGGGCGCGGGCGACGGCCACGCGCTGCTGTTCCCCGCCACTCAACTGGTCTGGGCGGTGGTGAGCGCGGTCGCTAAGGTCAACCGATTCAAGTAATTCCATGACGCGCTGCCGGCGCTGGGCGGCGCTATGCCCGTTCAAGAGCAGCGGCATTTCGACGTTCTCGTACGCCGACAGGGTGGGGATCAGGGCAAAGAATTGAAAGATGAAGCCGATCGTCCCGCGCCGCATGTCGGCCCGCTGGCCCCGGTTGAGCCGGCTGACATCCTGGCCGTTGACGAACACCCGTCCGCTGGTGGCTTGGTCCAGGCAGCCCATCAGCTGCAGTAGGGTGGTCTTCCCTGAACCGGAAGGTCCCACCAGGGCCGTGAATTCACCATTCTCTATGGAAAGACTGACGCCGCGCAGGGCTTGAGTCTCGACGTTGCCAGTCTTGTAGATGCGTGTGACGTTTTCGGTCTTTGTGACTTCCATTTTTTGTTCTCCTTACGACGATACAAATAGCAAATTGCGAACGGCGAATAGCAAATGGCGAATCGGGAATGCTGAATGACTCCCTGGGATCAGCGACCGGGCGTGTAATTGAGCTGGCGTCTGATCTCGGTGACGAGCAGTGCAATGATTTCATCCAGCCATGCCATACGGTGTTGGCAAACCTTGGCCGGCAATAATTCGCGCCCGCGCCAGTACCATCCCTGTGTCTCCCTGGCTGATCCAACAGCCATTTTCAGAAAGCGGGCATTATCCCGTCCAAAACCGCGGCCAAAGCCCTCCTCGATGTTAGCGCTGATCGATCCTGCGCTGCGTATTACCTGGTCAATGATAGACCAGCCGCGCCTCTCTTTCTGCCAGTACTCACAATCGGACCAAGCCAAATCGTGAAGGAATAACGCCTTTCGGTAGCCATAAAACTTCCACACCGGCCCCTTCCTGATCTCTGGCGTAACTTGCTCCTCCCACTCCTCATAAGTCACTGGCTTCCTCCCTTCCCCATTTCCCATTCGATATTCGCCAATCACCATTCGCTATTCTTATCATTTCCCCCCGTGCAGAGCTTCGACGGGTTCCATGTGGGCGGCCATCCACGCGGGATAGAGCGACGCGAGTAAGGTGATGACAAACGCCATGATGGTCAGTGTGACGATATTGTCGAGGGTTAGGTAGGCGTAAATGCGCTCCCCGATTAGGATACCGGTGATCCCGAAGTCGCCGATGAAAAAGCCGTAGCGCTGCACGTAGGCTGACAGCAGACTCCCCAACACTACCCCCATTGCGATGCCGCCTACCGCCAAAAGGCTGCTTTCGGCGAAGAACATAGCCATGATGCGCCTCCCCCTCATGCCCATGGCCGCCAGGATGCCGATCTCGCGCGTGCGCTCAAAGACCGACATGATAAGCGTGTTGATGATGACGGTGGCCGTAATCCCCAGGACGATCAGGTAGAACAGGTAGAACATGGAGTTAGCGTATTGCTCGAACTCGTTTAGGAGAGCGTTCAGCTCCAGATAGGTTTTGACCTGGTACGCCGGTCCCTGTAACGCGGCGGCCATGGCGTCGGTCTGATCCTGGTCTTTGAGCAAGATGAAGATGACGCTGGCATGGTTCTCGGCGCGGGTGATGGCCTGCGCCTTGGCCAGCGGCAAAAAGATGGTGCTCTCATCGTAGCCCGGTGTGTCTGTCGAGTAGATACCGCGGATGGCGAAGACCTGCTGATCCACGTCACCGTTGGAGGTGTTGACCAGCAGGTTGATGGTGTCGCCCGGCGCCAGTTTCAGCTTGTCGGCCAGCGTCCGGCCCATGAGCAGGCCACCCCGGTCGTCGGCGGTCAGATAGTCGCCGCTGACCATCCCGTCACGGAAGGGCGCGCTGGCGATCGAGGCTGGGTCGATGCCGATGACGCGCACGCCGGTGGACGTATTGCCAGCGGCAACGATCCCGGTTGCATACAGGCGGGGTGTGGCCGCCAACACCTCCGGTTGGGCGGCAAGCTGCGCCGCCAGGGCATCGGGATTCTGGATCAGGTCTTCCCACTTCAGGCTGGTTTTGTCTTCGTTATACGAGGCGGCCCACACTTGCAGGTGGCCGCTTTGCAGCTTAATGCTCGTCTGCATCGCGCCCCGCATTTCGCCGGCAATAAAAGATGCCATGAACAGCAGCAGCGCCACGCCGAAGGCCAGCGCCAGCATGGAAAAGAAGGTACGCCGCCGGTTACGGCCCAGGTCGCGCCAGGCCATCTTGTAGAGTTGTATCATAGTTGCACCTCACACGTAATGCAGGGCTTCAGATGGCTCGCGCTGAGCCGCTTCGCGCGCCGGATACAGGGCGGCCAGGGCGGTGATAATCAGCACCGTCAGCGTCCGTTGGGGGAGTCTATCCACCCCCCAGGCGGGGTAAATCTTGTCGCTGATCAGGGCCATATAGCTCGAGAGGCCGGAGTACTGGGCGTAATCCAGACCCACCTGCCGCAAAACACCGTTGATCAGCAGTCCCAGCACCACCCCGACCGCCACGCCCACCACGCCCATCAGAACGCCTTCTAGCACAAACAGGATGGAAATCTGGTAAGGCTTCAGCCCCAGCGCCCCCAGGATGCCGATCTCGCGCGTCCGCTCGTAGATGGCCATGAGCAGCAGGTTGAGGATGCCGATGCCAACGATAACCGTGATGATGACGCTAAACACGTTCATCGCGCCGTCTTTGGTCGCCAGCGCCTTTTCCAGATCGGGGAAGCTGGTCTGCCAGGACACGATTTCGGCGCCGGCCAGGCTGGGTCGGAGCGTGTCCATCACCGCTGGCTCTTCGCCAATCTGCTTCAGCGAAATGGCAATCTCGGTGACCTGCCCGTCGAGGCCATACAGGCTCTGCGCCTCGCCCAGCGTAATGTAGATGGTACGCTTCTCGATGTCAGGCATCCCGATGTCATAGATGCCAACCACCGTCATCGTGCGGCTGCGCATCTGGTCGTGCGTGGCTCGCCCGGCCAGCGTGAAGCGGTCGCCCACGCCCACGTCCATCGCGGTGGCCAGGCCCTGGCCGATATACACCATGTCCTGGTCGTCGGCGGCCAGGTATCGCCCGGCCGAAACCTTTTGTGCCACCAGGCTGACGGGCAGCTCCTGCTCGGGTTCGACGCCCACGATAGTGGCCCCGAACGCGCCCTCCCGCGTGGTGGCCATACCGCCGGTGTTGATACGGCGAGCTGCCGACAGCACTTGGGGCTGCGCCCGCGCCGCCTGCACCAGGGCCTGGTCGTTGGCCAGCGGTAGCAGCGGCAGCCGGTTGGCCTCGGCCTCATAGCCGGCGGCGTGAATCTGGATATTGCCTCCCAACACCCGGATGGCATTCCCATAGATGGCTTCATCAAACCCCCTGATTAAGCCATCGTACCACATCATCAGTGCCAGCGTCAGACCGATGGCCAGGACGACGATCAGCGTGCGGCGACCGTGTCGCCAGATATTGCGCCATGCCAGACGTAGATATAGTCTCATGTAAACCACTCCTTCAGTGTTTCAGGATCGATGGGATGAAGAACACCTTTGGGTGTCCCCAGAACACGCTCCAGCGCATCCGTAAGCGCCTCCGTATAGATAGTCATCCCACTTTCAATGTGCGCAGGGTCACGCTTCGTCTCCCTCGAGATGAGCAGCTCGACAATCGTATCGTTCAGGCCCTGGAGGACATATATGATCACCTGGCAAATCTGGTCAGGATAGGACGTCTTGAAGACGCCTTCCTGGATGCCTTGGCGGATGATCTCTGCCAGCAGCGGCGTGACCCGTTTGGCGGACATGGTAAACAACTTCTGGCGGACGATGGCGTTCTCATCGCTAAGCCACACGCGCAGCAGCTCCAGCATGAACGTCTTCTTTGCGGTTTTCCAGCGTACGGCCGTGTCAAAGTAACGGTTGAGTTTTTCCAGGGCGGGCAGGTGAGGATCTTGTACGATGGGCACGAGCAGCGGTTCCACTTCTTCAACGATCATGCGCTCGACGAGCGCTTCCAGTAGCGCCCCTTTCGAGTCAAAGTAGTGATAGAACGCCCCCTTGGAGATGTGCAGGTCGTTCAGGATGTTCTGGATCGTCATCTGCTCGTAACCTTTGGTATACATGAGCTGTTGGGCCGCGTCGAGGATTTCCTTGCGTCTGGCCGCGTATTCGGTTTCGTTGACGATTCGGACCATCGTTCTACTCTTTGTCTTTATTAAACCGACCGCCGGTTTATTATTGAATCATAGTATATGCCCGTGTGTGTTAGGTGTCAACTGTCTGATACAAAACGGGTGCATTTCAAAAATCTGGCGAGTAATCGTAGGTTGGGTTGAACCCCGAAGGGCGTGAAACCCAACACATGCTGCATCAGACCGGTGGGTGTTGGGTCTCGCCGGGAGCTCGGCCCAACCTACTGGCCTGCCTGATGCAGAGCGAGGGCAGAGCAGCCTGCTCCGCCCTCGTTCTGGACGGCAAATCCTATGCGCGTTGGTCTATGGCCAGGGCCAAGAGGCGAGACCCCACCCAGGCCAATATAGAATAGGACCCCCTCCTGGCCGAACCTTTCAGGGCAGGGCCACCAGGGTGCTCAACTCGCGGATGCGCTCAGACATCGTCTGCATCATCGAGTAAGCCAGCGCCGGGTCCTGGTGGACGCGCCGCAAAAAGAGCGCTTTGTCCACGGTCAGCACCCGAGTCTGGCCTAAAGCACGCACCGTCGCGCAGCGCGGCTGGCGCTCAAAAATGCCCATCTCACCAATGGGCTGCCCCGCCTCGCGCACCGCCAAGCGCACCTCCTGGCCGCCCTGCTCAACCACCACCTCCACCCGCCCCTCCTGGATGATGTACATATACTCTCCGACATCTCCCTGGCGCACGATCACTTCACCCGGCTGGTACACCG
>CP070811.1:400934-403710 GCA_020343875.1 Anaerolineales bacterium | reverse complement strand
TTACCCATTGCCCGTCTTTGCCTTCACACAACCTTATGATACCAGGGCCTTTGAAGCCCGTCATCGTCAGAACGAAGGATTCCAGCCTGATAAGAAAGGACTGCTTTGGTCATGCCCCTCTCCTGCATTCCTGGTATCTTCGCCCTACCACGTTTGTAGTAGCGGATGGCTTACCCACCTTCTCAGCCCGCTCCTTGATACTGAAACGATGAACAGGCAATGCGCCACTCGTCAGTTCGCGCGAAAGCGAGTCGGCTGGATGCGCGTGTTAGGCGGCTTCATTTTGCTTGGGTCGGAAGGCAACACCATGCAGCGTGTGCGCAAGTTCTAAGAATTCTTCGTGGGAAGAATCCCATTTCCAGCCGGGGATGCGGCAGACAACCCTACTGAAGATCGGATGCTTGCGGCGGTAATCTTCGAATAGGGTGGCAATCTCTTCGGGTGTTAGGGATCGCTGGATGGGAACATAATGGGTAACTCCGGTTTCAACTTGCAGGGCGGGTGAAGCCAGGATATTCTTGTACCAATCACTCGCGCTCCAGGCGGAAATCGCCATTATCTCCCTAGTCTTAGAATCAAAACGTAACACGGCCAGAACTGTCTGGCGTAGCTTACCGCTGCGGCGACCAATATGCGTCAAAAGCATAAAGCGATGACCTAACAACCAGCCCAAGCCAAGGCGATAGAGAAAGATCGGAAGCTTAAAGATCGGGATCATGAACGCAGGGGCTCTTGCAGTATCCCTGTATGGTTTTGATGGTGACAAATCGTTTGTATGTGTGTTTTGTGACGTCATGACATACCTTCTTCTCCTGCGCGGTCTAGGAGTCTTGCCGTCTCTTTAGTAATGCGGTGGCAACTGGCTGACACTGTTGAGGCCATACAACACTGCCGCAACGTGCATGGCGATGTGGCTAATCACCGGCGTAAGCGGACTGCGGGTGAGCAGGTAGGCTAGGCTCTGCAGTGAGACGCCAATGATCACCATCAACACCTGCGGGCCCCGGAACTCGGGATAGCCCAGGTGGTAAAGGCCGATCACGAGCATGCTGGCCAGGATAGCTAGAACTCCGGTAGCAATTCTCCCAGGCCAGCGCTTGGTCCAGCTCAGCATGGTCAGTGCTTGCCAGGTGGCATACACCGGCACGACCGAGAGCACCAGCGCGTCTATAGATCCGTAGATCAATCCGAGCCACACCAGGTCAAACCCGAGCTCCAGTCCCTGTGGGGTTGGCGATGCCGGTTGCATCAGGACTGTCCTGACGGTGAAGAGACTGACAAGTGCGCCGCCCAGGAGACCCCAGCCCCAATACTCGCTGAAAAGCTTCTTGAGGTCGAGGGCGTTCCAACGTACGTAGCCATACAGAAACGCGCCCATCAGTCCAAAGTAGAACACGAGATAGATGTTGCGTGGCAATTGGAATATTCCTACGAACACCGCGGGCACAGCCAATCCCACGATTGCCATCGCGGCGACCCATTGCAGGTGTCCCCACCATGTCGTCCGCGCCGACTCGTTTCCCACGCTCAGCAAAACTCTACGTGATGTGTTCATTGTCGTTCCTCCTTTGTCTATAAGATTGCCTGTCCTCCTCCCAGTGCTCGACCCGGGTCTTGACGCCCTCGAGGATCGTCCGCTCCCAGACCCGGTCGCAGTTGCAGCAGCCTTGAATGCACGTTTCATGAGCTAGTCCTGCCTGTGTGCTCAGCCATCGTGGTAAGCACGACGAGCGCTGCTGTCGTGCAAGACAGCCGGGACATAGGATGCTGCGCAAGCCAGAAACAGCGCCAGCCGCCACCAAGCGCCGTCGAGGCCGACACGGAATAACACGACCTCCGCAGCGGAACGTACCACCCACACCAGGCAGATCAGCAGCGCCACGGCGCGCCCCAACTCTGTTTCCAACACAGCGCGCCATTGAAACAGTGAGAAGCAGGCGAAGGCCAACAGGGACCAGGCCTGTAAAGGCGTCGTGCGGAACTCGGTGGCCTGCCCAGTGGCCAACAGCACCATCCAGGTGACCACGAGACCGGCACCCATGACGATGGCGTAGCCGGCGGAGACTTTTTTCATGGCCGGATCCAGAGGTGGAGTTAACATTTTATGCCTTTTATGCCTTCCTTGTGCATTTCATTGCTCGGTACCAGGCCGCCCAATGAGAGCTTTTGACGCCTGGGGTTCTCGTAGGGTCCGGAGGATCAGCGTCGTGCGCACCACGATCCAGACCAGGGCAATGCTGCCACAAATCAAGGCTAACCAGGTCAGATCGGCCATGAAGAACAGCCAAAACCGGAACATACCACTGGTAAGCAGCCACAGGGCGCAGAATACCAGAGCCAGGTTGGGGATAGCCGGCAGTACAACCTGTAACCACTTGCGGACGGAGCCCGGGCGGCGATTCTCGTCCTGGCGCCAGCGACGTACAGCCATCAAGGTGAGGAAGATGCCTAGGGCCTGCAAGGCCGGTATGATCAGGAAGGCGCGCAGCGACCAGGGAACGACGGCCCACGGGATGTATTCGGGTTGAACACCCGCTAGCAGCGAGGCGGCACCCCCAACCACAAATTTCAGTGCGAGATTGATCATAAATTCGTTGGTATTGAAGAGCAGGACCAAGCCTCGATGTTGATCCGGCAGCAATACCATGTAAGAAAAGTAATCGGGGCCAGTCCCATCGTGCCACAAGCTGACGCCTTGATCGGTTTGCTGGACAAACCAGCCCATGGCGTAGTATCCCAGGTCTACACCCGTGGTGGTGGCGTCAACCGCGGGGCT
>CP070811.1:397299-400834 GCA_020343875.1 Anaerolineales bacterium | reverse complement strand
TCAAGGCCAGCAATTCACGGCGCAGGGTGGGGGTATACTCAACCTCAAAGACAGCATCGGCGTATTTGATCAGGCCATACGGAGGAGTCCGGCCTTCGGCCTCTTCAACCAGCAGGCAATAGGCGGCCAATTGCAGTACATGCGAGGGGTAGGGCTGGGGCGGTGCGACACTCGACTTGACCTCGACAGGGACAAGGCCAGCACGCGTTTCGACCAGGTAGTCTGGCTTGCCGGTCAGCCTGTTTGTGGCGGAGAACAAGGGCGCTTCAGGGGGGCGCCAGTCGCCAGTGTCGGCGTAGACCACGCGGCCGGAGGGAAGCCCAGCGGCGCGGCGGTTTCCGGTGGCCTGGCGCAGGACAAACCCGCCGCCCAGCAGGGCAATTATCGCCAGGGCCGCCAGCAGCGTGTCGGCAAGGTGCAAGCCGTTCATAGGGTCTCTTCAGGAGGGCCAATCTCGCCTGTCCAGGGTGTGATCTCGATGGGAGTACCGACGGGATTCCAGCCCTCAAGCCACTGGGCGTCTTCGGTCGAGATACGCACGCAGCCATGGGAGGCGGGCTCCACCCCTAACGCGTCGGGACGATCATAAATCTTCAGATCTCCCTCCCAGATGTAGGGCACGCTATGGATGAGGATGGAGCCGCGCGCACCTGGGAAGAGATACCACATATAGTCCGACCACAGGCTGGTGTTGAGAAAAGGCCCACTTCCCCAATAGCGGCCCACGTTGCCACGCCAGGCGGGGGTGAAAGCGTTAGCCACGGGGCGCCCAGTGCTGATAGGAATGCTCCGAATCTCGGCCCCGTTTTCGTAGACGTGCATCATCTGCTCGTCCTGGTTGACCAGCAAGAAACGCCCGCTCTGGGGAATGACCGGTGTGCTGATGAGCTCAGGTGGTAAGGTAGGAATGGGTTGCCAGGGGGCGGTCATGCTGGGCGTAGGCGCAGGCGACGGCTGCCGGGTGGGTGTCTCTGATGGTGAAGGGCTGGGAGTAGCTGTGTAATTGGTCGTTGCGGTCGGTGAAGGGGTGGGCGTGGCGACCTGGGTTGGGCTTATAGATAAGACCTCAAGGGAAGGCGTTCGGGTGGTTACCAGGGGGGAGCCCCCAGCGACCATGTCCCTGACGGGGGTCTCGGTCACGGCTGTGGTGCCGGCAGGTTCCTGGTCGGCACGTGCCTCGGGTTGCAGGGCGGCCCGCAAGCCCAGGCCCCATACTGCCAGAACGGCGATGACCAGGATGATAATGGTCGCACGCTGGATGCTGCTCACAGCTTTCCTCCCAGCACTCCGCATAGAGCGATTGCACCCAGCAGCCCCCCCACGACCAGCAACGAATATCCCATTTGAGACCAGCGTTGGGACGCGGCTACGGCTCGTCCGTGCTGCAGATGAACTTGCGTGCCCGCATGTAGCACTGTCTCATTCACAGGCCGGTAGCCCTTTACTGTCCCCAACCACCAGGCACGATGACAGAAGACGTATTGTCCAATTTCACTGGCGCGAATGATGGACTCAGAGCGTTTGGAAATGAAAGTTGGGGGAGACTGCATGGCAAACCAGCTCTATGATCTAATCTCTAGTTTCTGTGCCTTAATCTTCGTTGGCCAGACCCACCTGCCTGCCAAAGGCACGCAGGGCCGCTTTCATTTCTTCCTGACGGACAGCGGTAGTCAAATCACCTCGCGTGCGTTCCAGCACCCCGCGCACCATATCGGTTTGGCGGCGCAACCCACCGGTGATAGCGTCCGGGAAGTCTACTGTGATGAGCAGGCTATAAATGTCGTCCATGACAGCCAGCAATCGCTCGCTGGTGCTCACATCACCCTGTCGCAGTCGGTCGAGCAGATAGCGACGTATCTCGCCAACTGCTTCAGCCAGCCCGTTAAGATAAGGGGCCGGCCCCACATCCAGCTCTTCGGGCGTGGGGAAGCCATTCCCGGTAATCAGGGCATAGGTGATGTGGGCTTCAGCTAGTTCCTTCAAGGCATCTTGGGTGTATCCGGCGTAGAGAAGATCAGGGTACTGCTGGATGTCAGTCACCATTTTTGTAGCAGCAGCTCGGGCGGTTGTCAGCAGTGTCTGAGCGTCGGCAAAGTCGCCCCGGTGGCTGGCTCGGATCGAGTTGGCACAAAAGCGGATAAGCTGCCGTGAGCGCCGCAGCGTCTCATCACGCACGGCGTTCTTGGCTTCGAATTCCTCGCAAATCGTATCCACGATTCTCTGAAGGTCGTCCAACAAATCCTCCTGCTGGTCTAGGCACACTGACCAGATGACTTGGACATTTCTGAGGTTAAACCGAGCTCATCAAATGAGCAGGTCATCTAGTTCTTGCTCCTCAGGCTGGCTTTTGGAATCCAATTGGTCGTTGCTCTTCAAACCCGTCATGTACGGTCTGGATCTTACCGAGTTTAGCCTCGAATTTGTCGAGGTTTTCACCCAGGGCCTGGTAGAGTAATTTAGCGTTCATAGGAGTGAGAATGATCCGTGCGTGAACCTTGGCTTTGGGTACGTTGGGCAAGACGCGTCCAAAATCAATGATCACCTCGGACGGCGAGTGAGTGATCAGAGCAATGTTTGCGTAAACGGCGTCCAGATCAGAAGGCAATTCGACGTTCAGGTGAGTCTGACGTTGGGAGTCGTGTGAAGGTTGAGCCATTAAACACCTCCGATTTGGATCGTGGTTAGAAGCACATACCTAATCACTCTAAGCGATTTTCATTGTGCCTCATGTCGGGTGAGATGTCAAACAGGCTTGCTTGGGGTGATGGGGAAGGAATTCAAAGGCTACCATCTTTTTATTTCGCCTTGTCAACGCCCGTAGATTGGTGTATACTTGCTGAAGTTGTGTCGCTGGCACGACATGGTGTTGTGATTCCTACCCTCAATGCTTATCTCTTTGAAACTCAAGTCGGCACTCTGCTAGCCCTGGGCATCCTGCCCCTTTTGGATGGCATGCATTGCAGCATCGTTCCGTGCTTCTGTCCCAAAGGCGCCCAGCCTGCGGGACGTTCGTGTGCCGGTTCCATTGCCCATATCTGAAGACGACGAGGTATCTGCAATGAAATGCCCCTTCTGTGAAGCCAGCAATGCGCGTGTTATCGACACTCGCGCAGTCAGTGATGGTATCCGTCGCCGTCGTGAATGCCAACATTGTCATCAACGCTTCACCACCTATGAGCGTATTGCCAGGGTGAACCTACTGGTGGTCAAGCGTGACCAGAGCAGGCAGAGTTTTGACGGCGACAAGTTGCTTCAGAGTATGCAAGGCGCCTGTTCCAAGCGACCGGTGTCAGCTGAGGTGCTGGAAGAGGCCGTTCGTGAAATCGAATCCGAGCTCTACGCGATGGGCCGCTCTGAAGTGGATAGCCTGGTCATTGGTGAGTTGGTGATGGAGCAGCTACGCCAGATTGACGGCGTGGCCTATGTGCGCTTTGCGTCCGTCTACCGCCGTTTTGGCGACGTGGAGCGTATGGCGGAAGAGATCGATGCCTTGCGCGAGCGTCAGCGTCGAGAGGAAGAACTGAAGAACCAGCTG
>CP070811.1:391442-397199 GCA_020343875.1 Anaerolineales bacterium | reverse complement strand
CTATCGTTTCATTCGCACTTATGGAGACCGCTGAACTTCCCACAGCAACCACACCTTGAATGATCCGGAGTCTTCCAGAAACATCTTCGCATAGAGGATGTCCGGCCAGAAATCATCCTGCCTGTATCCGGGGGCGCAGGCGCAAGTGAGCGGATAGTTCAGGGGACGGGCAAGTAGCCAGCGGGCCAGGGAGCTCGCCGAAGGACGGTTACAGCCGCTGAAGCCTCATCTAGCACCAGCCTGGACGAATAACTGGGCCACCAAAGACGAAATGTGGCAATCTTAGAATAGTCATTATTCAGGTGAGGTCGATGAGTACACGGCACTTTCCAGACGGATTTTTGTGGGGAGCGGCTACCTCGGCTTACCAAATCGAGGGTGCCTGGAACGAGGATGGAAAAGGCGAGGGAATATGGGATCGTTTCACCCATCGTGTTTACAATATCTTAGAGGGCGACACAGGTGATGTCGCTTGTGATCACTACCATCGTATGTCCCAAGATGTTGCCCTTATGAAAACACTGGGGTTGCCATCTTATAGCTTTTCCGTCTCGTGGCCGCGCGTTCTGCCTCAGGGGCGAGGCGCTGTTAACGAGAAGGGGCTGGATTTTTACGATCAGCTGGTGGATAATCTGCTGGCAGCCAACATTCTGCCCAAGGTGACCCTCAACCACTGGGATTATCCCCAGGCGCTGCAGGACGCTGGCGGATGGCCCAACCGGGACAGCGTGGATTGGTTTGTCGAATACGCCCGCATGGTGTTCGATCGGTTAGCCGACCGGGTGACACTATGGGTAACCCACAATGAACCTTGGGTGATCGCTTTCCTGGGATACGCGCTGGGCATCCACGCACCAGGTCTGTGCGATTATTCCCAGGCTTACCAGGCGATCCACCACCTGCTGCTGTCGCATGGCAAGACGGTGCAACTTTTCCGCCAGGGCGGTTACCAGGGCGAAATCGGCATCGTTCTGAATCTGGAAGGCGCCTTGCCCGCCAGCCAGCGCGAAGCAGACCAGGCAGCTCGCCAACGCGTTTATGAGGAAACCGCCAGCTTGTTTCTTGACCCCCTTTTCAACGGTCACTACCCAGGGATGCTTTTTGACTGGATTGGCGGGCACCAACCGCGTGTGCAGGCAGGGGATTTGGACCTGATCAAGCTGCCCATAGATTTCTTGGGTGTGAACTACTACAGAACTGAGGCAATCTCTCACGCCACAAGTGGTTCACTGCTCAAGGCAGAAGCGGCTCCTTTATCAGCACCCGGTTGGGGCCAGACCGAAATGGGCTGGGGCGTCAACCCAGCCGGCCTGACAGCCACACTGCTGGATGTCAAAGAAAGGTGTGGTAATCTAAAGGTTTACATCACCGAAAACGGCTGTGCCTTCCGAGATACCCCCGATGAGAGGGGCTTTGTGGCTGATTGGGGGCGGGTAAACTTCTTGCGTGCTCACTTGCTGGCAGCCCTGGATGCTATCGATGCTGGCGTCAACCTGCAAGGCTATTACGCCTGGAGCCTGATGGACAATTTCGAATGGGCTAAGGGATATGGGCCACGTTTCGGCTTGGTGCGTGTGGACTACGACACCGGGAGACGCATCCCCAAGCAGAGCGCGCGCTGGTACAGTGAGGTTATCAGCCAAAATGGAATCAACCCATGATGCCTCGCTCCTGTGTCAGGGTCAACAAGATGCTTTGATCTCCCAAGCGTTGGTCTTGAGTCAACTCGCTTGAATTGCAGAGCAGTGAGGGGGTAATTTGTTCATCGCTTTTCTGAATCCACAAGGGAACTTTGATCCCCAAGACAGCTACTGGACCGAGCATCCCGACTTCGGCGGTCAATTGGTCTATGTTAAGGAAGTGGCCATAGCCATGGCTGGGCTAGGGCATCGGGTGGATATCCTCACCCGCCGCATCATAGACCCTGAGTGGCCGGAGTTCGAAGCGCCCTTGGATGGCTATGCCGGAGTCGCAAATGTGCGCATTTTGCGCCTGCCCTGCGGCGGCGACCGTTTCCTGCGGAAAGAAGACCTGTGGCCGCACATGGGCACTGAGTGGGTGCCCAACATCCTGGCATTGTATCATAGCGAGGGCAGGCTGCCGGATGCTTTTACCGCCCACTACGCGGACGGGGGCCTATCGGCGGCGTTTCTGAAGATAGCTGCGGGTAAGCCTTTCACTTTCACCGGTCACTCACTGGGTGCCCAGAAGATGGACAAACTGGGAGTGACCCCAGAGAATCTGGCTGAGCTAGACGCCCAATTTCATTTCGCGAGACGTATTTTCGCTGAGCGGGTGAGTATGGACCACGCCAGTCGCATTATCACCTCCACGACTCAGGAACGCATGGAGCAGTATGCTCACCCAGCCTACCATGGCGCAGCGCAGCCCGATGACGAATCGCGGTTCGCTGTCATCCCGCCGGGTGTCAACCGGCGTGTCTTCTCTCCAGCCCCTTCGCCAGAGGACATCGCGGTTCAGCGTCGCATCCAAGCCGCGCTCGAACGTGATATCGCTGAAGGTCGCCGGCACCTGCCCCTGGTGGTTGCCTCCAGCCGGCTGGACAAAAAGAAAAACCACGTGGCCCTGCTGCAGGCTTTGGCTCAAAGCCAGGCTCTGCAGGCCAGTGCCAACCTGGCTATCGTCGTGCGCGGCCTGAAAGACCCGCTGCGTCAGTACCAGTCCCTGAGCCCGTCTGAAAAGGCCATTATGGATGAAATCACGCATCTTATGGCGGCTCACGACTTGTGGGGCAAAGTGACTGCTTTCTCGCTCAACAGCCAGCTCGAACTGGCCGCCGCTTATCGCTGCCTGGCAGGGTGCAATTCCGTCTTCGCCTTGACCGCCTTATACGAACCCTTCGGCCTGGCACCCCTGGAGGCCATGAGTTGTGGCTTGCCTGCGATCGTCACCAACAATGGCGGACCCTCCGAGAGTATGCGAGAGGGAGAACACGAATTTGGCGTGCTGGTAGATCCCTCCGCCCCTGCCGACATTGCCCGGGGATTGTTGCGAGTGCTTGGGACATCAGAGACCTGGCAACACTTCCACGAGGCCGGTATGCGCCGTGTACTCTCTCGCTATACCTGGGAACGCACCGCTGAGGGGTATTTGGGGGTGATCGAAAGTATATCTCCGGGCCTGATGCGTGCCGGCCAACTTCCTATTCCAGAATATTTCAAAAATTCCACACCGAAAACCGATATCCCCCTGTCTGATTTGGGAACCCTATACTTTGGACAGACCGGGAGAGCGCATGAACATAAGATTCCCTGAAGGTGATCTGGACCTAGTAGCAATTGGCGAGACGCTGGTCGACTTCATCTCCACCGAAGAGACAGACTGGCTACGCAATGCCTACACATTCCGCAAATACCAAGGAGGCTCGCCAGCTAATATCGCCGTAAACGTGGCCAAACTGAGCGGACAGGCTGCCATTATCTCCAAGACAGGGATCGGAGCCATGGGCCAATTCCTCAAGGCAGAGTTAGAGCGGGCAGGCGTGCTGACCGACTACTTGATTATGGACCATCGAGTTCGCACCAGCATCATCTTCATCTCGCGCACGGCGCGAACTGCCGATTTTGAAGCCTTTCGGGGCGGAGATTATCAGCTGGAGCCCAAAGAGATTGAAGAAGAGGCCATCCAGCGGGCTAAGGTTGTCCATGCCTCTACCTTCGCCTTGTCGCGCGAACCCTGCCGGTCAGCGATTGAGAAGGCCTTTCAACTGGCCAAGAAACACAAAAAAATCATTTCTCTGGATCCCAATTACAGCCCTGTGATTTGGCCCGACTATCGCGAAGCGGCCGAGGTCATCCGCCACATGTTGAGCTATGCCACGATTACCAAACCCTCATTAGACGATGCCACCCGTCTTTTTGGGCGCGATCGGTCACCCGAAGGATATATTGAGCTTTTTCACAAAATGGGGCCACAAATCGTGGTATTCACAATGGGAGCTAACGGCGTGTTGCTATCCGCAGACGGGAAACTTACCCACGTCCCTGCCCGGCCCATCAAGGTAGTAGATGCCACCGGCGCTGGCGACTCGTTTTGGGCTGGATTTCTAACTGCGCTGCTTGACGGAGATTCTCTAAAGCGCTGTGTGCTGTTCGCTCGCGAAATTGTCGAGCGCAAGCTGGCCATCGTTGGTCCCCTGCCTGACAATATTGAGCGCAAGGAAGTGTACGCCAAGATCGACACCTTGGCCCAGGAAACTGAGGAGGAAACAACTGAATGATAGCTGATACGCTACCCCTACCCGAACACCCTGGTTCCTATGATCCAGCCCCAGCAGACAAGCTCGGTTCTCACAGCTTTGCAGGCGTTCAGAGCCAGGTGGCACCCTGATGGCTACAGAGATGACCACAGACTGGTACAAAGATGCTATCTTTTATGAGATCTTTGTGCGCGCCTTTGCAGACGGCAACGGCGACGGTATTGGTGACCTTCCCGGCCTGGCAGACAAGCTAGACTATCTGCAAGAGCTGGGCGTAGATTGCCTGTGGCTGTTACCGATCTATCCCTCGCCTCTGCGCGACGATGGCTACGATGTGGCCGATTTTTACAAGATCCATCCCGACTACGGCACGGTGGACGACCTGCACAGGCTGGTAGACCAGGCCCATCAACGAGGACTGCGCGTCATCGTTGATCAGATTCCCAATCATACTTCCGACCAAAACGCCTGGTTCCAGGCGTCTCGCGATCCAGCCCATGCGGAGCACGCCAAATACCGCGACTGGTACGTGTGGAGCTCTACGGACCAGCGCTACCAGGAAGCGCGCATCATCTTTCTCGATTACGAGAAGTCCAACTGGACTTGGGATCCGATACGAGGCGCATACTACTGGCACCGCTTTTTCAGCCACCAGCCTGACATGAACTATGACCATCCCGCCGTCCAGCAGGAGATGCTGAACGTGTTCCGCTTCTGGCTGGGCCTGGGAGTGGACGGTTTTCGTGTGGACGCCGTGCCCTATCTCTATGAGCGAGAGGGGACCAACTGCGAGAACCTGCCCGAAACTCACGCTTATCTGAAACGACTGCGTGCCTTTGTGGACGAGGTCGCTCCCGGCACAATGCTCCTCTCCGAGGCCAATCAATGGCCTGAGGATGTGCGCCCTTACCTGGGGGATGGGGACGAGTTTCATATGAACTTTCACTTCCCCCTCATGCCACGCATCTACATGGCCCTGGCCCACGCGGACCGGACGCCGATCCTGGACATCCTGGGCCGCACACCCCCCATCCCCGAAACGTGCCAGTGGGGAACCTTTCTCCGTAATCACGATGAGCTGACCTTGGAAATGGTCACCGCTGAAGAACGGCAGTTCATGTGGGAGTTCTATGCTCCCGAGCCGCGCATGCGCCTCAATTTGGGTATCCGTCGCCGCCTGGCTCCCCTGTTGAGCAACGACCGGGCCCGCCTTGAGTTGGCCAATTCGCTATTGTTCACTTTGCCCGGCTCGCCAGTCATCTACTACGGCGACGAAATCGGTATGGGGGATGATATATGGCTGGAGGATCGGGACGGGGTACGCACGCCAATGCAGTGGACCGCTGGACTCAACGCCGGCTTCTCGTCGGCCGACTCAGACCGCCTGTACTGCCCGGTGATTGACGACCCAACCTACGGATACCAGCAGGTGAACGTTGAGGCCCAACAGGCTGACCCTGACTCACTTCTCAATCAGATGCGGAACATGATCCGCATCCGCAAGGCGCACGCCGCTTTAGGCCGAGGTGAGGTTCACT
>CP070811.1:386505-391342 GCA_020343875.1 Anaerolineales bacterium | reverse complement strand
GGCATGTCCTGTTCGCCCACGGGAGTGATGGCAGACTGTATCGCTCGGGTGATGGGGGGAGCAGTTGGGACGCCGTGCTGGGAGAGCTGCCCAGCACCTCAACGCAGCTCGTCTACGCGCCGGGCATCGAGTCCAACCGGCCAGTCTTCCTGGTGGCGGTTACGAGTGACCCAAGCACTGACCCGCCATCATCCCGGGGAAGGCTGTACCGCTCAGGGGACGGTGGGCTGACCTGGGCGCAGGTGGAATTGCCGGAAGATGTCTCACCCACGGCGCTGGCCATTTCACCCAACTTCGCCCAGGATGGGTTGCTCTTGGTGGGCACGGCAGACGGGCGGGTGCTGATCCTCGAGGACTAGATGAAACCACAAACGGGGCGACCCTGGCGGTCGTCCACGCGAGGCAGGCGCAAGACCGTGCCCCTACGATGCCGGAAACAATATGTGGTTGGATTTGGACAGGGAGAGCAGTTAGGAGGTGACAGGGTGAAGACTGGCTGGCAACTGTTTCTACTGGTTGTCCTACTGGTGAGCTGTGCGGCGCCGGGAGGGAGTTCTATGCCAACCCCCACCCCATCCAGCCAGCCGGCCACTCCTACCCTGGAAGTTAGCGATGCCTTGCGGCGCGATGCGTCAGCCATGGCCGAAGAGTTGGGTATCTCGGTCGATGAGGCGCTACGACGTTTGCAATATCAGGACGGAATCGGCGACTTGCAGACCGCCCTGATGGCCAACGAACACGACACCTTCGCCGGGCTGTGGATTGAACACCAGCCGGAGTACCGGATCGTGGTCCAGTTCACGCGCGACGGCGAGCAGACCTTGCGCCGCTACCTGGAGGGCAAGCCCTGGGCCGACCGGGTCGAGGTGCGGGCGGCGGAGGCGACGTTGGCCAGCCTCGAGGCAGCCATGGCCGAAACCATGCAGGTGCTCCAGGTGCTGGACTTGAACGTGATGGTCGCCCTCAACGTGCAGGAAAACCGGGTGGAGGTGAGCGTGATCGATCGGGCCTGGTTCGAGGCGGAACTGGACCAAGCCGGCCTCCAGCTGCCCCAGCACGTGGAGTTGGTCACATCCCAAGCTTATCGCGACCGGGAGATCGACGTGTGCGCCACCCCAGCGGTGCCCGGCGTGGCCTTTCCTCGCCAGGCGCCGCTGGTCACAAGCGTTATGGAGGCCGAGCTGATGGGCGATCTGGCCCTGGCCGACGGCTGCCTGCGGGTGAGGTCGATCTACGGGGATGACAGCCTACTGCCCATCTGGCCGCCCGAGTTCACCCTCCAGGCCGAAAACGACCAGATTCAAGTGCTCGACGGGGACGGCCGGGTGGTGGCCCGCGTCGGGGAAGAGGTGTATATGGGGGGCGGGAGAGTCTCGTCGCCGGCCATGCCCGACTGCGTGCGCCAGCAGCTGCCCGCCGAGTGCAGCGGGCCGTATTGGATGGTTGGCATGGGGGTGCGCCCCAACCTGCGGCGCGATTCCGAGCTATTCGCCCTGGAGGTGATCTCTACCACGCAGCGCTCGTTCTTCTTGCTCCACAAGCGGCCGGTGCTGGACGAATGGGCGGAGGCCGACAGCCTGCTGGCCGGGTTGCTGGTGCTGTACGAGGGCCAGCGCTGCCCGCGAGTCGTCTCTGAGAGCGGCCTGACCGACTACCTGCCGCTGTGGCCCGCAACCTATGCGGCGCGGTTCGAAAATGACCAGATCGAAATCGTGGACGGCTCGGGTCAAAGGGTGGCCCGTATTGGGGAAGAAGTGATCCTGGATGGCGGCGCGATCGCTGGGGGTTGGGACTCGGAACAATACAGGCAGCTGTACTATGAATTGCCCGGCGACTGCCACGGCCCCTACTGGATTGTGGGGGACTGATCCAGCAGTCGTAGGTTGGGTTGAACCCCGAAGGGCGTGAAACCCAACAGGACTTGCATCACCCCGGTGGGTGCTGGGTCTCGCCATGGGCTCGACCCAACCTACTGTCTGAACGCCTGAATTGGTGATAGAGACTCTGTTATGCTAAAATACAGCCTTGATGGAGTGCTCAAGCAGCAAGGAGGTTGGCCATGGACTGGCAGGAGCGAATCGTCATTGATCCCAATATCTTGGTGGGGAAACCCGTGGTAGTAGGAACTCGCTTGGCGGTTGAGTTTATCATCGATCTTCTTGCCCAAGGGTGGTCGGAGTCGGAAATCTTGCGCAACTATCCCGGGCTTTCTCAGGCCGACATCCAGGCTTGTCTGGCCTATGCTAGCGCGACCTTGCGTGCCGAAAAAGTCTACCCCGTTCTGAGTCCATAGTCTATGAACATTCTGGCCAACGAAAACGTTCCCCAAGACACAGTTGTTGCTTTGCAGGAGCGGGGGCACGACGTCAGATGGGTGCGTACCGATGCACCGGGCAGCAGTGATGAGCAAGTCCTTGCGCGTGCCCAGGTTGAAGATCGCATACTGGTCACGTTTGACAAGGATTTCGGGGAATTGGCCTTTCGGGTCAGGTTGCCTGCGTCAACTGGCATCGTCCTCTTGCGTATATCATCCCCCTCATCGGCCCATGTTTCCAAAATCGCTGTGGCAGTCCTGGAAAGTCGGACAGATTGGGCCGGCCATTTTTCTGTCATCGAAGACAATCGTATTCGAATGACACCCCTGCCTCAGCAGGGGTAGGTTGGGTTGAACCCCGAAGGGCGTGAAACCCAACAGGATGTGGCGTCACACCGGCGGGTGTTGGGTCTCGCCATGGGCTCGACCCAACCTACGGGCTACTAGCTGCCGCGCAACATGACGATGCCCAACCACACGAACCACACGATACTGCCCAGGCCAAAAATGATCCCCATCATCTCCAGAGCCGGAACCAGTGTGAGGAGGCCCGCCACACTGATCACGACCCCAAGATAGTTCAGTGCCCTGGGAAGCCCTCCTGCCCGCAAGGCTGCCCAACTTAACAGCAGAATCCATAAGGCGCCTACAACCTCATTCCCGCCACCTAAGCCTATGGACACAGAGTTAACCGCCAGCCAGACCGACTTTGCTTGGGCTGGATCTCTGCCATACAGATCAATAACAGTCTCCATGCCGATGTTAAAGACCATGCCGCTGGCAAAGACCACGGCGGCCCAGATAAGCCCGAAGGCGGTGGCCGTCCCCACCAATGCCGGCGCACCGGCCTTCAGCCGCTCGTGCAGCGCCAGCAACAGGACAACCAAAAGGACACCAAATACCAGATAGATGGTTATGTTCCACACGTATATGATGGCCTGGTTGTCCGCGAGGAAACCAGGATCGACGTCCCCGGTAGCAAAGGGGGCTAGTACGGTGAATAACAACACCATGCCAAACACCCATGTCGCAGCTGCAATTAGCGCGGAAACGCCGCCCACCTTCTGCCAATCATTCATTTTTACTCCCCTTGTTGAACGATATTGATTGGACCTAAGCTTCCTCCGGACCGGCTTGGCGAGATTGAGCCTCCTGTAGGATGGCCTCGATCTCGGCTTTCATCTTGCCCAGGTCGCCGCCAATCTGCTCCTTGTGCCCAGCGTACAAGTCTCCCACCTGCTCCGGAGGCACCAGCCTGAGGGACAAGGTCCTTCCCCCTTCCTCGTCCATCGAAACCTCGCCCAGGAAAGGCACCATACCCGTCACCAGGCGGATACCTGCCACCACAGCACCGATAGCCGCCACGGGTAAGACCAGCCCAATCACAAAGCCAGTCAGGAAGCTGTAGGGGACGGCCATGAGCTGTCCAAAAACACCGGACAGCGGGCCGCTTTTATCTTTATGCGTCCGCATGGTTCTCACCTCCCGCAACTCCGCTGACGCCTACCACCGCGTTCTCCTTGAGGGTCAGTTCCCGAACGAAAGCCACCACTTCGTCGGGCGTCATCAACACCAACTCAGTCTTCCCCTCGTCCACCTTCTTGACCGACGGAAACTTTCCAGTGAACAGATAGGTTAAGAACTCGGTTCCGACGACGACCAGGGTGGCCAGGCCCAGAACCAGCCCCAACAAAAATGCCATTCGCCTCAGGTTATTCATGCTTGAACCTCCTTTCGTGTGATCGACCAGACTCAGAACCGGCGCTTTCCCCCGTTTCGCACCAGGCACGGACTACCGCCAAAGAGCGGCGGGGTGGCCCCCCTGAGCGAAGACCAAGGGCAGCGCTGTGTCAGGTCTTGTGATTATGCTCCAAAGTTATGACTACATTTCCTTTTTTGTGCCCTTTATCGACATACCGGTGAGCCTCGACAATTTGTTCCAACGGGTAGGTTCTATCGATCACCGCTGCTAGCTTCCCTTCCTCAATAAGCTCTTTGAGGAAAAGTAAACTCTCTTTTCGCTCGCTGGCTAACCCGCCCCCAAATATTACTTTCTGACCTGTCTGCCGGCCAGGCAGGCTGCCTATCGCGGAAGTCCACAGCATTTGAATCAACTCTTTCAGCCCACCGGCGACTGCAAGATAAAGTCCGTTTGCTTTTAGCGAGTTTCTACAACCCGAAAACGATGTCTTGCCTACGACCGTGTCAAGAATAATGTCATAGGTTTCTCCGGTTTGGGTAAAATCCTGCTGGGTGTAATCAATGACCTTGTCGGCTCCCAGAGACTTGACCAACTCCACATTCGTGGTACTGCATACCCCGGTCACTTCTGCCCCAAAGTACTTGGCAAGTTGTACCGCAAAAGTACCTACACTTCCAGAAGCGCCATTGATGAGGACCTTTTGTCCGCTCTGGATATGCCCCTTGTCTCTGAGGAAATACAATGCGGTGCCTGCCCCAGCAGGAACGGCTGCGGCTTCCTGGTAGGTCATATTGGCCGGTTTTATCGCCAGCGCCCCTGCT
>CP070811.1:382264-386405 GCA_020343875.1 Anaerolineales bacterium | reverse complement strand
CCACGTCGCCACCCAGTCCACCGCTGATGACCACGAATAGAGCCCAGATCAGTCCAACCGCGAACGAGAGGAAATACGCGCAGTCTAGCCCGCCTACGCTGTTGATTAGTCCTTCCATCGCGCCCTCCTTTCGCTGATGGTGGCTCTGTCAGGGACACCTGTATTATATCTGCGATTCTGCCACCGGTCAACAAGGTTTCTAAAGAGCTGGGCTAGCTTTACTTAGCTTTGCTGGAGACCATCGAACCCCATTCAGGGGCTTTGCACTGGTGAAAGACATCGAAACCTCGGTACAACCTCAATCACCCACCACAGCCAGGATCGCCTGGCAAATCCGTTCCTCGTCAGGCAAGGCAGCTCGCTCCAGGTTACGAGCATAGGGGATAGGGATGTCCAGCCCGGCAACACGTTGCGCCGGTGTTTTGAGAAGACCGGGATCCAGCGAGGCTACCCGCGCCATGATCTCGGCGCCAAACCCCAGGGTAAGAGTGCCTTCTTCGACGGTAACCAGTCGCCCCGTCTTTTGCAGGGAGCCCACGATGGTCGCCATATCGAGAGGTACTAGGGTACGGGGGTCGACCACCTCCACCTGAATGCCCTCCCGGGCCAGTGTCTGTGCGGCATCCAGGGCCACGGGCACCATGCCGCCGATAGCCACCAGGGTCACGTCACTTCCCGCGCGCTTTATGTCGGCCACGCCAATTGGCGTAAGGTACTCACCCTCGGGAATCTCACCCGTTTGAAGGTAAAGCAACTTGTTCTCGAAGAAGAGCACTGGGTTGTTCGATCGGATGGCAGCTTTGAGCAACCCCTTGGCGTCGCATGGTGTAGAGGGGGCGATCACGATCAGGCCCGGAACTCCGGCCAGCAGTGCTTCCAGACTCTGACTGTGTTGTGCTGCCATACCCAGGCCGGCTCCGCCGGGCGTGCGCACCACCAGCGGCAACGCATACTGACCGCCCGACATGTAGCGCAGCTTGGCGGCCTGGTTGACCAGTGGGTCCATGCAAGTGGTGAGGAAATCCGAAAAGAGGATTTCAGCCACCGGTCGCTGGCCGCGTAAGGCTGCGCCGACTGCTGCTCCCACGATGGCGTACTCGCTGATGGGTGTGTCCAGCACCTGGCCTGTGAATTCCTCGGCTAGCCCGGTGGTGACGGCGAAGTAGCCGCCGTGGCTCACGTCTTCACCCAGCAGAAATACAGCGGGGTCGCGAGCCATCTCCTCGGCCAGGGCTTCCCACAGGGCTGTTGAGTGAGTGACCTGGCGGCTTACGCCTGGCCTGGGAACTTGGACTGGGTCGGGCGTGGGTTGGTAGAGCTGGATCGGTTCAGGGGCGTAGACGTCTGAAGTCAGAATCGTTAAGGAGGGCGGGGGCGCAGCGCGGGCTTTCTGGGCGGCCAGAGCTACTTGCTCCGCGACCTCTTGCTTCAGCGATGCCGCCTCAACTGGGGTGAGCAGCTCTTCTGCGATCAGCCGATCTCGCCAGAGGGTGATCGGGTCGCGTTCCTTCCAAGCCTCGATTTCTTCAGGGGGCCGGTATTGAGCGGTTTCGCCCTCCATATGCCCGCCCCAGCGGTAGGTGAGAGATTCGACAAGGGTAGGTCCCTCACCTCGGCGCGCTCGGTCGGCGGCCTCCGATACGGCTTGGTACACCGCCCACACGTCGTTACCATCGACTTGTATGCCAGGCATGCCATAAGCGTCAGCGCGGTCGGCCAGCCGGGCCAGCCGAGTGTGAAGGCCCAGTGGCGTGAACTCGCCATAGAGGTTATTCTCGATGACGAATATGGCTGGCAAGTCGAAGACGGCGGCGAAGTTGAGAGCCTCGTGGAACATACCTTGGTTGGTGGCGCCGTCGCCGCAGAAGGCCAGGCTCACACTGCCATCGTCTTGTCTCCAAGCGGCGAGTGCTGCACCGCCGGCAATGACCAGTGAGGCGCCTACAATTCCGTTGGCTCCCAGCGCGCCCACCCGGGCATCAGTTACGTGCATAGAGCCCCCTTTGCCTTTACACAGGCCAGTGGCTTTGCCGTAGATCTCAGCCAGCATACCCTCCAAATCGGCTCCTTTGGCCAGCATGTGACCGTGTCCCCGGTGGGTGGTGGTCAGGGTGTCTCCAGGTTGTATGGCGAAGCAGGCGCCCACTGCCGTCGCTTCCTGGCCGGTGGAGAGGTGAATCGCCTCGGTGGGGAGCTCCCCTTCGCCGAAAGCAACGGCGAGGTGTTCCTCAAAGGCGCGAATCAACAACATTCGGCGTAGCATTTCGCGTTTGAGGGCATGCGCTGTATCCGGTAGAGCGGTCGGTATTGGGGGAATTGGTGATGGGCGAAAATCGTCTTCCACGAGTGGGATGTAGTGATGGTTGATGGCCGTGAGATCGATGTGCCGGGTGGGGCTTTGGCGCTCCCAGAAGCGTAATCGGGGCCGGCCTCTTCCCCGGCGTTGGGGTTTGTCGGCCGGGATCAAGTCGTTGCGACCCAATTCGCGCAGCAGCTCAGAGTAGAGGGTGAAGGCAGGCTGGATAGCGGGCAGCAATCTGAGGGCCTTGGGTACCGACCCCTTAGCGATCACCTGGCGGGTGGCGATGGCCTGGGGTACGTTTAATTGTCCCAACCAGAAGCGATGAGCCACGTCGGCAGATTGAATCAACTCCACGTCGGGAGGTAGCTGGCTGGGCCCAAAAGTGTAGGTAATGGGGGCGCGACGAAGATCTATGGTGACTTCTCCGTCGGGATCGCGCCAGCGGAAGCGCACCACAAGCTTACTTTCCAGCAGTCGTCCGCTGATGGCTGGATGGACTTTGAGGCGTTCAAACAGGGCGCCCATGATCTGATAGAGTTCTTGGGTGGATTGAAAGGCGGGCATCAGGGTCTCCTTCATGTTGGGAGGGTGTCATCGTACAGATTATACCACACTCCCTTTGAATCCCCCTGACCGCATGCTGAAAATATCCTGAGCGTTGCCTGTCTGATGAGCTGAAGCTGTTTGGGTCCTCGTGTGTAAGCTCACGAGCCTTAGCTATTGAGGCGGACTTTCAGGCTGGGCTTGAGCATTCTCTGGGCAGCCGACGCAGCCGGTTCTGACCACTTGCTGGCAGACTTGAAATAAGAGCTTAGAGCGTCGTTCCCCATCGGTTAAGAGGTTCAAGCCCTCGGCTTGTTCTGAGCTCGGTGCCGCCGTGACATAGTATCTTCTAATTAAGTTCCTACTAAGTTCTAACTATTCTGGGCTATACTTTGGCTGCAATCTGTGTTATACTCCAATTTGGATGTTTGTAAGCCCTTGAGCGTCAGGCGGCCCAAGAACTTGGGACCTTGCTGCTTTGGGCTGAACGGTTTTGGCCCTGATACTCATATTCTTTGGCGAAGCAATCTGCATCCCCATACCGCTGACCGGCATCAATCTATGCTGACATTGGAAAAGTAGCTGGAAGCAGGCAAGAAGCCTGGCTGTGGAGGGTACCTCTCATGTTCAATGCCAAACCAGTCAAAATGCTCCTACCCGTTCTAATGGGCCTTGCCGGACTGCTTCTGCTCCTCCCACTAACCAGACCTATGGTCAGTTCTGCCCAATCGGCCCAGGCCCTCAGCCTCGAGGCAGAACCAGGCCAGGTGGCAGCCAGTTTCGATCTCCCCCTCTTTGAGCCTGTCAACTCTCAGGACCTGGCCATTTCTGCCAGAGACAACGCCGCCGACGACTTGGCCATGAATCTGGACGTGGCTGACACGGACCTGGGCGCTGAGGTGGGGCAGGTTGCCACTCTTGCCGCCCTCAACGGATCGGAGCCCACGGTACAGTTTGAGACGCCGTCGTACAGTGTGGATGAGAACGGTGGCTCAGCCACTGTCACTGCTACGCTCAGCTTTTCGTCGGCGTTTACGGTCACGGTGGGCTATGAGACGAGTGGTGGCACGGCCACGGCGGGGGATGACTACACGGCGGTGAGTGGTACGTTGACCTTCGAGCCGGAGCAGACCGAGCAACACTTCGAGGTGCCCATCTTGCCTGACTCCCTGTATGAGGGGAACGAGACGGTGGGTCTGGCACTAGTTGAACCAGTCGTCAGCGCCACGTTGGGCACGACATCCACAGCTATCTTGGCCATTGTGGATGCCGAAGGTCTACCTAGCGTGATATTTG
>CP070811.1:361633-382164 GCA_020343875.1 Anaerolineales bacterium | reverse complement strand
CGGGAACCAGCCGGCAGGCTATCATTCGGAAGGCAATCAGCAAATCAGAGCTGGCCGAATCGGTGCGCTTTGCGCTGACGGTGGACCAAAAATGGGGCGATACCGACCCAGAAGGGATCGCCTCGAATTGGGAATGACCATGGCATGATCGTCTATATCGATCTGGAACACAGTCGCCTACGCCAGGAGCCGGCTGTGTGGCAATTCTTTGCCAGCCAAACTCTGGAAGCTAAATATCGGCTGGAAGCCATTTCCGGTGCCTCCTGCCTGATCGTGCACTACACCCGGCTTACCCCGGCCCTACTGCATCAACTTGGCGCGCAGGCCATAGTGGTGGGCGGTCACTACACGGGACTGTGGCATTACGCCCCAGGCGATCTGGCTGGCCTGCAGGCTGTCCTCCGCGAAGCGGGCTGGCCCATCCTGGGCATCTGCGGCGGATTTCACCTGATGGTCCAAACCTATGGCGCGCAGGTCGGCCCTATGCAGGACAGGCAGGATATGTCCCACTCTCCCCCGGAGACTCCGCTGCCGCCGGGGATGCCTGGCTCAGGCTCCTCCGGACTCGAGCCCAGGCAAGAGCGTGGCTTCAAGCCGGTACGGGTGCTCGAGACTCACCCTTTGCTGGATGGCCTGGGGCGCCAGCCGGTCGTTTTCCAGTTACACTCCTGGGAGGCAAAGTCGGCACCGGATGGATTCCGAGTGTTGGCGGAGAGCGAGCTGTGCCGGGTACAGGCCATTGCTCACGAACAGTTACCTCTCTTCGGCACCCAGTTCCATCCAGAGAGCTATGACGATGAACACCTCGACGGAAAGAGGATCCTTGAGAACTTCTTCAAGATGGTTGGCATCAGGCACTGAAACCAGGTATCATTCCCCCTCCGCCAACTCCCGCAACCGCGCCCAATCGGCTGGGGTGTTCATATTCAGGAAGGAACGAAAATCGGGGTCAAAGCGGGCCACGTCGTCCCGTTCTACATAGCGGATGCGCACCTGGTCAAAGAAACTAACGATCTTCAGCCGGCCGACCTCCAGGCATCCCCGGATGGGTTGCAGGCACCTCTTTCCGTACAAGGCATGCATTGTCTCCGGGAATTCCTTGATACGCGGAATCACCACGTCGAAGCCAATCGCCAGGCTGGCCATATGGTCTAGCAAATCGGCGTTCAGGAAAGGCATGTCGCAAGCCACCACCAGGCAGTGCTGATGACGCGCCGCGTGGATGGAGGTGTAAATGCCCCCTAGCGCCCCTTTGCCTGGGAGCACATCCACCACCATCCGCTGCCCCAGGTGACCATATTTCATAGGTACGTCGACGACGAGCATCAAGTCGTCACTCAAAGGCGTGACCCGCTCCAAGACCCGCTCAATAACCGGGCGCCCCCCCACCGGTAAGAATGCTTTATCCTGTCCCATGCGCCGGCTTTGACCACCGGCCAGTATGGCAACGCTAAACTCTTCCACCTTCACGCCCTCCGGCAATTAGCTGATAGCACCTGGCAAGTAACGGGTGGCAGCCTCCACCCATTGCATCCCACACGTGGACAAAGCAAAAGCCAGCCCCTGTTTCCCAATTGACCTGGGGCTGGCTTCTACAGTCTCTCTTGAAACGTGCAAGGCACGCTCTACATGTGGGCTTCCAGGTAGATTACCGCCTCGCCCACTGTAGTGATCTTCTGTGCCTCGTCGTCGGAGATTTCGCCGCCGAACTCCTCCTCAAAGGCCATAATCAGTTCAACCAGGTCTAGCGAGTCAGCTTCCAGATCATCCCGAAAACTGGCCGACATGGTGACTTTGTCTTCGTCAGCACCAAGCTGGTCGACAATGATTGCTTTCACTTTCTCGAAGATCTCTTCCTTGGACATATGACTATGCCTCCTTCCAAGCTTGATTGTTTTTAGCCAGCACAGCGGAATTGTACCAGCTATCCCCTAAGTTGTCAACGAAGCCCTACCGGCAGGCTTGACAAGCCACTAGGCCACTGGTAAACTGCGTTAGTGCACCCGGCAATAGGGAAAAGATGGTACCCACGTCCTCTCACAGAAACACCGCAACCACGCAAAAGTTACGCTTGGAAGGGTGAAACCACCCCATGTTCGAACAGCGAAAAGCGGATCACATCCGTATCAACCTGGAGGAAGACGTCAGCTTCGACCAGTTAACTACGGGCCTGGAAAAGTATCGATTTGTGCACCAAGCCCTCCCGGAATTGAACCTGTCACAGGTTGATCTCAGCACCTCGTTCTTCGGGAAAACCCTGCGCGCACCGCTACTTATCTCCTCAATGACGGGTGGTACCGAGCGTGCGTATCTGATCAACCGCACCCTGGCGAGCGCCGCCCAGGAAGCTGGCATTGCTATGGGACTCGGCTCCATGCGGGCTGCCCTGGAAGATCCAGCGCTGGCCGAGTCATTTCTGGTGGTGCGCCCGACTGCACCCGATATCTTGCTCTTCTCCAACCTTGGGGCGGTGCAGCTTAACTACGGCTATACGCTCGACCACTGCCGCCGAGCCGTTGAGATGGTTGAAGCCGACGCTCTCTTTCTCCACTTCAACGCGCTGCAAGAGGCGCTCCAGCCTGAAGGAGAGACCAACTTCGCCGGGCTGCTGGACAAGGTGGAGGCAGTGTGTAAGAATCTCGAGGTGCCAGTGGTCGCCAAGGAAGTCGGCTGGGGATTCTCCCAGGCCACCGCCCGCCAGCTGATCGATGCGGGCATTGCGGCCATCGATGTAGCTGGCGCCGGCGGCACCAGTTGGAGCCAGGTAGAAATGTATCGAGCCGACACCGAAATAGGCCGACGAGCTGCGGCTACCTTCCGGGACTGGGGCATACCCACCGCCGAATCTACGCTTATGGTGCGCCAGGCTGCACCCCACCTGCCCATCATCGCCAGTGGCGGGCTGCGCCACGGCCTGGACATCGCGAAAGCCATCGCACTGGGTGCCCAGCTGGCCGGCATGGCCGGCCCCTTCCTCAAAGCGGCAGTGATTTCCACCGACGCCGTATTGGACACCATCCAGGTGACGACCCGCGAGCTGCGAATCGCCATGTTCTGCATCGGCGCCGCCTCCCTCGACGAGTTGCGTGACACACCGCACCTAGTACGCCAACAGTGAAGCAGACCCAAGGAGAGACCCCTTTGAAATTGCAGGAAGCCATGGATCTCTACCTTCCGCTCATCGAAGGAGAGCTGCGCGCTTGCATGACACCTCCTGCCGATGACCCATCCCCATTTTGGGGCATGATGCACTATCACCTGGGATGGGCCGACGAGCAATTCCGCCCCAGCCAAGCTCCAGTCGGAAAGCGATTGCGCCCGCTGATCACCTTGCTGACTTGCCAGGCGGCCGGTGGAGACCCCCACGACGCCCTACCCGCCGCTGCTGCCGTGGAGCTGATCCACAACTTTTCGCTTATCCACGACGATATCCAGGACCAAAGCGACACACGGCGCGGACGGGCGACGGTATGGAAACTTTGGGGCGAGGCGCAGGCCATCAACGCTGGCGACGCCATGTTCACGCTGGCCCATCTGGCATTGCATCGCCTCAGCCAGCGAAGTCTGCCCCCTGAACGGATAGCGGTCGCCCTACGCGTCCTCGACCAGACCAGCCTGGCCTTATGCCGCGGCCAGCATTTAGACCTGGATTTTGAAGATCGCCTGGACGTGGACGTTGAGGCCTACCTGACCATGATTCGGGGCAAGACAGCCGCCCTGCTTGGCTGCGCCTGCCAGCTGGGGGCGCTCATCGCCTGGCCGGATCTCAGCCTGGCCGAACATTATCGCCGGCTGGGCGAAGGGCTGGGTCTGGCTTTCCAGATTCAGGACGATCTACTGGGCATCTGGGGCCAACCTGATGTGACCGGCAAACCAGTCGCCGACGACATCCGCAGGCACAAAAAGAGCCTGCCCGTGGTATACGTATTGGGCAGGCACGACGATACCAAGGCCAAACGACTGCGCGCGCTCTACGCCCAGGGGGCACTTTTGGAAGAGGACGTGGCCGAAGCCGTCGCCATCCTTGAGGCTAGCCAGGCCAGGCCCTACGCCGAAGCGCAGGCCCAACACTACCTGGAGACAGCCCTGGCCGAACTGGAGGCTGCCGGGCCAAAACCGGAGGCCAGGCAGGCGCTACGGGAACTAGCGGGCTTTCTCATCAACCGGGCCTACTAGCCCCCCCTTCTCAAAGGTCTTATTAGGGTATCGGGCGTGTTACACGCCAGGCTATTATAACCCTTTTGTTTGCACTTAGGAGGGCAAGAACTTGGCGAATACCTGATTACCCAACAGGCGCCCACGCTCCGACAGGCACAAACGAGTCTGGTCCCACGCTAACAAACCAGCACCGGTGAGTTCATGGATCACGTCGCCATAGGTTTCCTCCAGGGACACACCAAACCGCTGGTGAAAGTCTGCCTCGGCCACCCCCTCGTATACCAGGCGCAAGCCCAACATCAAGGTCTCGCCCATCTCCAACAAGCGGCTGATCCTCTCCCCATCTTCGGCCGCAGGTGATGGCCACGGCGTCTGCCTTGCCCCCATCAGCCGGTGGATATACGCCATCACAGGTCTCACGTTCCACCAACGTAGCCCTACCCCCCACGAGTGAGCGCCAGCTCCCAGCCCCAAGTAGGGGCGATTGCGCCAGTAGGTCAGATTGTGGGCACACTCATAGCCCGGCAAGCTCCAGTTTGAGATTTCGTATTGTCGATAACCTTTACTTGCCAGGCACTCTGCGGCCGATTCGTACATGTCGGCGGCCAGGTCCGGGTCAGGAGCGGGCAAGCGGCCGGCCAGGACCCGGTCACGCATAGGGGTGCCCTCCTCCAGCGTGAGACAATAGAGTGAGACATGCTCCGGGGCCAGGCCCAAGGCGCACTCCAAGGTATGCACCCACGAGGTCAGTGTCTGGCCAGGTAGGCCATAGATCAGATCCAGGTTCAAGTTGTCAAAGCCAGCCGCCCGCGCCCGCTCGAAGGTGAGCCCCACATGCTGCACATCGTGGATGCGCTCCAACATAGCCAGCTCGCCCTCATCGAAAGACTGTGCCCCCAGACTAAGGCGGTTAACCCCCAAACCTCGGAGCGCCTGCAAATAGTCAAGTGAGACTGTGCCAGGATTGGCCTCGCTGGTAATCTCGGCGCTGTCCTCTACGACAAAGATCTCAAAGCAAGTAGTCAATACCTGCCGCAACAGCTCGATAGGCAAGACAGTGGGCGTGCCGCCCCCCAGAAACAGGCTGCCAACCGGTTGCGAGTATTGCTGCGCCAGCAAGCGCCCTTCCTGAATCAGCGCGCTTACGTATGGCTGATAGAGATGATCCAGGCCAACATAGGTATTAAAGTCGCAATAACTGCATCTGGCCTGACAAAACGGAATATGCAAATATAGGGCCATAGTGACACGATTATACCACGCTTGCCAATTCGCTCCTAGCTTTTTGTTGATTCTGGTTGACGGCAGTGCAGAGACCGGGTATAATTCGATTATTGGCTCAACCCTATGACTGCATCGAGGAGAGCGTGTCCTAACATCCTGGATTCACCCTACAGACCTATATAAGAGAGATTATTGCATTTCCCGGAACCACGCGATATAATGGGAGCCTGAGAAAATAGCCAAAAACGGTACGAGGAGTCGGAATTTGGAAACGCTGCATCTGCAGATGGCGAACGAACCCGAAGATACATCGACAGGCCTAGACGAAGCAATCCTACCCCAAGGGGCCATTCTTCAAGGCCGATACGAGGTTATCCAAGTCCTGGGGCTGGGTGGCATGGGCGCTGTCTATCAGGCACGTGACCTGCGCTTCACGGGTGTAGCCCGTCTGTGTGCACTTAAAGAGATGACCAACACGACCCCCGATCCCCAGATGCGGCGGATGGCCATTGAAATCTTTGAGCGCGAGGCAAACATTCTGGCCAGTCTGAATCACCCGGCCATCCCGAAAATATATGATTACTTCACGGAGGGCATCCGTAGCTACCTGGTGCTGGAGTGCATCGATGGGGAAAATCTGGAGAACCTTTTGAGCAAGACGGAAGAGATGTTTTCCCCCAACGTGGTGGTAGATTGGGGGATTCAGATCTGCGATGTGCTGTCGTATCTGCACAGCCAGGACCCTCCCATCGTCTTTCGTGATATGAAGCCCTCCAACGTCATGCTTCGTTCAGGCAACCAGATTGTGCTAATTGACTTCGGTATCGCGCGCGTGTTTGAAGCCGAGCAGAAAGGGACCATGATCGGCACCGAGGGCTACTCCCCGCCTGAGCAATACCGAGGGACTTCCAACCCAAAGGGGGACATCTACGCCTTGGGGGCTACTCTGCATCACTTGCTCACCCGGCGAGACCCGCGCCTAGAGCCGCCCTTTACTTTCCAAGAGGAACCACCCAGGCTGCTTAACCCGGCAGTCTCGGAGCAACTTAACGCCGTGGTCATGAAGTCGCTGCAGTATGACCCTGAAAAGCGATTTGCCAGTGCCGAAGAGATGAAAGCAGCTTTGGCCCAATGCCTGAGAAAAAAGAGCAAAGAGCCAACAGGCATTGCCGTCGACAGCCCCTCGCCCATGGTCACACGACACATTGAACTAGAAGCAGCAGATCTGCCGGCCGACACGACGGCGGGACCGGTGTCGAGAGACGCGGGTGTCCTTCCTGTCTGGGAATTCAAATGTGAAGACGAAGTCCGCTCCTCGCCGGTTGTTGCTGGAGGGACTGTGTACGTGGGCGCGTACGACAACAACCTGTATGCCCTGGATGCCCAAAGCGGCAATTTCCGCTGGAAGTATCCGACCGAAGGAGGAATAGCCTCTACACCCTCTGTATGGAAGGATCGAGTGCTGATCGGCTCTGAAGATCAAGTGCTATACGCGATTTCTTGCGCCATGGGTCGCATCCTGTGGACTTGCCCGACCCAAGGGCGAATCCGGTCCTCGGCGCGGGTCGAATTCGAACATGCCTTCTTCGGCTCCGACGACTATCGCTTATATGCCGTCAACGCTCAAACAGGGCGGATGGTTTGGCGTTTCGAGGCCACCGGCCCCATACGGTCCACGCCCGCTGTGGGCAACGAAATTGTATACATTGGCTCCGAAGACCACCATCTGTATGCTGTCGATTTGCAGACGGGCAACCAGAAATGGAAATTCCGGGCCAATCGGGCCATCACCTCCAGCCCGGCCGTGAGCGACGGGCTGGTAATTTTCGGCTCGTCAGACTGGAACGTATATGCGCTGGACGAACGCTCCGGCTGGACCATCTGGCGTACCCGAACCAACCAGGCGGTCATCTCGTCCCCCCGCGTGGTAGAAGGCATCGTCTATGTCGGATCTGCTGACGGATACTTGTACGCTCTGGATGCCGGTAGCGGGCGACAGCTTTGGAAGTTCGATGCTGGCTCTCAAATTGTATCTAATCCCGCTGTCAGTGCAGACGCGGCGTACTTCGGAACCATTGGCGGCGACGTTATCAGCGTTTACATTAAAAGCGGCAAAGAGCGCTGGCGATTTAAAACAGGTGGCCTGGTGGCCTCATCCCCCTTTGTCTATGAAGGCATGGTCTACATCGGCTCTGCCGATCACAAAGTATACGCTCTGCCGGCATAATGGCGCCGCCAGGCATATATAAGGAGCACTGTCACTTCTCAATGAATTTCCTGCAAAAAGTCTTTTCCCGTGAACGGCCTGCCGTAGAAGATACGCGCCCTACTGCACCAGGAGCAACCTATCCTTTTAACCTCAATTCCCTGCCTCGTGGCCTGACGGTGGCGAGAATGAGCGACATCGGTCGGCAGCGCGAGCGCAATGAAGACTGCTTTGTGGCTTTGGATATCACCCTGCACAATGACGATGGACTCACCCCTCTGGGGTTGTATATCGTGGCTGATGGTATGGGAGGGCATCAAAAGGGCGAAATAGCAAGCTCAGTGGCTGCCCAAGTGTCTGCCCGTCACGTTATACAAGACGTCTTCCTTCCCTTCTTGTCAGGTCATGATCAAGAAAACCCACATCGCCCGATCAACGAAGCACTCATCCAGGCGGTACAAAGCGCCAACTTGGCTGTCTACCAACAGGCGCCAGAAGCTGGCACCACACTCACCGTGGCCCTCGTCTTTGGCCACAAAGTGTACGTGGCCCACGTAGGCGACAGCCGTGCTTATATCTTCAACCAGGCGACCCTGCACCAGATTACGCATGATCACTCGCTAGTTGCCCGCCTGGTTGAACTCGGACAGGCTACTCCCGAGGAAGTATTAACACATACGCACCGCAATGTGCTTTATCGAGCCATAGGCCAGGGAAACTCTTTGGAGGTTGACACCTACCTGAAATCGTTTCCAGTCGGCAGTTACCTCTTGCTATGCAGCGATGGCCTGTGGGGAATGGTTTCAGATACAGAAATCGCCCAGATCCTGACGCACGCCCCAACTCCCCAAAAGGCGGTAGAGCAACTCGTTGCAGCGGCCAATCAGAACGGTGGCGAGGACAACATTACTGCGGTGCTAGTTTTCATAGGCGAGTCATAGGCACCTATCCCACGACTCATGGGAGAAATCGCTATGCAAGTCGACAAAGACTACTACAACATCTTCGGTGTTCCCCAGACTGCCACCAGCGAGGAGATTAGACAAGCCTACCGCACTCTTGCCCGGCGCTACCATCCCGACACGAGCCAGGAGCCGAATGCCGACGAGCGATTCCAGGAAGCCCAGGAAGCATATGAAGTTCTGAGCAGCCCCTCACAGCGGCAAAAATATGATCACTGGCGGGATCAGGTGGGGCGTGACAAGTCGTCGGCATTGACCTTGCGGGCTACAGTCAGCCACAAAACCCTATTGTCAATGCCCGACGAACAGGCTTATTACGTCCTACTTAACGTGGTACCCGCCAGCGACCTGCCTGCTGCTCGCTTGCCGCTTAACCTTTGCCTGGTACTGGACCGGAGCACGTCGATGCAGGGTATGCGCTTGCAGCAGGTGAAGGAAGCCACCCGCCAGATTATTGATAAACTGCAGCCCGAGGACGCCCTGGGCCTGGTAGTGTTTAGTGATCGGGCTGAGGTACTACTACCCAGTCAGCTCAACATTGATAAAGCAGTGGCCAAGTCCATCGCCAGCACCATCCAGCCCAGCGGCGGCACCGAAATACTGCAGGGACTGTTAGCTGGGCTAAAAGAGGTTGACCGGAGCCGGAGCCACGCATCCGTCAACCATCTCATTTTGCTGACCGATGGCCAGACCTATGGCGATGAACAAGGTTGCCTGGAAGAGGCCGAACGGGCCGGTCTTCGCCAGATAAGCCTTAGCACAATGGGCATCGGATCTGACTGGAACGAAGATCTACTCGATCAAATGGCATCGCTTTCGGGGGGGGTCTCAACCTACATTGACTCTCCACGCAAGGTGACAGACATCTTCAAGGACACCATGCGCCATTTGGGAATGGTAGTTGCCCGTGAACTGGCGATGACAATCAACCCCAGGCCCGGCATCCGGCTGCAGGAAGCCTTTCAGATTACTCCCCACATCCGGCGTCTGGAACAGAGAGGTGAGAAAACGATACTTGGCCCGTTGGGGACCGACCAGGCCAAGGCCCTGCTGATGGAATTCCGTATCCAGGGGCTTCCGGTCAACGAGCAACGCTTGATGCGCATCACCGTAGAGGGGGACGTGCCCGGTCAGGCCAACCGCCGTTCGTGGGAGTGGGTAGAGTTGACATCCCATGTCAGCGCAACGCCCGACCCAGATAATGTCATTCCGCCCCCCATCGTGACTGCGCTGGGCAAGCTAGCTATCTTCAAGATGCAGGAAAAGGCGATGAGTGACCTAGATTCTGGCGAAATCAGCGCGGCCACTCAGCGTCTGGAGACGATGGCTACTCGACTGTTGAATCTGGGCGAGACGGATTTGGCCCGCGCCGCCCTGCTCGAAGCGGGACGGCTGGCACGCACCGGTGACCTTTCGCCGGAAGGCCGAAAGAAGATAAGATATGGTACTCGTGCGCTGTCTATCTTGCCCAAGGAGATCCCCCATGATTAAATGTCCGTTCTGCCAAACGACTCACGTACCGAATACCCTCTTTTGCAGTGAGTGCGGAACCTACCTACTGGAAGATGACCGGCGAGGCACGGACCCCCTTGGCACCGAAGAGATCAGATGGGTTGGCCCCGACGATGAAGGCGGCGAACACCTCACCAAGCAGGGCAGCGGCCCGCTGTCAGTGCGCCTGCACATCGGTGAAGGCGGTCGTGAGGTGGAAGCCTCGCTAACCAAAGCCATTCACCTGGGGCGTCTCGACCCAGCCAGCGACGTCTTTCCTGAAGTAGATTTGTCGGAGGATAGTGGACTGGAGCGTGGAGTTTCACGCCGCCACGCCCGTATTCTCAAACGAGAAGGAACTGTCGTGGTAGAAGATCTGGGCAGCATCAATGGCACCTTCATCAACGGCAAACGCCTGGCCCCATACCTGCCAGAAGCACTCCACGACGGCGATCAATTGCAGCTAGGCAAGCTTCTGATTGAAATCGAGCTCTCTTGAGCTACCGATCTCCCAGTCCAAATGACACCCAGATTCTCGTTTTGGAGGTGGCCACCGTATGGCATTTACTGTAATTATACACCTTTCAGGCACGGATCCATTTCTGGCCGAAATGGAAGAACTACCCGATCCAAAAGCCAGTTACATCATGTGTAACAACCCTCGAGGTCGAGACGGAAAGAACCTGATCTTCATTGAGCCCGAATGTACTCGCTTTATGTTTCCCTGGCATCGCATCAGTTTTATCGAAGCTTACCCCACTGAAGACGACCGGGCCGAGGTAGAGACATTCTTCCGCGACTAGAAGAATTGTCCATTCCGCACAGGCTTCCCTATGCGCCAATGGGGATGGTCTTTGCCTCAACCGATACACATACCCTTTAACGCTAGCTTGTCAGGCTAATCGTTCAAATCACTCTGAAAGGATATTCAACCGTATGGCTACTCGCCAAATAGCGCCGATCATGTGCCCTGCATGTGGCACGCGCTTCAATGCACCTATCGAAAGTATCATAGACGTTGGGCACAATCCACAACTTAAGGCGCACTTCCTGCAAGGCAACATCAATATCGCTCAATGCCCACAGTGTGGCACCCAGGGCCCTATGACGGCGCCTATGATGTACCACGACCCAGCTCAAGAACTGGCGCTAGTGCTGATGCCCAACGAGCTAAACCTGCATCACAACGATCAGCAGAAGATCATTGGGGATATGAGCAACGCGCTGATAAATAGCCTGCCGCCAGAAAAACGCAAAGCCTACTTACTTACCCCCAAGACCTTCTTCACCATGCAGAGTCTAGTTAATGCCGTGCTTGAGGCTGAGGGCATCACCCCAGAGATGATTGAACGACAGAAAGCTAAGGCGCGCCTGATCAACGATTTTCTCCAGGCCCGAGACGAAGAGAGTTTGCGCGCGCTGGTTAAAGAGCACGACGATCAACTAGACTACGAGTTCTTCCAGATTCTGACTGCCTCCGCGCAAGCCACCCAAGCTGATGGAAAGCCCGAGATGGCCCAAGCCTTGCTGGGCCTGCGCGCCCTGCTGGCTGATATGAGTAGCAAGGGGCGAGCGGCTGTAGCCGAAGTGGATGCATCTCTGGGCCTGGGAGAAACCATCACCCGCGAAGATCTGCTGGGTCGCCTGCAATCCGCCCAGTCTGATGAAGAATTCGAAGCGCTGGTGGCTGCCGGACGGCCCTTACTTGATTATGCCTTCTTCCAGACTCTAACTGCGCAGATCGAATCCACTACCGACGCTAACGTGGCAAGCCAACTCAAAGCCTTGCGAACCAAGATCCTGAACACTACCGCCCAGCAGGACGAGGAAGCTCGCGCCGCGATGCAGCGGGCCGGCGACTTGCTCAAGGCCATTTTGCAGGCGGATGACCCTCAGGCTGTGGCCCGTCAACGCCTGGGTGAAATAGACGATGCCTTTTTTGCGATCCTGTCAGCCAATATCCAACATGCGGAAGCTGAAAACCGCAAAGATATGGCTCAGGCCTTGCAGCAAGTTGCCAACATGATCATAGGTCTGATGGAAGAGCATCTTCCACCGGAAGTCCGGCTCATTAATCAGCTACTGAACGCTTCCTACCCGGACGCTACCCGACGGCTACTAGAATCCCAGCGTGAGACTCTCACCCCCGAGTTTATAGCCGACATGGATCAAATCATCGCCGAGTTGGAGCAGGCCAGCAACACTGACGTTGCCAATCATATGAAGCAGATCAGGGAACAGGCTAAACTCATCGCTGAAGGCGTTCTGCAATCTTAACAGAAAAAAGAGGCGTTCCGCAGGTTCAGATGCATGCGACCTGCAGAACGCCTGAGGTTCAATGATTAGGCCGTTAGTCGGCGGCATACTCTAATCGAAAGCCGTGTCCCCGCACTGTCACCACGTACTGGTCATCAGGATCAATTTCGGCGATTCGCTCGCGCAACCGGCGGGCCAGCGCATCAATTGCCTGCTCAGAGACTCCTTCTGCCTGATCCTCAGCCCACACGGCCGAGACCACCTCCTCGCGACTCACCACGCGCCCTCGGTGCTCATAGAGCACTTTCAGCAGCCGATACTGAGCCAGTGAAAGAGGTGGGTCTAGTTCTTCGCCAGCCACCCACACTCGCTTGGCTTCGGTGTCCATGCGAATTAGTGGCTCGGCCCCTTCCTTGAACAGCAGCGGAGCCGTAGCGCCGGCATCCACAAAGGCCAACTTGGCAGCAAAGGCGATGCCAATCTCATCGCCGTCTTTAAGCACCGTAGGAGCCGTTAAGGACTGGCCATTAAGATAGGTGCCGTTCTTGCTGCCCAAATCCTCTAAAACATAGCCATCCTCCGTCTGCGTAATACGAGCATGATGCCGAGATGCCTGCCGATCATCGATGACCACCTGGCAATCCTCACTGCGTCCAATGAGAACCGCCGCCCTTTGCAGGGCCCACTGTCGGCGTGGGCTAGTTCCCGCCCGCACCATCAGCATCGCCACATCCTGCACATGGGTGTGCTCCAGGGATTTACTCACTTTAGGTTACCTCCGTGTGCCATGTCTTGACAGAAACCCTTTGTTGGGCTAAGCTATGGGTAGGAGGACAGCAGAGCTGGCTACCCGCCGCCGGCCCGAGCTCTGGCCTGAAGAGAAAAAGAGGACTATGCTTGAACCACTCAGTCCCGGCACCACGCTGTGGTCGCGTTACCACATCAAAAATCTGGTAGGCCAGGGAGGGATGGGTGCCATCTACCAGGCCGAAGACACTCGCCTGGAGGGGCGTTTGTGCGCCCTCAAAGAAATCCTCCCCGACCCTGGCGATAGTCTCGAGCACCAGGAACAGATACAGGCCCAGTTCCGGCGTGAAGCCAGCGTGCTGGCCCGACTGGATCATCCCAACCTGCCCAAAGTCTCGGACTATTTCGTGCATGGCGGACGCGACTACCTGGTGATGGACTTCGTCCCTGGCCAGGATTTGCGCGAGCTCATTGAAGAAGCGCGCGCCCGGGGACAATTCTTGCCCGAACAACAGGTGTTGGCCTGGTCCGCACAACTGTGCGATGCTCTGGAATACCTCCACAGTCAGGACCCGCCCGTTCTTCACCGGGACGTCAAGCCGGCCAACATCAAACTTACCCCAGCCGGTACCATCAAGTTGGTGGACTTTGGCCTGGTCAAACTGATGGTCCCCAGCGATAACCGAACCGTTACTGTTCTGCAAGGGCGCGGCACAGTACAATATACACCCCTGGAACAGTACGGGGGTGACACCGGACACACCGATGTACGCTCCGACATCTATTCACTTGGGGGCACCCTGTATCATCTATTAACTGCCCAGGCACCCCTGGAAGCCAAGCAGCGATTTCTGAGACCGGGCGATATGCCTGCTGTCCGCAAACTCAATCCCCAGGTATCAGTCGGGGTGGAAAATGCCATTTCTCATGCAATGGCCATGCACCCCGACGACCGCCCATCGAGCGTCGCAGAATTCCGGGCCGAATTGTTTGGTAGACAAATAGCCCCCCTACAAGTTACTCGCGGAATACTCAACCGGATGCCCAGAAAGAGAAGTCCTGACTACCTGCAAATGACTGGCGACACCACGTGGCGCGACGCACTCTGGTACAATCGCCTGTTGCTGCTACTCTTGGGCTTGTTGCTGGCCATTGCGGTGGCCGTGACGGCGCTGCCTGCGGAGCGCCCAATTCCCTCTATCCTCCCGCCGGCCAGCAACGCCACCGAGGCCAGCCGTCTCCCTTGACGGTTCTCCAAGATTGTTCACCGCGGCCACTAGCTACTGCCTAGCGCCTGGTATGCGGCCTGCCCACCAGCAATAGACCTACCCCAGAAAATAAGAGACTCACCACCGCGGGTATCACCTCGTATGGCAGCCAGCTTTGAACCGCTCGGGCGACAGATGGCACCTGCTCGACAGGGATCAAACCCAAACCTAAGAGAACATAACCTGCCAATCCTGCCACCACAGCCGCGAGCGGGCGGCGTACCCGCTCCTCCAAGTCGGCTGGATCGCTGACCGGCAGTACATATAACACGCCTCCTACCAAGGATAGGGTCAGCAAAGATAGGAACAATCCCATAGCATCCACTGCTTTGCCCTGCGGCTCCTCTGGCACGGGCGCTGGTTCAGGCGTTGGAGTAGCAGTAGGCGTTGGTGTCGGCGGAAATGGGGTGTGGGTGGGTGTTGGCGTGGATGTAGCAGTAGGAGTAGCCGTGGGAGTGGCCGTAGAAGTGGGCGTGGCAGTAGGCGTAGGCCGGTCGACGCCAACTTCAATCGGGCCTTCTTCAGGAATGGTGAGAATCAGCCGCACCGACCGCTGTGCTGTATCGCTCGTAGCCGTGATCTCCCAAGTACCGCTCCGATCAAGCTTGAAGTTGGCCTTTGCCACGCCGCCTGACGTGGTTGCCAACAGCCGGGGAGCTTCCAGAGACAAAACAGCATCCAACAGACGGAACTCAACAGGCGTTCCATCGGGCACAGGCCGGCCGTTGCGGTCCACAATCTTACCTGTGCTCAAGACTAGCACGTCTCCCACCCGAAGGTCCAACTGAATGGGGATAGGTGTCCCCTCTGGCGGTACCTGAGGCGTGGAAGTAGAGACAGGCGTGGCTGCGTCAGGCGTCGGCAGGCCATCGGTCACGACTTCGATATTGATGACCTGATTGGGATCAGGGCGTGTCACCTCAATGATCTGATAACCAATGGCATCCACATCCACCGGCGGCGAGCCACGCGGTTGGAATTCTTGAAAAAGCAATCTCACGGCCGCATCAAGGAAAGCGGGTGATTTGCTATAAAGCCCATAGTAGGCAGTCAGCTTGCTGACTTCGGTTGTGTCCAAGTAATAAGGCGCGTTGAAGGCCAGCACCACCAGCTTCTTACCTTGCAGGCTGTCAGAGCGTTCCCGTAGAAAAACCTTGAGTGCATCGGACTGCGGGTAGTCCACGGGATTCACATCCAGTTGGGCAAATATGAGCCAGTCAGCAGCACGGATCAATTCGTCAATTTCGCTAACTGGCTCAAGCGTTGCGCCTGTTTCACTCGCCTCTCGGGATAACACCTGCCCCAGTAGCTCGCTGAAGGTCAGACTGGTAACCTGTTCAGGTGTTATTTGGCCTGTTGCATTCGGACCGTAGTGCTGCAAGATCAACGACTCCAACAGGTTAGGCGGCATGAAGTAGAAGGGAGGGCAAAGGGCGCAATCCCGGTCTTGCCGGTCGTCAGTGATGATGAGAATCTGATCATCGCTGAGAGGGGGGCTGGGCAGGCGGTCGGAAAGCTCATCAAGGCCTGGATAGATAAGCGTGACTGCCTCTTGAGCAACCTGCACGATAACAGGCCCTCGCTGGCCTACCGCCTCCGGCACCTGATCGAGGGAGACCTGGCTCCCCTCCAGCGTAAAATCCCCATAGATGGCACGCTTGTGCCGCAAGATGCGAGCCACCGACTGATCCACCCGGGCCTGAAAAGCAAGGTCAGAATTATATTTATCACGGAAGAAAAGAACCGTGGCCTCAATGTTAGCCAGCTGGCTCTCCCAGTCATCGGTCAGGTCAAATTGGGAGAGATAAAGCAGGTCATTGCCCGCCAAAAAGCATTCCTGGGCAATGCGCTTGGCCGGGAAGGCCTGCAACGTGGGATCATAAAACTTGCGGATGGCGGGCACCCCCAAGGCATCACTGACCAACAATCCTCCCGCTTCGCGCCAAGGCGCAAACTCAGGCAAGCTAAGAATAGCTGGCAGGTTTTGCGCATCACAACTGATGGGCCTAGTCAACTGGCGGATGTTGCCCTGAAAGCCTCGGTAGCGTACGTGGGAGGTCATCAAAGCATCGGTAGTCGGCAATGGATCATCTGGGTTGAGGGCTGTGGCCGCAAAGAAGGGGGCCAGCTCGATAGAGCGTAGCGTTTCCAACGACTTTTGGATGGTAGGCAGCTCTTCATAGGGATTACGATCGGTGCCTCCCAGCCCGGGGAAATGTTTGGCAACTGTGAGCAAGCGTCCATTTCCCCCCTCGTGCACCCCCTGAATGTAGGCCTGTCCCAGTCGACCCACCCAGTACGGGTCGCCGCCAAAGGTGCGCGCACCCAAAGTGCCGCGTAACGTCGGGCGGGGTCGGTCCAGCACATCCAGGGACGGTCCCAAGAGCATATTCACCCCCACCGCCGTCAACTCCTGCCCCACGATTTGGCCCACCTGCTGGGCATAGATTGGGTTCCAGGTTGCCCCTAAGGCCATCTCGTTAGGCAATGGTGTCAATCCAGTCCGCAGGTGGCTGAAAGGGTAGCCATCCCCCTCTTGATTCAGGGCAATAAAGAGAGGGATAGGGGTATAGGTAGTCACAGTGGGGGTGAGAGTCGTGGTGAGTGGCGAGGTAAAGGCCAGAGTCTGTAGGGCGTTGACCAGAGACGCCACCTGCTGCGGGGCTCCCGCATCGTTCACAAAGTTGCCGTAGCCAGCCGAGAGCGCTAAGCCACCCACGCGATATGACTGGATCAGCTGGGCGACATCAGACGTAGGCGATACATCATTGCCCACAAAGGTGACCAAGAATAGCTGGCCCACCTTCTCTTCCGGGGTCATCTGAGCTAACAATTGCTCGATGGCCGGGTCAAGAGGCGGCAATTCTTCTTCCTGGGCTCTTGCACTTGGCAAGGCAAATAGTGGGATCAAGCACGATACAATGATAATTGTCAGCGCCACTTGGCGACGGATATTTGCTCTCAAGAGATACCCCACTGGATGGCGTGTTGCGGTGTCAGCATGAAAAACCCCTAGATCAGCGTACCCGGTAGTCTTAGCAGAGCTGCTGAGTGATCACCAACTGTCTTAAGTATACCCTCGAATAAACCTGTCGTCAATCGTCCCCGCTTGTTTATCCAGGGCTGGCGCAATGTCCAAATCTTGCGAACGATTTCGCTAGATGCCTGGGTAGACCATCCGCGTAGGGTAAGCGTAGGGAATTCGTCCAGCAGGCCTTAGCGCCTCATGTTATGATTGTCATAGTATGAAACCTCTTTTTCTCCTCCTTTTGTAGAGAGCTGGGGAAGCGGATCCCCAGCTCTCGTAGTCTTTTATGACAACCCCACCCATGGGCGGGGTTGTCTTTTTGTAAGAAGCCATCTTTGGTATAAAATGCCTTTGGCATAGAATACCCTTGGCGTGAAATGCAAGAGACACCTGACTACGGAAAGGAGAGAACCAATGAGCACCCGTAGTTCCCCATGCGGGAAATGCTGGCGCTTGCTCATATTTATCCTTATCACGACGCTACCCCTTCTGAGCGGATGTGCGCCGGTGGGCAGCTCTTCTGTGCCGCCAAAGGCCGTCAACCAACCGTCCTTGGGCGGCGGCAAGCTGATATACGGACTCACGCTCTCCCCTTCCGGCATAGACCCACATGTAAACGCCTCGGCCGAGTTGGGCATCCCGTTGACCAGCGTCTACGACACCCTGGTCTACCGTAAGCTGGACACTACCGAAAGCTTTGACGATCAATTCGTGCCTGGCCTGGCTGAGTCGTGGGAGGTAAGCGACGACGAGCTAACGTATACCTTCCAACTGCGGCGTGACGTGACATTTCACGATGGAACGCCTTTCGACGCCGAAGCTGTTCGGGCCAATATCGAGCGAATTGTACACCCCGATACCCAATCGCAAAAGGCAATCTTTTTGCTGGGCCCCTTCCAGTCGGTTGAAGTGATTGATGAAGACACAGTGGCCATCCACCTGTCTGCCCCCTATGCTCCTCTGCTTGATGGCCTGGCCCAGGTATATCTGGGAATGGCATCGCCCACCGCCTTGGCTGAATGGGGCCCAGATTACCAATTCCATCAGGTAGGCAGCGGACCCTTCAAATTCGTGACATATGTGCCCAACGACCATCTGACTCTAGTGCGTAACAACGATTACAATTGGGGCCCAGCTATCTATGACCACCCAGGTCCCGCCTATCTGGACGAAGTTGAGTTTCGTTTCTTCACCGACCCGGCTGGGCGCGCCCTGGCCTTGGAGGCAGGCGACGCCGACGTCATGGGAGAACTGCCTCCCTTCGATGCCACCCACTTGCGCCAAGATGATCGCTTCAGAGTGATACCCATCGCCATCCCTGGCCAGCCACTGGGGCTGATGCTCAACACCCAGCGATCTCCTTTGGACGAGGTCCGCGTCCGGCAGGCACTGCTCTTTGCCACTGACCGGGCTGCCATCGCGCAGACTGTCTTTGGCGGCGAGTCGCCTGTCGCTGCTGGCCCGCTGACGGCAGCTACCTTCGGCTTCGCCCCATCGCTGACAGGACGCTATCCTTATAACCCAGACGAGGCCATGGCTCTTCTGGAAGAAGCTGGGTGGACAGACTCGGATGGGGACGGGACACGAGATAAAGGCGCTCAGCTGCTGGCGCTGGACGCCGTGCTAATGACCTGGGGCTCGGTGCCAGAAATGGCCCAACTTGTGCAATCGCAATGGGCGAAAGTGGGCATCACGCTGAACGCCGAAACCCTGACCTATCCGGCCGCCTTGCAGGCCGCCCGGGAGGGGAATTATCACCTTATCCCCCAGAACTTCTCCGGCAGCGACCCCGATCTGTTGTGGGCTTACTATCACTCCGGCGAACCCTTCAACTGGAGCAAGCTGTCCGATGCAGCCCTGGACGACCTGCTGGAAAAAGCACGCAGCACATCTGATCCCGCCCGGCGTGCTGAGCTTTACACTCAGGCGCAACTGCATATCATGGAACTGGCACTACTCATCCCCATTCGCGACCCCGTTAATCTGAACGCGGCCAACGTTCGCGTACAAAATCTAAGTTTCGATGCCCACGGCTGGTTTCCTTTGCTGCACGACGTCTATCTCAGTGATCAATGAACCCAATCCCCTGGTGTGGGTGAGATGTTTGCGTATGTGATTCGCCGAATTGGAGCTGCTCTAGCTGTTCTCTGGGGTGCGGCCACTGCCGTCTTTGCGTTGCTTCGAGGCTTACCCGGAGACCCCGCCGAAACCGTACTGGCCGGGTCCGGGGCATCCCAGGCGCAAATTGAGCAGATGCGGCAGCAGTTGGGCCTGGACGACTCCCTGTTGGTACAGTACGGTCGCTATCTGTTGAACACACTTCAGGGCGACCTGGGACGCTCTCTGTTCAGCGGCCGGCCCGTCGGGCTGACCATCACCGAGCAATTGCCAGCTACAATGCAACTGGCAGCAGCGGCATTGGTGGTAGCGATAGTCTTAGGGTTGAGTCTGGGCATCTTGGCTGCACTACGGGCTGGCACATGGATTGATCGGGTCGCGATGGGCGTGGCAGTGCTGGGGGTATCGGTGCCAGTTTTCTGGTCGGGGTTGCTGCTTATTTGGGTTTTCAGCGTCGGCCTTAACTGGCTACCGGCAACAGGCGGTGGTAGCTGGCGGCACCTGGTCATGCCGGCGACTGTCCTGGGATTGGTTGGCGCCGGTCCGATCGCCCGCTTGATGCGCGCCAGCCTGCTTGACGTGCTGCGGGCGGACTACATTACCATGGCCCGGGGCAAGGGTCTGCCCGGGACAGCCGTCATTGGCCGGCACGCCTTGCGGAACGCTATGATTCCCACCATCACGCTGGTCGGTTTACAGGCTGGTTTCCTGCTAGGAGGTACTGTGATCACCGAGGCGGTGTTTGCCCGTCCCGGCCTGGGCCGACTGGTGGTAGAAGCCATATTGTCGAAAGATTTGCCCGTTGTCCAGGGCATCGTGCTGCTCACTGCCACCACGTATGTGGTCATCAATCTGCTGGTAGACCTGACCACCCTCGCTCTCGACCCACGCCAGCGCCAGTGACGACACTATGACTCAAGCCGTAACCAGATCTTTCTCAGCCCGGCGTCCCATATCCACCCTGCGTCGAGTCCAACTTCCCCACCCCCGCTCATTACGCCAGAACCCGGCTGCGTGGACCGGTGTCGTGCTGCTTATCGCCATCATCGGACCCTCGCTGACTGCGCCCAGCC
>CP070811.1:353399-361533 GCA_020343875.1 Anaerolineales bacterium | reverse complement strand
TTCTCTTATATCCACGGCGGTATCTCGCGCAAGGACGACAGGTTGCCAGAGCGTTTCTTTCAGACTGCTGTCTCAGGCGGCCCGTATGCTGGCGCGTTGTTGGATCGTACCCAGGTGGAACACATGCTGGACGAATACTACGCCTACCTGGGGTGGGACGTGGCCACAGGTTTGCCAACCGAAGACACGGTGAAAAGGCTGGGACTGATATGAGCAGCGAGTTGGATCGCTTCAAAAATGAGTGGGAACAAGATACTCTACAGCCTTTCCTCGAGCAAGGGGGTGAGCGACAAGAGCGCTTTGAAACCCTCTCCCACATCCCGGTGGATCGTCTCTACCTGCCATCGGAGAAGGTGGGCTTGGAGTTTGTGGATGACTACCTTCAAGACGTCGGCTTTCCTGGGCAATATCCTTACACGCGCGGTGTTTACCCCACCATGTACCGGGGGCGGTTGTGGACGGTGCGCCAATATGCCGGCTACGCCAGTGCTGAGGAAACCAACGCCCGCTACAAGTTCTTGTTGGAGCAGGGGCAGACTGGCTTGAGCGTTGCCTTTGATCTGCCGACCCAGATCGGCTACGACGCCGACGATCCCATCGCCGCTGGTGAGGTGGGCAAAGTCGGCGTTTCTATCTCGTCCCTGGTCGATATGGAGCGCCTTTTCGATGGTATCCCCCTGGACAAAGTCTCTACCAGCATGACTATCAACGCGCCAGCGGCCTTGTTGCTGGCCATGGTTATTGCCGTCGCCAAGCAACAGGGCGTGCCAGCCGAAAGACTGCGCGGTACGATCCAGAACGACATCTTGAAAGAATACATCGCCCGCGGCACCTATATCTTCCCCCCTCAGCCCTCGATGCGTCTCATCACTGACGTCTTTGCCTATTGTAAAGATCACCTGCCCCGTTGGAACACGATCAGCATCAGTGGCTATCACATTCGCGAAGCAGGCGCCACTGCGGTGCAGGAGGTGGCCTTCACCTTCGCTAATGCTATCGCCTACGTCGAGGTGGCTCTCCAGGCTGGCTTACACGTTGATGACTTCGCCCCCCGCCTGGCTTTCTTTTTCGCGGCTCAAAACGACTTGCTGGAAGAGGTGGCCAAATTCCGGGCGGCGCGCCGTCTGTGGGCCAGCCTGATGCGCGACCGCTTCAGGGCGCAGAATCCCAAGAGTATGATGCTGCGTTTCCACACCCAGACGGCTGGCGTGGCTCTCACCGCTCAACAGCCGATGAACAACGTGGTTCGAGTCACTCTTCAGGCCTTAGCCGCTGTGCTGGGCGGAACTCAGAGTTTGCATACCAATAGTATGGACGAGGCGCTGGCCTTGCCCACCGAAGAGGCGGTGCAGGTTGCCCTGCGCACCCAACAAATCATCGCCTACGAGAGTGGTGTGGCCGAAACCATAGACCCCTTGGCGGGCAGCTATTACGTGGAGAGCCTCACCGATGAGATCGAGACACAAGCCCGCAGCTACCTGGCCCGCATCGACGACATGGGTGGGGCACTACTCGCCATCGAGGCTGGCTACGTCCAGCGGGAGATCCAGGAGAGCGCTTATCATTACCAGAGGGCGCTGGAGGCCCAGGAGCGAGTTGTGGTAGGAGTGAATCGTTTCCAAGCGGCTGAGGATCGCAGACCCGATTTATTGCGCGTGGACGAATCGGTGCAGACGGCCCAGATCGAGCGCCTGCGTCAACTGCGGGCCCGGCGTGACAACCATGCTGTGCAGGGTGCCCTGTCTGATTTGGAGGACGCAGCCCGAGGAGACGGGAACCTGATGCCTTTCATCCTCCGAGCCGTCGAGGCGTATGCCACTACCGGTGAAATATGCAGTGCGCTGCGGCGTGTCTTCGGCGAATACCAGGCGCCAGCCGCGGTGTAGAGATGTCGGCTGGAGTCTAAGCCAAGCCATAGGAGGCCTTGTGACCGTTGGCAAGATGCAGCTAGCGAAGCGGATTGACCATATCGCCATAGTTGTCCAAGATCTCGACGCGGCCCTGCAGGTATACCGCGATGTGCTCGGTCTGCCCTTGGAGCGCGTGGAAGAGGTGCCGGCCGAGAAGGTTAAGGTGGCGTTCCTGCCACTGCCCGAGGGAGATGGCGAGGTCGAATTGGTGCAGCCCACTACCCATGACACAGGCATCGCCCGCTACCTGGCGGAGCGCGGTGAAGGCATGCACCACATCTGCTTCGAAGTTGGTGATATTCAGGCCGCGATGGCTGATTTGGCTGCGGCCGGCCTTCAAGTGCTGGAGGAGGAACCTCGCTTGGGAAGTCAGGGGCAAAAGTATGTCTTTATCCACCCAAAGACTGCTCACGGTGTACTTATTGAGCTGTATGAACGCCCCAAGTAAAATTCAGTTGACATCCTCTTGAACCTATACTATAGTTTTGGAGGCTTGCGCCCGTTGGATACAGGGTCCCATTCTCCCTGGCTCGTGAGGCTGGCTCGCTGCCAGGCAGGCCGCTCGCAGAACTGATCATTAGGGTGAAATGAATTGAACGTTGGGGTGAAATGAGATGAAAGAGTTTGTGGCTGCTTGCGTGCAGATTGCTATTACGCCTAACGATATACAGGCCAACGTTGATAAAGGTGTAGCCTGGCTGGAAAGAGCTGTGCGTGAATACGATGCCGAGCTGGTTGCCTTTCCGGAGACGGTGACCACCGGCTACGAGACCGGCTTTGACGCAGAAGACTTGTGGGACCTGGTAGATGAGGCGCCTGGTCGCATAACTCGAGATGTCCAGCTGGCCGCGAAGTCTCTAGGAGTTCATGTGGTCTGGGGATCCTACCGGCGGGGACCAAAGCGAGGCGTTGTCTACAATTCAGCCATATTGATCGGACCGGATGGAGAGGTGATTGGTATTTACGACAAGACACATCCTGCTCCATGGGAGCGCCGCGATGGCGGCGGTTGGGCAGCAGTTGGCACGCGCGCCGACGTGTTTGAGACATCTCTGGGCAGTATTGGCATGATTATCTGCTACGACGGCGACTTTCCAGAGCTGTCACGCCTGTTGGCGATTAAGGGCGCTGAGGTTATCGTCAGGCCATCCGCCTTGCAACGCAGCTACGACATCTGGTATATCACCAATTGTGCGCGTGCCTATGACAACCACGTTTACGTGGTCGCCAGCAATTTGGTGGGACCTGACGCTCTCGATAATTACGGTTTTGGCCATAGTATGATCGTCAATCCCATTGCCTGGCGGCTGGCTCAGGCGCGGGGCACTCAGGAGATCATCGCCGCCAAACTTAACCCCGACCCGCTGCGTCATATCACGTGGGGCAGCAAGAGTCTGCAGACTTTCGACCACCTGGAAGACCGTAATCTGGAGCTCTACGAGGAGATTGTTAGAGAGGCTCGCGCCCGCTTCGAAATTGGCAAGCGCTTCCCTCGCCAATAGGTGAAGAATACTGGCGCAATTCGAAGCCAGCAGCGCAGCTCAAACTGCCTGGTAACTGCCTGAGCCATACCCTGGTTCTGAGGTTTGTTGATCACATTGGCAGGCCCCCACTAGCGCATCTTTTGGAGGTGCATATGATAGACGACGTCGATGCCAGGAAGCGCGTTGGCTATTTGGTGTGGCTTTTCTCGGACTACTTCCCTCTAGCTGAAGCCTGGTGGCGGGAAGCGGTAAATTGGGAGCTAAACTGATCTCACGGAAAGGAGAACCTGTTATGGGTCTTGACATGGAACTGGAAGCAGTATTGAGAGCGCCAGAGGTTTACCAGGCGCCGTATCCTTCCAAGGTGATTACACTCGCCAATGGGAAAAAGATGGTGGTCCGCGAAGTATCCAGAGAAGACGTACCCATGTTACTCGAAGGGGTTCGTCCGACTTTGATGATCGATCGGGATTATTATGATATCGTGGGCGCCCGATTGTACGCAGAGCTTCTGGGCTGGTATCGTTACCGAGTCCGCAATGAATATTGCATTATCGGTCAGATAGATGGCATCTTGGTAGGCATTGTCAACGGCCGCATGATGAATGCGGATATCGGAATCAGCTTACATACCCTCGCCATCGATCGCGGCTTGCGGGTTGGCGCGCACCTGTTTGCCGCTAAGATGGAACACCACATCGAGTACCTGGGCCAGAAAGAGGTCTGGATCACGGCCGAGAGCCCGATTGGGTTCAGGCGGTGGATGATCGAGTACGGCCTGGAGAAGCAAACTGATGTTCAACATGAACTGGGGGGGGCTACCTCGTATCGACTTAGTAGGGAGCTGTACTTCGCCTCCAAGCCACGTCTGGTAGTGGGTGACCGCCCGGTACCCAAGGAGTACCTTGACGTCGCTATGCAGGAGATCATCGTTGCAGATGAAGAGACCATCACTGAGAAAATCAGTGGCGTAACCGGGAGGTGATTAAAATGAGAGATGTCGCAATCATCGGCGCTGGCATGATCCCATTCGGGCGGCGTGATGAAGATGGTCTGATGGACATGCTCGCGTATTCGTCCCTAAACGCTCTCGACGACGCGGGTTTAGGTGACAAGTCTGTTGATGCCGTGTATGTGGCCAGCATGGGGGCTGGTATCTTGCAGCATCAAACCGCTGTGGCCAGCGCTTTGGTTGATCGGCTCAGTTTGCTCCCGGCAGCTGCAGAAATGATTGAAAACGGCCCGGCATCTGGAGGCTCCGCCGTGAAGATGGGTCTTCTTGCCGTGGCGTCCGGCTATTACGACACCGTGTTGGTCGTCGGTGGCGAAAAAATGCGGGACGTAACGGGTTGGCGTGCCACCGACTTCGTGGCCACATTAACCCATCCATTGGCCGAGTATATCTACGGCGTTACATTGCCTGGCATGGCAGGCATGTTTACTCGGCTCTACATGGAAAAATACGGCGTCACTCGTGAGCATCTGGTGCAGGTCGCCATCAAGAATCAGAAGATGGGGGCTCTCAATCCATACGCTCACGTGGAGATGATCATCACCCAGGAGGGTATTATGGACAGCCCTCATTCCGTGGTAAACAATCCGCCCGTAGCCGATCCACTGCGTCTGTATGATGCCTGCCCAGTGAGCGACGGCGCGGCCGCCGTGGTACTCTGTCCTCTTGATATGGTCAAGAATGCGAAGAAGCCGCCCATTCTTATTGCCGGTTTTGGACAGGCCACTGATACCCATACGCTCCAGGAACGTGAAGACCCCACCGATCTAAAGGCGGTCACGCTGGCAGCCAAGCAGGCACTGGAAATGGCCAAGCTTAAGCCCAGTGACATCCATGTGGCAGAATTGCACGACGCCTTCACCATCCTTGAGATCGCCGAAAGCGAACACGTTGGCTTCTTCAAGAAGGGTGAAGGAGGCAAGGCCGTTGCCGAGGGCAAGACCCAATTGGGTGGCACTATTCCTATCAATGTGTCTGGGGGTCTGAAAGCAAGGGGCCATCCTGTCGGCGCAACCGGCGTGGCGCAAGTAGTCGAGACAGTCTGGCAGCTGCGCCACGAAGTCGGCAAAGAACGACAGGTCAAAGGTGCAAAAACAGGCCTGACCGTCAATTTTGGTGGCTTCGGGAACAACGTCGTTGCCTTTGCGCTGAAGAGGGTGAACCAATGAATGAGATCCCGGTGGTAGCACATAAGTGCAAGAATTGTGGCAAGATACATTATCCATTTCACGACCGCTGTATGAATTGTAAGGCCCGAGAGTTTGAGGCGACTAAACTTGAGGGCAATGCAAAATTGTTGACCTTCACGCAGATTTTCAACCTGCCCTGGGGGTTTGATCAGCGCTTTCTTATTATCGGGGTGGCCGAGTTTGAGAATGGGGTAAAGGCCATGGGGCAGATAGCGGCGGATTCGATCGACGGATTGAGCCTAGGCATGAAGATGAAGGCACTCTGGAAGCCCGTCCGAGTCCAGGCTGGAGAGAAAGTCTATGGCCTGATGTTCGAGCCGATCCAGTAACCTCCACCTGCCCATAGCACCGCGCTTAGAATTTTTTAAGTCTCCGGGCCTGACCGGGCCAACTGAGAGGGCATTCAATATCTTGACGCAGGGGGCGGGTTTCTTGGGCCGTTGATCCGAAATGGGAAACCTGCCCCCGCATGAGTCTTTGTGTTGCCGTAGACCTTAATCCTGAGCACGAATGGCCTCCGCGGCGGGCGCATCAACCCTCCAGACGCCTCAACATCAGTGAATTTTCCCGCGACTTTGCACGGACCCCATCAGTACAGGGGTGCGCCCCAGATCTTGGGAAATTGGGACAAACCTCAGGGGACACGCGCCTGTGCGTCCCCGTTTTGGGCGACCCTGCCTCAATGTTTGCATCTGATTGACATCGCATTAAACTGGTGATATACTTTTGATGTTCGCAAAGGAGCGAATTCTACTGCTTTTGCTCCTCATAGCTGCGTCAACTGGCGACACCTGCGGGTATTCTTGGCTGGTTGTCGCCAGATGGTCCTCACACTGTGGGCTCACTATTGAATCAAATCCTCTGTAGATTGAGTGTCAACTGTCTTTTCGTGAAGGCAGGCGGGGGGGGCTTGGAACTAAGGGAGGATTTTTAGTTTCGTTATTCTGGTCACTTTCTGCATCAGTCGCTGGATGTCGCCCCCCGGGCGCTTGTGCGTCTCCGCTAGCTTGGAGAGAAGTGTTGATACTCTGTCTAGCTTGGCCCCCTTCCTTGATTTTGCAGAGAATCCGGTCTTTAGGAGTTTACTATGGCGGTCACGAAGGTTGAAGTTCGGGCAGGTGCCTACTATGACTCGGTAGTGCTGATGCAATTGCAGCGTTCCCTGGCCGATCTGGCCAGCGTGCTAGATGCCGGTGTGGTGATGGGAACCGACGCCAACAAGGATGTGCTGAAGCAGGGCGACCTGCTGGTGGCCGAGGCACAGGTGGCCGGCGCCGATGACTTGGTAATCGTGGTCCGTGCTGAAGACGAGGCATCCGCTCAGGCTGCACTGCAGCAGGTAGATGACCTCCTGGCTGCTCGGCGCCGGGGGGGCGTTGAAGAGGAATTCCGCCCCAAGAGCCTTGAAGCGGCGGCCCGTTTGTTGCCGCATGCCCAGTGGGTTCTTGTCTCAGTCGCGGGGCGCTATGCCGCTGGTGTGAGTCGCGAGGCGCTGCGCTTGGGCAAGCATGTCTTCCTCTTCAGTGACAACGTCTCGGTGGAGGATGAGGTTTCGCTCAAACAGACAGCTGCCGAAAAGGGCCTGCTGGTGATGGGACCAGACTGCGGCACTGCCATCGTGAATGGGGTTGGATTGGGTTTTGCCAATCGAGTACGCCAGGGGCCGATCGGGATGGTGGCCGCCTCGGGAACGGGGTTACAGCAGGTTAGCTCCCGTATTCATCAGCTGGGGAGCGGTTTGACCCACGCTCTGGGCACCGGCGGGCGCGACCTGTCTGAGGCCGTAGACGCGGTGACAGCTCGTCAGGGGCTTGACCTCTTTAGCCGGGATCCGCAGACAAAGGTCATCGTTCTCGTTTCCAAGCCGCCAGCGCCCAGGGTGGCTGAGGATTTGTTGCAAGCTGCCCGGTCAGCGGGCAAACCGGTTGTGGTGGATTTCATTGGCTATGTTCCACCTGCCCGACAGCTGGGCAATCTGTATTTTGTCCGCACTTTCGACGAGGCGGCTGCTCTGGCTGTACAGCTGGCTGCCCAGCCTCCTGGCGCAGGAACCACCCCAGGCCTGAATCTCAAGCGTTTTGCATCCGGGCAGCGCTACCTGCGTGGCCTCTTCTCCGGTGGCACCTTGGCCTATGAGGCCCTGCTCATTCTGCAAGATTATCTGCCGATTGTCTATTCCAATGCCCCACTTAAGAAAGGGCACAACGTATTGGAAAACTCAATCGTCAGCCAGGAACATACCATCGTTGATCTGGGCGAAGACGAGTTCACTGTAGGCCGCCTACACCCTATGATGGATAACGACCTGCGAATTCGCCGCCTGTACCAGGAAGCTGACGACCCGGAAGTGGCTGTTATTTTGTTGGACGTGGTGCTTGGTTACGGTTCGCATCCCGACCCGGCCAGCGAACTGGCTCCTGCCATCGCCAAGGCGCGTGCGCAGGCGAAGAAGGGCGGACGGCATTTGGAGGTGGTAGCCGTTGTGGTGGGCACCGACCAGGATCCGCAGGGCATAGACAGGCAGATACAGCAGCTCAA
>CP070811.1:305383-353299 GCA_020343875.1 Anaerolineales bacterium | reverse complement strand
GCTGTGACCACGCGTAACCAATACAATAAAAGTATCTGAATCTACGGGCCAGCTACGCAACATAGGGCGAAGAGGGCCAGCGATGACCCGATCTGCCTGAGGAAAGCGCTCGCTGTTGGCATACTGTGGTCGGTCGTCAATGACCACTACCTCGAAGTCGATCATTTTACCTAGCGTAGCCAACGGCTGAGCCACGTGTCCAGCGCCGACGATGATGAGTGTCGGCGGGCGACGCTGTACCTCAACGAACAGCTCAACCTGATCGTCTGCGTAGGATAACATCTGTGGTCGGCGTTGGGTCAAGGCCCGGGTGGCATCAGCCAACACGCGTGCCTCCAGCGCGCCCAGGTTCAGGCTGCCCAACGGATCCCGGTCCAGCCAGACTAAGGCACGACGGCCCAGAGCAGCAGTGTAATCCCCGCCTGCTTTGACGACAGTGACCAAGGCCACAGACCGGTGCTGGTCAATGGATTTGAGCAGTTCGGCAAGTAATGTGTAGGTTTCATCTGGGGGGTGGTGGCCGCCGGCAAGTGTGGTCATGACCCGTTCTTGGGTACTCCGCCTTTGATCATCCTGGTGCCGGCCAGCGTTCTATGTACACATCCATAACCCCACCACAGACACCAAGACTCTGCATCGAGATGTCCTCGGTCAAATCCACCGTCACCATCTGGGGTTGGCTGGTATCAATCACGTCGAGCCCGGCTCGGATCACGTCCGCTTCGCCACAGCCACCGCCTACGGTGCCCACATGCCGGCCCGCCGGATGGACAATCATCTTGGTGCCTACTTCGCGTGGCACCGAACCACGCACACGTACAATCGTCGCCACGGCAACGGGCGTACCCTCGCGCACGCATTCAGCCAGTTTTAGATACAGACTCTTGGCACTTTCCATATTTCTCGCGTCCCATAATCTTATCTACCCCACGCGCCGCGTATTATAACACGGCGGACGTATCGGTGCAACACCTAAATGAGCACAGCGAACAAAAAGGCCACCGATCGCGTTATTCTTCACTATCTCCACAATTCATGATATAATGTGTGTAATTTAATCAGGTTCCGGTACACCCTTGACAGAAGGGAGGGGAATCATGTCCGATCGCCAGTACACTGAAAAGGAAGAAGAGAAGCGAGAAGAAAAGGAGGAGAAAGAGGAAAAAAGCTGGGACGAGAAGTGGCGGCGCGACCCGTTGAATGCCGTCGTGTGGGCTGCTATTCTCATTTGGGCCGGGCTGGTGCTACTGGGAAGCAACTTGGGCCTGTTGGCTCGGTTCGAAGCGGTGGAAGCCTGGGCGCTCATCTTCCTCGGGGCTGGGCTGATCGTGCTCCTTGAAGTAGTTGTTCGACTGCTGGTGCCAGACTATCGGCGGCCCGTGGGTGGCACCCTCATTTTTGCTATCATCCTGGTGGCCATTGGACTGGGGGATTTGGTGGGTTGGGAGCTAGTTGGGCCGCTGGTGTTGATCATGATCGGCGTGTCCATCGTGGTACGAGGCTTCCTCTGGCGTCGCTGAGCGAGAATTGGCGTTGTTAGTTTTAGGTTTCAAGTTTTCATAGCTGCCCCAGGTTGAAGGTCATCAATTCATCCCAGGCATAGCGCAGGGGAGTCCACCATCGATCACGGCCAATGCACCGAAAGTAGGGTGATCGGAAGGCGAGAATCGTGTCCCCAATTTTGTAGCGGGGCAGGATAGGCGTCGAAACGATCAGGCTCCCCATCTGGCCGGGCCGCATCTCGTGCAGCATCTTGACCCCCGACCTGGTTTCGACCTCGAGGAAGTAGAGGTCATAATTGGGCACCCACGCCCGACGCCCGTCGCGCTGTTGGCCGAACATGCCTTCGGTAGCACCGTAGATCTCGCGGAGGGCGGCCGCCCCATAGAACGCTTCAAGCGCAGGCTGATAGCGGGTGTTGATGCCCGGTACGCTGCCCAATGTCATCACCTGGGTTCGCCACAGATCCTTGGGGTAGACGCCATGTGCCCGGCGTAGATAGTGGGCAAAGCGGAGCGCTGTGGGCGCGACACCGCCCACCAAGGTAACGTTCCGGCTTTTGCACTGCTCATAGGCCAGCTCGAAGCGCGCCTCCCAATCGCGCGCGGTCTTGCCCCCACCCAGTGCGTCAATTTCCTCTTGAGTTGGGGCCGAGCGGATGGGGGTGAAAGCCGATACGTACTTGGTGTAGATGCCGGAGCTATAGCCATATTCTACCTCATGGTCTCCCATGCGCACCGCCCCCACCACCGAGGGGAAATTCAGATTTAAGTTGACGCCTTCAAACAGATCGTACCGTCCGGAGCTGATCACGTAATTCATCATGGCCCGCCCGGCGCTAATGCGCATGCGCAAGTCAGTGGGAGTCATGGGGATGAATTTGGACTCGCCCTTGGTCGTGCCGCGCGTGATCGCCCAACCAACTGGCTCTTCGTTGAGGAGCAGCTTCACTTCGCCGGCCATCACCCGCTGGATGAGCGGCCGGTAATCCTCATATGTGGCAACCGGGAAGGCACGGCGATAGTCCTCCAGGGTCTCGATATGAGCCGCGCCGTGTTGGGTCCCGTAATCCGTTCGAGCGTAGCTCTCCAAGAGACGATGCAGCACCTCCTGTTGAGCCTTCAACGGGTCAGCCACCGCGGCGTGCCAAGGCTGCAAAAGGGCATCGAGCATCGCCTGCGGGTCATTACCAGTCATTCAACTGCCTCCTGGTCTGCAAACCACTTCCTGGAAAGCTGCTGCAACGTCTGTAATTTGGAGAGCCGGAAAAGCGCCTGTGACGGCACGGGTTCAAACTTCCGCCTTCCAATTCACAGTCTACCATGTGGATCCGATGAGAGCAACTTATTCGGCTCGTTTGCGTATTTATTATATATGTAGGCACTCGCCCTAAGCCTGGCGAGTCTCACCACAGCACTCGCTGAAGAACAACCGGGCATTCTGCCCATCTTGTGCCGCTTAAAAAAATGCCAAGTTATGAAAAAACGAGTGCGCAACGATTGGGAGGTGTATGATGTCAGACGTTCAAGAACCGTTTGAAGAGCCATCAGGCGCGGAGCTTGGAGGGCCAGTGGAGCCAGCCACGCCATCCCCCATTCCGCCTGGCAAGCCGACCAGGTCGGCACGCCATGTCCGCAGATCACGCCGCCGTGCGCCTTCGCTCTTCTGGCCGCTGATGTTGATCGGGGCCGGCGTGATACTGTTGCTCTCGAATCTGGGCTATTTGCCCTGGCAATCGTGGAATATACTCTGGCGTCTCTGGCCGCTAGTGCTGGTTGCGCTTGGTGTTGACCTGTTAATAGGCCGGCGCTCGGTGGCAGGGGTCATCGTCAGCGCGGTACTGATACTCCTGTTGATCGGAGGCACAGTGGCGGTGCTCCTGTATGCCCAGAATATCCCAGCCTTGGTCGAGATGACCCAACCTTCCGCGTGGCACACGGAGCACATCGAATACCCGAAGGCGGGTGTGGAGCAGGCTTCGGTCGCTATTGACTACACCAGCGTGCCCGGCTACCTGAGCGCGCTGCGCGATTCGTCTAATCTCATTCAGGGCGATATCACTTACCGCGGCCAGTTGGTATTTGATGTAGATGTACGCCGGGGCCGAGCGGATGTGAATCTAGACAGCCAGTACTCTGGCATCTGGTTCGGACCCGTACTCCATGATCAGAGGCAGGGTGGGTGGGAGGTCAAACTCAGCCCCGGCGTTCCGATCGAACTCACGCTTGACGCCGGTTCCGGTCCCTATGACTTTGACCTGACCGGGCTGGATGTCGCTGACCTCGTCCTGGATGTCGGCTCTGGAGCCACTGACCTGGTCCTGCCATCCAACAGCGGCTTCGACGGCCGTATCGATGGCGGCTCAGGTCGCCTTGAAATCGTCCTGCCGGAGAGCGTGGGCATGCTGGTAGAGCTCGACTCCGGCAGCGGTGCCTTCCGCCCCGATGAGCGATTCCGGCTGGTGGAAGGCGAGCGCGGCGACGATGGCGTGTGGGAGACGGAGAACTTCCGCACCGCAAAACACAAGATTGTGTTGAAGATAGACCAGGGCTCGGGCGCAATCAACATCCGCTAAGTTCCAGTTCTGGCGCTTGTGGCCTGGGGCGCCACCCGGGCAGGTATAGCCCGTGTGGCGCTCCTGCTGTTGGGCGCTGCGCCCGGGCGGCGGCGATTTGTCTTTGCTCTGGCCCAATGGTAGAATATCTCATGCATATACTAACAGTGTTCCCCCCTTGGAGACCGCAGGGGCGCCGCGCGGAGCCGGGGGCATCGAAAATCACGATGGTAGGATAGATACTGTGGAACTTACTAGTTACCTGCGCATCTTTCGCAAGCGAGGCTGGATCGTTATTTTGGTGGCCGTGGTTGCAGCGGTCAGTGCCTTCGGCTTCAGCAGGCTGCAGACTCCAGTCTATAGCGCCAGCGTCAAGTTGAGCATCAATCCGGCCCGTGCCGACTGGGGTTTGAGCAACGTCACCAAGGACCTACTTCGTAACTACGCTGAGAACATTCGCACCCACACAATGGCCCAGGAGGTCATCGATCGCGCCCAGCTCGACATGGACACCACCGCTCTGCTGAGCAAACTCTTCGTAAGCCCGGCCGGCGACACTTTTACCCTGCAGCTTGAAGCCCGCGACACCGACCCCGAAGTCGCGATGACTATCGTCCAAACCATGGCCGAGGTCTTCGCGGAAGACCGGGACGAATGGAACCAGCGTCAAGACAAGCGAGACCGGATCGAGGTCAGCATCCTGGACAATGTGTGGAACCTGGGTTATCAGCAATATTCCCCCAACACGAAGATTAACACGGCGGCTGGGGGGCTGTTTGGCCTGTTGGTGGGCGTATTGGCCGTCTTCTTCCTGGAATGGCTCGAGCAAGATGTGATCCGCTCGGCAGCCGATGTGGAACGAGCTATCGGTGTGACCGTACTGGGTAGTATCCCCCCTGCCCAATCCGAGGGAAGCACGCGCCTCTCGTCCGAACGGCGCCGGCTTGTTTCCGCCCGGCGCAGCCCCGAAGCGTCTAGTTGAGAAGAGGTTTCCAACCTTATGGACCCAATCATTACCCTGACCGATCCCACCTCGTCTGTTGCCGAAGCCTACCGCACACTGCGCATCAACCTGGAATTCGCCAGCGTGGACGAGCCGCTGCGCTCACTGCTAGTTACCTCCTCCGCACCTGGGGAGGGTAAGAGCACAGCTCTGGCCAACCTGGCCGTGGCTATGTCCGACGGTGATCGATCCGTCATCCTGGTAGATGCCGACCTGCGACGGCCCAGTCAGCACGAGCTCTTTGACCTCTCCAACGAGCGGGGCTTGAGCGACATGTTTCGCGACGAGTCAGCCATGAAGAACCCACCATTGCATTCTATCCCTGGCTGTACTCTGAAAGTGTTGACCAGCGGTCCACTGCCCCCCATACCTAGCCAATTGTTGAGCGCCCGCAAGATGGACGAAGTCATCGCCCGTCTGGTAGAGCTGTCCGATGTGGTCCTCTTCGATGCGCCGCCGGCAGTGGCTGTCACCGATACTTCCCTGCTGGCCAGCAAGGTAGATGGCGTTCTGCTGGTGGTCAAAGCAGGCAACACCCGGCGCGACCATGTGCGGGCCGCAAAGGACCGCCTGGAAAAGGTCAACGCTCGCCTGGTGGGAGCCGTTCTACTAAATGCACCCTACGATGTCAGCCTGGAGCGCTATTACAGCAGACCTTAGCCAACCATCAGCAGTCGGCAGCCAGAACTTTGAGTCCTGGTTGCCGACTTTTGATTAGCGAATAGAAGGAGCCATTAGCCTTGAAAGGACTTGTCTTGAGCGGGGGCAAGGGCACCCGCCTGTATCCCCTCACCTACACCAGCGCCAAGCAATTGATCCCAGTTGCTAACAAGCCGGTGCTCTTTCGTGTCATTGAAGCCATCCGTGATGCCAACATCACCGACATCGGCATTGTGGTCGGAGATACAGCGGAAGAAATCGAGCGCGCCGCCGGGCGCGGTGGACGATGGGGGGTTAACATTTCCTACATCCACCAGGAAGCGCCACTAGGGCTGGCCCATGCGGTGAAGATTTCAGAAGATTTCCTGGGTGACGAACGTTTTGTCATGTTCCTGGGCGACAACGTCATACAGGGTGGCATCAGCTCACTCATCGCCCAGTTTGCCAGCAGCGAGTATAACAGCCAGGTTGTGCTCACCCGCGTGGACATGCCGGAGCAATACGGCGTGGCCGAGCTAGACAACGAAGGGCGCATCGTGCGCCTGGTTGAGAAACCCAAGGAACCCCCCAGTGACCTGGCGCTGGTCGGCATTTACATGTTTGACCACCACATCTTTGAGGCGGTGAACAGCATCGCCCCTTCGTGGCGTGGCGAGCTGGAAATCACCGACGCCATCCAGTGGCTAGTCGAGCACGACCGTTCGGTCTACCCTTACGTCCATCGAGGTTGGTGGATCGACACCGGGCGCCCGGGCGATATGCTGGAAGCCAACAGCCTGGTCCTGGAAGAACTGACGCCACACATCGACGGGTATGTTGACCGCGACTCGGAAGTAGACAGCCGGGTGACCATCGAAAAGGGAGCCGAGATCATAAACAGCGTAGTCCGCGGCCCGGCCATCATCGGTGAAGACACGCGCCTCGTGAATTCCTACGTGGGGCCCTTCACCTCGATTTACCACCACGTCCTCATCGAAAACGCAGAGATCAGTCGCTCGATCGTACTGGAACATAGCCAGATTCGTAACCTGGATCAGCGTATCGAGGATAGCCTAATCGGGCGACACGTGATCATTCACCGATCCCCTATCCGCCCCCGCGCATACAAATTCACGATTGGCGACCACTCTCACCTGGGGCTGCTGGGCAACGGGCGATAGCGCGCTGCGCCTACCATGTAGTTGAAAAGAAGCCCGGCTACCAGACGCCCTGATCGTAGCCGGGCTCTCTGTTGTAGGCTGAATTTCCTAACTATTCAAAGGGTGCACCTCAAATAATGAGGAAGCGCAGGGGCCTATCTCCCCTGGTTCGTCCCGATTTCCCAAGAATCTGGGGCGCACCCTATTCAAATTGGGACTTGACAGGCTGCCTGTTACCAGTTATACTGCTAAGTGTAACTTTGACACTAATGACCTGGAACTCACTAGGTGGATTCGCGCTGAGGATTCCCAAGCGGCAGATCGGAGGCGCGCATGGCTGTGACTGCTAGGACCTACGATGCTTCCCAGTACGAGCGCCCCTCGGTGACAGTGGATGTAGTCATCTTCACTATCCTGGATAGCGAATTGAAGGTGCTGTTGGTTAAACGTAAGAACTGGCCTTGCGAAGGAATGTGGGCCATCCCGGGTGGTTTTGTGGATATGAACGAGGGGCTTGAGGAGGCCGCCTACCGGGAGCTGCGCGAAGAAACCAGTGTGAGCGGTCAAGATGTCTACCTGGAACAGCTCTATACTTTTGGCAACCCGGGCCGCGACCCACGCACCCGAGTCATTACGGTTGCCTACTTTGCCCTAGTGGGCGCTGATAAGCTACACTTGCCCGAGGGTGGCCTACGCGCTGCCAGCGACGCGGCGGGCGTCGGCTGGTTCAGTGCCTACACGCCTCCCTTGCTCGCCTTTGACCACGCTGAGATTCTGGAGTACGCCATCACCCGCCTGCGCTACAAGTTGGAATACACTGCAGTGGGTTTCCAGCTTCTCCCAGAACGCTTCACCTTGCGCGAACTGCAAGAAGCCTACGAAACCGTGTTGAGCGAGAAGTTGGATAAGGGGAACTTCCGGAGCAAGCTGCGTAAGAGCGGGGCGGTTGAAGCAACCGACGCCTACCAGGAAACCGGCGGGCGACCGGCCCGGCTATATCGCTTCCGGGACGACGCTGTGGCCGAGATTAAAACCCGCCGGCTTTTCCCATAAGTGCGGTATCTCAAGAAACATCGACCAACTGAGATATGCGGGCGATTGATTGCTCCACAAAGGAATCATAGTCAATAGAGATCTCGATAGCCTCCTGAGGACAGGCACTGACACAGCGACCACAGCCCCGGCACTCCTCACTGATAACCGCACGCGTATCAGCTAAGTGGATGGCGTCCACAAAACACACATCCCGAGTGCAGGTTCCACATGCTGCACACCGGTCACTCACTGCCACACTGACGCCCGGCATGCGGGTGACCTTGGCACCAATCCGAGGTGCCACATGGGGCAGCACCCGCCACAAACAACAGCAGGGACAGCAGTTACAGATGGTAAGAAGCCTGTCACCTGGCCCAACGCCGAGCCAGACCGTATCCAGTTTGTTGCGTCCGATCAAATGCACCAGGCCAGCCTGGCTACAACGTTGCACGTGCTGTTGTGCTTCCTCTTTGGTTACCCGCCGCCCGAGCCGAGGATTGATCCCCAAGACTGCCTCTCCAAGAAATAGGCATCCCAATTCGACTGGGTAATCTCGGCACTTACTGGCGTCGCGGCAGATGCAGGAGTCCATAATCCAGTGATAATTGGCCGCCTCAATGAAGTGTTCCACTACCGCAGATGGCAGCACCACTTCTTGTGGCGCGCCGAGAGTTTTATTGATCGGAATCACCCGGTTTTTGGGTAGATAGATTAGGTCATCCCCGGCGAAGAGCCAGTCATCCACCATTCTCCCCAGGACAGGCATCCAGGTTGCCCCAGCAGCCAGAAAGCGACCCGGAAATGCCTTTTTGAGGAGACCCACCAGCCATCGGGGCCGACTCACAGATGCACAACCTCGCTTCGGCTACAGAACATCGAAGATAGAGATATCGCGCTGCTGGGCGCGCTGGGCCATCCACTCTTTGATATCCGCCGGTATTGGGGGGGTATCGCCCTCAGGCCGGCGCTCCAGGCACAGCGCACCAGAGGAACAAGCCGAGGCGCACAGCCCGCAGCCAACGCAGCGAGCATAGTCCACCTCGCAGACCCATTCTGGGATAGATAGCGCCCCGAACTGGCAGCGCTCCAGGCAATCACCGCAGGCGACACATACATCAGCATCCACCACGGCACGGAAGTCAGAATGGGCGATGGCGGTTGGAATGCCGAACTCCGCCACACCGCGCATCACCCCGCAGCAACAGGTGCAGCAGTTACAGATGTAGAAGTGCCGGTCACGGTAATTGGCTGCGGAATGTACCAACCCCGCGTCTTCCGCCTCGCGCAGGATGCGCAAGGCTTCCTGTTTGGCGATAGGGCGAGTCACCTGGCTGCGCTCGAAGGCGCCCTCAACCGGCGCAAAGACCAAGCAGTTCTCGGTGGGGCGATCACACCCCTTGCCGACCAGCCGCTGCTGGACACGGCAGATGCAGTCGCGCACTCCCCACGACAAGGCTCCTTCCAGCAATTCGGAGGCCCATTCATAGGGAAAGATCTCTACATCAAAGGGAATGGCTTGCTCCACGGGGATGACTCGGTGTACAGAGGGCAGGTGCTGGGTAATGCCAGCTCGTGACTCATGATAGTACTGCTCGAAGAGGGCCGCCAGCTCGACGTCCAGACGGGGTAACTGTTCCTCATAGATGCCGACCACGAAAGGCATCAGTCCGAAGGCGAGTTGGCTTTCCCCCTTTTGGGCTCGGATCAGCCCCTTACGCGCCATCCCCTTCAGGGTGCGGTAGGCGACGTCAGGCGCCACCCCGGCACGTGCGGCGATATCGGCAGCCGAGTCGTCGGTCAGGCGCATCACACAGGCCAATTCGGCTTCTTCCGGGGTGAAGATCTTGGCCAGCAGCCGAAGCTCCACGCCACTCTGAGTGGCAGGGAAGCCATTGGGGATGGCGTCCAGTCGTTGGGCCAGCTTGCGGTAGATGTCCTCAGGCATCGCTCCTCCTTTTCAGCCTACGCCAATCATAAGGTTTGCTCAATCAGAGCCGGAATGGCCTCCAGTCGGCTTAATTCAGCGTCAACCGGCACCCGGTCGGCAATACCCAAGATCATGCGGCTGTGTGCTGCAGCCTCTTGGGCAGCTTGCATAACCGCAACTTCAAACTCTCCTCTGTCGTACGTGTCCAGCAAGAAGTCTTGGGGGATGCCACCCCACAGGGTGAGTCCCGGCCCGGTAATCTCGCGGGCCTGAGCCAGCGACAAGTCGCCCTGGGGCGGGCCGGCAATCCCTTCGACTCCATCTACCCCCGCCTCCGTCATAGGCGCCAACAGATGCCTGATCGGGCCCCCGACGTGAACCACCAACCGCTTTTCATGATTGTGCAACATTTCGGCTGTGATACGGTAGCTGTCGGCCAAATAGGCTTCAAAGGTCTTAGGGGGTATGAATTGGCCATCCAAGTTGTCCGGGGAGAGAACCACTGTCCCCGGTAACCGCGCCACCCCACTTGCCAAGTGCTGTAATTTGCTCTCCAAGACGGCAATGATCTCCTGAATGGCTGGCTCGCCTAACATCAGCAAACCCTCGCTCCAACCCAGGAACTCGTGCAAAAGGTCGGAATAGGGGCGCCGCGGAATCTCAATGGCCAGGATGCCCTCGTCACCGACAGTCGCTTCCAGGTGGGCTATCTGGGTTCCATCCAAGACATAGTGACGGGACTGGACAAGCTCCAGGGCGGCGGCCAGGTCCTGCGCGGTCTTGACGGGGTACTCGGTCTGCCACCAGTCACCATCGGGGCCCAAGGTCCAGCGTGCGACCATGGTGCCGGCCGACGTCTCAGATCGAATGACTCGCTTTCCATCCTCCTGCGTGACCTTTACCTGGGCCCCTCGCGTCTCAATCCGCCAGGGGCGGGCCACCAGCCATACTGGAGCGCCCAGGGCCCGGGCAGCTTGGGGCAGCGAATAACCCCGCCATCCTTGCGGCAGGGTGTCCCTTCGGCGGTGCCAGTCATACCATAAGGTGAGGTCTGGAAGGTATATAGGGCGTTCAACTGCTTGGCTCGAAAAACAAGAGAGTATGCACGATTTCAAAGTCATCAGGGGACTCCTTACGGAAGAACTAGGGCTGGACCTCGACGACAACACCTGCTTCCGCCCACTCGTAAAGGGCCGAGGCATTCTCCGAACTGATCAAAATGCAACCATAGGTGACGGGGTGGCCCAGGTCACCTGTCCATAACAGGGTGGAACCCTCGCGCGTGGGAAAGCCATGAAAACCGTTCATGAAGTCAGAGGTAGGCAGCGGTCGATAAATTCCCATAAAATGCGGCATCCACAAATTCCAGTTACTGGCATACGCATTCGGTTCATGGGTCTGTATCTGGAACACCCCTGGCGCAGTGGGGCTGGATGAGATACCGGTGCTGACTGGCCACTCCCACTTGAGGGCATCGTTCTGAAAGACCCACATTCTCTGCTGTTCGAGGCTTACCACAACCCGCTTATCCTCTACCACCGGCAACGGCAGAAGCACATCCGGTGATGGAATGACCACGACCTGGCCGGCATAGAGCACATCTCCCATACCCGGATTGGCCTCTTGAATCCACGGGTAGGGCAAGCCGTAGCGAGTGGCAATACTGGAAAGAGTTTCACCAGCCTGAACAACATGCTGCCGCTCGCGGTGATACACGCGCACACGGACCTCTGGGCTGTGCGTCTCAATGGCCGCCCCAAGAGCGGCGACTGCTTCGCCCAAATCCAGGTAGCGATCAGGGCCAAGCGTCGCCGCTTGCTCAGTCAGAAAGGCCTGGGCTTCTTCTACATCCAACTCCCAGTCGAGCCGGGTTGGATCATTCGGCGCAGCACCCAAGCTCAGCCACGCGCCCCATACACCTGGCGAGACGTCCCAGGCCTGTCTCTCATCCGTGATGGGGTCGTAGACACGAATAGATAGAGGGCTGGCCAACAATTGGTTCGCCTGGGCGACGACGGCGCTCACATCGACGATGGCTGGTTGGACAGGAGTCATCACCAGTTTCAAGCGGCCCTCGTTGATGACTTGGGCTGGGTCTTGCACCAAGCCAGCCAGTGTTGCGGCCAGATCCAGGGCGCGCCCGGAAAGGGCAGGAAGCGCTTCCACGCGTCCATCCACTACCCGTAAGCTGGCATCAACGGGGGGCACGTCAAACTGGGATCGCAGGGCAAGTAGATTGGCCTCGGCGATGGCCGGAGAAACGCTCCAGGCGGGTGAAATATGAACGCCGCCTTTTTGGAGCAGGCCTGCTAGTGTAGCCAGGGAGCGCCCTTGCTGATAGGCCGCCTGAACCGTAGTCTCAGCGTTCAACATAATGCCCAGCATGGGGGGAGTCACTGTCCAGGTACTCTCGCCAGCATCCAGGATGATGGTGCGTGTTCCCCAATGTTGCTGTAAGAGGGCCGTCGCCTCAATCGTAGACTTGCCGCCCAACTCGACGCCAAGCACCTGGACGCCAGGCATCACCCGATCGCTGGTGTAGAACAAGGCATACGCGACCACTATCGCTGCTACAATGCCGGTAAGCGCCAGCAGGGTTCCGGCCGCCAAAACCAGGAACTCGCCTTGCAGACCAGATCGGGGTGGGGGTGACTGGGCTACCGGCCATTTTGGCTGGGCTATGGTTGGATCGACTGCCGCAGAGGGCAAGCGGCTGGGGGCCGCTGCTTGAAGGGGAGGCATCGGCAGCGTTGGTTTTGATGACCACTCCCCGTTGGATGCCTTATCCTCTGAAGCTTTCGACGCCAATGTAGATACCTATCCTCTCATTCACGGTAAAGCAACGTGTGCCACATGCCATCCTCTAGGCTGGGCGGCGGAAGCCGCCTTGCGAGGCAGTCAAGGAGCCAAGGATGGCATTGACCAGGCTTAGGACTCGTGTGCACTATCCTAAAGCCACATCCAGGGTCATCATCACTGCAAAGCCGAGCATAGATCCCAGCGTAGCAATGTGCGTATTCTTCTCCAACTGCGATTCCGGAATCAGCTCTTCAACCACCACATAGATCATGGCGCCCGCAGCAAAGGCCAGTGCATAGGGCAAGATTGGCCTGACGAAAATCACCGCCGCCGCCCCCAGCACGCCAGATATGGGCTCAACACTTCCCGACAGCTGCCCATACCAGAAGCTTTTAAGGGGGCTCATTCCCTCTCTGCGCAGCGGCACCGAAACCGCTGTCCCCTCTGGAAAGTTCTGTATGCCTATGCCCAAGGCTAAGGCCACCGCACCGGCCAATGACGCAGACGGCAAACCGGCACCCAAGGCCCCAAAGGCAACCCCCACTGCCAACCCCTCGGGTATATTGTGCAGCGTGATCGCCAAAACCAACAGGATGCTCCTCTGCCAACTTGTCTTGATACCCTCTGCCTCTTCCATCGGAAAGCCAAGGTGCAGGTGGGGCAACACCTTGTCTACCCCCCAGAGGAATGCACCTCCCAGCAAGAACCCGACTATGGCAGGCACCCATGCGGGCAATTTCGATCCGCTGGCCATTTCTATGGCCGGCGCCAAGAGCGACCAGAAACTGGCAGCAATCATGACTCCGGCAGCAAATCCCAGCATGCCATCCAGCACTCTTCTGTCCACGCGCTTGAAAATGAATACAGCACCAGCCCCCAGAGCAGTCAGAAACCAGGTAAAAGAGGTGCCACAGAGTGCCTGCCAGATCGGACTCAAGCTTGTGAACCATTCAACAATCATAGCTGATCCTCCTCGGGAGCCATTTTAGAAACTTGCCGGTTCGAATGATCAGAAGGTTGTTTCTTATCCGCATCCAGGAGAATGCCAAGGTCAGCAACTTGATAGCAGAAGTATCTCAAAAGAGGTATTAACGATCTGACGTATTACGTTCTGGCTTTTTCTGGAGGACTTCTCCCTTCTTGAATCCAAACTTCTCATAAAGGCCGTGGGCATCTTGGGTTCGCAACATCTGGAGTGAGGCAGGAACTTCAGGATGGTTCTGAATGCATTGTATAAGAAACTTCCCCAATCCCTTTCCCCTGTGATCAGGATCTATGATGACATCCGCAATCCAGGCGAAAACGGCATAGTCGGTTACAACTCGGGCGAATCCCACCTGCTTGCCCTCAAGCAGAACAGAGAAGCACAGAGAATTCTGTATGGCCCTCTTGGTGAGGTCCTTCGGACGGCCAGCGGCCCAATAGGACACTGATAACAGAGAATGGACCACTTCCAGATCAACGACCGCTTGATCGTCAGTGACTCTGTAGCTGCGGTAAACCCATTCCACTTTCACATCGCCCTGGCATCAACGTACCACCAGGGGGCCGAAAAATGCAATGCCGCACAGGGCCCAACTGGTGGCGCTTCATACTACTTGTGTGATATGACTGAAGAAAGAGCACTGGCGGAGAGACTGTTTTCTTAGCCGCCCACCTCATTGTAAGCCAATCTGGGGTATTATACAGAAAGCTGTAAGACTTACGTCCTACCAAGAGTATACATCCAGTAGAACTTTCGGACAAGCCCAGCCTTCAGGGAGATGCTGGGTCAATGGTTAAGTGCAGCAAGAGGCTTCTAGAACAGACGGAAGGACGCCTGGCGCGCGCCAAGCGTCCTTCATATTCTTACCACAAACCGGAAGCAGGGGCAGGTATGCGCTATGAATGGGCTGCCAAATCAGCCACCATGCCACCACTGGCGCGCACCAGCTCATCCGGGGGGATGGCAAAGACGGCAAAGGGGGTACCGGCAGCAGCCCACACGACCCCAAAACGAGTCAGATCTGCATCCACGTAAACAGGTAGTTTGGACGTGTGTCCAAAGGGAGGCACGCCACCAATGCTAAAGCCGGTGGCAGCCCTGGTAGCATCGGCATCAGCACGTTTTACCTTTTTGCGTCCTACGCCTCGGAGTGCAGCCAACTTACGCTCGTCCAGCCGGTTGGTGCCGGACATTAATGCCATCACCGGCTGTCCTCCCACCAAGAAGAGCAGACTCTTTACAAACTGTGCCAGCTGGCAGCCAATCGCGTTAGCCGCATCCTGCGCGGTACGTGTGGTTTGCTGAAATTCAACGATTTCCAGATTCAGCCCCAACTGCTGGGCTTCGTCGGCTACTTTTCGAGCAGAAGGGTGCATGGTCAACGTTCCCTAAATAGGTGACCAGTCACGCAGGTACAGAGACAGCCAACTCCCCCACGGACTACCTGCCGCCATTCAACAAAGCGTACTCCATGCTATCTGCCAGAGCACGCCAACTGGCTTCAATGATGTTGGAACTGGCGCCGACCGTACTCCAGCGGCGAGGGCCTTGCTTCGTGTCAATCAGCACCCGCACGTTGGCGGCAGTGCCGGTGTCGCTGTCCAAAATGCGCACTTTGTAATCGGTCAGCTTCACGCCAGAGAGCTGGGGATACACGTCGAGCAACGCCTTGCGCAAGGCGGCATCGAGAGCATTGACCGGCCCGTTGCCCTCAGCGGCAGTGTGCATCAGTTTGGGCCCAACTCGCACCTTCACGGTGGCCTCGGCCAGCAAGCCCCGCCCGCGCCGCCGCTCTACGACGACCATAAAGTCAATCAACTCAAAGGGAGGCACATAGCTAGGGTGCGCCCGGCGTAGCATTAACTCAACCGATGCCTCTGCCCCCTCAAACGTGAAGCCTTGGGCTTCAAGCTGCTTGATTTGCTCTAACACGCCACGAGTTTGCTGGTTGTTGACGTCGAGGCCAAACTGATTGGCCTTGTCGAGCACATTGCCCTGCCCGGACAGCTCTGATACCACCGTCCGCCGCTGATTGCCAACCAAGGCCGGGTCTATGTGCTGGTAGCTATCCTCGTTCTTCAGCACAGCTGCCACGTGAATGCCACCCTTGTGAGCAAAGGCACTACCACCCACGTAGGGTAGGTGGTCGTCGTGAGCCAAGTTGGCAACTTCAGCCACAAAACGGGAGAGTTCAGTGAGGTGGATCAGATCATCGGCCGGAAGGCAAGAAAAGCCCATCTTGAGTTGCAGGTCAGGGATGATGGTGCACAAATTGGCGTTGGCCACCCGCTCGCCGTAGCCGTTGATGGTTCCCTGCACATGCACGGCTCCAGCCCGGACGGCGGCCAGCGTATTGGCTACAGCGCAGCCCCCGTCTTCGTGGGTGTGGATGCCCAGCGGGGTGTCAAACTCGGTAGCCGCGGCCCTGGTTATCTCCTCAACCTCCCAGGGAAGAGCTCCCCCATTGGTGTCACACAGGACCAGAACGTCGGCTCCTTCAGCAGCCGCTGCGCGCAGGGTAGCTAGTGCATAATCGGGGTTGGCTTTGTAGCCATCGAAGAAGTGCTCAGCGTCGTACACAACCTCCCTGCCGTGCGCTTTGACATAGGCCACACTCTCGCTAATCATGGCCAAATTCTCATCCAGGCTGGTCTCTAACACCTGGGTGACGTGCAGGTCCCAGCTTTTACCGACCAAAGTGACGACAGAGGTCTCGGCTCTAAGCAACGCCTTGAGATTGGCGTCATCTTCGGGGCGAATATCCTTTTTGCGTGTGCTGCCAAATGCAGCCATCTTGGCCTGTTTCAGTCCCTGCGACTGAATGCGACGGAAGAACTCCACATCTTTGGGGTTAGAACCAGGCCAGCCCCCCTCGATATAATGAACTCCAAACTCATCGAGCTTGTGTGCGATCTTAAGCTTGTCATCTACAGAAAGAGAAACCCCCTCACGCTGGGTGCCATCGCGTAAGGTGGTGTCATAAAGAAAAATAGCAGTCATTGGGCGCTCCTTTGTCAAATTGGTCATGGTGCCAGATAGAAGACTGTGTCCCGCCACGCAATTGTGATGAGCGGGACCCGGTCTCCTCGGGTGCGATCTCTAAGAGGTGGGGCGCCCGATGGTCTGGGCGGCGGTCACAGCCCACTCAGGCGTGCCCGCCACCCAGGTTACCCTCCTGCTATGAACAAAAGGCAGATGTGTACTTACCATTTCAACCGGCCCAGCCGCCGTTGTAGTAGCGCCATTCCAGGTCAAAACGGTCAGGGTGCATAACGGCCCGCTCGGCCTGGCTGGCGCGGCGCGGCGGAGTCGTCGAGGCGGGTGAAACACCCGACCCTGCAGCAGCGTGTGACCCGGGTCCCCTGTTGGGCTCCAGGTCAGGATGGTGCTCCCGGACGTTGAAAGCGGGTCGCCTCTCGTAGGTTTCCTCATATGTGTTGTAAGATTCCACGGTTGGCCTCCTCATCTTGTGCCTCTGAATCGGTCTGGACGACCAAGAGTTTTCGCGTGCCTACTCAGTTCTCCTGAATGGCAGTATCGACACGCAGCGGATGCTCCTGTTCATAGGTGGCAATGTGCATGTCTTGTTTGAGCAAATAGCCTAGTTGATCGACGCCCGCCAGCAGGCAAGTCTTGCTGAACTCATCGATAGGGAAGGACACCTGCCGCCCATCGGGCAGCTGCAGACTGCTTGACGTCAAATCAATCGTGATTTCTGTATCGGGTTCTTCCTCAGCCAGACTAAACAGCTGGCGCTGAGTCTGGGCGTCTACCACAACCGGCAGCAAGCCATTTTTCAGGGCGTTGCTGCGAAAGATGTCAGCAAATGAAGTACTGACGATAGCCCGAAAGCCAAAGTCTACCAACGCCCAGGGCGCATGCTCGCGGCTGGACCCACAGCCGAAATTATCTCCGGCCAGCAAGATTTGGGCTCCTTGCGCCCCCGTCTGATTGAGCACGAAGTCAGGCTGAGGGGAACCATCGGCTTGGTAGCGCCAATCGGCGAACAGGTGTTGACCCAAGCCAGCCTTACTGGTTGTCTTCAGAAAACGAGCAGGGATGATCTGGTCTGTGTCGATGTTTTCGATAGCCATTACAACAAATCGGCTGGTAAGATTAGTAAATGGGTTCATGCGCTTCCCACTCCAGGTGACAACTGAATAAAGCAATCCATTAACGAGATCCAGGCAGCTTGGCTAGTGGATGGCTATCTGCTAGCTCAACCCCCCACCTACTCAACGCTTGCAGCCTGCAAAGTACGCACATCTGTCACCACACCCGTGACGGCAGCAGCGGCGGCGGTGAGCGGGCTGGCCAAGAAGGTGCGTCCTCCTTTGCCCTGCCGCCCCTCGAAGTTGCGGTTGCTGGTGCTGATAGCGTACTGGCCCGGCTGTAGCTGATCGCCGTTCATTGCAATACACATGCTGCATCCCGATTCGCGCCACTCGGCACCGGTCTCCTTAAAGATGCGATCCAGTCCCTCCGCCTCGGCCTGGCGCTTGATCTCCTGAGACCCGGGCACAACCAGTACCCGCACACCCTCCTTGACCCGGCGGCCCTGCATAAGAGCCGCCGCCTGGCGTAAATCAGAGATACGTGAGTTTGTGCAACTGCCGATGAACACGACATCCACGGGATGGCCCAGCAGCGGCGCCCCGGGTGTGAGCGCCATATATTCCAAGGCTTTACGCATGGCCTGGCGCTGACTTACGTCGGGATTGGCATCCGGGTCAGGGATAGGCGCGGTGATGGGGATACCCATGCCGGGGTTGGTGCCGTAGGTAATCATCGGCTCCAGGGCACTGGCATCCAGCGTCACAGACCGATGATAAGTGGCCCCTTCATCGGTGGCCAGCTGGCGCCAGCCCGCGCAGGCGGCCTCCCACGTGCTGCCTTGCGGCGCGTATGGCCGACCGGCCAGGTATTCAAAGGTGGTATCGTCAGGGGCAACCAGTCCGGCACGCGCACCCCCTTCAATACTCATATTGCAGATGGTCATGCGCTCTTCCATTGAAAGAGCCCGGATTGCCGGGCCGGCGTACTCCAGAACGTACCCGGTTCCCCCCCCCACGCCGATTTGGGCAATGAGAGCCAGGATAATATCTTTGGCCGATACCCCGGGTGCCAGGCGTCCCTCCACACGCACCTCAAAGGTTCCAGGTTTGCGTTGCAGCAGGCACTGGGACGCTAACACGTGCTCCACTTCGCTGGTGCCGATACCGAAAGCCAAGGCGCCAAAAGCCCCGTGGGTGGCCGTGTGGCTGTCGCCACACACAATGGTCATGCCAGGCTGGGTTAATCCCAGCTCCGGCCCGATCACGTGGACAATGCCACGCGAGGGGCTGTGCATCCCGTGTAAAGGAATCCCAAACTCCTGGCAGTTAATCTCCAGTTGGTTGATCTGGCGAGCAGCCAAGTCATCTGCAAAGGGCAGATCAAGAGAGATGGTAGGGATGCTATGGTCGACTGTAGCCACTGTTTGCAGTGGGCGGCGCACTTTCAACCCTCGCTCGCGCAATCCCTGGAAGGCTTGAGGGGAAGTGACTTCGTGCACCAAGTGCAGGTCAATGTAAAGTACGGCCGGGCTGTCCGGCTCTTCCATCACAACGTGATCATCCCAGATCTTGTCAAACAACGTTCGGGGTTGGTTTTTCATCACCTAAGTTACTCCAGACTCACGCCTTGATTCACCTGCTGACGGGTGGGTACCAGTTTAACGAAATGCCGACGCCAGTCCTGCAACAAATCGAGAATGCGGTCGGCTTCGTGTGGCTGATGGCTAGACGCCAGCTCGTCAGCGTAAGCGGTCAGCAAGTTATGCAGGTTGGCCTCATCACTCTCGTCCACATCGCCCAGTGCCACGCGAGCGCCCCGGGCAATGCGGCGCCGGATGGCATCCCGGTCGAAGTTCATTTGGGGTTGCAGGCGCAGGTAGAGGATGCCTCCCGTCATGCCCGCGCATATCCAAGGGCCAGGGTCGCCCAGCACCAACACGCGACCCGCCGTCATATATTCACACAAAAAGCCCTTGACATTGGCCCGTGCGCCGACTAAGCCCAGGCTATCGTTGATCGGCTGGCGGATTTCGCCTCCAATGACCACATCAGCGCCGGATAGACGGATACAGGCCCGTGAGTCGGCGTTCCCTTGCACGATAATCAAGCCCTCAATCGCGCCGTAGGCCAAGCTCTTGCCCACCGCCCCGTCCACAGGCACCCCATCGTGATTATATCCTTTCAAAATGACCACCCGGCCCCCGTGCATTCCTTTGGCCACGCCATCCTGGGCGCCGCCTTCGACCACGATGTTGACCGGGTGAGTGGTATAAGCACCCAAGCCGTTACCCGGCACCGAGCTGGCGTAGAATCTAAGATTCGCCTCGCGTACGTGATTACCGTCGCCATTGCCCCCGCTGACGGGCTGCCGCCACGATTCCGGGCTGCCGCCGACGCCGCCATGTCCCGGCAGCCACATCCACTGGTGCCTGTAGCGAGTCAGTGCGCCGGCCAGGTGTGTGCCCAGGGCGCGGTCTACCGGGGTCACTTTATCGTCTTCAAAACTGATTACCTCCTCACCGGCCACAGCGGTCTCCATGACCAGATTTGAGATCACCGTCGTCAGGTGGTTGCGCGGCCGGCGTAGTGGCCGCTGGCCCAGATGTTGCGGCCGAGCCACCTCAGCAACAGCGTACGGGGTGGCCAGCGCCAGCAGGCCGCTCAGATCCAGCCGCGCGTGGTGCGAAGCCTGCACCAATAGGTCAGCCCGGCCCACCAGATCTTGGGCTCGCTCAAAGCCCAGCCTAGCCGTGATCTGGCGCACCCCTTTACCGAGGGCGCCAAACAGGTTGACCAATCCCTGTACGGCCAGGTCAAAATCACGGGGTGCGAAGTGGCGTAGTCCGCGACCTTCCGCCTCAACCATACTTTCGATTTGAGTGGCAATTCCCTGGTGGCAAGTGTCGGTCTGGCAGCTACGGCAGATGGTACAGCCAATCGCGACCATGGCCAGCGTGCCAAAGCCAACTCGATTGGCGCCCAGGCACATCATCTTGACCACATCAGCAGCGGTGCGCATGCCGCCGTCGCACCACAGCTCTACCCGATGCCGCAAGCCAGCCTGAGTGAGAGCATGATGTGCTTCGACGACACCGATTTCGGCCGGCAACCCCACATGTTTAATGGCGTGCTGGCGGGCGGCACCGGTTCCGCCATCGTATCCAGTAAGGTTGACGATGTCAGCGCCAGCCTTGGCGATCCCGACCGCGATGATGCCGATACCTGGCACCACGGGCACTTTGACCGCAACGCGCGCCTTAGGATTGGCTGTTTTCAATTCTTCGATGAACTGGGCCAAATCCTCGATGGAATAAATGTCATGGTTATTGGACGGTGAAATGAGGTCAACCCCCGGCTGCGCGTGCCGGGCGGCAGCCACTTTGGGTGACACCTTGCGGCCCGGCAAATGCCCCCCTTCACCTGGCTTGGCCCCCTGACCTATCTTGATTTCCAGCAGATTGGAGGAATTGATGAGATCTGCATCAACCCCAAATCGTCCAGAGGCAATTTGCTGGCCCCGATTGAAATGGTATTTGCCCATCAAATCCCGAATCTCGCCGCGCTCGCCGTTAAGTGCGATCATATTCAGACGATAGGCGGCTTCGGCATAGGCGCGGAAAGCGATTTCTCCCTGTGACCCAAAGGACATAGAGGCGATGACGAAAGGCAAATCGTGTCCGGTCAGACCGATGTCAACCTCAGAAGCCGCCAAGCTGGGCTCCTGTTCAGGGAAACGGAATTCGAGCACATGGCGAAGAGCAACTGTCTGTACCTCAGCCAGCGACTCGGCCCGCTCCTCAAAGTCGGCACCTTCAGTCTCACCCCGGCCTACCTGGCCGGCGACTTTCCAGACTCTGGGGTAGAAACGTTGCTCCCGGGCAAGGCGAGGCTCCTCTGCGCCGCCGATGACAGCGACACGCGCTAGCACATTAGTATCCAACTCATGCCAGGTAAGGCCTCGCTGCTCGGAACCAGCATAATTGACCATACCCATTACCTCCGCCACCGGCTGACTGAGGCCAATGCTGGCAAAGAGGCGGCCATAGCCCCGCAATTCGTGGATGCCCATGGTGCTGGTGACCTTCTCCAGCCCGACCCGCAACGCATCGACGGTATTGACCAAGCGGGTGGCTCTATCGGTCAGGATGAGTTGGCGGCCGGGATCTACCGCTACTTCGAGCAGCATATAAGGGGCGACTGCATCTGCGCCCAAGGCCAGGGCCATGATGAGATCGTGCAGGTTCCGAATCGCGCCGGCGCGTAGGATTAGGCCAGTCTGGCGACGAAGGTTGGAGTGCTGCCAATCAGCCGTCCGAAGGGCCTTATCCACTGCCGCTATGGCCAGGTGAGGATCTATCCAGCCGCGGCCCTCGGCCAGAGCCGGGCCGTCGTCAAGAAGGACGAGCTCGGCGCCGGAGCTAACCGCCTCAACGGCAGCCTGGGACAACCGGTCCAGGGCGTCGAATGTGGACTCGCCGGGCTGGGTCACGGTAGCCAGCCCGGCTACTGCCGTCTCACCAAAGGAGGCCACAATATCTTCCAAGCGCATAGCTGCAACTTTGGCGGCAACATCATGGTAAAGAGCTTCGGGCATGAGGGGTTCATTAGGATGACCGCCCAGGATGATCGGACAGTCCAGGGCCAAGCGGCCCGGCGTCAGCAGCCCATCGGGGCTTAGGTTGGGCCGCGGGCCAATGATGCACTGGGTTGAGAAGTGCTCAATCTCGCGTTCCCGGTCAATGGCTGGGTTAGTGACGACGGCGACTGCCTCTTTAAAGTAGTCAGCCACGTTTCTGCCAGGCAGGCCCATGGATTCTCGCTCAGGGGTAAGGGCCGCCAAGGGACCATCGTAGCCCAAGGACCCGATGGGTTCGTGGCCGGTTTGGGCCAACGCCTGTACCCATTCCCGGTCGTCACGCCCCCATCCAAAGGCAGTCAGCCAGCGATCCAGTCCCGAAGCGTGGTAGGATGGCAAACAGAGAGATTGGAGGATCTTGCTTTCTCTTTCTCCTTCCGCTCTCACGCGCCTGCGTTTCGGCTCTGGCGGCTCCAGAGCCGCCTCAATCTGCTCGAACGATCCAAAACGCCGGCGCGCCAGCTTGAGTAAGCGCTGCTGTACAGCCGGATAGTCAAGCACCTGGGCGTCCTGATTGCGGTGCAGGCGCAGGCTCATCTTCTCACCCGGTGAGAGAGGGCGGGGATCGCCGCACAACAGATCCATGGGCACCACTCCCTTTTCGGATGAGAAAAAATACTCTTTTTCCGTCTCTCCGAACCAGAGTGGACGCAGGCCCAGGGCATCGACGCTGAAGGTACATTCATCGCCGTAGCGGGCGACGATGGCAGCCGGGCCCTGGGCAAAGGGGCCAAAAGCCTGACGATAGTAACGATAGACCGCCTGCAAGCCAGCGGGCAATTTGTCTACTTCGCTTAGGATAGGTGGGAAAACCATCTCTAACGCTTCAGTCAGGGTGAAGCCGTAGAGATGAATGAGCGTAGCGATGGCCCGGTCCAGGTCCTGCGAGTCGCTCCCGCTGGTCACCAGTTGCGCGCCAAGCATGACTGCCTGTTCTCGCAATCGGGCGATGGTATTGATTTCGCCGTTATGTCCCAGCAGGCTGAAGGGCTGCACCCGTTCGAAGATGGTGGCCGTGTTGGTGGAATAACGAGCGTGGCCCAGAGTAATGGCCGAGGTATAATCCGGGCTGCGCAGTTCCGGATAATAGTGGTAAAGGGTTTCAACAGAACCGCGCACCTTGTAGATCACACTGTGGCTGGACAAGGAAGCCACGTGAATGCCCGTGGTCCGCTCGATGGCCAAGGCCAGCTCAAACAAATCCCTTTCAACTTCTTCTAGAGGACAGTTACTCACCACCCCCGCGATCTGCCAGAAAACAGGTTCTTGCTCGCGGGCCAGCCGGCCCAAGGCCAGCCGGCGCGTCTGACCAGGTCGTTCAACAAGCAGGTCAACCCCTGACTCAGCGATCAGCTTAAGCGCCCCCTCCTGAAGTTCCCACGCCTTTTCGCGCTGGGGTGCTGGAATCATCAGGTGCCCCACAAAGAAGCGCCGATCCTCGGCCAGCCAAGCTGGCTTTCCTACCTGTTCCATAGCCTCGGACCACAGGCGGCGAGGGATGTCGGTCAAAACACCGCAGCCATCGCCCTCGCCGTTGACATCCCCGGAGCGATGTCCCATTTTGCTGAGTGCCTCCAGCGTGCGTTTCAGGTTACCATGTGTGGCTTCACCAGTTTTGCGCACCGAGGCAATGATGGCGCAGGCATCGTGTTCGTCAAGCTCAAGGTTAGAGAAAGCTGCGCTTGTCCTACTCTGCGGGCCAGGGCGGGCGGCAAGGGTATGCGTTGCAGACTTTGGAGCTCTAGAATTGGTCACTTCGTCATCTCCGGGAATATAGGATCAAGTAAATGGTAGTTGGTGGCTAGTAGTAGCCACCAACTACCAGCCATCATCCAGTCACTGCCTGCCGCCCAGGAAGGTTGGGCTGTTCCTCTCGAGCGGCCAGCATCTTGTTGAGCGCGCTCAGATAAGCGCGGGCGCTGGCGACGATGATATCGGTGCTGGCGCCATGGCCACTGAAGGTACGAATGAAAGGCCGTCCGGTTTGCGGGTTGACGACTTGGTCGCCTTCGCCATTGTGGGGTTGAACACGAATGGTCACTTCGCCCACAGCGTCGATCCCTTCGGTAACAGCCTTAACGCTGAATTCGGTCAGCGTATTGGGCGTACCCACGATACGGTTGATGGCCTGATAAACGGCATCCACCGGGCCACTGCCCAAGGCGGCATCCTGGTAGATATCGCCGTCGGGGCCGGTCAAATTGACAGTTGCTGTGGGTATGCTGTGATCGCCGCAAGAGACTTGGATATGATTCAGGTGCCAGATTTCTGGCGGCTGGTAGATTTCATCGGCGATGATGGCTTCGATGTCAGCATCAGCGACCACCTTCTTCTTGTCTGCCAGCCGCTTGAAGCGCCCAAAAGCGATGTTGATCTCATCATCGCTCAAGCCGTTGTAGCCCATCTCTTGCAGTCGGACCCGGAAGGCATGCCGGCCCGAGTGCTTGCCCAGCACCAGACGGGAAGAGGATAGTCCCACTGTTTCCGGCTGCATAATCTCGTAGGTAAGGTGACTCTTCAGCATACCATCCTGGTGAATGCCTGCTTCGTGGGCAAACGCGTTAGCACCTACGATAGCCTTGTTGGACTGGACGGCTATGCCTGTATAAGCACTGACCATACGGCTGGCCCGGGTGATCTGCGTAGTATCGATGTTGGTGCGCAGATTGAAGACCTGGTGGCGGGTGTGGAGGGCCATCACCACTTCTTCCAGCGAGGTGTTGCCGGCACGCTCGCCGATGCCATTGACGGTGACTTCCATCTGGCGGGCCCCTGCCTTCACGCCAGCCAGGGTATTAGCGGTGGCCAGCCCCAAGTCGTCGTGGCAGTGCACCGACCAGATAACCTGGTCAGCACCTGGGGTGTTTTCCATCAAATAGCCGATGAGCCAACCAAACTCGTCTGGCGTCGTGTAACCGACTGTGTCAGGAATATTCAGGGTGGTGGCGCCGGCCTTGATAGCCTGGCCCAGCACCACAGACAGGAACTCCGGGTCAGAGCGGCCCGCATCTTCGGGCGAGAATTCCACGTCATCGCACAAGGTGCGGGCGTACCTCACCGCCTCGACCACCTGTTCAATGCACTCCTCCCGATCTATCTTGAGCTTGTGCTTGAGGTGAATGTCACTGGTGGCCAGGAAGGTATGGATACGATGCCGGGGCGCAACCTTGACCGCTTCATATGCACGGGCGATATCCTTCTGATTGGCGCGGGCCAGGCCGGCGATGACCATCGGCTGGCCGCTCGGGCGGCCATGGGTCAGCGGGCCCACCTCGGTAGCGATGCGATGCACCGCCTCGAAATCCCCGGGTGAGGCGATGGGAAAGCCAGCCTCACAAATATCGACCCCCAGTCGCGAGAGCTGGCGTGCGATCTCCAGCTTTTCCTCCACGTTCAAGGTAGCGCCGGGCGACTGTTCGCCATCGCGCAGGGTGGTGTCAAAAATCAATACGCTATCTTGATCTTGTTGGGCACGAACCCCATCCTCGTCCACGACGGTAATCTCCTTTCCAAATAGCTGATGAAAGAGTGGTCATTAACTGGCAGCAAGAATCGAACCGTAAGATCAGCAAGGCCATCGTCCGTCATGGATCATAACCCCCCTTCTCGCCCAAGCTCCAATTCCCTACTCGATTTCCCTGGGATTTAACCAAGTCATCATCCTGCGCAGGTCCTGACCCACGTGCTCAATCTGGCTGCTACGGGCTTTTCGACGTCGCTCGTTGAACCATGGTCGCCCCTTGGCGTTTTCATCGATCCACTCTTCGGCGTAAGCCCCAGACTGAATTTCAGCCAACATCTTTTTCATCGTGGCTCGCGTTTCGTCAGTGATGATTTTAGGGCCACCAGTATAGTCACCATGTTCGGCAGTGTCGCTGACGCTATAGCGCATGTAGCTCAGCCCTCCCTGGTACATGAGGTCCACGATGAGCTTCAGCTCATGCATGCACTCAAAGTAGGCAATTTCGGGCTGATAGCCAGCCGATACCAGCTCGTTGAAAGCACTCTCCACCAAGGCGCTGACGCCACCGCACAACACCACCTGTTCACCAAACAGGTCAGTCTCCGTCTCTTCGGCAAAGCTGGTTTCGATGACTCCCGCTCGGGTGCCACCGATACCCTTGGCGTAGGCCAAGGCAAAGGCCTTGGCTTGGGCGCTGGCGTCTTGCTGAACAGCCAGCAGGCAAGGCGTGCCTACCCCCTCAACGAACAGTTCGCGCAGGCGATGACCGGGCGCTTTGGGCGCAACCATGCTCACGTCCAAGAAGTCAGGGGGGACGATTTGCCCGAAACGAATGTTGAAGCCGTGGGAAAACATGAGCGTTTTGCCCGGTGCCAGGTGCGGCTCGATAGACTCCTTGTAGACCGCCGGTTGCATAGTATCGGGAATCAGAACCATGATGACATCGGCCTCAGCGCAAGCGTCGGCAACGGGCAACACACGTAACCCATCAGCTTCAGCCTTGGCCCACGATTTGCTTCCTGCGTACAAGCCCACTCGCACATCCGCACCCGAATCGCGCAAATTAAGCGCATGAGCGTGCCCTTGGCTGCCGTAGCCAATGATGGCAATCCTTTTGCCATCCAGCAGACTGAGGTCGGCGTCCTTGTCGTAGTAGATGTTGGCCACGTTCTTTCTCCTTGAATTGAGTAGATAGTCTACTGTCTGCCGTTTCCGGCAAAACCATTATTGCCCCGTACCATCGCCACCCGGCCCGTGCGGACCATCTCCTGGATGCCAAATGTCTCCAGCAGGCGGATCAGAGAGTCGATGCGCTCCTCCGGGCCGGTGATCTGGATGACCAGCGAATCCATAGCGACGTCTACAATACTGGCACGGTAGATGTCCACTAGTTGCAGTATCTCGGCGCGATTGGTGCTGGTGGCGTTCACTTTGACCAACGCCAGTTCGCGGATGATGCTCGGCTCACTGGTCACATCTTTAACGGCAATGACATTGATGAGTTTGGCCAGCTGTGTCTGCACCTGCCCCAGTTGACGGGCATCGCCCGCCACCACAAAGGTCATGCGGCTTATACCCGGTGTCTCGCTGTGCCCGACAGCCAGGCTCTCGATATTGAAGTTGCGCCGTCGGAAGAGGCCCGCCACGCGGTTGAGCACTCCCGGTTTGTCTTCCATCCACGCGATCACTGTGTGTTTCATAGTTCTTGCCTCCTATCCTTCTGTGCCTTCTACAGCCGTCATGGGCATCGGACGACGGATCATATCGGCAACGCTTTTGCCGGGAGCGACCATGGGGAAAACATTGGCAAAGGGTTCCACCTGAAAATCAATCAGGAAGGGGCCGTTGTGGGCCTGAGCCTGTCGAATGGCGGCCTCAACATCCTCCTTACGACTAACGGTTTGTGCCGGCAAGCCGTACGCATCAGCAATTTTCACAAAGTCGGGATTGAAGAGGGGGGTGCCGGCGTAGCGCTTATCGTAGAAAACATCCTGCCACTGACGAACCATGCCCAGGTAACCATTGTTGATGATGGCAATTTTAAGAGGCAGGCCTTCGGTCACCACGGTAGAAAGCTCAGGCATCGTCATCTGGAAGCCACCATCTCCGGCCACAACCCATACCTCCTCATCGGGATGTCCTATTTGAACGCCCACAGCGGCTGGAAGTGCGAAGCCCATGGTCCCCAGGCCGCCCGAGGTAATCAGGCTGCGCCGTTTGGTGTGGGGGAAGTATTGTGCCTCCCACATCTGATGTTGGCCTACATCGGACACGATCGTGCAATCCCCTTCATTTGTCAGATGCCAAAGCTGGCGCATAATGAAAGGCGGCACCAACTCCTCGGTCTCTTGTGCCAGAACGTCACGCTGGTCGGTATCGCTTCTCCATTGGCCAATTTGAGCCAGCCAGGCCGGGTGCTCGGTGGCCTCTACCAAAGGCAGCAATGCCCTCAAAGTCAGCAAGGCATCACCGACGACGGGAGTGTCTATGGTCAGGTTCTTGCCTACTTCGGAGGGGTCCAGGTCAATGTGGATAAGCCTGGCTTTCGGGGCAAAAGTGCTAAAGACGCCCGTCAGGCGGTCATCCAAGCGAGCGCCAACGGCAATCAGCACGTCGCACTCCTGCATGGCATAGTTGGTGAACGCCTCGCCATGCATACCTCCCATGCCAAGAGACAAGGGATGCGTCTCGGGGAAAGCGCTGATGCCTAGCAGACTGGTGGCAACCGGGATGTTGGCCTTCTCAGCCAGGTTACGCAGCTCAGCCTCGGCCTGCGCAATCGAGACGCCCTGCCCGGCTACGATAAGAGGGCGTTCCGATTCGTTGATCAGGCGGGCGGCGCGTTCGATCGCGGCGGGGTCGGCGGCGGTGAGGGTTGGGTTGTAGCCAGGCAGATTGACACTTTCCAAGTGCTCAAACTCAGTCTCGGCTTGCTGTGCATCTTTGCAGATGTCAATCAGCACAGGACCAGGTCGCCCGGTGCGGGCTATGTAAAAGGCTTCTTTGAGGGCCTGGGCCAGGTCCCGGACGTCAGTCACCAGGTAGTTGTGTTTGGTAACCGGCAGACTCACTCCCTGCACGTCCGCCTCCTGAAATCCGTCCCGCCCCAGCAGGCTAGTAGGCACCTGTCCAGTGATGGCGACCACAGGAGAGGAGTCCATGTTGGCCGTGGTCAGGCCAGTGATAAGGTTAGTTGCGCCTGGTCCAGAGGTGGCCATACATACCCCAACCCGCCCGGTGGCCCGCGCGTAGCCGTCAGCCATGTGCGAGGCACCCTGCTCATGAGTGACCAAAACGTGGCGGATGGGATAACGGTCCTTGGCCAGCGCATCGTACATAGGCAAAGTTGCTCCCCCAGGCAAGCCAAAGACAACTTCTACCCCCTCACTTAAGAGACTCTCCCACACAATTTGGGCACCACTTTTTTTCTCATGCATACGAATCTCCTCCTCACTGGATTCTAAAATAAAAATAGAAGACGCTCAGCCCCACGAAACTGGCGAGCGTCGGTGCCCTGGCAGCATCTTGGCTGCACAACAAGCTTCAAACTAAAAAAACTAAAAGGCCTCCTGCGTGGGAGGCCCTATGCGAAACTTCGTTTGCTGTGGGCAGTCTGGCCTACGTCCTCCCTACGGGCAACGGCTCCTTTACCAGAACAAGGAGCAAACTAATAAGGGCGACTACAATCAGACCCGCCGACAACATAAGTATGTTTCCCAATCCTTTTGGTGGACTTTGATTATTGGCCGCATCATATCACAAAACAGGCTCTTTGTCAACCCCAATTTTTTGCAACTTCAGGGCAAGCCCATCTGATGCTCCTGACGATTGCCCTTCCTGCATTTGGGCGACACTTTCCAGCACCAAGTGTGCCCCAGCCCGCTCAAGTTCATCCCGTTCGCCGAACCCACTCAGCACGGCCACCGCCCATGCGCCTGCGGCTCGCGCTGAGCGGATATCCGTGGTGGTGTCACCCACCATGGCACAGCGATGAGGTGATAGTCCCAGTTTCTGGGCAGCAAAGGAGATGGGCGCGGGATGAGGTTTGAGGCGAGGTGTGCTCTCGCGGGTGACAACCAACTCAAATACATGGGTCAAGCCGTGTTGAGCCAGAAATGCCTCAGCATCGCGACGACCCCGAGTAGTGACGATTGCCAGCCGGTAGCGTCGTGACAAGGTATCCAATACGGCCCCAGCGCCAGGGATCAAGGGCAGGTTCGGGCGAGGGTGCAAGCCCCGCCAGCGGCGCAAGGCGTCGCCAAGGGCGAAGAGGTTGTCATCCAGGCCCAGTACATCCAAGAGGCTCATCAAGGCATTGCCCGGCGTCTCAGCCCACAGGACCAGCCGGCGGGCCAAAGAGCCGGGCTCAAAAGAGACTACGTGAGCCAATGGTGCCAGGCGGCGCGCCAATGCAACTACTGCCTGGTCATCGGTGTCTATCAGAGTGCCATCCAAGTCGAAGAAGATGGCATCAATGTATTCAGCCAAGTCATTCCATCGATTACTTTGTCAAGGGTGATTACGGACAGAGTCCAACACCCGCTGGCAAGATTTCCCGCAGCCTCACCAAGAGGAACTTGGGGATTGTCTAGCGCACCAGGCCCCACTGTTCAGGAGGCCAGTATGAAAACCAGGCGCGGCCTATCACAGAGTCAAGGGATAGGGGACCAAAGGCGCGCGAGTCGTTGGAGAAGCCACGATTGTCCCCCATCACAAAGATGTGCAGGGGCGGCACGTCAACTGGGCCGTAGTCGCCTTGAGAAGGCAAGGCCAGATATGGCTCGCTAAGCGGCTGGGCATTGATGAAAACCTGCCCGCCGTGAATCTCTACCCGGTCGCCCGGCAGACCGATGACCCGCTTGATGAGCAAATCGCTATTAGAACTGACGCGCAACACCACCACATCACCACGTTGCGGGCTACGGACCCAAAACCAGCGATTGTAAGAGAGTTTCTCTACTACCAATCGCTGGTTGCTGTGCAGATTAGGCTCCATACTCTGGCCATAGACCCGAGTGGCCTGCGCCAGCACCAGGTTGATAAGTAGGGCGATGAGGACCGCCGGGATCAACGTTTCAAGCGCTTCACGCAGAAGTTGCAGCATATGCCAGCTTGGAGAGGCATATATGCCCGGCGGTCTATCTGGCGTCAGTGGCCGTGAATTGTGAGACGAGTCTTCCACGATGTCTCCGTATACGGCAATCTTATTGTTGTCTGGGACGGCTACGCCCACCTCGATTGCGTCCCCCCCGGTTACGACCACCGCTGGGACGGCGTCGGTCATGTTCGCGCGCCTCCTCCGCGGTCCAGCCCTCTAGCACGGCCTGTCGCGAAAGACGGATCTTGCCTTCACCATCAATGTCAATGACCATGACCATGATCTCGTCTCCCACACGCACCACGTCTTCGACGCTGGGAACACGATAGTCAGCCAACTGACTGATGTGAACCAAGCCATCCGTGCCGGGCAAGATCTCTACAAAGGCGCCGAATTCGGTAGTACGGACGACCTTGCCCGTATAGACTCTACCCACCTCGGCTTCCTCTGTTAATGCTTGCACCATTTGGACGGCGCGCTGACTGCCCTCGCCATCGGCCGAGGCGATGAAGACTGTGCCATCTTCCCCGATATCAATCTTGACACCCGTTTCTTCCTGGATAGCACGCACCGTCTTACCACCCGGGCCGATGATTTTGCCAATCTTCTCCGGGTCAATCTGAACGGTGATGATGCGTGGCGCGTAGGGCGACAGGTTGGGGCGCGATGAATCGATCACTTCCAACATTCGATCGAGTATATAAAGCCGGCCTTCACGAGCCTGAGCCAAAGCTTTCTCCAAGATTTCATAGCCCAGCCCACGGATCTTGATATCCATTTGCAGGGCGTTGATGCCTTGGCGTGTGCCAGCCACCTTGAAATCCATATCACCCAGCGCATCTTCCATGCCCTGGATGTCGGTCAGGACAACGTAACGATCCCCCTGGGTGATCAACCCCATCGCCACACCGCTAACCGGCGCTTTGATGGGCACGCCGGCATCCATCAACGAGAGCGTGCTGGCGCACACACTGCCCATCGAAGTGGAGCCGTTGGACGATAGAACCTCCGACACCAAGCGCAAGGTATAGGGAAACCCATCTTCCTCAGGGATCATCGGCAGCAAGGCTCGCTCGGCCAGTGCGCCGTGCCCAATTTCGCGCCGCTTAGGGCCCCGCATAAAACCAGTTTCGCCTGTGGAATAGGGTGGGAAGTTGTAGTGATGCATGTATCGCTTGGTTTCATTGGGCCCCAAGGTATCGAGAGTTTGCTCCTCGCGAGGGGTACCCAGCGTGGTGATGGTCAGAACCTGGGTTTCACCCCGGCTGAAGAGTCCAGAACCATGGGTACGTGGCAACAGTCCCACCTCGCCCGAGATTGGCCGGACGGTCACTGCGTCCCGGCCATCCGCTCGAATGCCGTGGTCAAGGACGCGCTGGCGCAGCGCCTTCTTAAACTCTTCATCCAGGACTTGGGCTACGTCCTTCGGAGCAACACTCTCGTCTTCGGCAAAGTCCTGGATGAGCTCATCACGCAGGGTGTTTAGGGCTGTGTCGTACTCCTCCTTGGTGCGGTTCGTTTCCAACATCGGAGCGATACGACCGTCCAGCCGGCTCAAGACAGCACTCCGCGTCTCTTCGAGCACCTCAGCCAGCACCACCTCCATAGCTGGTTTGCCAACTTGGGCGGCCATCTCTCGCTGTACGTGGATGAGAGCTTGCAAGGCTTCATGGCCCACCCGCAGGGCTTCCAGGATCCTAGCCTCCGACACCTCGTTGGCCCCGGCTTCGACCATGAGAATGGCGTCTTCCGTCCCGGCCACCCGCAAATCCAGCGCGCTATGCTCCATCTCGCTGGCCGTGGGATTAATGACAAGTTGCTCGTCAATAAGACCGACACGCACTGCCCCCACCGGGCCGTCGAAAGGAATGCCAGAGATCATCAATGCGGCAGAGGCAGCATTGATGGCCAGCACGTCAATCTGGTTTTCACCGTCGGACGAAAGCGCAGTCAGGACGATATGCACTTCGTTGCGGAACCCCTTGGGAAAGAGGGGGCGCAGCGGGCGGTCAGTCAGCCGACAAAGAAGAATCGCTTCCTCACTGGGTCTCCCCTCACGACGAAAGAAGCTACCGGGGATGCGCCCGGCGGCATACAGTCGCTCCTCATAGTCTACAGTGAGAGGAAAAAAATCAACCCCTTCACGGGGTTGCCTTGAGGCAGTGGCCGTTGCCAGGACCAAGGAATCGCCAACCCGGGCAACGACAGCGCCACCCGCCTGACCAGCCAGCTTGCCGGTCTCAAAGATAATGTCCCGATCCGCAACGCGAGCTTCGAATCGGTGTGTTTGAATGTTTTGTCCCATACTAAGTTTTACCTCCTGGGCTTTGAACTGGGCTACAGAGGTCAGGGACTGGGGCGTGGGCCGTAGTCCCGACCCGGGCTAAGTCACACGCCCCAATTCCTGCGCCTCTGGCTGGCCCATTGACATAGTTGTGTATAAAACTAAACGAGTAGATGGCGCATAATCCACATCTACTCGTCTGCTCCAAATTGATGCTACATCCTCAGGTTGATCAGCCGTCTATTTCCGAAGACCCAACCGTTCGATGATTTCCCTGTAGCGAGCGGCATCTTTACCGCTAAGGTATGCCAGATGGCGTCGGCGTTGCCCAACCAACTTTAGCAAGCCTCGCCGGGAGTGCTCATCATGCTTGTGCGCTTTGAGATGGTCGACAAGCTGATTGATACGAGTTGTTAACAACGCGATCTGCACTTCCGGCGATCCCGTGTCGCCAGGGTGGACGTTATAGGCCTGAATGATCTCCTTTTTTTGTTCTGTACTAAGAGCCACAGTGTCCTCCTAACCTTTTGCCGGGCGACGGGCAGACAAGACTCCGCCCGAGCCCCGATCCAATGCCGATCATTATATCATGAAAGAGGAAAGGGCGCAAGAAATGCTGTGTCTCACGCCTGTGGGGGGTCAAAACCATACGCCCCTGTGCTTCCCCATTTTCGGGGACGCGCCCCCCTGCCCTGTCTCCTGCTTTGTCGGAGCATCTACTTCGTGTTACAATAGCATTGTGGTACGGCAAGTGTTACACATCGCATAATGGTTGGTATTGTGATGCGATTGGATGTTTTCACCCTGTTCCCGGAAATGTTCAACGGCCCGTTTGATGCGAGTATCATCCGGCGCGCGTGTGAGTCGGGACGGGTTGTCATAAATGTACATAATATCCGCGACTACGCCACTGACCGGCATAAAATGACCGACGACACCCCCTACGGGGGTGGGGGTGGCATGGTGATGAAGCCAGAGCCAATCTGGAATGCGGTTGAAGCCGTGCTGGGGGCCGATCCACCCCGCGGGTCACAGGCCCCTCCCATCATTTTGCTCACACCTCAAGGGCGGCTCTTCACCCAGGCAGTGGCACGTGCACTAACCACTCACGAACAGCTGCTACTCATCTGCGGGCGATACGAGGGGGTTGACGAACGGGTGCGGCAACACCTGGTCACCGACGAGATTTCCATCGGCGACTACGTGCTCACCGGTGGTGAGATCCCGGCTATGGTCATCGTGGACGCCATCGTTCGCCTAATGCCCGGCGTGCTGGGCGATCCTGGCGCGACCACGGACGACTCGCACGCCAGCGGGCTGCTGGAATACCCGCACTACACTCGGCCTGCCGTCTACCGGGGCCATCCAGTCCCCCAGGTTTTGCTCTCGGGGCACCATGCGGAGGTAGATCGTTGGCGGCGGCGCGAAGCCTTGCGTCGCACTCGCCGGCGCCGGCCTGACCTGCTGGACCGGGCCGATCTCAGCCAAGCCGATCGTGAGTTGCTGCGCCAGTTGGAGAACGAAGATGAGTAAGGCAGGGCATTCAATATGTGGGGCCAGATTTGCTTTGCATCATTCCCAGTGCTATAATCATCGTTTGTGACCTGAGTCATTGGGCAGTACGCACCAGAATCTGGCAGGCTGCTGACCTAATCCTTAGCCTTGACAGACCCCCAAGGGTTGCAGCCAGATAGGTTACCCTGCAGGTATGATTACCGGCAAAAGTGCTTCCCAAAGAGATATTTCAGGGCTGCAAGACCTTGTTAAGGAATCTTTAGTGTAACTTTCGACCCGCTGGGAAGGGTGGCGATAAAATGGCAAACGCAACTGATCTAATCCGGTCCGTTGAGAATCTTAAAGAAGAAGTCCCTAACCTCGCGCCTGGTGATACGGTGAAGGTTCATGTTCGCATCGTGGAAGGCAACCGTGAACGTGTGCAGATTGTACAAGGGGTGGTAATCAGCATACGAGGAAGCGGTATCAACAAGTCGTTCACTGTCCGCCGCACGGCCTCACACGGCGTTGGAGTGGAACGCACCTTTTTGCTCCACTCGCCGCGTGTTGAAAGGGTCGAGGTGATCCGAAATGCGCACGTGCGTCGCGCCAAGCTCTACTACCTGCGCGAGCGCAGCGGCAAATCAGCTCGCCTCCGCGAGCGCCGGGACCAATAGTAACCCGCCGCGACCATAAGATCGGGGGCCGCGTATTCTTTTTACCTGCGCCGGACTAGGGTTTTGGGGCTAGAAGGGTTTCTGGCGGCCACAAAATGGATTCTCCTACTCTCGAAACTGAACTGGCCCTGCGTGCGCAGGGCCATCGTTTTGTGGCCGGGCTCGACGAAGCAGGACGAGGAGCATGGGCCGGGCCGGTGGTAGCAGCTGCTGTCATGCTACCTCTGGACCGGAGGGACCTTGATAGAGCCCTCGCCGGAGTACGTGACTCAAAGCAACTCTCCCCTCCTGCACGTAACGCGCTGCTCGACATCATTTGCCACTTAGCGCTGGGAGTCGGCGTGGGGGTCAGCGCACCGGTTGTGGTTGACCGGGATGGAGTTCTGCCCGCAACGCGCCGGGCTATGAGGCAAGCGATTGCCCGCCTGTCGCCCCAGCCAGGCTTTCTCATCGTGGATCATCTCCGATTGCCGACCGTCCCTCTACCCCAAATTGCCTTCCCCAGAGCCGACGCGCAATCCTTCTCAGTAGCGGCTGCCTCGATTGTCGCCAAGGTCACCCGTGACCGGCTGATGGGCCTCCTTGACCAACGCTACCCTGGCTATGGCTTCGCCCGTCACAAGGGGTATGGCACAGCCTTACATCGGGCTGCCCTGGCCGATCTTGGCCCGACTCCCATCCACCGAATGTCCTTCGCTCCTCTTAGCAACATATTTGTCAAATAGGAGCGACAAGAGGGCCGAAAAACGGCTTTGGGCGCTCATCTCACACCACGTTATATTCTGGATGCAGCTCCCCCGCCAAAAAACGGTCGTATCGGAAGGGGTCTATGTTCAGAGTATGAGTCCGGCCATCCAGGATTTCCTCGGCCATCAACCGCCCAACCATTGGCCCGTGCATCAGGCCGTGCCCGGAAAAGCCAGCCATAAGGTAGAATCCCTCCAACGTGGGGATGCGCCCCAAGATAGGGTGGGCATCCGGCGTAACCTCGTACAGGCCTGCCCAGTGTGACAGGAGTCCGGCCTTTTGCAGGATCGGCATGCGGACCATAGCTTCGTCCATATGCACCATCTCCCAGTCGGGATCCACACTCAACTTGTAGCCGGACGTCTCGTCAGGGTTGGACTTGCCAGTCAGGATGCCCTCTCCCTCCGGGTGGAAGTACAAAGACTCGCGGAAGAATATGACAAAGGGAAAGTCAGGAGGCACTTCTGGAATTGGCGTTGTGACCACAATTTGACGCCGGATGGGTTCGATGGGGATGTCCACTCCCACCATGCGGCCAATCTGAGGCGCCCAAGCCCCACAGGCGTTGACCACCACCGGCGTTTGGATGAGTCCCTGATTCGTCTCCACAGCGCTGATGTGCCCCCCCGAGCTGCGAATGCCGACTGCTTCGGTATTAGTGAACAAACGTGCTCCCAACTTTCTGGCATTGGTGACATATCCCTGTACCAGACTAGCGGGATCACATAAGCCCTCACGTTGGTAGAACGTGCCTGCCCGGACCGCCTCCAGATTCAACAAAGGCACCCTGCGCGCAATCTGACTGGGATCCAGCCATTGTGTCTTCACCCCCAGCGAATGCTGCAAGGCAACGTTGGCACGAAAGGCAGCCACATCTTCCTCGTCAGTCAGCAGGAAAAGGTAGCCAATAAAGCGCAGGTCTATATCCTGCCCCATCTCCTCCGGGAATGCTTCCAGCATACGAATGCTCTCAATCGAGAGGCGAATGTTGATCTCGGACGAGAACTGATGGCGGATTCCCCCGGCACACTGCCCAGTGGACATCACGCCGAAGAAAGGCTCTCTCTCTATCAGCACCACCTTCTGGGCGCCCTTACGGGCCAAGTGATAGGCTGTACTGGTGCCCATAACACCGCCTCCGATGATTACCACATCGGCTGTCTTAGGAAACCCTTGGGCCATAGTCTATTTCTCCCGGAATATCAGATTTTGCGATTGTCAACTTTGAAGGGCCCACCACACAAGTGGGCCTTTGAACTTCTCAAGGAGAAGGGGTATGCCAGGGCAAAGGTGAGATAAAGGCTGGCGCGAGCCAGAACGAGCCTCACCTGCCCCCGCAGATCCCGAATTCCTGGCACGCGCATCCAATTCAAAACAAGAATGGGATGAACATGCGGGTTGTTTTCACGTACACGGCATAGTCGGCGCCAAACTTAAGAAGATTCTCCGCCTCTTCAGCCCTGGCGGTAGCTACTAACAAGGCAGAGGTGGCGACCACCAGCAGGCCATCGACTGGGGAAGGGCCCTTGAAAAATACACCCCATCCAAACAGCAGCAACGAACTGTAAAGGGGGTGACGGATATACTGGTATGCGCCCCGCGTTACCAAAGCCGTGGTCTTCTCCAACCCACCTCTTGGCCTTCCGATCACACGTAACAGGTAGAATCCGTGGATTGCCAAGACTAAGGAGGAAAGCAACAGGATCCAAGAAACGATCTGAAGGGGAGAGAAGGGGTCCTGGAACCAATCCTCTAAGTTGCGCAAGATCAAGGCCAGAAGCAACTCAAAGACAAAGAAACGGAAGAAGCCATGAGAGCGTGGGTTCCTCAAAGAGGACCACGACACAAAGACAATCCCCACGGACGTGAGGGCGAAGATGATTAACTTCAACATAGTGTGGCTTTCACCGGTGAGGCGACACCGATGGCGCCCAAGTGGCTGCGGTATCCGTCACAAGCCAGTCATCTTTGCGCAGCAGCGCGCGCTTCGTACGGTCTAGCCCCCACCTCTTAGACGGGTCACCTCGGCGTCCAACTCCCGGATCCGACGGGACATGGTCTGCACAATGCGAACAGCCAGTGACGGATCCTTGTGCACCCTACGCAGAAAGGTCTTTTGATCCACAGTGAGCACTCGAACCTCACCCAAGGCGCGCACAGTCGCCGAGCGAACCTCACGCTCAAAAATGGCCATCTCCCCAAAACAATCGCCCTCGCCCAGCACGGCCAGGCGGGTTTCCGCGTTGTTCCCGGTGTTCTGAAGCACTTCGGCCTGTCCTTCCTGGATTACAAACATGCACTTCCCTACGTCTCCCTGGCGAACAATGACCTGGCCGTCCTGGTATATTTTACCCAAAGCACCTGTGCCCAAATTATCCTCCCTCGACTGTTTACGTCCTATTGAATGGCCAAATTGAAATAGCTAGATTCCAGAGTAAGCGGCTCAAAAACGCAGGATGAAGGGTGCGCAGGAAAACATCTTGATAGGGGGCGCTGCCTGTAAAGGTATCCCATAGCACCGTGCTCAATCGCTGGCTACCACCTTCCTCCTGCTGTTCACTGGAAACCATGCCCAAAACGGCATGCCGAGCAAAACGTACCTTCTGAATCAAATGCGTGACACCGAAAACGACCTTGCCGACTGTGTTGTCATTAGCGAGCGATCTGCATATGGGCCAGTAGTGCTGCCTGAAATCCTCAGCCGATATGCCCTGGAAGACAGCGGTCGTGGCAGCAGCCTTGGCGGTACGGTAGGCGGCCCCGATCCCATCTTTGTACAGCCTGCTGACCCCAGAATCACCGATCAACACCACCCTATCGCTAAAAGGCCGAACAGCGCCATTGATATACATTCGGGGGGAACAATGGCACAGGCCTTGGGGGATAGGCCACTCAGGGGGCAGGCACTCCCTCACCTCAGGTGAATCAAGAAAGGTCTGGACGAGCGTATTATCTATGTCCTCGCCCAGCATGCACACTGTCACAAAATCACCCTTGGGAATAAGCGCTGCAAACTTCAAGCGAGGTAGGTCAAGCAAGAAGACGTGCATGGCGTTGCCCAAGCACTGCTGCACGGTTTCGTAGCCCAGAGGAAGCTCACAAATATAGGTTCTGGTAGCCTGAGGAGGCTTATAGCCGAACTCCAGTCCCTCGAAAAGCTTCAGAGCATTGGTATTGACCCCTAGCGCTCCCACAATCAGGTCATAGGCCTGGGGCGAGCCGCTCCGAGTATTTACCCGCGGGCGACCATCCTCCCAGTCGATGCTGCTCACCCGCTCCTTCAGCACCCGCGCACCCTTTTCCACGGCCAAGCCTTGCAGATAGCCATCGAAGCTGCCCCACTTAATCTCCTTTATTCCTCGCGGACCAACCCCCCGATGCACTGCCGCAATCCGTTTCTCGCGAAGCGGGGTCTCAATATGGACGCTACCTACATCCATATGCAATACATAGGAGTCAATGCCTCGTTGTACCACCGAGGGCGGCAGGTTGATGCCATCAGCAGCTAAGATTTGTACCAATGACTCGGAGATGATCCCGCCACACATGTTGCACCCGCCTGGAGCAGGAATGGAGAAATCCCGCGGCTCATAGATGTCTACTTGGACATCTATGCCCAGCCTTTCAGACATGTCCAAGAGGAAATAGCTGAAAAAAGAGCCCGCCGGGCCTCCTCCAATCACCCCAACGTGAGATCCATCGTCCAGCTGCAGGCTGGACGATTCCCCCGAGTTTAGAACAAGCTTCTCCTCAAGCACCAACTCACCTCCCTGTTAAGGTATCTGCAAAACTTGGAATCCCCCTCTATTAATGAAGATGGGCTGTTACTACTCAGGTAAGTGCTCCAAGGCGGTTTGTGACCGCCGTCTTGGGCTTAAGCCAGGCTCTGCATGGCAAATGCCGAGGGTTACAAACCCTCTCCGAGCTTAGCCTGAGTAGTAACGATGGGCTTATTGATAAGCCCGTTCACCAATGCCCAACTATACAACAAATTCGATAAATTTCCAATGCTTCGAAATTCGTGATTACCTACACGTAATATTGCGAGTCCAGTCAGTGAAAGCGGGAATGGGGGCTTCAGCCAGGTCCGAGGATGTTATCTGGACATCATTTCTGTAGCCAGGCAACTGATAGCCAAAAGACGTTGCCCACAGGCCCGGCTACTGCCAGCTGCGGCATAATGCCTGTCACTCCTGGCCTGCTACCTGCTTTTGGCTCACTCGGCGATAGCCGCATCTAGCATGGCCAAATATACCTTCTCGGCTGTGAAGGGAGGCGGCCCGGGCCGCACACCGATAGCATCGTAGATGGCATTAGCAATGGCCGGAATGGTAGGCACCATGGAATGTTCGCCGATGCCGCGTGCCCCCCACGGCCCGTCGTCTTGCGGCACTTCGACGATGATGGCATGGATGTCAGCGGGTGCGTCTGAGCTGGTGGCGATACGGTAGTCTACGAAGCTAGGGTTCTGCAGCACGCCATCCTTGAGTTGCAGGCTTTCGAAGAGTGCCGTGCTGAGCCCTTGCACAAAGCCGCCTTCCATCTGCGACTTGACCAATTCCGGATTGATGGCCTTGCCCACATCAAAAGCAGCTACAGCCCGTAAGACCTCTACCGCGCCCGTCTGCATGTCCACTTCGACTTCCACTGCCTGGGCACCAGTGGTGTAGTGGACCACCGCCCGCTCACCCTGGCCAGTTTCCGGGTCCAGGCCGGTCACGTAGGTCGGCATGAAGGTGCCGCGTCCCACAACCGGCCCCCCCATCCAGCCACTGTCATTGGGCTTGGGCAAGCCATAGACGACAATGTCCTTGAGCGAAATCGATTCCTCGCTCTTGTAGGAGATTACTTCCCCAGCCACAATGTCCAGGTCCTCGGGGTCCTCGTCCCAGGCCTCGGCTACCAGTTCAATAACCTGACGACGAGCATCGCGGGCAGCGTTGACGACCGCATTACCCATACTCCAAGTGAGGCGGCTGGCCACGGTCTGCCATTCGTAGGGGCTGTACTGAGTATCTACCGGCGCTGCTACCCGTACCCAGTCATAAGGAACCCCCAAGGCAGCGGCGGCCATTTGGGCCATGGCCGTGAAGGTCCCCTGGCCAATCTCCTGCCCCCCCACGCCTAAAGTTACCGTGGCGTCTTCGTTCAATTCGACCCAGGCGCTAGATCCGGCATTAGGCGGCATAGCGGGTGCTTTCCACATCAGGGCAATGCCTTTGCCGCGTCGCTTGTGGGGGGCGCTGGGTGGCTCCTTCCTGCCCCAGTCAATGGCTCTGATCACCTCTTGGACACACTGGGGCAGTCCGGTGGCGTGCATCTTGCTGCCCGTTACCAGGATGCTATCTGTCTTCAGGCAATTGATCTTGCGGAATTCGGCCGGGTCGATTCCGATTGCCTCAGCCAAGTCGTCAATACACTGCTCCAAGCCGGCGTGCATCTCAGGCATACCAAATCCGCGCATAGGCCCGCTGACCGGGTGATTGGTGTAGACGCAGTAGCTGTCGGTCTTCACATGGGGCACTTCATAGGGGCCGCTGCTGCTGTAGCCGGCAGCCCGGGTCATGTTCACACCATATTCGGTATACGCACCCCCATCCCAGTAGAACTTGTTCTCCATAGCCAGCAGCCGGCCATTTTCATCGCAGCCCATCTTAAAATAGGCCACCAGCCCCTGACGCACAAAGACCGTGTAGAATTCCTCCTCACGGGTCAGGCGCAGCTTCACTGGCCGGCCCTTGGTCTTCATTGCAATGGCTACCGCCAACGCCTCCATACTCACGCCAGCTTTAGAGCCAAAGCCGCCCCCCACGTAAGGGGCAATGACCCGCATATCGCTCTGCGAAATGCCCAAGGTCTTGGCGATGAGATTGCGCTGAGCAAAAGGAGATTGCGAACTGCCCCACAAGGTGACCGTACCCCCCTCGTTCACCTGGGCGATAGCCACATGGGGCTCGATGGGCACATGCTGTACGTGAGGGACACGGTATTTGCGCTCCACGACGGCCGCGCACTGCCCGCTGTTCCAGACGCCATCTGCATCGCCTTTGCGGATCTTGAAGTGGTTAGAGATGTTGGTGCCCGCTCTGGGGAGGATAAACGGGACCACCTCGTACTCGCTCAGGTCGGGGTGGACCAGGGGCGCGTCAGGGCTGGCGCCGAATTCAGGGTCCAGCACTGGCTCCAGAACCTCATAGTCCACCTGGATGAGTTCTACCGCTTTCTCAGCGATTTCTTCACTGACGGCAGCCACCCCAGCTACCGGGTCGCCCACGTAGCGTACCCGGTCACGGCAGAAGATATGACGGTCCAACAGATACAGGCCGATGAAGCCAGGGAAGTCTTTGCCGGTAACTACCGCCTTGACGCCGGGCAGTGCCTGGGCTTTACTGATGTCAATGGATTTGATGATCGCATGGGGAAAAGGGCTACGCTTAATACGTGCATAAAGCAATCCCGGCCCAAATTGAAGGTCATCAGCGAAACGGGCAGCGCCAGTCACCTTGTCACGCGCATCCAGGCGGGGCACACTCTTGCCAATCAGATCAGGGATCTTCACACTGGCCATCTCTTTGCTCACCATAGCTTCCTCCAAAAAGGATGGTGGGTTAACGGGTCATTGGGCCAACGAATAGCCGAAGAACAGGGCATGACTTGCTACGTGCTACCAGGCTACCACCCGATACGCACACCTCATCAACCAATCAACTCGCTCGGCTTGCCGCTTCCCTTACGGCGTCAATAATCCGCAAATAGCCGGTGCAACGGCACAAATTACCTACCAGCGCGTCTCGGATTTCATAGTCGCTAGGGTCGACGTTACGATCGAGCAACGCCCGGGCTGAGATGAGGATGCCTGGCGTGCAGAAGCCGCATTGTACACCGCCCTGCTCAATGATCGTCTCTTGGACCGGGTCAAGCGTTCCATCATGGGCAAGCCCCTCAACGGTGATGACCTGTGCCCCATCGCACTCGGCAGCCAGCACCATACAACTGTTTACCGGCTCACCATCCAGGATCACAGTACAAGCACCACACTCGCCAGCTGCACAGCCGTTTTTGGTACCCGTTAGCACCAGTTTGTCACGCAGCAATTGCAGCAGCGTCATATTTGACGGAACGTCAACCAGCTCGATTTCGCCATTAACAGTAAGAGTGATTCTGTGAAATGCCATAGTTGTCTCCAGTAGTCACAGCACCTGCTCACCTTCGGCGTAGCAGATAAGCAGGCTCGCTCAGGCGGTGAATAGTTGCTTGGTTATTCACGGATCTGTTCCCAAACCTGTGTGACGGCCCTCCTGGTAAGGTTCTTGACCATCAACTTACGATATCGGGCGCTGCCGCGCACGTCGTCGATGGGTGTAGATGCATCCATGGCCGCCTGGGCCGCCTCATTGATGGTGGCCTCGGTTATGGGCTTCTCGGCCAAGATGGCCTCAGCTTGGGTCGGCACCAGCGGGATGGGCGCCACGGAAGCCAACGCCAGCCGGACGCGGTAGCCGGACGGAGCCCCGCGATCAGGGAAACCCAATGCGGTCACCCCAACAATAGCCAAGTCGCCAATTGCATTGCGACCCAATTTGATATACTTGGCTGCGTAGCCTGCGGGCGGGATGGGAAACGTGATCGCCGTGGCAATGTCCCCCGGCTTGAGGACCGTCTGACCAGGGCCGACGAAGAATGTACTCAATGGCTCCTTCCGCATGCCGTCCACACCGTGGATGTGCAAGGTCCCATCCAGCACCATACATGCGCCGATGGTATCGCCAGCGGGCGAGGCATTACAAATGTTGCCCACCAGGGTGGCCCGGGTCCGCAACTGGTAGCTAGCGACCGTATGCGCCGCCTCCGCCAACAGTGGGTAGTGTTCTTTGACCTCCAACGAAGCAATAAGCCGGTTCATGTTTACGGACGCGCCGATGGTGAGGCCAGTGGTCGGGTCAAAGGTGACGTCGTTCATACCGTCCAGGCCCTTCACATTCACAATGTACTTTTCCGTCCAGAAACCATCCCGCATGCGCACAAAGACATCCGTGCCGCCCATGAACGGACGAGCCTCGCCTGCGTGCTCAGCCAAGAACTGGCTGGCTGCGGTCAAGGAGGCAGGTTTTATGTAGTCGAACTCAGGCAGTCCAGGCGTTGGGGTGTGTATAAAAGTCTGCCCCGCAGTCTCAGGCATATGTTACCTCCTTTGGCGTTTGAAATCTCAGTTTTCGAGTTTGGGGTTTTGAGTGAGCAGTCTACCAGGACCGTCGCCTTCACTCTTTTACGTAGGGCACTGCGAGCGCTTCGGGTCTTGCTGCCCCCCACCTGATCCTAAACCACTTGGTTGAGATGATGAGCAAAACCCCTATAGTAATGACAAAGGGAACCGTCCTCCAGATATATCTGGACAGAACGCCAGGGAGTACCAGTTGTGGGTTGAGCGAGAGTTGCCACAGGGTTCCAAAAAGCAAAGATCCGCCAAGCAGGATCCAAGGATTCCACATAGAGAAAAAGACGAGAGCCAGAGCGATGAACCCCCAGCCCATTAGAAAGTTATAGTTCCAGACCGGGTTATAATACAAAGAGTAAATCGCACCCGAAAGCCCCATGAGCATACCGCCGACTGTTACGCAGAGATAGCGAGTTTTCGTGACGTCCACGCCTGAGACTTCCGCAACAGATGGGTTCTCTCCCACCGATCTTATCTTCAGGCCCAAGCTCGTCTTGGAGAGCACAAACCACGAAACGATTACCAGTACGAGTCCGACATAAAAGAATGGGGAAAGGCCCAGGATAGTGGGTATCCTGTCCATCCCTAGGGGCCCTGTATAAGGGTTGCCTATGTAGGTGGTGAGACCGAAACCTAGAATCCATATGCCCATGCCGACCACAACCTGGTCGGCTCCCAACGTGATGGAGAAGAATCCATGGAGCAGGCCGAGTAGGCCTCCGATGGCAATTCCCACCAAGAAACCAATCACGTAACTCCCGGTGACTTGAGCAGCGATGAAACCTAAGGTAGCACCAAAAAGCATCACACCCTCAATCCCAACGTTCAGAATCCCTGAGCGCTGGTCGATGAGCTCACCGAGAGCGGCAAAGGTGAAAATTGTTGAGGCTGCTAGACTTCTAGCGAAGAACTCCCACATCTAACCTCTCCTCCCCTGTTTTCGCCCAACCGATCTGATAGCGGTAAAAGAATTGAAAAGCGACGAGAGTAATCATCAAAACTCCGAGCAAGGCATAATCCAAGCCGAAGCTCATATTGAGTTGCCCCTGAACGAATCTGCCACCTACAGACAATCCTCCGAAGAGCAGCGCTACCGGAATCGCCGCTAAAGGGTTCCCCAGGGAGATCAGTCCACATATTATCCCATAGAAGGCCAGGTCGCCGAAATACCCGTAGTTCCTGGAAATTTTGTAGACGCCGGGAACTGCGGCGAAATAGTGATACCCAGCCCAACCGGCCAAAGCACCTCCCATAATAAAAACTAAGAGGGGTATCTTGAATGTACTTATGCCTGCGTACCTGGACGCAGCCGGGCTAAGCCCGTGGGCCTTGATTTTATATCCGATTCTGGTTTTGGCGAACATAAAATACAGCAACACGGCAACCCCAAGGGCAAGGAAGATGGTGAAGGGGACACCCATAATCATAGGCGGGTATAAAGAAGAGGGTAGCTCAAAGCTTTCGCCTCTCCCGCCAGGATTCATGAAGGGGCCTCCCTCTTTGATCATATGTGAAACTAACCAGAAAGCTATGAAGTTCAATATCATGGTCACCACTATCTCGTTGATATTGAACTTCCCCTTCAGAACCCCGGCAATCGCTCCAAGCCCGACACCGCCCAAGGCGGCTACGATCAACATCAAGGGGATAAGAATTCCAGGGGAAAGATCCGAGGTACGAAAGTCCTTTACGCCAAAAGCATATAGGACCGCGAAAGCGCCCAAGGCTCCAGCATAAAGCTGCCCCGGCATGCCGATGTTCCAGAGCCCAGCTCTAAAAGGGATAATAAACGCGGACGTACACAGTAACAGGAATATAAACCTGTTGATCGTCAGCGGCAGGCCATAAGGGTTTACGAAAGCGTAGGAAAACATCTCACGATAAGCAAGCAGCGGGTTGATCTCGGCCAGGATGAAGATGAAGCTGAAAAGGGCGAGGGCGAAGATGACCGCAAAGATGGAGATGATGGCTGCCTTCCAACCGGTCAGCGACAACCTCTTCTCGAGCTTGAATTCGTAGCGCCCAATCCTCATGTCTCTAATCCCTCCGGCCGCGAGCCAGCCATCATAGCTCCTACGCGCTGTCTCTGGGCCTTATCCCCCGGAATGATGCCCATAAACTCGCCTTCGTAAACCGGTGCCACCCAGTCGCTCAACGACAAAATCTCATCCAGGTCCTCAGAGATGAGGAGAATGCCGGCTTTTTCCTTCTTAGCCTCAATAAGCTTTTTCCGAACGAACTCCGTGGCTCCTACATCAAGCCCTTGAGTGGGTAAATTGGCGATCAGAAGCCGTGGTTTACGTGAGAGCACGCGTGCCAGGATTAGTTTTTGGAGGTTTCCGCCGGACAGGTTTTTGGCCTTCGTGTCTGGGCCGGGAGTCACCACATCGTACTCGGCGACGATTCCTTCCGTAAGCTTCCGTATCTTCCTGTAATCCATGATCCCTCGGGGGGAGTAATTACTATCAAAGTAAAAGTTCATGGTGACATTTTCCACAAGGGAAAAATCGCCGATCGAACCCACTTCTGTGCGTTCGGAGGGAATGTATCCTAACCCCATCTGCCATCGCTCCAAGCTGGAAGAACGGGTGATGTCTTGCCCCTCAAGAATAACTCTACCCCCCTCAGCCTTTCGAAGGCCAGCCAGAACCTCGGCTAACTCGTGTTGCCCATTGCCGGAGATCCCGGCTATGCCGAAGATTTCACCTTCGCACACCGAAAACGAAACACCCTTCAAGGCCAGAAAACCTTTGTCGCTGAGGGCAGAGAGGTTTTCTACGTCGAGAATGGTTTTCCCCTTCTCCACCTTTGTCCGCTCCAACCTGAAGATGACCTCTCTACCCACCATTTTCTTGGCCAGGCTCTTCTCCGTTACCCGGTCGGTGTCTAGCCGGGCCGTGACTTTTCCACGCCTCAGAACCGTCACCCTGTCGCTTACCGCCAGCACTATGGGGAGCTTATGGGTGATGAACGGGACTATAGCGAGTTCGTCTCTAGCCATGGCCTCGATAGATGCCAAGAGTTTCGCCGTTTCGGGAGGCGCCAGCGCAGTAGTCGGTTCGTCCAGGATGAGAACCCTGGCCCCGCGATAGAGGGCCTTCAGGATCTCCACTACCTGCTTCTCCCCTTCTGAAAGTTGCCAGACTTTTGCCCTGAGGTCTATCTTGAAACCATATTTCTCACAGAGTTCCGTTATTTCGTCCCCGGTCCTGTTCAGATTCAGGATCCTCCCAGCCCTTGGGTGCCCGAGGATTATGTTCTCGATCACCGTGTGAGCGGCCACCAGTTTGCGGTTTTGATGAACCATGCCTATCCCCAAATCGATGGCGTCCAGAGGTGATCTGAATTTGACGCTCTTACCGCCGATGTAGATCTCGCCTTCGTCGGGTTGCAGCAACCCAAACAAGATATTCATCAAAGTGCTTTTCCCGGCACCGTTCTCCCCCAGGATTGCGTGAATCTCACCCGCTCTTATCTCGAAATCTATTTGGTCATTGGCGACGACCGCCGGAAATCTCTTTGTGATTCCGCGCGCCTCTAAGACGGTCTCTCCGCGTGCTATCCCTTCCAGGAGCCCTGTTTGCATTTATTTCGCCTCCCGGGATTCCCTCAAAATAATGTGGCTCATGTTCAGAACCAGTGCTT
>CP070811.1:292218-305283 GCA_020343875.1 Anaerolineales bacterium | reverse complement strand
TGGACATTGACCCCCAGGAGATTGGGCGTAACTATCCAGTGACTGTCGGCATTGTCGGCGATTGCAGGATGGTCTTGCAGCAACTCCTGGTCGCGGTCAAAGGTGGCTCCGGCCTGGACCATGCCCCCTGGCTGGCCGAAGTGGATAAAGCCAAGGCCGAATGGGAGACTTTTATGCAGCCCCGCCGCAAGTCCGACAAGATCCCCATCCAGGCGGAGCGAATATTCTACGAAGCTCGCAAAGCGTTGCCGGCTAATGCTGCCATCTTTATTGACGCCGGCAACACCGGGGGGTGGGCCGTTCAGCAATGGCAGGCCCTTCAGCCTTATACGCAGCAGGTGGCTGGTGGGTTCAATGCCATGGGCTGGGCTGCCTCGGCACCCTTAGGCGCCAGGCTGGCAGATCCCAGCCGCCCCTGCGTGTGTGTCTGTGGGGATGGGTCATTCATTATGGTCGCCCATGTGGTGGCTACCGCAGTTGAATATGATATCCCGGTCATCTGGCTGGTGCTAAACGACTATAGCTGGGGAGCCATCAAGGGCCTGCAAGGGGCATATTTTGACGGCAAAGAAATCGCTACTTCCTTTGCGGTTCACAAGGAGGGTAAGCTATATAACCCGGATTTCGCGCTGTGGGCCAAGGCGTGTGGCGCAGAGGGAGAGCAAGTCAAGAATCCCCAAGATCTGGCCCCGGCCCTGGAGCGGGCGGTCAAATCCGGCCGCCCTTATGTACTGGACGTGATCATCGACCGGGGCGAGGGGGTGCCGCTTACCGGCAGCTGGCAAATGCCGCCCATCCCGCCGGGTGATCCGGCCTTCGGAAAACGCAAAATCTTGTGAAACGATCCTAAGTATAGAAGGAGGGAACTATGTCACGAGCAGTGACACTCTTTACAGGACAGTGGGCCGACTTATCCCTGGAGACGCTGGCTCAGAAGGTCAGTGAGTGGGGTTTCGACGGCCTGGAACTCGCCTGCTGGGGCGATCACTTTGAGGTGGACAAGGCCTTGGAAGACGATGGCTATGTCCAGAGTCGTTGGGACATTCTCAACAAGTACAACCTGAAGTGTTTCGCCATCAGCACTCACCTGGTCGGTCAGTGTGTGTGTGACCCCATTGACGAGCGCCATAAGGGCATTCTGTCTCCAGCTATCTGGGGCGATGGGGACCCTGAAGGAGTGCGCCAGCGCGCTGCCCAGGAGATGAAAAGGACTGCCAAGGCCGCCAAGCTGTTCGGCGTGGATACGGTGAATGGCTTCACCGGCAGCAGTGTGTGGGGTAAGCTCTACTTCTTCCCGCCCACCAGCCAGGCAGACATTGACGCTGGCTACCAGGATTTCGCTGACCGCTGGCTGCCTATCCTGGATGCTTTCAAGGCGGAAGGTGTCAAGTTCGGGCTGGAGGTACACCCGACCGAGATCGCTTATGACATCGTCACCGCCCGCCGTGCGCTAGACGCCGTGAACAACCACCCTAACTTCGGCTTCAATTTTGATCCCAGCCACTTTGTGCATCAATTCATCAACCCCGTGTTCTTCCTCGAGGAGTTTCCAGATCGGATTTTCCATATGCACGTCAAAGACTCGCGGGTGCAACTGAATGGCCGCAACAGCATTCTGTCGTCGCACCTGGACTTCGGTGATCCACGCCGGGGCTGGGATTTTGTGTCGCCCGGGCGTGGCGACGTCAAGTGGGATCCGATCGTGCGCGCTCTCAATCGGATCGGCTATCAGGGGCCGCTTTCGATTGAGTGGGAGGACAGCGGCATGGACCGCGAATGGGGAGCCCAGGAGGCGCTGAAGATGGTACGCAGCCAGGACTTTAACCCCTCTTCTGTCGCCTTTGATGCGGCGTTTGCTTCTGAGTAAGGGATTTAATGGGTGGGGTGGCTGCCAAGGCCGCTCCACCCCTGAACACTGCATAATTATCTGGAGGACTTGACTATGAGCGAATCGACAGGATTCACCGCTAAGGGCGGGCCCCGAGCAGAAGGTGAAGCCCCAGAGGTCGGCGTCGGCATGCTGGGCTATGAATTCATGGGCAGGGCGCATACCAACGGCTACAAGAAGATGCCCTACATGATGTACCCACCGCCGGCCATCCCCCGGCTGATTGCCATCTGTGGGCGAAACGAAGAGGCGGTGGCCGGAGCGGCCCGCCGGTACGGGTATGAGGGTTACTTCACCGACTGGCGCAAGATGCTGGAGGATGATCGCATCCAGCTCTTTGACAACGGTGGTCCCAACAATGCACACGCCGAGCCTTGTATCACCGCGGCAAAAGCTGGCAAGCACGTCTTCTGCGAGAAGCCACTGGCGCGCACCGCCGAGGAGGCCAAGCAAATGCTGGATGCCGTCACCCAAGCTGGCGTCAAGCATATGGTGGCCTTCAATTACCGCTTCGTGCCGGCCCTTCGCCTGGCGCGCAATCTGATTGAGGGCGGTGCGCTGGGCCAGATCTACCACTTCCGCGCCATGTATCTTCAAGAGTGGATCATGCCTCACTACAACGAGTCCAAGATCTGGCGATTAGACAAAAAAGTGGCCGGAAGTGGTGCAATAGGCGACCTGGGGGCGCACATCATCGACCTGGGCCGCTTCCTGGTGGGCGAGATGAAGAGTGTGAGTGCCATGACGCGCACCTTCATCGAAGAGCGCCCCCTGCCCGATGGTAGTGGAACTGGCAAGGTGGACGTGGATGATGCGTTTGTGGCCGCGGTCGAGTTTGAGAACGGTGCCATCGGCACGTTGGAGGCAAGTCGCTTTGCTGGTGGTCGCAAGAACTACGAGGTGCTGGAAATCAATGGAGAAAAGGGCAGCATCCACTTCAACCTGGAACGTCTGAATGAGCTGCAGGTGTTCTGGGTCGGTGAACAGCCTAAGGGGACACAGGGCTTCCATGACGTGCTGGTCACTGAAGGCCATCACCCCTGGTTGGATCACTGGTGGCCGCACGGGCATATCATCGGTTGGGAACATACCTTCGTGCACGAGATCGCGCACTTGCTGGACTGCATCGTCAACGACAAGGATGTGGCTCCCTACGGGGCTACCTTTGAAGATGGGTACCGCGCGGCTGCCGTCTGCGACGCGATTGTCGAATCGGCTGCCGCCAAGCGGCAGGTGGATATCAAATATTGACACGGTGTTTGGCGGGGCGGGCGGGCGACCTCCGCCCCGCCTACGGAACCGCTCAGAGGATGCGGGTCAAAGCCGCTTTCCGGCGCGGAGTAGACCCGCTCTCGGCTAGGACATTTCGAATCAGAGGAAAGGCTATATGGCAGACAGACGTACTCGCCCGCTAATCATAGGCGCTATTGCGGTGATCGTGCTTTTGATCCTTAGATTGGTACTTCCCAAGTTGCTTCCCCCTGAGGCAGGACAAACGGCCTCCTTTATCACCGTCTTCTTGGCCATTTTGATGGCTTTTATATTCTTCGGAGTCGTTTTTGTCTCAGCCCTGCTCAGTGGGAAAATTGGTCATCGACTTTATGGCGTGATTGAGAAAATCATCATAGCTGGTATCTTGCTGGGCGTAGTGGGCATGTTCCAGCCATGGACTCATCTCGCTTACCGGATCGGTTTTCACGTGCTGCTTTTCTCGCTCCTGTCCTTCATTGTCTGGAGCCACATCTCACCACAGGCTGCCAGCTATGAGGAAGAGGTGATCGCTAATGTCACTGTGAACGAGCCGGCAGGAAAGTAGGGCACCAGGCCATGCAAAGGCGACTGTTGGGGCGTACCGGGCTGGAGGTTTCGATTTTGGGATTCGGCGGATTTCACTTGCTGGAAATCAGCACCGCCGACGCCCAGACACTCTTGAACCACTATCTGGACGCCGGCGGCAACTATATAGAGACGGCCGCCCAGTACGGGGATGGCGAATCGGAAAAGAAGGTGGGGCTGGTGATGGCCGCGCGCCGCGACGAGTGTGTGCTGGCCACCAAGTGCCATGCTCGAGAACGTGACGCTGCTGCCAGGTTGCTCGATCTCAGCCTGGGCCATCTGGCAACGGATCATGTGGACATCCTGTTTATGCACCATATTCAGAGCCAAGCAGAGCTGGACCAGATCTTGGCGCCAGACGGGGCGTTGCGCGCCGCAGAGGCGGCCCGTGATGCAGGCCGGGTCCGCTTCATCGGCATCTCCAACCATGGGCACCCCGAAATCATGATGGAAGCGTTGAAGCGATACCGTTTCGATGTCATTATGACCAACTTCAATTACCTCGATCGCTTCAACTTCCCCCTGATCGAGGAGGAGTTGTTGCCACTGGCCCTGGAGGAGAAGGTAGGTATTGTGGGTATGAAAGCAGTGGGCGATGGTTTCCTATGGCGCTCTGCTGAACAGGCCTTCCGCTATGCGTGGACTTTGCCCATCCATGTCATGGCGGCAGGTACCAACACCATGACGCTGTTGGAGCAAGACTTGGCTTATGCCGAGGCGTTCACGCCCATGTCCGAGGAAGAGCAGGAACAGTGGTTCTTTGACGCGCCCGAGCTGGGCAATTACGTGTGTCGGCTGTGTGACAAGTGCCTGCCCTGTCCCGAGAATGTGGACATCCCGCGCATCTTTGAACTGGAGGGCTGGTACGACCGCCAGATGTGGGATGGTGTTGTTCGTGACCCGGGCGATTACTGGCTGCGCACTGCGCTTCGTTTCTGGTTTGAAAACCAGGAGCGCGCCCGGGCGGCCTACGCCGCCCTGCCGGTAAAAGCCAGCGCCTGCACCGACTGTGGCGAGTGCGAGCCTCGCTGCCCCTACCACCTGCCAATCGTAGACAAGCTCAGTCATACCCATACCAAGTTAAGCGGGGCTGGGGCGCTGAATCCCCGCTGGGCCTGGATGTAGCGGCCCACAGCACGTAAGTTGGGTCGAGGCACGAGACCCAACTGTACCCAGAAATCGGCCCAGGGAGAGGTTGATTATGGACAAATACGGCTATCGCTTCTCATTTGGCCCATGGAACATCCACGAAGGGGCTGACCCCTTTGGGCCACCGGTACGCCCTACGTGGGACTTTGAGGTTAAGCTAAGCGTCTACAAGGAATTGGGCTTCGACGCGGTGCAGTTTCACGACGACGATGCCGTACCTGACCTGAATGACCTGTCGCCGGCGCAAATTGGCCAGCAGGCACGGGCGGTGCGCCAGAAACTGGCTGATCAGGGACTGGTAGCGGAGTTCGTTGCGCCCCGCTTGTGGGAGCATCCCAAGACCATTGACGGAGCATATACCTCAAATAACCCCCAGGAACGGTCTTACGCCATCGATCGTTCTAAGAAGGCGGCCGACATCGCTCGTGAGCTTGGCACAGACCTGATGGTTCTGTGGCTGGCCCGCGAAGGCACCTACATGCGTGAGGCCAAAGATGCTGGCCGGGCTGCCCATCAACTGCTGGAAGCCATCAATACCCTGCTGGAATACGACCCGGACTTGCGGATCGCCATTGAGCCCAAACCCAACGAGCCCATGGATCTGGCCTATATACCCACCATGGGCCATGCCCTGGCTTTAGGTTTCCAGACTCAGGACCCGGGTCGCGTGGGCGTGTTGATGGAGTCGGCCCATTCTATCCTGGCCGGGCTCGATCCGGTGGATGAGATCAGTTTTGCCATGGCGTTTGGCAAGCTGTGGGGAGTCCATCTGAATGACCAGAATGGCTTGAAGTTCGACCAGGATCGCTCCTTTGGGTCCGTAGACCTGCGGCGCGCCTTCAATCAAGTCCGCGTGCTGGATGAAAATCGCTACTGGGAAGTGGGCATGGTTGGCCTGGATGTAAAGGCGGTTCGTACCCAGCCCAATGAGTTGGCAACCAAGCACCTGCGCAACAGCCTGCACATGTTCCTCAAGCTCCTGCAGCTGGCACGCTCACTGGATCGAGAGGCAGTCGATGAGCTGATCGTTGCCCGGGACTACGAGGAGTTGGACTGGCTGATTCTCAGCCATCTGATGGGATAACACCCTGCTTTGAGCGGGCGAAAAGCGCGAACATCACATGTGGGGGATGGAAGTGCTTTTGGCTACCAGGGAAGCAAGAAGCCTCGTGGCCTTTGCGGCGCGAGGCTTTGTCTGTGGTGACTGGTAAGAAACACCCTTGCATGCTCTGGTCAAGAGGCTACCAGCCCGCCGGCTGACGGCAGATTGAGAAAGCCCTAATGATATGAATGGGTTGCTCTCAGGGTGCGCCCAGTAGCCCAGGAAGAACCTGAGTGGCGACCAAGGCACAAACAAGCACAAAGAGGAGCAGCACAGCTGCCACCAGCAGCAGGACGCGTCGTCCTCCAGGCCGCTTGCCGGTCTCAGCGGTTTCTGGTTGCCCAACATACTCAAACTCGGCCGGTTCTTCCTCTGAGATAGCCTCCGCTTCAGGCGAGGGGGGTGCGGGGGCGGAGGGGGGACGAGCGGGCATGCGCTGGTCGCCCATGCCAATAGCGGATAGTCGGCTCTCGAGTAGGGAAGGCGTCACCTTCGATGCCTGCACCAACTCACCCGCCAGTACTCGCATCCCGTCGAGAGCCGCCTGGTTGTCAGGGTTGACCCTCAGAGCCTGGCCAAGGCAGATCTCACGTTGCCTCGGATCCTCTACACAGCCGCTCAGCCACACCCATGCTCGGTCGTTTTGGGGGTTCTCTTCCAGCACGCGCTCCAGCAGAGCCCGTCCCTCGTCCAATTCCCCATCGTTGACATGGGCAATCGCTTGTTCCAAAAGGGCTTCCAGTTCTGGCGTACTCACCACAGCCTCCTCAATGACTTACCCCAGGTACCCTTTCCCGGCCCGCTCTCATGCATCACCGGGAGGGCATCGAAGTCCAGGGGTCTCAATATGACACTGCGTTCATTGGTCAGAGCTTGGTATTCTGTCAAGTTGTTACCCAGAATTATATCCCAACCCCCCTCACATGTCAAGAGAGTTGACAATTCTGCCTAGTCAAGGCAAAATCTGAGTATGTGGTCCGAAATCATTCGCGTTGTAAGTAAGCAGCAGCACTTTATCCTCACCACACACGCCAACCTCGATCTGGATGCGCTGGGCTCTGAGCTTGCCTTGGACGAGTATCTGCGGTCGCTGGGCAAAGAGGTCTCCATTTTGAATAGCGACTCAGTGCCCCGTAGCCTTCGCTTCGTCGATCCGGAGCGTCGCCTGCGAACCTTCAGCCCCAGTCGTCACCAGAGTAAGATCCAGCGGGCAGAAGTGATTTTCGTGCTGGATGCCTCCGATGGCTGGGAGCGGGTCGGGCGTATTGGCCGGGCGTTGGCAGCCCGGGCAGAAAGCCTGCAGGACCGGGCGACGGCTATCTGCATTGATCACCACCCGGATCCAGCCGACTTTGCACATCTGACGGTCGTGAACCCTGCCGCGGCCGCAACTGCCGAACTGATCTTTGACCTAATCACTCACGCTGGTGGTGTGTTGACACCTTCTATCGCCAGATGGCTCTACCTGGGCATCCTCACCGACACTGGCTCATTCCGTTTCCCCAAGACCAACCTCCATACGCATCAGATCGCGGCCAGACTGATCGAGGCGGGCGTCGATCCCACGCAATTGTACAAGGAGGTCTACGAGCAGCACCCGTTGCAGCTGGTAAGGCTTAAGGGATACGTCCTGAATTCATTGCAGGTTGGAGGGAATGGCCAAGTGGCCTGGTGTGCGCTCGATCAAGCCACTCTCAAAGCTTTTGGCGTGAGCGCGGCTGACTTAGATGGTTTCCCTGGCCTGGCCATGCAAATCGGCGGTGTGCGCGTCAGCTTGCTGTGCGTGGGAACGGCCAAGGGGCGGGTTAAGATCAGCCTGCGTAGCGACGGAAGTGTGGCCGTGAATGGCTTGGCAGCTCAGCTGGGTGGGGGCGGCCACCCCTCAGCGGCCGGAGCCACCGTGGAAGGCGACCTGGCCCAGGTGACAGCCCAACTGGTGGCCCGCATCGAGGCCCTGCTTGAAGTGAGGCCCTGATCTTTTTACCGTTGCAATGGCTTTCCAAAGCCAGAAGCAAAGCCCAGGTCTGTCCGAGATTTTGGGAGGAAATCCCCCTAGTTTGCGCGGATTTCCTAGAATCCTGGACGCACCCGCAAAGCCCCCAAGAATTGTCAAGTCGTCTAAGTTGGGGTATATTTATCAGTTAAGCAGGCCTTTTTTCTCTGATTTAGTGGGGTGAGACTTGAAATACCCAATCCTTATCCTCTTGATTTTATGCCTGTCGGTCGTTTCCTGCGGACCTGCACCGGAAGCATCGGCTCCTCCCCAGGCCAGCCCTGAGCTCGAGCCGACGCAGCCTGTCACGCTGACTGCTACGCCGGAGCCGTCGCAGACCCCTGTGCCCACCCCTACGCTTGAGTCGACCGCGACGCTTGCGCCTACGGACTCTGCCGCACCCTCTCCAACCGCTGAGACTGAGCAGGTTGATCTGCCCGCCTCCACGCCGACCCCCGCTCCGCCTACAGCCACGGCAACCACGGCGGCTACGCCCACTACCCCACCAACTCCCGCACCTCGGGCCGGGGGTACAGCTGGCTTTCGAGATAATCTGGCTGTGGCCGATCAATTCATTCTCAACCTGAACCACGTTCCCAGGCCACCAGATGGTCAGGCGTACCAGGGTTGGTTGGTCGGTGACGATGGTACGACAACCAGCCTGGGTGTGCTCAATCTCAATCCGGATGGCAGCCTCAGTCTTGAATGGAATTCACCCGGTAGTGAGAACCTGTTGAGTCGTTATGCGCGCTTCCAGCTTACCCTTGAGCCAACCGCGGGCAGCCCCAGCCCAACCGGTGAGGTTGTCTTGGCTGGGTCACTGGAAGGTGAGTCGCTGGCAGCCGCACGCCGCTTGTTTGTCCGAAACGAGGGTGAACCAGGCACGCCCCTCAACACGGCTTTTGCCCTGGGCCTCAAGGCGCAGACTGACGTGGCTGTCCAGCATGTGCAAAACGCCGCCAATGCGGCTGCCATCGGTGCCCTACCAGAGATGCGTGTCCACCTGGAGCACGTGATCAACATCCTGGAAGGCGCCGCCGGGCCCCGTTTTGGCGATTACGATGGAAACGGGGTAGCAGAGAACCCCGGTGATGGCTTTGGCGTGATTGGCTACTCGGGCCAGATGGCCCGGTTGCTTGCCGCGCAGGCGCCGGTTACCAGCGCTTCAGCTGATGTTCAGGCCCAAAGCGCTGCCATCCAGGACAAGTGTCTGGAAATCCTGGCCATCCAAGATATGATGGTTGCGGCATCACAACTTGGAGAGTTAAAAACCCTGGCTGACCAGCTTAAAACTGGCCCCATAGCCAGCCTGTATCAAGCCGCACAAAGCGCAATCAGCTTCAGCGTTGGCCCCTAGGATAGTATGGAAAAGCTTCGTTCAAGCCTCCGCTACAAGATTGGCGCCTTTATGCTCTTGCTTAGCCTGGGACCACTGGTCGTCGTCAGCGTGATTGTTTTAAGGGCGACCTTCACCCAGTTGGGCAGCTTCTCAGACCGCTTGCGCGAGACGGAGAACTCTCTGCGTGCTGATGTGGTCGGGCGCAACCTCACCGCCGCTGCTGCCGACACCGGTGCCGACATTGATGGCTACCTGCTGGAGCGTATCACCGACGTGCGGCGCTGGAGCGAGGAGGGAGTCGTGATCGAGGCGGCCCGACAGGGGACACTCGCTGCGCAGCAGGCGGGTTTGACCGGGCTGCCTCCGGATAACATCAAGGCCCAGCTCCAGGGTCTTCTGTTTGTCCCTATCGACCAGACATTCTTCTCGCCCGCTTTGTCGTTTGTGTTCCAGCAGACTGAGCGACCCGAGACACCATTTGTGGAGATTGTGGTCACCGAAGCCGGCGGCGTCAATGTGCTGATCACGCGGCCTGTGGAGCAAGTAGCGCATAGCGACCAGGACTGGTGGCAGGCCGCCCGTACCCAGGATGTGGCTGGCATCGGTATCACTGACGTTCATCTTGACCCCACTGCCAACCTGCCGGTAATTGGCATCGCCTTGCCTGTCATCGACCCTGATACCAAGCAGGTTCTGGGGGTCATACGTGCCCTGGTGCGCTTGTCGGACTTGCAGCGTAGTCTGGCTCAAAAAGCAACCAGTCTGGGTGCTGATATTCGTGTGTTCACCACGGACGGGCGGTTGGTTGCCGACACTGCCTCAGAGCATAGCCAGGTTCTCAGTGATACCAGCAACGTGGTCAGGCAGAACTATATACCCGCCCTCGAAGCACTGCAGGCCAAACCCGGGCTTGAGGGCGCTGGCTTTGTCTTGGTGGAGAATGAAGGCCAGCGTGAGATCGTGGGCTACGCGCACACCAGTAGCAGCGATTTTTATGATGCGCCCGCCCAGCTGTCTGGCTTCGAGGGATTTAGTTGGGGAGTCACCGTGGCTCAGCCGGAAAGCCGCGCCTTGCAAGTGCTGGTCAGCCTGATTGAAACGGGGCGTGAGTTCGAGCGTTTGCCGACTTTGCTGGGCGGTCTGTTTGGCGGCGTCATCAGTTTGGTTGCCGTCGTCGCTCTTTTCGGAGCCATTTTCATCTCCGGTGGTATCACTGGGCCACTCATCGAACTCAGCCGCATGGCGCAGCGGGTTCAGGAGGGTGACCTGACAGCCGGCGTGGACGTCCGCTCGCGTGACGAGGTGGGGGTGCTGGCGCGTGCCTTCAACATGATGACGGCCGGCCTGCGCGAGCGGGAGCGTGAGCGCGACATCTTCGGCCGCGTCGTCTCCCCCGAAGTTCGTGAGAAATTACTCCGCGGTCAGCTGCAATTGGGTGGTGAGACGCTCTGGGTAGCTGTGCTCTTCTCTGATATTCGCAGCTTCTCAACCATATCGGAGCAGATGAGCCCAGAGCAGGTAGTCACTCTGCTCAATGAATACCTGTCCGAGATGACGGATGCGATCCGGCCCTGGGGCGGCTATATCAATAATTTCATCGGCGACGCAATCGTGGCCATCTTTGGTGCGCCGGTTGATCAGCCGGACAAAGAGTGGCGGGCGGTGGCTGCGGCACTGACCATGCGAGAGCGACTGGCTGAACTCAATCAGCGCCGCGTGGCACGCGGCGAGGCGCCTATTGACAACGGGGTTGGCATCAGTACAGGCGAGGCTGTGGCTGGCCAAATCGGCTCTCTCGAAAGGCTCATGTATACGGTTATCGGCGACACGGTCAATGTCGCGGCACGCCTGGAGACACTTACCAAGCAGTATCCGGATTCCCCGGTTTTGATCAACGGGCCTACTGCCGAAGCCCTGAAGGGCCGGGATGACTTGGTGCTCAAGAGCTTGGGGCCGATCAACGTCAAGGGTCGCGCCGAACCAGTAGACGTATATGCCGTCCTTGAGTGGCACAAACCGCAATAGAAGGCAAGCCGGTCAACAAGTCTGATAGGTAACCCCTTTCCCAGAAAGAGGCACTCCCCTGTTGCGAGGGGAGCTACGCACTTAATCCTGATGAGCCCGTGGGACGGGTTTTTCTACCGCACATATAAGAATTCTTCTTCGCCTTGCCTGAGAGCCAGGGCTTAATGTGGAGCTACCCTTGCGGGAAAGGGTGCCGCCTTTCATCGGGTTGCGCCCCTCCTTCAATTTAAGCTATCCGCTCAGCTCCGACTTAAGTTCCGCCAGCGTTGCCTGCCATAGACCATCCCGGTACCAGCCCATCATCTCAATAAGCCGCTCCTTCATAAGGGCCCTATACGCGCTTCGATCCTGGGGCTGGTCGGAGCGGCGCAGCGTCTCTATTTGCGGGTGTGCTGCGTTCCAGTCTGCTACCTGACGGTGAGCGGCTGCCGAGCGTTCCACCCAACGTCCTACTTCATGCCAATCGCTGTTGAAGAAGGAGAGAACCGGGATGCTGGTGATGCCGACCTCAGCGTAGGCCCGCGCCAGATCTGGATTGTCCGAGCGGACAAAGAGGCGCAGGCTTATGCCAGCCACCTCAGTTGCCAGGCGAGCGACGAGCGGCAAGATCACCGCCACGTCGCCACACCAGTCTTCGACCAAGGCCACGATATGCACTTGTCCGTCATGGCCGGTAATGGCTTCGGCGAAGCCCTGCCGGTCATCCTGGGTAAGTATAATCTCGTCAAAAAGCTGGCTCACGCGTTTTTGGTTCACCCTCATGTGAGCCACAAAATCCGGCCAGGTGAAACCGCTCAGGAAGCGATCTTCAGTCATGGAGATTGGGGTTGGAGGCATCGTCTGGCTCCTGATCTAACGATTCTACGACGACAGTCGACGGATGAAATTCACGGCACTTGGTCGCTCTTCCCAACCGCACTTCTTGTAAAAGTCCCGCTGATAGGACTCGCGATTGCGCAAGTTCAGCACCACCAGCCTCGAGCACCCACGCTTGCTCGCTTCCGCTGCCATGGCTTCCAGCAATTGGGTGCCCGCTCCTTGCCCACGCGCCGATTCCTTGACAAACAACTCCGATACGTAGCCTTCTGGGCCCGCTAGAAACAGGGTTGGCATCCAGTGTACTGCACCGTAGCCCACCACGTCACCAGCCGAGTTTTCCGCAACGTAGACGGAATGACTGCTGTCTGCCCGGCAGAGTCGCAGGTGGCTAGCTATTCGCTGCTGAGTCGTCTCAACCGCCTCTGAGCTCAAGTGGTCAAACCAGCCCAGCTCCCGCAGGATGCAGGTGATGGAATTGGCGTCACTGGTTTGCGCTTCTCTAATCTGCATCTTCATTGGGGTGCCTGGTGCTCGGTTCTGGTAGAAATCGGCGAGTGTGAGATAGGCTACGCTCAGTGCAAACAGGCGCCGCAGGTTGTTCAAATCCCCATCCAGGCTATGGGCACCCTAGGGATATATTACATTTACCTCTTGCTTTCAACAAATTCCTACCTCATATGCTGCTCAATCGTCTGTAGCTGTTTTGACAACTTCTCGTTACAGCTTGCCACCAGCCTGCCAGCTATTCGAACCTCTGATAGGCTGAGATTATCAACATCCGCCAGAAAGAACCTTACCCCATCGCAATCGAACATGGCGTCGAGCAGCCCGCTGTGAACTCCGATCATTTCTACGGGGACTTCCATACGTGTGAGCTCCTGGCCTACGCGCTCAATGGTGGCCACGTGGATGGC
>CP070811.1:286070-292118 GCA_020343875.1 Anaerolineales bacterium | reverse complement strand
CGACGCCGCCTGACGCTCCCAAGACCAACACCGTCTCGCCCGGGCGTAAGCTGGCTCGTTGCATCAGCATGTGCCAGGCAGTGGTGTAGGCCACCGGCAGGCAAGCCGCCAGCTCCCAATCCATGCCCGTCGGGATTGGTATCACGCGGGAGGCAGGGGCAACCGCCCACTCGGCGTAGCCACCGTCAGCAATGCTCGCCTCAGAGCAGAGGTTAGGCTGCCCGGAGCGACAATAGTGGCAACGACCGCATGAGCTCATAGGGTAGAGCACGACCGGTTGGCCAGGCTGGAGAGAGGTGTCGCCCGGAGCATGGGTGACCTCTCCGGCAATGTCACAGCCCAGGATGTAGGGAAATGGCAAGGCACGTTCGCTACGGCTGCGCAGGTCACGGTAATTGACCGACGCCGCCCGTATCCGGACCAGCACTTCCCCCGGCCCAGGCTGAGGGTCAGGCGCCTGCTCATATTGCAGCACCTCCGGCCCACCGTTGCCATGTATGCGTACGGCTCTCACCGGCCTTCGCCTCCTTCTTCCACGCAGCGGCTCAGGAAACGCAGAACCTGGTCACGTACCTGGCCGGGCTTCTGGAGGGGAGGGAAATGTCCAGCGCCCTGGATCACGTGGTAGGTCGCTTGAGGCAACGCCATGGCCAAGGCCCGAACTTGCTCCGGGGGAAACAGCAAGTCGTGTTCTCCTACCAATACTAGTGCTGGCACGTCAATGTCTGAGGCGGTGGCCCGGAAATCTGCTTCCAATACAGCCAGCGAGGCAAAGGCGTAACCGCGCGGGTCGTTCTCTAGAAAACGAGCCCGATAGGCGGATACGGCTTCGGGGCAGCCAGCCGCCACTTGCGGAGGGAAGCTGCGGGAGATGGAGAGATCGACCACGGCTGCCATCCCCTCTTTCAGGATGACCTCCGTTCGTTGCTGGCTATACTTGGCTACCGACGGCGGCACCTGCAGGGGCGTGTCCAATAGCACCAGCCCCAGCACGCGTTCCTTTGCAGAAACAGCCACCTGTAAGGCCACCAGGCCGCCAACTGCCACGCCCACTAAGAAGGCTGGGGATATGTTGAGGGCATCCATGGCCGCCAGGACATCGAGCGCCAGATCGTGCAGAGAGTAAGGGCCAGCAGGCACTTCACTCTGGCCCGCTCCCCGCAGATCCAACGCCACGGCTCGGAAGCCGGCAGCGGCGAGAGACGGCTGGAGATCCATCCAGGTTTGGGTGGAACCACCGAGTTCGTGCAGAAGAATGACCGCAGGACCACTCCCTTCGGCCAGGTAGTGCAGTCGTAGTTGGTTGATGTGTAAATCAGGCAATCTGGGTGCACTCCCTCAGTCAGCTGTAACTGTAAGCTTCTCCAACCATGTTGCCACGCTGCCGTTCGAGCGGAAGTCGTATAGGGCCTGCAAAGCTGGGGCCCAGTCGTAGTCTGGGTGATACAGCCGAGCACAATCGAAGAACTTCTGCTCCAGCTCGTGCTGGGTGAGGGGGCGCTGACGACTCCCACGTGGGTGGTCCACGCGGCATGTCAAGCGCGCCCCCGCCCGGGTCACCACCTGGATCTCGGCAAAGGCGAGTTCCCCTTTATGATCGACCAATTCAGGATGAATCTCAATCCGTACGCGGCGGCCTAGCTCTTGCAGGTCAGCACGCGCCAAGGCATCCGGTGTGAAGTGGGTCAACCCCAGATACCCATCAGCCAGCACGGCGGCCAGGCAATGCTGAAGCGAGAAACGCGCTTCTGCCACGCTGGCGGGCTGCGGATACACCAGCAGAGTGGGTACCAAGGGGTCTACCAGGGCGGTAACCAACTCCACCTCTTCGGCCACCAATCGCTCGGCCTGCACCAGTTCCAGCAGGGCATCAATGGGACGATGGGTGGCGCCGCAGCAAGCATACAATTTGATTTGCAGGCCCGGATCAGATAGCTCCCAAAGTTTACCCAGCCTGGGCGGAACTGTGGCACCTGCCGCCCGGTCGCCGGCGAAGCTTTCCAGATAGCCCAATGGCCCATCCAATGCGTTGGGAGACGACCGCAGGCCGGCACGTGCCAACAAGGCTGCACTCACTCCGCAGGCAGCCGCATGCCCTACGTGCAAAGGTTTCGCGTTTGAGCCAAAGTTGGCTCGAACGCCGGCTGCCCCGGAGGCTGCCAGTCCCAACGCGTGAGCCGTGGTGTCCGCATCCAGGGCCAACAAGCTGGCTGCCGTTGCCGTTGCTGCGAGCGCCCCGATGGTGGAAGTCGTATGCCACCCACGCCGGTACTGCAGGGCGGCCGTGGCCCGGCCCAGTTGAGCAGCCAGTTCGGCGCCAGCGACGTAGGCTACAATGGCTTGCTCGCCGGTCAGTTGGAGGGTGGAACCCAATGCGAGGATAACCGACACCAAAGTTGCCGAGGGATGCCCCAACATAGAGGGGTGGATATCATCGAAATCTAGCGCGTGGGCCAGCGTCCCGATGGCCAGGCCAGCCGTCTCTGGATCCGTGGTCAGCCCATAAGGGGGTACAAGTGCGCCGCCGGGCCTTGGTCGCTGCGCCACCCAGTCCCGCATCACGGGTGCAATATCATCGGTTGCACCTGCCAGGATGACGCCGCTGGTGTCAATGAAGGCACGTACTGCTGCCTCTTTGACGTCGGGGGGAACTTGTGCAAGCCGCAACCCAGAAGTCCAGCTCGCCAACCGAGAGGCAAGAGGGTTCTCGCCCGCACTGTGCAGCGCCGTCATGCTAGACCCCGAGGTAGGCTTCTTGCACAAGACGGCTGTCCAGAAGTTGCTCCCGGGTGCCACGGACGACGATCCGGCCCTGCTCTAACACACAACCTTCTTGCGTCGTAGCCAGGCAGACGGCTGCATTTTGCTCCACGAGCAGCATAGTGATGCCCTTCTGTCTGATCTCGCGGATCTTTTCGAACACGTTCTCCACCAGAATTGGGGCCAGGCCCAGGGATGGTTCATCCAGAATCAGCAGTCGGGGGCGCAACATCATGGCCCGACCGATGGCTAACATTTGCTGCTCGCCTCCGCTCAGGCTTCCTGCACCCTGAGTGCGACGTTCCTTTAGGCGGGGGAAAAGTTCGTACACTTCTGCCATCGACGCAGCCCGGTGCTGCCGAGCCCGCTTAGCGACGCTACCCACGATCAGGTTCTCTTCTACAGTAAGGCTGGGGAACACACGGCGCCCCTCAGGCACATGGGCAATGCCCAGTTCCGCAATATCGTAAGGGTGCAGGCCGGTCAGCGGTTTGCCTTCGAACAGGATTTCACCTGCCTTGGGCCGCAACAGCCCGGAGATAGTCTTCAACAGGGTGGACTTGCCAGCGCCATTGGGTCCCAAAACGGCCATGATCGAGCCCTCTTCGACCATAAAAGAGACCCCGAACAGTGCTTGGATATCACCATAACCGACTTCAAGATCGCGTATTTCAAGCATTATAGCTTTCCTCTGTCCCACCAATGTAAGCCTTGATGACCTTCGGATCCCGGCGCACCACTTCTGGGGGACCATCGGCGATGAGCAAACCATAGTCCATAACCAGAACACGATGGCTTAACTGCATGATTACCTTGAGCAGGTGCTCGACCACTATTAAGGTCAGTCCGGTTTCCGAGAGGCGGCGGATCACATCCAGGGCTACCGTAATCTCCTGCGGGTTGAGTCCGGCCATCACCTCGTCCAGTAGCAGCAGCTTGGGGTTGGTGCACAACGCTCGCGCCATTTCCAGCCGCTTGCGATCGACCAGCGTCAGGCTACGCGTGGGGCGGTGCCGATCTGGGTACAACTCTACCAGCTTAAGGGCCTCTTCGGCACGCGCCTCAGCTTCTGCCGGCACGCTGGTGTGCAGAAAGGCGCCCACCATGGCGTTGGCCAACACGGTCATGCCCGGGAAAAGCCGCACAGTCTGGAAGGTTCGGCAAATGCCCAGGGCCGCGATCCTGTGAGGCCTCCAGCCGGACACGTCATGATCGCAGAATCGAACCTGGCCGGACGTTTGCTGCTCTACCCCACTGATCAAGTTAAAGAGGGTGGTTTTTCCGGCTCCATTGGGGCCGATTAAACCCACAATATCCCCCTCCTCCACAGCGAAGGAGACATTGCGCACCGCCTGCAAACCTCCAAACGCTTTGTTCAGTTCCTTGACCTCCAGAATGGTGGTCATATACCCTCCTTGAGCAGATTACTCTCAGAGTACCTCAGCATGGCCAGCCTTGTGCCGCTTCTGGCTTGCGGGACTCACCCAAGCCTGGTGCAGCCACATAGAAGCGCCTGGCGTAAGACTGAGGACTACTCGGCTTTCGGATTGGCCTCTGTGAGACCCAGCTCGCCAGATAGTCTCGACTTCTGTTCTGGTAGCGGTTGCTCTTCCGGCGCCACCTGGGGCGCTCTCCGTACGCGTAGCAGATCCGGAATGCTTACCAAGCCACGGGGCAGGAACATAGCGGTCAGGATCAGCACTGCGCTGTAGAGCACCACATCCACGCCGGTGATGTTGGAGAACTGTGCGTTGGCCAACTCAGCCAAGGGGATCAGGAACAGCCCGCCGATGACAGGCCCCCACAGTGCACCCGTCCCGCCCACAATAGCTACCAAAGCGATCTTAACGGAGGTGAACATGCCGAAACCACTGGCCGGGTCAATGAATAGAAGGTACTGAGTAACAAACGTGCCTACCAGGGCCGCCATCGCGGCGCTTAGCGCGAACCCGGTCAGCTTCATGCGTAGCGAGTTGATGCCCAGAGTCTCTGCTGCCACCTGGTCATCCCGCAGGGCCTGCAGGTAGAAGCCGAACCGACTGCGCAGTACCCAGCGACTAATCAAGAAATACAGGGCGGCTAGCCCCAAGATGATGTAATAGTACGGCCAGGCCGAGTCAAACTGGTACATGGCTGGAGCGTTGCCCAGCAGCGGAATCTTCACCCCCGGGTCGCCTTCGGTGAGGTTTATCCAGGAGCGGGCTACAATCTCAAGGATCAGCCCGAAGGTAAAGGTCACTAGCTTGAAGTAGACTCCGCTCAGGCGGAAGGAGGGATACCCCAAGATCAGACCGGCAAAGACGGCCATGACCATGCCGGGTACCATGCCGACCCAGGGCGTGATGCCCAGGCGGGTCAGCAGCAGGGCGCTGGTGTAGCCGCCCAGGCCATAGAAGGCGGCGTGTCCCATAGACAGCTGACCGCCAAACCCGGAGATGATGTTCCACGCCAGGCCGAGCGAAACAAAGGCCAGCGCATTGATCACGATCCCCATGGTATAGGAGTTCTTGAGGGCCCACCAGGGCAGTGAGGCCAATACCAGCAGCAGCAAAAACGCGGCTAGTAAGTCACGGTCTTTGCTCATAGTACGCCTTCCTTTCCGAACAGACCGGAAGGCCGGACGAGAAGAATGAGGATAAACACCACCATTAATCCGGCGTTCTGTAACTGGTAGGATACATACACGCCCGTCATCTGTTGGACAACGCCCACAACGATGCCCCCCACGAAAGCGCCCAACACATTACCCATCCCCCCCATCACCACCGCCACAAAGGAGAGTGGCAGGAACTGCAGTCCGACGTGGGGGAAGACCGTGTAATATGTCATCAGGATGGCGCCACCCACCCCGGCTAGAGCGGCCGATGTCCCGACGGCAAAGGTGTAGATCTTGCGGCTGTTAACGCCCATCATTTGGGCCACGTCTCGATCATCCACCATGGCCCGCATGGCACGCCCAAAGTCGGTGCGGCCAAGAAAGAGCCATAGCAGAAGCGAGACCGCCAGTGATACGCCGAAGGCGATCAATTGTGCCTGACTGATGAAGACCGCACCCAGATCGTAATAGGTAGTGGTCCAGGGGACTGTGATGGCGCGGTGGTTCGGCGAAAAGATCCACTGCGATATAGTAACCAGGGTGAAGGAAATCCCCACCGTCAGCGACAACTGGGGCACCAGTTCCGTGCTTCCAATCACAACTCGCTCAAACAGGACGCGGTATAGGATCATGCCGAATAGGAACAGCAAGGGTGCGACGACCAATATAGCGATAGCCGGACTGATCGCCAT
>CP070811.1:249653-285970 GCA_020343875.1 Anaerolineales bacterium | reverse complement strand
ACGTTACTAGCCCCAGACTGTTTCTCTCGCTGTCAGCCTCTGGCTGCCTTTCAGGTACGAGGGGGGCGCTATGTACTGGACACTCTCCCGCAAGCTATGGCCTGTAGGCGTTGCTCTGCTCGCGTTTTGTCTGTTTCTGTTGGTTTTCCCCTTCAACCTGACGGCCCAATCGCTGCCGGCTAACCCCGGTGACGTGGTCATCAATGAGGTTGCCTGGGGAGGTACCGCTGCCAGCAGCGCCGACGAATGGATTGAGCTCTACAACACCACCGCCCAGCCGATCACCCTGACTGGCTGGAGTCTGATTAGCCTGGACGGAACGCCGGTCATCAGTCTCACCGGCGTGATACCCCCGGACGGTTACTTCCTCCTCGAACGTAGCGACGAGGGCACTATCTCTGATGTACCCGCCGACCTCATCTACACCGGCGCTCTGGATAACGGTGGCGAATCGTTGCAGCTGCTGGCCCCTGACGGCACTCTGATTGACACAGCTAACCTGGCAGCTGGCCCCTGGCCGGCTGGCAGTGGCGGCCCAGACTACTATTCGATGGAGCGCGTTGATCCCCTGGCTCCCGATTCAGCCATCAATTGGGCCAGCAACAATGGGACAGTTCGCAATGGCTCCGATGCTGACGGGACTCCCCTCAACGGCACTCCAGGGCAACCTAATTCGGCCGGCGGCGTTCCGCCTGTGCCCATCGTCATTGATGAGCCCATCTATGAAGGCGAGGTGGTTGTCACCGGTCAGGCCATGCCGGGCGCCACCTTGCGCCTGCTGGATATAGACGACCCGAGCGGCACCATCGACCTGGAGACGACAGCCGATGGAGGCGGTGCCTTTACATTTGATCTGAGTGGGGTGGCCCCAGACGGCCTCACCGTGGACCATACCGTGGTCGTGCAGGGCTATGGCCTGGAAGCCTTCGTCACAGTACAGCCTCTGCCCCCCACCGCTGAGACCATCAGCGTGGAGCCAAGCTGCCAGGATACCTCCGGCCTCTCCAGCATCATAGTCACGGGATTCAACTGGCCACTGGATCGGGGCAACATCCTCATTTACTGGGATGGAGCCCTCCTGTCTGAGTTCGTGCCGGCCAGCTCCGACTGGGAAGAGACCCTGACCATCCTAGTTCTGGAGGGTGAACATACGATTCTCGTCGAAACGGAGCGCAGCAATCAGGCGTACAATGCCTCAGCCACCTATGCGGTACCTTGCCCTCCCCTTCCCCCACCGCCCAAGCTGCTAATCAGTGAATTCCTGTACGACGGGACCATCCCCAGCACCTCGGGTGACGAATTCGTCGAGGTATGCAACGCTGAAGTCGAGCCAGTTGACCTGACCGGCTTCAAAGTTGGCGATGAAGAGACTCCAGGTGGGGGGGAGGGCATGTACTATTTGCCTGAAGGTCGAATCCTGGCACCTGAAGAGTGCCTGGTCATTGCCAAGAACGCGGCCCAGTTCGCCGTCCGTTTTGGCTTCTATCCTGACTACGAGTTGGTGGTGAGCGGGTCCAGTTATGCCGACACACTGACTGTTCCGAACCTGGCCCGGGATACGGCCTGGGGCAGCGGCGGGTGGGCTCTGGCCGACGATGGTGACGAGCTGTTGGTGCTGGACCCAACCGACCGGCTAGTGGATAGCGTCGCCTACCGCAACGGCGACTACGTGGCTGCTGGGGTGACTCCCGACGCCAGAGCGCCCGAGCCGGATAGCTTGCAACGAATCTGGCCTTACGACACCAACTCCATGCCCGCCGATTTCGTCCGCAAAGGGCCCAACCCGGGGACTGTCACACCCCTGCCTGCTGCTCCCCCCAGTTCTCCTCCCCCCGCCGACCTGCCCGGCGGTATGCGCGCCTATTGGGGCATATTGCACACTCACTCAAGTTATTCTGATGGCGCTGGCCCGCCTATGTTAGCCTTTGCCGCCGCCCGTACCCATGGTTTGCACTTCCTGGCTCTGGCCGATCACAGTAATCAGCTAACCGCCGATGAGTGGGCCGACACTGGCGCGCAAGCGGCTGTGGCCAGCAGTCCCGGTGAATTCGTCGCTCTGCGTGGCTACGAGTACACGCACACGGCCGATGGGCACGTGACTGTGTTGAACGCGGGGGCTTTTGTCTCCCGCGACGATGCAGCCTACGATACCTTGCCAGAATTCTACGCCTGGCTGGCCTCCCAGCCTGATGCTCTGGCCGAATTCAACCACCCCTTCGCCGCCAGCGATTTCTATGATTTTGCCTACGATGTAGGGAGCGCGCCTTACCTGGCCCTGCTGGAAGTGGGCAACGGCTCAGAGCTTTACACGCAATACCACACCTTTGAAGGGCAGTGGATGCAGGCGCTGGCTGCCGGCTGGCAGGTGGCGCCGGCCAATAACAGTGATACCGAGAATGCCTATTGGGGTGCTGACACTGCCCATCGCACCGGCCTGGTTGCCCCGGCACTGACCGAGACTGACTTGCTGGAAGCCTTGCGTGCTCGGCGTGCCTTCGCTACCGAAGACTCCAACCTGGCCCTGACGTTGCGGAGTGGCGGGATCTGGATGGGGAGCGTCATCTCCAATGCCAGCACTCTCACCTTCACGGTTGATGCGCTGGATCTGGACGCTACTGGCGAGCCAATTAGCCTCGTCCTCTATGACCGGACGTTGCCCGTGAGCTCGGCGACGTTTGCTGCGCCCCCGGTCGAGTGGACTGTAGCCATCCCTGGCCAGCCGGGTCACTTCTATTGGGCACGTGCTGTCCAGGCCGACGGCGACGTGGCGCAGACCGCTCCGCTTTGGACCGACGGTGTGCCGTTGCCTGAGGCGGTGGTCCTTAACGAAATCTTGCCAGCGCCCATTGATGTGGACTGGGATGGGGATGGAACCGCAGACTATCGAGACGAGTGGCTTGAACTATACAACGCCGGTGGGGTTGGCGTGGGGCTGGGGGGTTGGCAGGTAGGGGACGCCTCGGGTTCGACGCACGTGATTCCGCTGGGCATCACCCTCGCGCCGGGCGATTGGCTGGTCCTTTATCGGCGCCAGACCGGCCTGGCTCTCAACAACGAAAATGAGACAGTGTATTTGCACCGCCCCGACGGAACGATGGCCGACAGCTATCAGTACGCAGATGGCCCTGGTTACGATACCAGCCTGTGCCGCTTGCCGGATGGGAGTGGAGGCTGGCAGGACCGCTGTGACCCCACTCCCGGTGGCCCCAATCGCGCCCTGCCTGTCGCCAGCCCGGCCGAGGTTTCCATCTTTGAGGCGCGCCGTATGGCGTGGGACAGTTGGGTCAAGCTACGGGGGCACATCACCGTGCCGCCCGGCATCTTCAGCGAGCGGACAGCCTACCTCCAGGACGAGACCGGGGGTATCAAGCTTTACCTGCCAGAGGATCATCGCTTGTGGTCTAACCCGGGCGATCGCTGGGAAGTCACCGGCCATACCCAAATGTATTATGGGGAACTGGAGATCGAGGTTAGCGAGCGCCAGGATGTGCGCACCCTGGGGCCTGGCGACCCGCTTCCTCCGCTGCCCATCGGTACCGGCGTCATGGTGGAACCTTATGAGGGCACACTGGTGTTGCTGAGTGGATGGGCAGTCGATTTTGAGCGAGGCGGCCATTTCTGGATCGACGATGGCACTGGCTGGGCTCGGATCTACCTGGATCGCGATGCCGGCATCACCCGGCCCTGGCTGGAGGAAGGGCAGCCGCTGCAAGTCGTCGGCGTGGTGAGCCAGTACATCGGACAGAATCCCGCCATCGGCGGCTACCGGCTGATGCCGCGCTACCCCTTCGACCTGCTCATTCAGCAGCCTGGCCTTGTCTGGCCCAAGGTACTGCCGGAGACAGGGTGTCGCTAGGGGCCTCCTACTCCCCGTTGGCTTGCTGTACCACCTTCACGACCTCTGGGAAGTCAACCTTCAGCCGTTTCAGGGTCTCCAGTGTAGGGACGCCCTGGGATGTCCAGCCGCGTCGTTTGTAGACCGCATCCACCAGCTTCTCGTACTGCGCCTCGCGATATTTTCTCAGTTCAGCCATCTTCTCCTGGGTCGTCTTGCCGGTTGGGTCAAAGCCGACCAGATCCTGGAGTTGTTTGTCGTAACGCTCCTGGCGGGATTCGTATTCCCTGGCTGTCACCGGCCCCACTGAGCGGTAAGGGATGGCATCGTGCTCTCGCGTGCCAAAGCCCAGCCGCAGATTGAAGACTCGCTGGAAGTTGTAGACCGCTTCAGACATGCGGACCAGGTCTTCACCGCTCTTGACCTCGCTGCGGCCGGTGACTCCCACGAAGAGATCCACGTAATTCTGCACATGCTCGGGCACCTTGGCCGCCTCCATGCCGCTATAGAGCTTCCGGTTGTCAGCTGGCTCCACATCATTCCAGGGCAGCTTGCACAGACCGTTCAGCCCAAACCAGGTGCGAAACATGGGGAAATAGTGCAACGCTTCGGCTTTGTCTTCGAAGCTGGGGATCGACTTGTGCACGATGTCCATAAAGATAAGCCAGGCTTCGTCGTGCTGTGCCCCCTTGTTGGCCAGACCGTATCCACCCTGCTGGGCCAGCGATTCCTTGGTGATGTATTCGGAGTACTCCATGCCTTTGGCTTCCATACCGATGTCTTGCAGAAACTGGGGATCGGCTGCGTACTTCTCAGCGAAGATCTGTTTCATGCGTCGGATTCCCAGCCCGGCCGTCCTGCCAAACCCCTGCCCGCGGCCCATCTGGTGCAAGAGCTCTATGGAAGACTCGGCGTTGCCGAAGTTCAGCTCCAGCCCGCCGGTTCTGTCCCTGTTAAGGATGCCCGCCTCGTAGCACTCCATGATGAAGGCGGTCAGGGTGCCGAAGGAAATGGTGTCAATGCCGTAGGTGTCACAGTAGAAGTTGAGCTCCAGGATGGCTTCGGGGTCGAAAATACCGCAGTTGGACCCCACCGCGGCAATGGTTTCGTACTCCGGGCCATCTACGTATGACCTCTGTCCCTGGTATGGCCCTGTCTTAATCAGGTATCCCTCTGCCGTGTGAGAGCAAGAGACGGTACATCCGTACCAGCAGCCGTCAGGGAGATTCTGTTCAAAACGCTTTTCCCAGAAATCACCGGCGATCTTAGGTGTCTCGGGGTGCGAACCGTACTGGAAGTTATTGACCGGCAGCAGGTCGTTGTAGTCAATGATGTCCACCAGCATGGTGGTGCCTTTGGTGCGCATGCTGTTTTGCAGAGGGTCTTGCTGGTAAACCTCTTTGTTCATGGTGCGTCCGACTCTGGTGATCCGCTCCAGGTCCGCCGGTTGGTTGGAATCTCCCTTAACCGGGGGAGACTTGACCACCAAGGCCTTTATCTTCTTGTCGCGTAAGACCGTGCCGGTTCCACCACGCCCGGCCTGCTTAACCCTTATGTGCTGGCGGCGGGGGTCATACAGGCTGACATTGAGACACCCGATCAGGGTATGGTCGGCACCCAGGCCAGCCGTGACCGAGGAGATGCTGCGCTTTTCCATCTCCGAGTCGGCAAACAGTTCCAGCACCTCTTCCCCCAAAAGGTGCGTATCGACTGTTTCGATCGGCGTCTCAAGAATGCTGACCTTCCCTTTTACGCCATCTACGAAGACGATGACATCTCGTTCTGCTTTGCCTTGTATTTCGATAGCGTCCCAGCCCGCGAATTTGAGGTAGGGTCCGAAATGCCCACCCACGTTGCTGTCTACAGCGCACTGGGTGGTGGGAGAAACCGTGACCACGATTGATTTTCCGGAGCCAGGGTATTGGGTGATACCGCCGATAGGACCTGACGAGATAACAATCTCGTTCTCCGGGTCGTCCCACTGGGTGTCATCCCTGATCCCATCCCAGAGCAACCACAGCCCGAATCCACGCCCACCGATAAAAATGTCTTTCATGGTGTTGGTCACCGGTTTGCTGTGGATGGTGTTATCTGACAGATTGACGTACAGGGTGCGATTGGCGTATCCTCGCTCTACATCTACCAGGTCGTAGTTGAACTCTGCCAGAAGCGAATACTCTTGATTCATGGTTGAGATTTCCTCTCTCTGTCATACGTGAGCCGCCTAGAGTACCGGAAGTGGGTAGGCCGCGATTAACCGCTCCACCACCACGAGCAGCGGGTTAGGAAAGACAGCCAGTCCCAGGCTGAGCAGTCCTAATGCCGCCAGGAGAACCGTGGCTGGCCACTTCTTGGGAGTCTGGTCGGCGCGGGGCCGGCCGGTCGGCGATGCTAACATTGCGTATAGAGCACGCAGGTAACCTACTGCTACGCCAACGCCTCCCCCCGCCAGCAACCATACCCAGCGGGGGTCAGTCTGGGCTAAATCTTGGAATAGGAGCCAGCGCGGAAAGAAGCTGGCGGTCAGCGGGAGGCCAGCCAGGGTGAAGCTACCTATCATGAGGGCAGCGGTCGCCAGTGGCATACGACGGGCTATACCCCGCAGGGCGGCGAAGCCATCTCCAGTGGCCAAGTGGCAAACGGCAGCCGTCGCCGCGCTGGTCAATCCCAGGCCCAGCCCCCGGATCGCCAGCCCAGCGTAGAAGGCTCGCGTGCCACCTTCTCCCCCAATGGCCAGCGCCACCAACAGACAGCCCAAGTCGAACAGGGCAGCATACCCCAGCAACGGGCGCAGGCCTCGCTGAACAGCGGCCAGCAGCCCGCCTGTCCCCGCTGAAACCAGGCCTCCCATTAGGAGCAATCTTCCCGCTTGTTCAGGCCAGTTGAACCAAGTCGTTTCGGACAGCACTTGCATAAGGGTGATCAGGGCCAGAAGCGGAAACCCGGTCAATATCAGGGCCGCCGCCATGGGAGGCGCCCCCGCGCCCGCCGCTGTCAACCAGCCGTGAAAAGGGGCCACCGCCAACCAGAGTGACATCCCCAATGCCAGGAAGACGGCAGCCTGTCCCAAGTAGATGATGTTCTCCACATCTTCCCGATACAAATCCACCCGCCAGGAGGCCAGTAGGAAGAAGGGCAGCGCCAGCAGCAACATAACCAAGAAGCGCCAGGCGGCCCGAGTGGAGCCCGTCTGCCCCCCCTGGATGATGGGCACGCCGACAACGGCAGCCAGCGCGGCGATAAGTGCCGTAATGCCTATGTGGCGCGACATGCCAGCCGCTGCCAAGAAGCCTAGCAGGATCAGTGTAAAGGGGAAGAAGGCTCTCCCTTGCGGGAATTGCCAGGCAATCAGGAAGAGAACGGCCGCCATGATGAAGAGCAACGCCAGCACGTGCTGGGTCAGGAGATCCAAAAGGAAAAGCCGGCCCATCAGCCGGATAGGATTGGTGGGAGGCAAGCTCCAGGCCAACATACCGGTCAAAAGTGCCACCAGCGTCGCTAAAAGAGCCCCCACACCCCAACGACGGGTCAGGTAAACCAGCGGCGAGGCCACAATGGGCAAGATCACCAACCACAGGGGGGGATCAATCACAGGCCACCTTCCGACGAGCCAGCGCGCCGCACCACCACCAGGTAGGCGATGGCCAGGGTTAACAGCAGATTTACGACTGCCCACATCCAGACCAGAGCCAGGCTGCGCTCAAGAGGGGTGTAGAGCAGCTCAAAACCGATGATCCCCGTTAACAATCCCTGTCCTGCCTTCAGCACTTCCTCGGTCAGTATCAAGATCAGTAGCCCGTTCAAAATCAACCAGTAGCTTCCTATGCCCACATCGGCCGGGATGACAGGCATAGGATAGCTGCGACTGAGGGTTACTGCCAGTAGGGCCATAAGGGTCACCGCCAGCAGGTTAAAGGCCAGCCCACCTGGGAATATGCCACGCCGTCCCGGGCGTGGCAGCAGACTCCGACCGTTACCCCAGCCGGCCTGGCGTGCTGCTAGATACAGCATAGGGCAAATGAGCGCGCCGACCAGGACTTTGATCAGAGCCACCTCTGGCAACACCAATCGTGACAGGATTAGGCCAGCCAAAAGATATTGCCCCAGCAAACCCAATAACGACGCGCGCCAGTCCCGCACCAATACCATCAGCGCTCCGGACAGGAACAGGCCCAGGATAGCCAATTCGCGGGTGATAAACTCAAGTTGCTCAAGAATCTCGTACAACGAAGGCAATGGCAAACCTCTTCATCGCAGCAGGATAGCCAGGCCCAATCCCAGCGCCAGCAGGATGGCCCAGCCCAGGTAATGCTCTCCCTCGATGACAGCGCGCATGCGCAGCAAGACACGCCCCACTGCATCCAGGGCGTATCCCAGGTTCCTCAGCAGCCAGCCAACGCGCAACGCGCCCATCAGCGTTTGACGGGAGGTTGGGAGTGAAGCCAGCAATCGACGCCGTCCATAGCCCAAGAAGAAGGCCCACAGCAGTGAGCCACCCAGCCCCCACCACGCGCTCAGCGGGAAGGTACTCAGAGTTGCGCTGGGCGAAGCCGAAGGGAGCATGGTTAATAGCAGACGTGCTCCAAGCACAGGGACTAGAAAGGGTATGCAGGCCAGAGTCGCTCCCAGGGGGCGCCAGACCTGGCTCTCGCTTTGTGGTATGTCTTCTGGTTTGGGGGCCTGCGTCTCCAGTTCCGGCACTGGCTGTGACTCTGTTGGCAAGCCATGCAGCAAGCGCCGCCAGTAACGATACATCACCGACAGCGCAGCCCCCTCAGCGATGACAGCCAGCGCCAGCACGCCTGGTGCGCCAGACTCCCAGGCTGCCTGATAAAGAGCACCACGCCCCTCCCAGCCCAGCGTGAACGGGACTCCAACCAAAGAAGCAGTTGCCAGAAGCGGAGGCAGGTAGGCCCACAAGTGGTGGAGGCGGGTCGCTTCCGGGCGCCCAAGTTGAGGCGCGGTCAACCCCAAGGCGACCAGCGCAGCCAATGTGCTTATGGAAGCTGCTACGGTACCTGGTCCATCTCCCACCGCAGCTGCCATCATCAAGATTGCCCCGGCTAGCGCATGAGCGGCGTGTGCCAATGTGCCTTCACGGCTTGGCTCCAGCCATGCCAGCACGCCGTGGAGCACGGCCGTTGCCCCGATCAGCCAGGTTAGCCACGGGGCACCACTAGCCGGAACCAAGTACAGGCCCACCAGCAGATTGACCACACTCCATCCCAGGCGCATAGGCGGCAAGGAACCCAGTAAGACCCCTGACTCGACCAGGGGATAGAGTCCCAGGCGCAACCAGGTAGTCAGGCAGAAGAGAGTACCCAGCTCAACAGGGTGAACCGTGGCATGGTCTGTTCCCTGAGCCAACACGACTATCGCCGTACTGGACAGAACACCCAGGAACAGTCGCGCAACGGCCCGACCGGGCCGGTGGGCAGCCAAGGCGAACAGAGCCGCCGTTCCATCGAAGAGGAGCAAGGTGAAGGCCAGAGTAGAATACGTGCCGGCCAGCACCACGCCGCAGGCCACGGCCGTCAGTACAAAGAGCATCGCCTGATCCAGCGGGGATAATTGGTTTACCACGCCCCGTTCAGCCGCAGAAATGGCCAGCAGGGACAGCATCAGCACCCACACAAACGGCTCAAAGGGGGCAACTCGCACAGCCAGAGCCGGTGTACCCAGCCATTCGATCAAGCCACCCTGGCCTACCCCAGCCAGCGGAGCAGACACCGATGCGCCAGCGGCCCAGGGAACGCGTGCCAACTCCACATCGGCGGGGTACCCGTTGCCAGCGAAAAACAGGCTGAGCGCGGCCAGCGCGCTGATGGCCATGGCCAATCCATGGCGACGATGTGGTGCCAGTGCCGGCCCGACAATCAAGATAAGCGCAGCGCCAATTAAGAGCACATAGGCCGGCGCCAATGGGGTCATACGATAGATAGGCATTCAGGCAATCTCAGGGGATTATTCTATCACAGAGTACAGGCACCTGTGCTTTGACCGGTACAGGTACAGGCAGGTAATTGTACGTCAGGAGGCCGCTAGTCGCAAGCTGGTAGGAAGTTGATGTTTCGTTCACATAGTGGTATCATTGCGGCCAGTAAAAACACATAACCTATGAAGGATGACTATGAATACCACTATCACTCTACTCCCCGGCGACGGCATCGGGCCTGAAGTGGTAGCCGAAGGCCGGAAGGTCCTGGAAACCGTGGCTGCCCAATTCGGACATACCTTCACCTTCACTGAGGCGCTGATTGGTGGGATTGCCATTGACGAGATGGGAGACCCATTGCCTGACGAGTCGCTGGCCGTGTGTGATGCCAGCCAGGCTGTGCTATTGGGGGCTGTGGGCGGGCCGAAGTGGAGCGACCCGCGTGCCCCGGTCCGCCCAGAGCAGGGCTTGTTGAGGCTGCGAAAAGAGCTGGGCTTGTTTGCCAACCTCCGGCCGGTGACAGTCGCCCCGGCTTTGATGGACGCCAGCCCACTCAGAGCTGACGTAGTGCGAGGGGTAGACCTGCTCATCGTGCGTGAACTGACTGGGGGGCTCTACTTCGGCCGACCACAAGGCCGTTCCGATGACGAAACCGGTCGTGCTGCTGTCGATACGTTGCGTTATACCGAGGCCGAAATCGAGCGGCTGATGCGGGTGGCCTTCGATTTGGCGCGCCAGCGTCGCAAAAAGGTTACTTCCGTGGACAAGGCAAACGTGCTGGCCTCCTCTCGACTGTGGCGGGAGGTAGCTCACGAGGTGGCTCGTGATTATGCTGATGTTGAGTACGAAGACCTGCTGGTAGACGCGTGCGCTATGCACCTCATCCGCCGCCCTGCCGACTTTGACGTAATCGCCACCGAGAATATGTTCGGCGACATTCTCTCCGATGAGGCTTCCATGCTGGCCGGTTCGCTGGGCATGTTGCCTTCAGCTTCGCTGGGGAGCAAGCCGCCAGGGGTGTATGAACCAATTCATGGCACCGCGCCTGACATCGCCGGGCGTGGCATTGCCAACCCGTTGGCCACCATTCTCAGCGTTGCCATGTTATTGCGTTCTGGTTTGAGATTGGCCGAGGAGGCAGCCGCTGTGGAGCAGGCAGTGGAGGCGGTATTGGCGGCCGGATACCGCACTGCGGACCTGGCCAGCCCGGGTCAGCCGACTGTGAGTACCCAGGCGATGGGGGACATGGTCGCGGCTGCCATAGAGTCGAGCAGCAAGTGACCGGCATTGAGCAGCTTGACAATGTCATGTTTCGCTCCAGCCGGGCCTTTGACCCGGCGGTACGGCGTTAAGACCGTGCGGCATGGACTCGCTTGTAGCGTTAGGGAAGGCAAGCCACGTGGAACGCGACATTGTCAGAGTAGGCACCGCTTCCGAAGGGGGTTGAACTTCCTTTCTTGACAAATTGGCCCAAATGTGGCAGGGTAAGCCTACGCTAATTGAAATCAGAATAACCTGGTGCCCCGCCCGGCGAATCTGATAAGTCAGTCTCAATCTTTGCCATGAGATCATTGTCTTATCATATCGTCCGCGGCGGGGTATTAATTACAGGATGGTTACCATGGCGACTGAACTCAATGTGCGGAGAATGGGCCAGGCGAGCGTCTACAACCGGTTGATGATGAGCAAGACGACCAGGCGGACGCAGGAGGCCTACGCCGACGACCTGCGCGCCTTCGCCGCTTTTTTGGGCCTTGAGCCGCGTGGCTACGCTCATCCCCTGGCCAATGTGCCGGATCACGCGTGGAAGAGCTTGGACGCGGCCCACGTTATGGCCTATCTGGAATACCTCAAGCATGCCGTGAGCGACAAGACCGGTCGGCCCTATAGCCCGGCAACCATTACCCGGCGGATGACAGCAGTCAAGGAATTGCTCACGGAAGCTACGTATCTGGGGCTTTTCCCCCAGGAGCGTCTGGAATATCTCAAGGGGCGACTGCACACGCCCCAGGTCACGCACGAACACCACGTTGGAATTACGCCTGAGGAACAGGCTCGCTTGCTGGAAACGGCGGACAGTCAGCCCGGATTGAAGGGTGGGCGAGATTTTGCTCTCTTCCGGCTTTGGCTTGACACGGGACTTCTACGTTCCGAGATGGCTGCGCTTAAGGTCCGGGATTTGATTGCCAGGGAAGAGATGCCTACGTTGGCAGTGAGGCGGGGCAGAGGAAACAGCGCTCGTGAGATTGGCCTGGAAGACTATACCGATTACGTGGTACGTGATTGGCTCACAGAGAGTGGGCAGGATACCAACCCGGATAACCCGATGTTCTGCCAGGTTCGCAAGGTAGGGCGCGGCCATGAGGCCACCTATCGGGTGGTCAATCCCAAAAAACACCTGTCCGGGGTGGCGCTGTGGAAGTTGGTCAAGTGGTACTGCGCAGAGGCCAAAATCGAGAGTGATGTGACTCCCCACAGCTTCCGGGTGGCCATGGTGACGGATATGCTGGACGGTGGCGCTCCGATGTGGCAGGTGGTCAACGTAGGAGGCTGGACAACCTCGAGAATGGTCGAGCAAGTTTACGACCGAAACAAATATGCCGAGCCCGTGGCGCGTTATCGCAAGACGGCGCTTCCGCGGCGTACAGTCAACAGGGACGCCGACATCCGCTGACTACTCGTATTTCCGCCAGGGTGAACAGCTCTCACAAGAAACGGGGACTGCCCTATAGCAATCCCCGATAGCAGATGATCAGGCCGTACCGTTGATAAGCTTATGAAATGCGGCTGATGGCCTTAATAAACAAGCTCGGTTCAAGTGCTCCTATAAGATTCCCAGGATTAGTGTTGCCAGGCCAATAATGCCTGTTGCCATCACTATATAGGCAATGATACACAGGATGACACACACACCGAGGAGGGCTTGCTTGGCCAGCGTAGGCCAGGTGTGCATTGGCGGCAGTGACAAGGCTGCCGATGAGACAATTGGCACTCTCGCGAACGTCCAGCGCTGCATAATACTGCCCTCCTCCGACGCTCGCCTGTGAGGCCAACGCCGGCTATTACAGCACCAACTGCAAATTAGGCTTGAGATGAAGCTGACATGTAGTATTCATTGATGCCTCTATCATACCAGAAAATGATCAGTTTGTGTGTAAATTTACCGTAAATAATGGGGAGGTATTATGCGCAGTGATATGATCAAGAAGGGCTTTGAGCGTGCACCGCATCGCAGCTTGCTCAAAGCCACAGGTGTTACCGATGAAGACATGGGCAAACCTTTTATTGCCATCGCAAATAGCTACGTGGACATTATTCCCGGTCACGTACACCTGAACGAATTTGGTGAGGTCGTGCGCCAGGCAGTGCGTGAGGCAGGGGGAGTGCCCTTTATGTTCAACACCATCGGTGTGGACGACGGCATTGCGATGGGGCATGTCGGCATGAAATACAGTCTACCTAGCCGCGAACTGATCGCCGACAGCGTGGAGACGATGGTTAAGGCGCACTGGTTTGATGGTATGATCTGCATCCCTAATTGCGATAAAATTGTGCCTGGCATGCTGATGGCCGCTGTCCGTTGCAACATCCCCACCATTTTTGTCAGTGGCGGGCCAATGGCTGCAGGCCGCACGCCTGCTGGTCAAAAAGTAGATCTGATCAGCGTCTTCCAGGGAGTTGGCGCTTATAAAACGGGGACTATCTCCGCAGCGCAGCTTAAAGAGTTGGAGGATTTTGGCTGCCCGACATGCGGGTCATGTTCAGGACTCTTCACTGCCAACAGCATGAACTGCCTGTGCGAAGCGCTGGGGATGGCTTTGCCTGGCAACGGCAGCATCCTGGCTACTGACCCACGCCGCGAGGAACTGGCCCGTGCTGCTGCTCGGCAGGTGATGACGCTGATCGAGATGGACGCAAAGCCGCTCGACATCGTCACACCCGAGGCGATTGACAATGCCTTTGCCCTGGACATGGCGATGGGGGGCAGTACTAACACTGTCTTGCATACCATTGCATTGGCCCGTGAGGCTGGCGTTGACTATCCGCTGGCGCGCCTCAACCAGGTGAGTGCCCGTGTGCCTAACCTATGCAAAGTTAGCCCCTCGTCAACCTACCACATGGAGGACGTGGATCGAGCCGGCGGGGTGAGCGCCATTCTCTGGGAGTTGGCCAAGAAACCGGGCACTTTGCACCTCGATCAGATGACGGTGACGGGCAAGACCTTGGGCCAGAACATCGCTGGCTGTGATACACAGGACTCCGACTGCATCCGTACCCTGGACAATCCCTATAGCGAGACGGGCGGACTGGCCATCTTGTTTGGCAACCTGGCCCAAGATGGAGCCGTGGTCAAAACAGCGGGCGTGCTGCCAGAGATGATGCAGCATCGCGGTCCGGCGCGGGTGTACGAAAGCCATGACGAGGCTAACGCTGGCATCCTCAGCGGGGAAGTGCAGCCGGGCGACGTGGTCGTCATTCGCAATGAAGGGCCCAAGGGCGGGCCAGGTATGCAAGAGATGTTGGCACCCACCAGCAACATCACCGGCATGGGGCTGGAATCGTCGGTGGCACTCATCACCGATGGTCGCTTTTCGGGCGGCACGCGCGGGGCATGTATTGGTCACGTCAGCCCCGAAGCGGCCGAGGGGGGAAGCATTGCCTTGCTTCAGACTGGCGACATCATCGAAATAGACATCCATGCCGGCAAGTTGCACGTAGGCCTCTCCCAGGACGAACTGGCCCGGCGCCGCAGTGTGTGGCAGCCTCGGCAAACCGGGCGCCTCACCGGCTGGCTGGCTCGCTACGCCAAAATGGCCACCAGCGCCAGCAAGGGCGCGGTTTTGGAGATCGGTGAATAGGGTGCGCCCCAGATTTTTGGAAAATCGGGACAAACCTGGGGGGATACGCCGCTGTGCTTCCCCATTCTTGGGGACGCACCCCCGGTGAAGAAATAAGCTTGACAAGCTGAAACATGCGTGCTATAGTGGAGGTGCGAATGGGGATGACAGGTTTCGACAGGGGAGGGTAGGCACGGACTGCAAGCCGAGAAGCCTGACCTCGTTAAATCGGGCAACAATCACAAGTGCCGCGAAAGTACCTGCTTTCAATGCACGCTCCTACAACGCACTTCCGCTCGCCGCGTAAGTCGTAGCGTAGGAGATGCTATGACCGCTGATTAGCGGTCACGTCCGTCGTCATCCGCCTCCGAGGGGTGACGAACGGGCGACGCAAATATCGGAGTGCGGCGCGCTGACGTCGATATCGTGCGCCAAAGGGGGCGAGGGCCCCACAATCGGCTGGCCCGCCGCCGACTCGGTCGGCGGACGAAGCGGTGGGCGACAACCCTGGCGCTGACTAAGCTTGTAGATGTGCGTGGTGAACTCTTCTGGACCCGGGTTCGATTCCCGGCATCTCCACCAAACGTATCCGTCAAAGCGGCAGAGGAACTGAGCTCCCTCTGCCGCTTTCGTATCGTGGACATACTTCCGGCCCGGGCTTAGGGCGCCTCACCGTCGTAGAAGATCATATTTTTCAAATTGGCCTCAGCCTGACTGATTTTCGACTTATATAGCTGCAACTGGGCATCAAATGAAGAAAGCGGATAGCTGGCCTTGTATCCCGCCACCATCTGCGATAGCCAGCTCTCCATAACTGTGCGCTCGGCCTCTCGGTATTTGTCCTCGAAGCATATTTGTTGCAGCGGAAGCTTGGGTGGCATAGGGGGATATGCTCCTCTGGGGTAACCGAAGACGATGGTCATCAGAGGGATGACCCCGTCTGGGAGTTGTAGCGTCTGCTTGAGGTATTCGGCGTCCAGAAAGCCGCTTCGCCCTGTCTCGGACAGCATGACAGAGGATACGCCCAATGCTTCGGCGGCCAGATTCATATTCATCGCGGCCAGGGAAGCGTTCATCACAGCAATGGTGTATTCCACCAGCGGGCTATACGGGAATACATCCAGGACTATCCCACCCCGATGCGTATCACCCATCACAATCACGGCTCGTTTCCCTTTGAAAGGGATCGGTCGGTTGAAGGCGTTCCGCCACGTCTCGGCCTTGAAAGTTGCGAAGGTCCAGGTCTGCAGGTTAACCGTGGATGGCGCCAGGCGACCCGCTTCCAGGATAGCGGCGAAGACATCGTCGGGGATCTCGCAATCCGCAAAGCGTCGCACACTGCGCCGCCTCATGATGACGTTCAGCAACTGGTTATCTTTCAGCGATGGGGGTACTTGGGGCCTCCCGGCCAGGATGCGCAGGATACTGCTGATGAAGCGCAGCGGTCCCATGTGCCTAAGTATCTCCTATTCTTTGCCATCGCCTCGGCCGTCGCCAGCCAACCTCGTCGGCGACCCTTCCAGCGTCTGGCCGAGCGGTTCCCTGATGGCTTCGACCCTTGATTTCTCGACCACAGACAGGAATCCGCCAAACAGTCGATACTCATCCATGCGGCAGGAATTGATTAACTTCCCATCGTAGACTGTCATATCAGGGCAACTGTCACACATGTCGGCTCGGCCGTCGGGGAGCATGTCGGGGGCCTGGATGATGCCGATGGTCTGCACGTAGAGGCTGTCGAAAAGCCGCCTTGGATTTCGGAGGACATCCTGGCGCCAGTGACGCCAGGCCTGACGCAAGGTCTTGTCCCATGGGGAAAGCAGGAACACTTTGGGACCGACTTTGGCGCAGGAAAGATAGGCCAGATAGGTACCCGTGAAGAAATGATGGCCGGTTTGGGCCACTTCCATCGTCTTTTTTCCGATAGAGCCGTACATCTTTTTCTTGGAGCCGACCACCGCCCCCATCAGCCACTTATAAGAGCTATGCAGAATGGTTCCTCCCAGGTAACCCGAAGCTTCGTATTCAGGGCAGTTGTCCTTGATGAGCTGGTACACTTCGGGTGAGGTGACAAAATGCTCGTCGAAGCGCTCTGTGGTGTAACTGAGCTGTTTCATATCCACTTCCTGACCGGAGGCGTTATGGGCGACGCTGGTCTCGGTAATCCCAGTGCGATAGGTAATGAAGACCAGGCCATGCACCCGCTCGAGGTTAGCCTGCCCCCAGCGCACCACCTCCGGGATTTGGTCAAAGGTAGAAGGATATACGGTGGAATTGAAGATCACATACATACCACCTTCCTCGGCGACCATATCGGCATAGTGCTGGCGCAGTTCGTTCAACTCGCCCTCGGTCTTGCCTTTCCAGCGAGGTCGGTTTTGATGGCTGTCAATATGGATGGTGAACCCGGCCAGGCCAGCCGCTCTTAGTTCCCGTAAGATGTCTGGCTTGAGGGCCAGTGCATTAGTCAAAATGATGGGTTTGATGCCGTTCTCAGCGATGAAGGCCACAATGTCCACGATTTGGGGGTGGACCAGAGGCTCGCCGCCAGCGATGGAAACGTTGTCCGGGTTACGCCATTGCTTGAAGAATAAGATTTCCTCTTTGACCTGATCCAGCGGCTTGTGGCCGGCTAGACGCTGGCGGTAGCATCCCTCGCAATAAATATTGCAGATGTCAGTAATCTCTAGCCAGGCAATGGGGTTGTCGTTCATAGACCACGGCATTCGATACAGATTGCGTTTGTCGAGCATGGTGCCTTCCTCCTTTGGGGTCAAAGCGGCGAATTCATTTCGATATGATACACTCTATTGGTTGAACTAGCAAGGGTGTCTTTTAAAGGTTTTGGGAAAAAGCATTGAGTGGCCTAGCCAAGACAATGCGGCTATAATGTAATTTGTTCGGAATAGGGTAATCCCCGCTCTGAGTGGTGTAAATCAGGATAGCTCAATGTGTCACAGTAATACGTTACGGGGGATAAGTCAATCAGGAGTGTTGTAATGAAACTCTCGGGCCTGCATCTGCTGGTGACCTACCAATGTAATTTTGAGTGCGATCATTGCTTTGCCTGGGGCAGCCCATGGCAAAGCGGGACAATGACCCTACAGAATATCCAGAGCATCTTGCGCCAGGCCAAAGACTCTGGCACGGTTGAGTGGATCTATTTCGAGGGTGGAGAGCCCTTCCTCTATTACGCCGCCTTGCTCAAAGGCGTTCGAGAGGCGGCGCGTATGGGCTTTCAAGTTGGCGTCGTATCAAACAGTTACTGGGCAACCGATGAAGATGATGCCCTGGAATGCCTGAGGCCCTTTGCGGGGTTGGTCCAGGACCTTTCGATCAGCAGTGACTTGTATCACTTCAGTCAGAAGCTCAGCCAGCAAGCAAAAAACGCGCGCAGAGCGGCAGAGCAACTGGCTATTCCCATCGGGATCATCAGCATAGCTGAGGTCGAAGCGCAGGACGCAAAATCGGTGATCGGCCAACTTCCGGTCGATGAATCGGGAGTCATGTATCGCGGGCGGGCGACCGAAAAGCTCGCTGTAAATGCGAAACGCTGGCCGTGGGAAGAGTTTGCCGAATGCCCATATGAGGAGCTGCGCGAACCAGAACGGCTTCATGTGGATCCTTATGGAAATCTGCACGTTTGCCAGGGAATTTCGATAGGCAACCTCTTTCACAGGCCGCTGAGCGAGATCTGCCAGACGTATGATCCCGAGTCGCATCCCGTGGTGGGTTCCCTGCTTGCGGGCGGTCCAGCAGAGCTGATACGTTACTATGGATTACCCTACGCTAAGGGCTATGCCGATGCGTGTCATGTGTGTTACGAAGCTCGCCGGATGCTGAGGGGGCGATTCCCGCACACCCTCACGCCGGATCAGATGTATGGGGTGCTTGAAGGGTAGCAGGCGCTGGTCACCTGGGGCCGGCTGGGCAAAGTTTTGCCCGTCGATTGGCTGCCTCATGGACTTGCCCCACTGACTGGCCGGCTTCCATTGTCCAGGCAACGTCCGGCGGACACAGGCCCGATTGACAAATTGGCCGGTCTGTGTAACACTATGGAAATTCCCCTGCCAAGCAGAGGCGCCCTGGAGATGCCTGATGCGAATGTCACAGCTCTTCGTTCAGACTCTGCGCGAAGCGCCAACTGAAGCGAGCCTGAGCGGCTATCAGTTCCTCTTGCGCGGCGGCTTTATCCGTCCACTGACTACAGGGAATTATAGTTTCTTGCCACTGGGCGCGCAAACGCGGCGCAAGATTGAGACCATGGTGCGTCAATCAATGGATGCCATAGGGGGGCAAGAGGCGACCTTTCCGATGGTCCAGCCGCTTACTTTGTGGCAAGAGTCCGGGCGTTGGGACCAGTTGGACACTCCCCCGGTCCATTTCAGGGATCGTAGCCAGCGTGAGGTTGTTATGGCCTTCAGCCACAAAGAGGCCGTCTTAAGCATGGCCTGCAACATCGTCCAGTCGTACCGGCAGCTACCTGTCTTGCTATACCAGATCTGGCGGCCGTTTCGGGATGAGGGCCGGACATGGGGGGGCTTATTGGGCGCCCAGGAGACGCTGGTGGTGGATGGTTACAGCCTGCACGCCGACCAGGCAAACCTGGAGAAATTTTCGCGCCTTGTTCAAGAAAGGTTTGCCGGCATATTCGCCGGCTGCGGTCTGGCCATCGTCAACGTGGCTGCTGAGATGGAGGAAGGGGGTGCGGTGAAGGCCCGAAGCATGGTCTGGCCGTCGAAGGCGGGCCGGGAGGTGTTGGCCCGTTGCAGGGACTGTGGTTACGCTGCCGATCAGGATATTGTCCGCGCGGGCAAAACCTCCCCTCCCCCCGAGCCGATGCGGCCCATGGAGGACGTTGAGACACCAGAGTGTAAGAGCATCCCCAACCTGGCTCGGTTCCTGAGTATTCCTGAAGCACGCACCGCCAAAGCCCTCTTCCTGGTGGCCTACCGGGAGGGGCAAGGAGATGACTTCATCTTCGTTGTTGTGCGCGGCGATACGGACTTGAACGAGGCTAAGCTGAAGCGCGTCCTGAAAGCCAAGACTGTTGGCCCGGCCACAGAGGCGGAGATCAGGAGCGTTGGAGCGGAGCCTGGCTATGGCTCGCCTGTGGGGCTAGAAGGGCTGACTGTGGTGGTAGATGACCTGATTCCTCAGTCGCCTAACTTGGTGGCTGGCGCCAACCGGCCCGGCTACCATACGCTCAACGTGAACTATGGGCGCGATTACCAGGCTGCCATCGTAGCCGACATCACCCTCGTCCGGGATGGTGACCCCTGCCCTGAGTGTGGCGCCGCTCTGGAAGTGGAACAGGGCGTTCAGATGGCAGGGATTACAGAAGAGGGAGATGGCTACAGCCGGGCTATGAATGCTACTTACTTGGACCAGGCAGGGAAAACACAACCCATAGTAATGGGCCATTACCGGCTTTACGCTGACCGATTGCTGGCTGCTGTGGCTGAGACACATCACGATGCCCACGGCCTTGTCTGGCCGGTGCCTGTTGCTCCCTACGGCGTGTATTTGATGACTCTGGGCAAGTATAGCGAAGCCGCGGATGCCGTTGCCGAGCGGCTGTACGCTGACCTGGGCGCTGCTGGGGTTGACGTGCTCTATGACGACCGCGACGAGCGGGCTGGAGTGAAGTTCAACGATGCAGATCTGTTGGGCATCCCGCTGCGCGTGGTGATCGGCGAGCGAGGCCTGAAGACCGGGCAGGTGGAATTGAAACGCCGTCACCAGGCAGAGGTGGAGACCATCCCCACAGACGGTCTGGTGCCCTACGTCAAGGACTTCCTGAATACCTGGCCTGGCCCTGTATCTTAGGCCACGAGACCTTTGGGGGCTTTTGGCAAACTGGAGAGAGAACGATTTTGACCACGATCTTCTTTGCGACCGACGTCCATGGGTCAGATATATGTTGGAAAAAATTCATCAACGCCGGCAAGTTTTACGAAGCAGATGTCATTGTCCTGGGGGGCGATATGACCGGCAAGGCCATCGTGCCGATCATCCATCAGGGTGGGAGCACCTATAGAGCGGTCCTGCTACAGCAAGAGATGGCCCTGCGTGGCGAAGAAGAAGTACAGGCGATGGCTAACAAGATCAGAAGTCGGGGATATTATCCCTATCGGACTACCCCCGAAGAGATTGCCGAGCTGAGTGCTGCGCCGGAGCGGGTGGACGAGTTATTTGCCACACAGGTCTTGAAGATAGCCGAGCAATGGCTGGCTTACGCCGACCAGAAGCTAGAGGGCGCTGGCGTTCGATGCTACGTGGCACCTGGCAACGACGACATGTTCGAACTGGATGACTTGATCCGTACTTCCAAGCATGTGCAACTGGCCGAGGGCCGGGTGATCCAACTGGACCAACACCATGAGATGATCAGCTCTGGTTGGAGCAATATCACCCCCTGGCACACTTTTCGCGAAGAGGAAGAAGGCGAGCTCCGTGTTCGCTATGAAACGATCATAGCCCAGGTCAAGGATGTCAGGAACAGTGTGTTCAACATCCATGTGCCGCCTCACAACTCTACGCTTGACGGAGCTCCTGAGTTGACCGAGGATCTGCGTCCCAAGTATGCCGGTCATTCGCTGGTGCCGGTTGGCAGCCATGCGGTGCGGGCGGTCATCGAGGAATATCAGCCGTTGCTGGGCCTCTTTGGACACATCCACGAGAGTAAGGGCACCAGCCGGCTGGGGCGAACCCTGTGTATTAATCCGGGCAGCGTGTATGAGCAGGGCCGGCTACAGGGTGCGCTGGTGAAGTTGGGACGCGACCAGGTCAAGAGCTACCTGCTCACCACTGGCTAGTTTAGGTGGGTATTAGGAAAGGAGGTGGTTGTTCGAACCAAACGGATTCTGATACTTTGTGCCTGTCCAGAATTTGTTCTAAGCACTGTTTGGACTATTAGGACATTCAGTTTTTCTATCAGCAGGAGGAAAGGAGAGTACTGAAATGGCTCAAGCTTCTATGGGGGAAAAGGCATTGGGTCAAGAGGCTACCCTGTTTGTGCGCAAGGCAACCGGCCTGGTGCGTTCTTGGTCTGTATTTGATGCTTTCATCTATGCAACTTTCTCTATCAACCTCATCACGCTGGGGCTCTACATCTTTAGCCAGATGTATTACCTGGAGGGCGGATTACTGCCTACCCTCATAGTCAGTGCGTTGTTCATCATCTTGGAAGTGGTGGTATACGCCAGTTTGATTGCGGTGATGCCCCGCGCTGGCGGTGACTACGTGTGGCAGAGTCGTATTCTGGGGGGGGGAGTCGGCTTCGTGCTGGCTGTCACGGGTTGGTGGTTTATCCTTTGGCTGTGGGTGCCGCTTTACGGGGACATGCTGCGCCAAATCTTCTTCACTCCCTTGCTGGGTATCCTCGGCGCCCGGGACCTGGCTCTCTGGTTTAGCCAGACGTCCCCTGGTCTATTTATCGCGTCGGTGGTCACCTGCCTGTTCGTGACTTTTTACATCGCTATCGGCATGAAGGCCTACGCGCGCATCCAGAAATTCTGTTTTTGGGGCGGTGTGTTTGGCCTGCTGGTGGTCTTTGCCTTCTTGCTCTTCGGCAGTCCAAGCCGCTTCCAGGCCGGGCTAGAGCGAGAATCGGCGGCGCTCTTTGGCGCCCAGGCCAGTGGCCTCTACCAAGCTACCCTGGCCGCCGGCGAGGAGGCCGGCTCGGTAGCTCCGCTGGCAGGCGGCGCGCTGATTCCCATCTTCTTGGCCATGCCATTCATTGTTTTCTTCAACCTGTGGCCTAACTGGGGAGCCACGCTCTACGGTGAAGTGCGTGGTGCGACTGATTTCAAGCGCAACTTCTGGGGTATGGCCTGGGCTTTGATCATCACTGTTGGCCTGGGGATTGTCTTTTTCCTTCTGATTTCCAAGACGATCAATTGGGACTTCTATATGAGCGCCAACGGGGCCTGGTGGAATTATCGTTGGGGCTACACTGACCAGGTGCCGCCGCTGCCCGTCTGGCCTTACCCTGCCTTGCTAGCCGTCTTTATGACCCCCAGCCGGGTTATCCAGTTCGTGGTCATTCTGGCTATGAGCCTGTGGTGGTTTGGCTGGTCGGGCACTGTTTTCCTCAGCTCCACGCGAGTTATCTTCGCCGCCGCCTTCGACCGCCTGTTGCCGGAGAAAGTGGCCGAAGTTGACGCGCGCACTAACACCCCTATCTATGCGTTGTTGTTGATGGTGATCCCCTCCCTGGTCGTCTCGGCGCTTTTTGCCTGGGACGTCTTCAACTTCCAGTCGCTGACGTTGTGTTCCACCCTGGTCATCGCCGTCACCTACCTGGGATCCACAGTCGCTGCAGTGCTGCTGCCCTATACCAAGCCCGATCTTTATAACGCCTCGCCGATTGCCAAATACAAGATTGCGGGTATTCCACTTATTACCGTGGCGGGAGTCATCTTTGGTGCCTTCCTGCTCTTCTTGCTCTACGAGTGGCTCATAGACCCCTTGGGACTGTATGGCATTGGGCTGACCAACACCAGTTCAGTCATCTATATGGGGGCCATGTACCTGCTGGCTCTGGTGATTTACTTGGGGTTCAGAGCGTACCGTAAGCGCGAAGGAATTGACATTGACAAGGTCTACCAGGAAATCCCGGTAGAGTAGCTTTGGTGGAGACTCTTAGGGTTTTCGGAAACTCTAAGAGTCTCCGGCTATACAAGAGTTCTACAAAATAGTTTATGCGTACACTTCCTGACGTCGAATATGAAATGCAGCGCCTCGTGTCCGAGGCGCAAAAACAAGACATCTTTTTGCGCTTGATCGGGGGGTTGGCCGTCAAGGTGCATTGTCCCCATGCCAACCATCGTGCCCTGGAACGCGAGCGGCCTGACATCGACTTTGTGGCTGGCAAAGCGGATTCCAGAAGACTGCGCGATTTCCTGCCGGCCATGGGGTACGCCCCAAACAAGACTTTTAATACGCTTAACGGCGACCGGCGTCAGCTCTATTACGACGAAGCACGAGGGCGGCAAATTGACGTGTTCATCGGGGATTTTGAGATGTGTCATAAACTGCCTATGGCTGACCGATTGGCTGTTGAGCCGCTGACCGTTCCCCTGGCTGAGCTCTTCCTGTCGAAAGCCCAGATTGTGGAGCTGAATCACAAAGACGTGCTTGACTTGCTGGCCTTGCTCCTGGACCATCAAATCGGGAACAGAGACCAGGAAACCATCAATGTACAGATCATCGCCGATCTTTGTGCCAAAGACTGGGGCTTGCATACTACCGTCTCAATGGCCTTCGAGAAGCTGCAAAAGATCATGACAGACGGAAACGTCGAACTGGATCAAGCCCAGACACTTGTGGCAGGCCGGCGGCTGGCGACTATTCGGCAGGCGATGGAAGCTGCCCCCAAGACGCTTGCATGGAAGATGCGGGCCAAAGTTGGCACCCGTGTGCGCTGGTACGAGGAAGTGGAAGAAGTCCAACGCTAGCTCTGCCCGTTCGCCGCGAAGGTAAGCCGCAACCAGGGGGGTTGCGGCTTTTATCTTGGATACAAGGTGGTTACGCTAAGTGTCGAGTTGGATGAGAGACTCTGAGGGGCGCTAATGATCTCGGACGGACCCCCCACAGCTCAGAGCGGCAGCCATGTGCCGATTCCTCGTTCCACCGCTTGCTGGTAAATCAGGATGGCGGTGGCCATATCGTCAATGGCCAGACCAAGGTTGCAGCAGATGTTGCGCTCGTAAGGCTGCTCTCGTCCAGGGCGCTTGCCGGCTGCCAGCTCGCCCAAATCGGCGTGGATGGAGGGGATGCGCTGGAAATAGCCCACTTCCTGGTAATAGTGCAACTGGGGGGTATCATCAGTGCAGAATTTATCGGCCTGGGCCAGAGCGTCCGGGTGCCAATACGAGTCGAAGTCAACCGGTGAGGCAAAGGCACCCGCCTCCAGCCAATCGGCCTGGATGGTGGCGTGGGGCTTCTTCAGAATAGGCCCGGCAGTCACCACGATGTCGCAACCGGCAACCGCATCGCGTGGCTGGTTAACGGGTGTCACTTCAATATCTGCCTTCTCGCTCATCTCGGCCGCATAGGCTTGAGTCCGCTCTGGGACGATATCATAAGCGCGAACAGAGGTCAAGGGGAAGAGTTCTTTCAGGGCCAGTAGGTTGGTCCGTCCCTGCACGCCGCAGCCCAATATCCCGACCCGAGTTGAGTCGGGGCGGGCCAGGTATTTGGCGGCCAGGGCAGTAGCCGCGCCAGTACGCATACCAGTCACCCACACGCAGTCCATCACACTCAGCGGCAGACCGGTTTCTGGGTCGTTGAGAATCAGCAGGCCTGTGATGTAAGGCAATCCTCGCTCTAGATTTTCAGGGAAGCCACTGACCCATTTCAGGCCGGCTGATTTCATGGCCGGTATGTATGCCGGCATGGCGTGGATGAAGGCATCAGGCTGAGGGTGAATGCCTGGCTTGGGCGGCATCTCCACCTGCCCTTCCCCCTTCTGTTTGAAGGCAATTTCCAAGGCGTCGATGATCTGGCGCATGCTGAGGCCAACCGCGCTTACGTCAGCCTGGCTCAGGTAAAGCAATTTCATTTCGGGCATCGAGAACCTCCTGATTTGTCAAGATTGACTACTGATGAACGCCCCGGTGATCACCAGGACGCCGCCCACTATTTGCCATCCAGCCATTACTTCGCCCAATATCAAATAGGCCAAAATGGTGGCTACCACCGGTTCCAGATTGGCTACCACGCTGGCTGCACTGACCGGCACAAAGCGCAGCCCGGTGGCAAAGGCCAGCCCACTACCCAGGGTGGGTAACAGAGCCAGCGCTACCAACCAGGCCACCGTCGCCGACGAGCCCAGCGCGCGCTTTATTTCGGTCAGGTCTTGGGCCAGCAGAAGCATCAGCGCGCCTACCAGCATACCGTAGAACAGGATCGTCCATGGCGGGTATTTGCGTACGCCGGCCTTGTTAAAGACGCTATACAACCCATAGGTGAGCCCCGAAGCCAGCCCAAAGAGAATACCAGGGCCGTTAAGGCGAATCCGGTCCAGGTCGTAGATACCGGCGACCAACGCGCAGCCAACAAAGGCCAGCGCCAAAGCCAACCATTGGCTGGGCGTGATGGGCTCACCCAAGAAACGCCACGAAATGATGGTTACCCAGGCTGGGGCGGTGTAGAGCAAAACTGCCCCCACTGCCATCCCTACCCGGTCAATGGCGTTGACGTATACGAAGAAAAAGGCCGCCACCCCAAACAGTCCGAAGCCGAGCAATAAAGGCAGATCGCGCCATTCGATGCGCAACCAATGAGGTCGTGAGACGGACAAGCCCACCAGCAGGAAAAGGGCCGAAAATGCGGCCCGGAAGAAGGCGATGGTCAGCGGAGATAGGCCGTAGACACCCATCAATGTCTTGTAAAAGATACCCAGCGTGCCCCACAAGACAGCCGCCAGTAGCACCAAAGCGAATCCCTTGAGGCGGCCTGGGGTGAGGTTTGTTTCTTCACTCTGTGGATAGGCTGCCACTTGTGTCAAATACCCCCTGCCACCCCTAACTTCAGTATCGCCGTCCCCAAGCTTTGGAAGTAAGGTAATATACCTCACCTACTGCTAACAATCAAGAGAGAGTCAGTGAGAAAACTACTCGGCCCCTTGCTAGGTAGGTCCGGGAAGAACAAGAAAAAGAGGGACGAGCTGGCTCGTTCCCTCAGATTGATCTGTCTGCTGGTCTCCTCATTGGGGCCTTGGCGCAGAAAACGAGTGGCGCCCCCTCGCTTAGGTCGTCGCTCGGGTGGGACGTCCCAGCATTCGCCGCAAGAAATTCCCAATCTCGCCCTTTTGCCAGGCCACCAGCAATGGCACGGCGTTGAAGATAGAGGAATAGGTGCCGCTCAACAGCCCTATCAAGAGCACCACCACGAATTGTTTGATGGTTGCGCCCCCGAAGAAGAGGATGGCGATCAGCACGAAGATGGCGTTAAGCTGGGTTGCCAGCGAGCGATGCAACGTCTCCAGCAGACTGCGGTTGACGATCGTCTCGTAATCCTCACCACGTCGTTTGGGAATGTTCTCGCGGATGCGGTCGAAGACGACAATGGTGTCCTGCACTGAGAATCCAATCACCGTCAGCAGGGCGGTCAGGAAGAGGGCATCTACCTCCCACTTGAGCACCAGCCCGGCCAGCGCAAATAGCCCACTGGCCACCAGCACGTCGTGAACCATGGCGGCGATGGCGCAGATACCGTAGCGGAACGAATTGGGTACCTTGCGAAAAGCCCACCAGATAAAGGCCAGGATGACCACCGATGCGGCCAGCACGGCAATGCCAGCCGCCCGTGTCACCTCACTGCCGATGGTAGGGCCCACCGCCTCAAAGCGTAGCTCCTCAAAGGGGCCGATGGTATTCTGTAAGTCGGACTGAAGCTGCGCCTTGGCTGCCTCGTCCAGGAATTTGGAGCGGATGAGTACGGTACTACCATCGCCAGTGGTCTGTACCGTGGTGTCACCATAGCCTTGGTTGACGAAGATCTGCCGCACTTCACCTGACGGGATCGGTTGCTCGAAGCGCAACTCCTGCAAAGCGCCGCCTGTAAAGTCGATGCTTAACTTGAGCGGCGTACCGAGCTGGATGGTCGACACGATCATCGCGATCAAACCGGGGATGATGACTAAAGCCGACAGGGTGAAATATAGGTAACGTCGTTCTACTATATTGAACATATCGCCTCCAGCGAATGCTAGCGTCTTGGCAAGCCTCCTGGTGTCATGCAAGGCTCGCCGCTGCGTTGCTGGCTAAACGCCCAGCAGCCAGCTGACCTTGCGCAGATTCTCTCCTGCCAGGTCAAAAACAAAACGGATGAAAGTGCGGGTTACCGTTATCGCCGTGAACAGGTTGATGATCACCCCCAGCGCTAGCGTGATGGCAAAGCCTTTCACAATGCTGGCTCCGAAGTTCGAGCCGAACCAGTAGAGAATGGCACAGGTGATGAGGGTGCTCAGGTTCGAGTCACGGATGGAAGTCCAGGCGCGGCTGAATCCGGCTTCCATGGCCACTCGCAGACTGCGCCCGGCGCGGAGTTCTTCCTTCATGCGTTCGAAGACCAGGATATTGGCATCGACCGCCATGCCGGTGGATAGGATAAAGCCAGTGATAGCTGGCAGGGTGAGGGTGACCGGGATCAGCTTATACAGGGCAAAGTTGAGCAGCGCGTAGATGAGCAGCGCCAGGTCAGCCAGGAATCCCGGTAACCGATAATAAGTGATCATGAAGAGCAAGACGACGATTAGCCCGATGGCGCCAGCCCGGATGCTGCGTTGGATGGAGTCCTGTCCTAGGGTGGGGCCCACCGTCCGGTTTTCGACTACCTTGAGCGGGACTGGTAGCGCACCGTATTTCATTTTGATGGCCACGTCGCGGGCCTCATCCACAGGGAAGCCGCCTGGTGCGTTGCTGCTGATGATACCGCTGCCACCGGTGATGGCTTGGTTAATGACCGGTGCCGAAACAACCACTTTGTCCAAGACGATAGCTACAATATCGCCCACGTGTTGTGCGGTATAGTCGCGGAAGATTTCGGATCCTTCGTCCGTCAGCTCAAAGGCAATCACCACCTGGCCCAGGTTGTCGGCGCTTAGGCCCGCGTCTTTCAGATGCCGGCCCGTCATAATCGTGTTGAAGACCCTTCCGCCGTAGGCATACTCACTTGCGGTCAAGGCCTCGGTGCCGGTCAGGGTAGCCGTAGACGTGATGGCCTCTCCTGTAGCTCCCTCCTCCTCTACGTCCAGGCTGGTGCGGACCAGCATACCTTCCCGTAAAGGGGTACGCCCGGCCTCCACGAATTCCAGCAGTCCGGTCTCACGTAGGGTAGCAATTGCCTGGTCAGGGTCCTCGATGCCTGGCAGCTCCACAATGATCCGCCGGTCTCCCTGCTGTTGCACCAGCGGCTCGGTCACGCCCAGCCCGTTGACGCGGTTTTCCACGATTACGCGGGCCGCCTGCATTGTCTGTACGTCAAAAGCCACTTCCTGCTCGGGCGGCACGTCGGCTTCCAGCAAAACCTGCAAGCCGCCTTGCAAGTCGAGGCCCTGATGGATCCTCACCTCGCGGTCGATGCGGAAGCTTCCGATACTCAGGTGCAAACCCGGATTGTTTGGCTGGTCTATCCAGATCAGAACAGCCGCAAGTAAGATAACCCCTACCAGAATACTGATGTTACGTTGGCGCATAGATGCCTCGGTGTTTTATAGATTTGTCGCAGGACGACGATTGCCTCCATGGGGCAAACAGGATGATTATAATCCGCAGAAGTTTGGGTGTCAAATAAGGTTCATGCTATAATTCAGGCACTGAAATCACCTTGCAGCCAGGGCATTATGATAAGACCTCAAGGCATCATCTTCGACTTGGACGGAACCGTTTACCTCGGGCACAAGCTGATTCCGGGCGCTCGCGAAAGCATCGCATGGTTGCGCCGTCACTCCTATCCAGTCGTCTTTGTATCTAACAAGCCGTTGGAAAGCCGCAGCCATTATGCGGCGAAGCTGACCCGGCTCAACGTCCCCACCCAACCTGACGACGTGATCAACTCGTCGCTGGTCCTTGTCCGCTATCTGAGTCGCGAGATGCCGGGGGCTAGCGTGTTTGCCATTGGCGAGCCCCCGCTGCTGGAAGAATTGGTGGCCGCCAATTTCCGATTAAGTGAAGATCCAGACCAGATTGAGGTAGTGGTGGCTAGCTTCGACCGAAGTTTCGACTACCGCAAGCTGAACATCGCCTTCCAGGCTCTAAGCCGGGGCGCGCGTTTCCTGGCCACCAACGCTGACCGCACCTGCCCCGTTGAAGGCGGCCAAATCCCGGATGCGGGGGCTGTCATCGGCGCGCTAGAGGGGTGTAGTGGCCGGAGCGTAGAACTGGTAGTTGGCAAGCCATCTTCCTTGATCTTGGAAGTGGCGCTCGAACGGCTGGGGCTACCGGCTGGTGCCTGTCTGATGGTAGGTGATCGGTTGGAGACCGATATCCTCATGGGGCAGCGCGCCGGCATAGCAACTGCCTTGGTGCTAACGGGGGTCACCCAGCGGGAGGATCTGCTCGACGCCCGCGTGCAGCCCGATCACGTGCTGGAGAGCATCGCTGAGCTGCCTCGGCTGTTTGGGGGCAAATCAGTCGTATAGTGGGTACCACCGACACCGACTGCCAGGGCGACCCCGCCGACGTGCACGCCGATGCCGGAGACATAGCCTACATCCTGGAAGCAGTCCGCCACGCTTTCCCGGTGGCTGGTCTTAGCCAAGCTGACATCGTCAGCGCCTATGCCGGATTCCGACCTCTGATTGCCGATGATGCGCCTACCGGCTACAAGGTCTCCCGCGAGCACCAGATTCTGAACACCGCCCCTGGGTTTTTCACTATTGCCGGTGGAAAGTTGACCACCTGGCGATCGATGGCTGAGGAAATGGTGGACGAATTAGCCCGTTACCTGGGTCGCGAGCATGGCCTGCCAGTGCCTCCGGGCCGACGCCGCCAGACGACAGGCCGGACTCTGCCCGGCAGCGACATAGATGACTGGCACGCCTACCTGGCCGACGTGGTGGTCAATCTGGGCGATCAGCTTGGCCCTGAGACGGTGGCTCATCTGGTGTCAACCTATGGCACCCGCTACCCCGAAGTGCTGGCCTGCGCCAAAGGGGACGAGTGCCTGGTGCAGCCCCTCCTGCCGGGTCTGCCCTATCTCAAGGCCGAGGTGTTGTATGCCATCTGCCACGAGATGGCGGTCTGCCTGGAAGATGTGCTGGCCCGTCGCACCCACCTGCTCGACCAGGATAGGGATCAGGGGCTGGGCGTGGCCGCCGAAGTGGCTGCATTCATGGGAGCTGAGCTCGGCTGGTCGGAGCAGGAGCAAACCAGGCAGGTAGAGAACTACCGGCAGGTGGTGGCGCAGACGCGCCGCTGGCGGAATTGAAAGGAGTAAACGATGCTTCCTCATCCCCTGGTCACTCGATTGAAATTCGCCCGCAGCGAAATGGTGCGCTGCTTGGAAGGCCTTTCTGATGCGGATGCCCGGCGGCGCTTCGAGCCTATGAATTGCATCAGTTGGATCATCGGCCACCTGGCCAACCAGGAACACCGCTACTGGGTGCTATGGGCCCAGGGCCAGAATCTTGCGCCCGACCTGAACAAGCAAGTCGGCTACGGCCAGCCGGCCAGCACTCCCCCACTAGAGGAGATGTGGACTGTGTGGCACACTGTCACAGGCGCGGCCGATGAATACCTGGATACGCTGACGGCGGAAGGGCTGCAAACTCACTTGGAGCGGAATGGTAAGCCCCTGCTGGAAAGCATAGGCACCATGCTTCTGAGGAACACCTACCATTACTGGTTCCACATTGGTGAAGCACATGCCATCCGCCAACTGTTGGGACATCCCGACCTGCCCCAGTTCGTGGGGGACATGGCGCAGGCGGTGTATCGCCTGGAAGGGGGCGAGCCGCCCCCTTAGGCCGGGTCCGGCGTCAGGCAGGTTGGGCCGTCGCTGCCCACAATTCATTCTGGGCGGGGACTTGTTCCTTCCTGTAGAATCCACGCGCCGCCCGCGTTACCGGGGCGGCGCGCATCAGGTAAATATCTGGGTAAAGAGTAGGCTTACTATGCGAAAAGGGCCGATCGTGCGGGCAGCCCCCTTCCACCTGGGGGTAGCCGCTGCCTGCGAAAAAAGTGGCTCTCATTGACGAGGGTTAATCGGGCTGGTATAATCCGATTGCCAGTCAGAATACACAGCAGGTGAATAGAATTGAGCAAACTGACCCTAATGGCCGTTTTCGCCCATCCTGACGACGAAGCCTTTGGCACTGGCGGTACCCTGACAAAATATGCCGCCGAAGGGCACCATGTATATCTGGTCACGGCTACCCGGGGCGAGGCGGGCCAGATCCTCGAGCCGGACCTGGCCACCTCTGCCAATTTGCCGTACGTGCGTGAGCAGGAGTTGCGATGTGCCTGCCAGATCTATGGTATCCACCCTCCGCGTTTCCTGGACTACCAGGATGGGCAGCTGACGATCGTTAACCAGGGCCAGGCGGTAGGCCGCCTGGTGCGCATCATCCGCGAACTCAGGCCGCAGGTGCTGATCACCTTTGGGCTGGACGGCATCTACGGACATTACGATCATATCGCCGTCTATCGGTGGGCCACTATCGCCGCCGAGTTGGCCGCCGATCCGGATTGTTTTCCTGAACAGTTGGCGAGTGTCTGCCAGCCGCACCAGGTGAGCAAGGTCTACCTGCGTGCTTTGCCCGAGGCCCAGGTGACCTCTATGGCGGACGAGGAGGGGAAACCGGCTGCGGTTATGATGGACGGCGTGCCGTTCTACTTCGTCGCCTGGCCAGAGGACGAGATCACCTGCGTGATTGACGTGAGTGATTACGTGGAATCCAAATTGCGCGGCATTCAATGCCACGCCACGCAGGTGGGCCGTCGCAGCCGTTTCAGCGATACGCCCGAGGAGGTGATGAATGAACATTGGTTCCAACACGAGCACTTCGTGTTGCATCACTCTAACGTGGGCTTACCGGATGGCTTGGAGACAGACCTTTTTGCCGGGTTGAGAGAGTAGAACTATGGCCGAACTCTCAACTCAGGAACTCCAGGCTTTTTTGCAGGCCTATCTGAACTGCGTGGAGCTGTGCACGGCGTTTAGCAAGAACACTGCTGACCCTCATGTCAGGCAGGCGTTGGGTACCCTGGTAGATGAGTTGCAGGAAACCATCGCCTCGCTGGCTGGCCATTTGCGCCGGCTGGGAGTGGCACCCGGTGAATATGAAATCGACCGTCAGGGCAAGGCCAGGATTCGAGATGTGCTGGGGATGCGTTCCTTACGCGAGCAGTTGCTTGTCGTCCGAGGCAGCCTGGCTGACTTGGTGGCCTGGTACGCGGCACGCCTGCAAGCCCCTCAGGCCGACCAGGCCATTCCTGAATGGCTTGTTTCCCTTTCAGCCCAGGCCGACCATATGCTGGAAGGGTGGGATCAGCATATGCGTGAGATGAAGGCGGCTGATTTTTGACAAATCCTTTGGCCCATGCTAGTATCCTGCCGTTAAACTAAACGAACTGGACGCTCATCCAGAGGGGTGGAGGGAACGGCCCTATGAAGCCCCGGCAACCAGCCAGCCATTGTTCGCTGACCAGGTGCCAATTCCGTCAGGCTGCGTGGCCTGAAAGATGAGAGACGCGCTCTCCGTTTGCTCTCATCGGAGAGCTTTTTTGCGTATGGAGGGTCAACTGATGCGGACTGTTGAATGGGATAATGGCGCTGTAAAAATGATTGACCAGCGACTGCTGCCGGGCACCTTTGAAATCGCTGAGTTCACAGATTACCGCGAGGTGGCGCGCTCGATCAAAGAAATGTACATTCGGGGCGCACCGGCGATCGGGGCTGCGGCTGCTTTTGGCATGGCGTTGGCTGCTTACCAAAGTGCCGCTGACGAGCCTACCACTCTGATGCGCGACCTGGAAGCGGCCGCCGAGGTGCTGCGTCGGGCCCGCCCCACGGCTGTGAATCTCTTCTGGGCCGTCGATCGCGTGCTGCGCGTTGCTGCCGACCAGAAGCTAAGCTCCCCAGATGACATCCGAGAGGCAGTCCTGGCAGATGCCCAGGCCCTGGCCGACGAGGATGTGGAAATCAACCGGCGTATGGCTGCTCACGGTGCTGCCCTGGTCAGGGACGGCGATAGTATTCTGCATCATTGCAATACGGGTGCACTGGCGACTGTGGACTACGGTACGGCGCTGGGTGTAATACGCATGGCTCACGAGCAGGGAAAAAAGATCCACGTCTTCGTTGACGAGACTCGGCCGCGCCTGCAAGGTGCCCGCCTCACTGCTTGGGAGTTGCAGCAACTGGGTGTCGATTTTACCCTCATCGCGGATAATGCAGCCGGCCATTATATGCGCACCGGTCAAGTCGACATCTGTTTCGTTGGTTCTGATCGCACAGCCGCTAACGGCGATGTAGCCAACAAGATTGGCACCTACAAGCTGGCTGTCGTGGCCAGGGAGAACGGCATCCCCTTTTACCCAGTGGTGCCTACCTCGACCGTCGACCTGAACTGTCCCACCGGCGATGATATTCCCATTGAGGAGCGCGACCCGGAGGAGGTGGTCGGACTCACCCGCCAGGGCATGCCTATCGCACCCGCCGGGATCCAGGTGGGCAACCCTGCTTTCGACGTGACGCCGGCCAGGTACGTTACCGGCATTGTCACCGAGAACGGCGTTGCCTACCCCCCGTTTGGCCTGAGTCTGCGAAAGATGGTGTTGGGGGAGGGTGACAGGTGACCATTGCCGTAACTGGCTCAATGGCCTACGACTACATCATGTCGTTCCCTGGTCGTTTTGTAGATCACATTCTGCCCGACCAGATTGAGATTTTATCCGTGAGCTTCCTGGTGGACTCGATGCGACGCGAGCGAGGGGGCTGCGGTGGCAACATCGCCTATAACCTGGCCTTGCTCGGCCAGCACCCGCTCCTGATGGCAACAGTGGGCCAGGATGCGCCAGAATATGTCGCCTGGCTGCGCGATAATGGTGTGGACACGTCAGGTGTCCTGCAACTCGCCGACGAGTTTACGGCATCCTTTTTCGTCAGCACGGATCGGGACAACAACCAGATTGCCAGTTTTTACACGGGGGCTATGGCCAAAGCCGGCCGACTCTCCTTCAATGACAACCGGCCCGAGACGATTGAAATTGCTATCATCTCCCCTAACGACCCGGGTGCCATGGTCAAGTATGCTCGCGAGTGTCAGGAACTGGACATCCCTTACATTTACGATCCCAGTCAGCAGATTCCCCGCCTCACGCCATCGGAGCTGGTGGAAGGTATTCGGGGGGCCAATATCCTCATCGTCAACGATTACGAATTCGGGATGATCAAAAAGCAGACTGGACTCAGCACCAGCCAGATCCAGGAACTTACCGAGGTAGTCGTCGTGACACAAGGTGAGCGGGGCTCGGCGGTGCACACGTCCGAGGGAGTGCTGGAGATCCCCAGTGTGCCGCCGCGCCGGGTGGCTGATCCAACAGGTGTGGGGGATGCCTATCGTGCCGGGTTTATCACTGGGATGTGCCGGGGCTTGCCCTGGCTTGCCGCGGGACGAATGGGCAGCCTGGCCGCCACATACGTGCTGGAGGAGCACGGCACACAGCGCCACCGCTATACCCTGGATAGTTTTTGCCAGCGCTACTACGAGACTTTCGACGACGAAACAGCTTTCGAATTGCTTCACAGTGCGGTGTCGTTGGTACCCGAAGGATAGCTGGCGGTGAGTGGGCTAGATACGTGGCACGTTCGCGGTCTCTCTGACCCAGCCGAGATCATCACCATCTTGGGGCAGGATCACTGGTATGCCGCCTACGCCATTGGCGACTTGGAGCCGGGCCTTTTTGAGCAATGTGGCTGGTACGGCGCCGAGTTGGGCGGGGAGGCCCGCTCGCTGGTGTTGCTCTTTGAAGGCTTAGATCCGCCAGCCCTCTTTATTATGGGCGAGCCAATCGGCGTCGTGATGATCTTGGAAGCCGCGCTGCGGCCTGACACGGTACAGTTCACCTGCCGTGAATCGCATTTGCCCGCCTTGCAAACTCACTACCAAACGGGTGAGATTGACCATATGCTGCGCATGACGCTTTCCGTCTCTGATTTTCGCCCGGTGACTGGATTTGACGTGGAGCGGCTGGGACCAAGCTACGCCGACGAGCTGGCCTGCCTGTACGCCAGCGCACAGGGCAATGCTTTCACCCCCTATCAACTGGCGCAGGGCGTCTTTTACGGCGTGAAACACCAGGGGCGACTGGTGTCAGCCGCAGGCACACATCTCGTGGCCCGGACCATGGGCGTGGCCGCGGTGGGCAATGTGTGTACCTACCCTGAACATCGAGGGCGAGGCTATGCGACTCGTTCCACCAGCGCAGTCTGCGCCGATTTACTGGCAATGGGCCTCGATGTGGTGCTCAACGTGGCCCAAGACAACGCCGATGCCATTCATGTCTATAAGAAGTTGGGATTTCAGGCGCACTGCCCCTTTGTTGAAGGAATAGCAACACGAAAAACCGAGCTTGTCAGCTCATAGCCCGAGCTCTAGAATTCATTGTGCCATAAAGCAGCACCTACCGGCGGATTAGAAAGACCACAGAACGCGCAACGAGTTAGTAAAGGAGTTAGAATGAGTCACAAGGAATATGACGTAAAAGATCTCTCCCTGGCCGAACAGGGACGCAACCGTATCGAGTGGGCGGAGAAAGAAATGCCTGTCTTGCGAGCGATCAGGGAGAGTTTCGAGAAAGAGAAGCCGCTCAAGGGTATCCGTATGTCTGGTTGCCTGCATATCACCACCGAGACGGCCAACCTGGCCCGTACGCTCGTCGCCGGTGGCGCTGACTTGGTTCTTTGTGCCAGCAACCCTCTCAGCACTCAGGACGATGTGGCTGCTGCCTTGGTCAGCTTCTTTGAAGTTCCCACCTACTCAATCAAAGGCGAGGACAATCAAACCTACTACGCTCACATCCGGGCCGCGTTGGACCATCGGCCCAATATGACCATGGATGATGGCGCTGATCTGGTCAGCATCCTCCACAAAGAGCGCACCGACCAGATTCCAGATGTGATCGCCGGCACCGAGGAAACAACTACGGGCGTCATCCGCCTCAAAGCCATGGCCAAGGATGGGGCTTTGCGCTTC
>CP070811.1:246862-249553 GCA_020343875.1 Anaerolineales bacterium | reverse complement strand
ATTGCCTTTATCGCTGCTCCGCCCGATTTGATGTTTGCCACCTATCGGCTGGCGGGCTTTCGGGGAACGATGGAGAGGAATGGCCTGCCCCTGGATGAGTCCTTGATCGTCTTGGGCGACTTGACGCAGCACACCGGCCATCAGGCCGCTGGAGAGTTGCTCGACCGCCCTGATCGCCCCACGGCCATCGCCGCCTGCAACGACTTGATGGCCTTAGGCGCGATGGCCGCCGCCCAGGAGCGGGGCTTGATCGTAGGCCAGGACGTGGCCATCACCGGCTTCGATGATATCCCCTTGGCGCAGCACTCTCACCCTGCGTTGACTACCCTGCATCAGCCGATCTATCGCATCGGTCGCATGATCTGTGATATGTTGATTAAAAGCATTAGAGGTGAATCCTTGCCAGAGCGACACGTGCTCCTTCAGCCCTCCCTGGTTGTCCGCCGCTCCAGTGGTGGTTAAGCTAGCATGCACGGGATCTAGAAGGAGACATCCTCGGGGCGCGGCAGAAGCCAGAGAGGAAGGGAGGTGGTCGTTGACGAGTTGTTCCAAGCAAAGGTTGTGCGGTAGTGTGCAAGACAATCAAAAGTTCATGACTCCAAGCATTCAGAAAGGAGAAAAGGAGAAATGAAACGCTCGTTCGCTGTTTTAACTGTGTTGGTGATCTTGGGCCTACTGGGCGCCCAGTGTGCCGGGCCGGCCCCGACCCCGGAGAGGATTGTCGAGACGGTCATCGTCGAAAAGGAGGTCGAGAAAGAAGTCGTCGTCACCAAGGAGGTTGAGGTAGAGGTACAAGTACCTACCAAAGCGGAGACCATCATCGAGTTCTGGACCACCGACAACGAAGAAGCCCGAGTAGATGTGTACGAGGCGGTTGCAGAGGGGTACATGGCCGAGCATCCCGAGGTCGAGATTCGCATCGTGCCCATCGAGGAGGCTGGGATTTCGCAGCGCATTGCGACGGCGCTGGCGGCCAACCGCCCGCCCGACATCATCCGTATGGGAGTTGAGCGCGTGGCGGCCTTCGCTGCGGACGGCGTCCTGGACGAGGACGCTGCCGAAGCCGTGATCGCCAGTCTCGGCGAGGACGACTTCCGGGCTGGCCCGCTGGCCATGGTCACCAACCCTGCCACCGGTAAGCGAGCGGCTGTGCCCTTCGACGGCTGGATCCAGGCTGCCTGGTACCGGGCTGACGTGTTTGAAGAAGCCGGCCTTAATCCGCCGATTACTTGGGATGACATCAATGCCGCCTGCGATGCCCTGCCCGGCACCGGCAACCTGCTGTATGCCCTCACCCTGGCTACAGATCCGGGCCAGAACTACCCGCACCAGGTCTTTGAACAGGTGGCCATGTCAAACGACGCCTGGCCCTTCGACGATGCCGGCAACGTCACCATGAACACACCGGAGATGGTCGAGGCATTAGCATTCTACACTGAACTGCAGCGCTGCGCGATGCCCGGCCCGCAGTACTGGCGCGGCGCCCGCGAGTCTTACGAGCTTGACCAGTCCGGTATGCTCTTCTACAGCACTTACATTATGGACGACCTGGTAGAGGGCTCCGGCTTGGAGGCGGGTGGCAATGTCCAGATCGCGGTCGAGGACCTGGCCCTCAAGACCGGCTTCGCATCCGAGATGGTCGGTCCCAACGGCTCGGCCTCCTACGGCCAGTTGGTGGCGTTGGGCATCCCAATAGGTGCCGACCCTGAGGCGCAGGCTGTGATTGAATGGTTCATGACGGGCCAGAACTACCAGGATGTGCTGGCTTTGGCTCCCTTTGGCAAAGTGCCTGTCCTGAAGAGCGCGGTGGATGGCTGGAGCGGCCTCAGCGACTTCTTCCAGTATTACTCGGAGGATACGATGGCCCAGATAGCTGGTGGCTATGAGACCATGCAGCGCTGGCTCTTCCGCCCCGGCTACGATGCCACGCAGCGAGCTGTGGTCGGCGATATCGAAGGCCGGCTGCTGATTTCGCAGGTCATCAGCAACATCGCCTTGGAAGGCAGCATGACGCCTGAGACTGGCGCGGAGTGGCTCCAGGAGCAGGTCGAGGCAATCTACGCTGAACGCCAAGCAGAACAGTAGGCGTGCAGCCAGCTGATCAATAGGGCGATAGGGACGCAGCGCTAGCTACGTCCCTATCGCTGATCTTGTTCTGTCATCCCCCGCCGAAGCTTGGGAATACATTCTTGTGAGCTTCTGGGAGCCCTCACCAGGGGAAGGAGGTACTATGGCTGCATCAGTCAATGTGCCAAAAGTATCGGCAAGACGGCGCTGGAACTCGCTCGAGGCGCGTGAAGCGCGCCTGGCCTGGGCCCTGGTTCTACCAACGGCACTCATCGTCTTTGGACTGGTCCTCTTCCCAGCGCTGTTCAGCATCTGGATCAGTTTCCACAATGTGGGTCTGGCCGACCTGGGCAACGTCTTCCGCGCCCGATTCGTCGGCTTTGAGAATTACCGGTTCGTTGTAAACGACTTCGCCTTCAAGTTTCAGGGGCTTAAGAGCTGGGGTGCAGCGGTCACCAGCATTGTCTATTCGTTCAGCGGCACGGCGCTGACCATGGTGATCGGCCTGGTGGCGGCCTTGCTGCTCAACCGGCCCTTTCGCGCCCGTGGGGTGACGCGCGCCATTTTTCTGTTTCCTTATGTGGCGCCCATCGTCAGCGTCGCCTTTGTTTGGAAGTGGATCCT
>CP070811.1:241368-246762 GCA_020343875.1 Anaerolineales bacterium | reverse complement strand
ATGCAGGACGCACCGCTCTTCAATCCACCGGCCAAGCGCATCCTCGCCCTCAAGATACTCCTGCGTTGCCCTGACCACGACCTCCGGCGGTTGCAAGCCCTCCGCCAACCATATCTTCGCACCCTCAATCACCCACGCCAGGATCGCTGGATACTCTTCCTTGAGCTTGTCGGGCAGATCGACATCCTTGCGGGCCGGTTGCGTCTCGAACGGGATGAGGTGCATACGCCGCCGCATCGCGTCGTCCACATTAGTAATCTCTGGCTTTGTGTTGCCCGCGATAACCAACGTGAACTGCGGATCGAACTCGAACAAGTCCTGCCGCATGAACCTTGCACTTATCTTGTCCCCGCCAGTCAGGCTCTTGACCTTGGCCTCGTCCCACTTCCGGCTCGGATCAATCTCCTGCGCGTGAACAAGTCGCGCCCCCATCAAGGCCGCAAGCTCTGTCGGGTGTCTCTGGTTATTCGACGCCAGGAATACGTCCGCACTAGCCACAGCAGCGTAATCGCCAAGGATAGCACCTAACGCACCGAGGAAAGTTCCTTTCCCATTACCTCCTGAACCATGTGCAAACGCCAGCACGTGCTCCTTCGTCGATCCGGTGGCCGCATAGCCCGCGAGCCTCTGCAAATACCCCTTCAAGTCCATGTCGCCGTCACACGCCTCATTCAGAAACGCGTGCCACTGCGGACAGCCCCTGTCGAAGTCCACTTCCACGCTAGTTACTTTCGTGCAGAGCTTCGCCCGATCATGCGGGTGCAACTGCCCCGTGCGTAGATCGACAATGCCGTTCTTCACATTGAGCAAATACAAATCCGCATCCAGCCGCTCGACCGTCACCTGCATCGCCGGATCAGTCTCTGCAATCTGCGCCACGTTCCTCATCACAGGCCACGATGCACACCGTGCCGCCACTCTCTCTGCCTTGGCTGGCTGTTGAATGCGAACAAGCGCCTCGGCAGAAGCCTTGGAGCAGACGGATCGCGTATACGCCATGTGCCTCTTCGCCACATCACGCGCCCACTTGACCCCATCCCAAGCAACCCAGCCCATCCCACCGGCCACATATCGTATGTCGGAAACCTGAAGGCGGGCCAGCCTACTAGCTAGCGCGCTGTCACTATACTCGACCGGCGTCTCACTATCACTCGCCAAGAGATCAGAGAACTCGATGTCGTCAAGGTCAACTGTCTCAAACTCCGTGATCTCCGCCTTCCACCCGAAAGCCCGCGCCTTGTCCTCAATCCACTCCCAACCCAACTCATAGGGCGGGTGCATCCGGCCAAAGTCAGCTTCGATATTCTCGACAGTGTTCGACCCGTCCTCCCACGACATGGCCCAGTCCGTAAACAACGCCAACGCCTCATCGACATTGTCAGGCCCAGCCGCAGCCTTGATCGCATAGCCCATGCGAATGTAGTCATCCCTGTCAGGAAAATGCTCAGACGTATTAGGAACCATTTTAAGGGCCGCTGAGAGCCTCTCAATGGTCGGCGCTACTAACCCAGCCTGATCGACGTTTTGCCTCTCTACGGCCCTCTCAGCCGCCGTATCGGCATGAATGATCTCGCACCCTGTCATTTCCAGCGTCTCGACGAGGTCTGCAAAGAACTTTTCGACCTGCGCCCGACCCACCTTGCGGAGACAGCGCGGCCCTCGCACCGAAATATCTTGGTCGAGGGTGTACGGTTCCTTCGTGACGGGATGCACACCGGCTATCACGTACTGCTGGCCGTCACCGAGAAGCTCGACGAGTTGCTCAACGCCCTTGCCATCCTTGAAGCGCAGCCGCATACGTCCGATGTGTTCCTCGGTACGATACATAAGAAGGCGCTTGGGTGCGCGGCCTATGCGAAGCGGCGCATTGCCCAACGCCTTTGTCGCCATGTCTCCGATGATGCGGGCCAAGCTCTCGTTCACTACGTCAATGTCGAGGGCAGGATACTTGCCCGCCTTCAGCCCGATGTTGGCACGGCTGCGATCCCACCTCTCAATATCGTTAGGCGTTGGGTCGTATGTCTGCCAAGCGTAGCCGCCCCATGTTCCTTGTGCGTTCTGCCGTCCGGGGGCTTTGCCCGCTTGGTCGGCGGCGATCTTCGACATCTCGGACAGCGGGGCCGCAGGAGGGATGACACTGACCAGGTCCGTAAACCCGGCGTCGAATAGCTTTTTGAATGTCAGCATATAACCTCTCGTTTTTGAAAGTGCGCTCCTTATGCTGGCACAAACCACCCCGCCAGCGCAACCACAAATTTTTCTTGACTAACTGTGGATGGGTGTGCCAGCCTTTAGGGCAAGGAGACAAGCCATGAAAGTTCTAGTTGCGTGTGAATACAGCGGTCGAGTGCGCGATGCCTTCATCAAGCGCGGCCATGATGCAATGTCGTGCGACATCCTGCCGACCGACGTTGACGGGCCGCACTATCAAGGGGACGTGCGCGACATCCTCAACGACGGATGGGACTTGATGATCGCGCACCCGCCCTGCACCTACCTTACTAATAGCGGCGTGACGTGGCTGCACAAAGACCCGTCTCGTTGGGCAAAGCTGGATGAAGGCGCGGCGTTCTTCAAGATGCTTCTTGAGGCGCCGGTTGACCGGATCGCCGTCGAGAACCCTATCATGCACAAGTACGCCAAGGAACGCATCGGCGGCGTAAAGCAAAGCCAAGTTGTCCAGCCGTGGATGTTCGGACACATGGAGCAGAAAGCTACTTGTCTTTGGCTCAAAGGTCTGCCGATGCTGAAGCCCACTAAAGATGTTAAGGCAGAGATGATGGCGTTGCCGGACAGCGAGCGCCAGCGACTGCACTATCTCCCACCAAGCAAAGATCGTTGGAAGAAACGCAGCGAGACTTTCCAAGGAATTGCTGACGCAATGGCCGAACAATGGGGTAATTTGTGATCGTATCAATCGACTTCGAGACGCGCAGTGCCGTCGATCTGCGTAAGACCGGCGTCTACGTCTACGCCGACGACCCATCGACCGACATCTGGTGCATGGCCTACGCCTTCGATGACGAAGAGCCTGTCATCTGGACGCCTGATATGGAGATGGATGTCCGGCTCGAAGACTACATCGTCGAAGGCGGCAAGCTGCGCGCATGGAACTCAAACTTCGAGCGCGTGATCTGGAACAAGATCATGGTCGAACGCTACCGCTGGCCGCGCACGAAGACATCGCAGTGGCACTGCACAATGGCACAGGCCAGCGCGATGGGACTACCCCGCGCCCTCGGCCAAGCGGCGGACGTTCTCGGCGTCGATCAACAGAAGGACGGAGCGGGTCGCGCATTGATGCTGCGTATGGCCCGCCCCCGCCGCACAACCCCCGACGGTACGCATATCTGGTGGAACACGCCGGACAAGATGCACGCCCTGATCGAGTATTGTAAACAGGACGTTCGCACCGAGATCGCCGTGGCCGAGCGGCTGGTGGAAATGGACTATCAGGAGCGCCAGGTTTTCCTTCTCGACCAGCGCATCAACGACCGAGGCGTCATGCTCGACCGCGATCTACTTCAGCGCGTCAGAGTATTGGCGGACGAAACTAAAGAAGAAATCGACGCAGAAATATCCCGTATAACTAGTGGGGAAGTTACTGCAATCACCAACGGAGTCGATCTGGTAAAGTGGCTAAATAAATATGGCATCGCCACAAAGAGCGTGGATAAGCAGCACGTCGCCCGAATGTTGGCTTTACCCAACCTCCACCCCGTAATCCGCCACGCACTGGAGCTACGCCAGAACGGGGCCAAGTCCAGCACGGCCAAGCTCGACAGCATGGAATATGCCGCAGGTGCCGACGACCGGATGCGTGGCCTCCTCGTTTATCACGGTGCTGCTACAGGAAGGTGGAGCGGCAAGCTCGTCCAGCCGCAGAACTTCCCGCGCCCTATCAAGAAGCAGGACGAACTGAATGAGATCATCGCCAAGCTGAAGGCGGGCGTGTCGGTTGCCAAGCACGGCACCGGCACACTGATTGCCTCTGACTTGCTGCGCTCAATGATAATAGCCAAGCCAGAACACCGCTTGCTCTTCGCCGACTACAGCGCAATCGAAGCGCGTGTGCTGGCGTGGGTGGCGGGCGAGAGCGAACTCGTCAAGACCTTCGCTGCTGGCGGCGACGTATACAAGGTGATGGCGAAGGACATCTACAACACGCCGGTCGAGGAGATCACCAGCGCCCAGCGACAGGTCGGCAAGATGGCGATCTTGGGCTGCGGCTACGGGATGGGGGCCAAACGCTTCGCCGAACAGTGCAAGGCGATGGGCATTGAGGTGGACGCGGACGAAGCCAAGCGGATCGTGGGCGTTTACCGCGAGACTAACAGCGCGATCTCGAACTACTGGCGCAATATAGAAGACGAGTTTCTGGAGGACTGCCGCGAGGTGATCTCGCAAAAGGGGTCGTTCGCGAGACTTCCATTGAAGTCTGGTCGGTGCCTGACGTACCACAACCCTCGCATTGTGGAACGTGAGACGCCGTGGGGCGAGAAGCGCGAAGCCGTTGAGGTAGACACGCTCAATAGCGTGACGCGCCAGTGGACCTCACAGGTCATTTGGGGCGGGTTGCTGACGGAGAACGTAGTCCAGGCCACGGCCCGCGATCTGATGGCGGGGGCCATGACGCGGCTGGAGATGGCGGGCTATCCCGTAATCATGTCTGTCCATGACGAAATCATTTGCGAAGTACCAGATAATCATGGCACACTCGCCGAGATGATTGACCTTATGGTCGAAGTTCCGGCGTGGGCTAATGGTTGTCCGATTGCGGCGGAAGGCAAAGAAGGGCCGCGATATGAAAAATAAGTTAGACGAGAAGCTGGCCGAGCGTTACCGCATTGTCGAACACGTTCGCGACACGGCGCAGCATATCTTGGGAACTGCCCTCGCCGATCCGACAATGGACTTGGAGCGGGCGGATGTCATCTGCACGGTGCTGGAAGATGTGGCCGCTAGCATCGCGGAGGGAGATCACTGGTCACACATGAACTGAAGGAGGATGAAATGCAGGCACCAACGACCGCCGCAGAGTGCGGCTCCGCTGACGCTTACTACAGCGGAGGCCGCTGGTATGGGTACAAACCTCACTGCTATCGCGACGGGAAATACGTTCCTGATTGCGACATGACGGGGGCGGAACTTCGCGAATATCGTGATGCGTTTTTTGCTGAAGACGACAGGAAAGATTGGGGGAGATGAAAATGCCAGACGTTCTAGTAATAGGCTGCGTGGCCGTAGCCAGCGGAGTGTTAGGTTTCTTCCTGGGCATCGGCTTTGGGGCCGACATAGGGAGTGAGATCGACATCGACTTCGACGAGGAGGATTACGAGGGCTGGAGTAACAAGCAATGAAATTCGACCTACACAGCAATCTGGCTGAACAGAT
>CP070811.1:234332-241268 GCA_020343875.1 Anaerolineales bacterium | reverse complement strand
TACTGGCGGGTGAGCTCGTGCATCTGGTAGCGTCCCGAAGGGGTTACCTGCAGCAGCGACTGATCGACCAGGCTGGACAGCTGGGGCAGCGAGGCGCCCGTCACCACCTGGGCTGCCTGGCGTTGGAAGCCACCCCGGAAGACGGAGAGTTGCTTCAACACGGCCTGCTCGGCCTCGGAGAGCAGGTTCCAGGACTGGTCGAAGACGGCCCGCAGGCTGCGATGCCGCTGGGGCACGTTGCGCAGGGTGGTAGTCAGAAAGTCGAGGCTGGTCTCGATCTCCTGAGCGATAGCCTGGCAAGGCATCAGGCGCAGCCAGGCCGCCGCCAGCTCGATGCCCAGCGGCACGCCATCCACCAGTTGGCAGATGCGGGCCACACAAGCCGCTTCGGCCGCGGGGTCAAACTGAGGTTGAACCCGGCGGGCGTGTTGCGCGAAGAGCTGGAGTACGTCGGAAGTGGCCAGTTCCTGCGAGGTTTCCATGGCCTGGCCGGGGCGGACAACCATCTCAGAGGCCCTGGACCCCACCGCTGCAGGCACCCGCATGCCTGAGAGGGGGAAGACCCATTCTTCACGCAGGTTCAGGCGTTGGCGGGAGGTGACCAGGACTTTGAGGCGGGGAGCCTGGCTGAGCAAGCCACTCACCCAGTCAGCCGTCTCGAGCAGATGCTCAAAGTCATCCAAAATCAGCAGCACGTGCTTGTCTTGCAAGAAGGCCCCAAGTTGGTCGCGGGGCGGGTCGCCGCCGCGAAAGGCGAAGTCGAGTGTGTCGGCCAGGACAGCCACCAGGGGTTCGATGGCGCCGGCAAAGATAGTGGGATCGACGGGCGCCAGATGGGCGTAGCGGACACCATGGGCGAAAACGTCCAGCTGGGCCAGAGCGGCCTGGATGGCCAGGCGGGTCTTGCCCATGCCGCCCGGGCCGAGGATGGTCACCAGGCGTACCTCCGGATCGGCCAGCCAGCGCGTCAACTCGGCCAGTTCTGTCTGCCGGCCCACAAACGGGGCGGCCTGGGGGGGCAGGTTATGCCGGGGCAGGGTGCGTTTGGCCACCAGCGGCGGTGACTGGCGGGCCTGGGCGGGAGCGGCCAGCGGGGTTGGGTCTTCCGCTCGCGCCAATTCACCCCGCCGGATGCGTTGGTAAAGGGCGACCGTTTCCGCCGCAGGCGTAAGGCCCAGTTCCGTCTGTAGGACCTGGCGGCACAAATCATACTGGGCCAAAGCGGCGTCGCGCTGGCCCAAATTGGCATAACCTTGCATCAAGGCCCGATACCATTCTTCGCGCAGATTATCCAGCAGCAGCAATTGATGGGCCATTTCGATGACAGCTTGGTCATCGGCACGGCCTGCGCTGATTTCAAGTTGCCTGATCAAAGCCTCTTGATAGAGCTCCTTTAACCGCTCTCGTTCAAACAGGACCCACTGTTCAAGGCCAAAGGCATCCCGAGCCGTCAGCCCTTCCAGAAATTCACCCCGGTACAGGTCGATTTGACCCGCTTCAAAAGCAGTCACGTCCAGCCAATAATCAGCCTCAAAGTTGAACGCAATCTCTTGCCGGTCGGCCAGGATATAATCGGCACCGATCGCCCGCCGAAGTTCGGACAGGGTCCAACGCAGACTGGCCTTGGGGTCATCAGGGCCGTCAAAAAGCAAATCTACCAGGTGTTGGCGGGTGTGAGCTTTGCCTGCCACCAGCAAGTAGGCCAGCAGGGCCAAGGGCTTGTAGCCGCGCATGGTGATAGGCTGATCATCACGGCGAATCTGGACTTGGCCCAACAAGCGTACGGCGAGGGTCATCTTGAGCTACCTCTCAATTCAAACTCTGGAAGAAGGGCGTCCTGAGGCGCAAAAAATGGAGAATAGGAGATCAGCCTCCGGTCTTTAAGAAAATGTGAGAATACTCGTCGCACTTATCAATCTTAGCGCGTTTCAGTGCCAAAGTCAAAGCCGAGCCCAGACCGGTGCGTCCCCAAAAATGGGGAAGCAGAGGGGGGAGCGTCACCCCTGGGTTGTCCCGATTTCCCAAAATCTGGGGCGCACCCGGGCCCAGGCAATGAAATTAGGGCGCATCTAACGCTGAGGCCAACGCGCCATCTAACGATCATCCTGTAAACTAAGGTCAAGTGAGTTTGAGATCAACCAGCACAAGGAGGCGATTATGAACACTAACTATGAATGGCAACAGTTCCATACCAGAGAGCGTATAGAAGCGCGCCTACGGGAAGCTGAGACCTACCGATTGGCCCGGCAGAGCTCACAGACCGTTACATTTCAGATTTTGCTCAGCCAAATCTCACATTTAGCAGGAGTGGGAGTGACAGCCACGGCCCGAACTGTTATCGGCTGGGGCAACGCAATACAAGCGTATTTATTTGGCAGCACCAGTAAATCGGCTGCTCTCCCAAAATGACCCTTGGGCGAGACTGATAGCAGAAGGGTGGCAGGACCGATGTTCCTGACAAGATGGATGTGGCCAATGGAAAGCGATTTCACGGCCGAAAGAGTAAATGAGCCCGCCAGGTTGAAGCCTGGCGGGCAAATCGCTGCGCATCATCCTGGCTCGAAGGCAGTCGCGCCCCCGCACAGAACGACCCCTGACTGCTCACCAGGACTAGATTGGTATCAATGCAGGCCAGAATCATGCCTCGTTCTGTGCGCCAGGGTGCCAAGTCGAACCCACGTCTCCTCGCTCCAATATGCTCTTAATGGTTTGAGCAATTTAGCGTTGGAGGGCATTGACCGTATGGATCAGGTGGGTCAAGCGCTCGGATAGCAGACGGATTATGATCTGATGAAAGGTGGAGGCCGCTTCGGGGTTGGTTCGCTCCATTTGCTGCAGCCTTGGCAGTGATAAGCGGTAGATGGTACTGGGCTCATCGGTAACCACCGCCGCGGTGCGGATGCTGTTGAGGTAAAAGCCTATCTCGCCCACCACACGTCCGCCGCGCATGGTCTCCAAGCGGACCGGTTCACGGTCGGAGAATTCGAGCTGGGCGGTCACCTGCCCGGACTCAATGAAATACAGGTCTTGGGGTGGGTCACCTTGTTTCATCAAATAATGGCCCGGGCCGACATCCAATCGCTCAAAGTGTTCCAGCACGCTTTCCAAATTAGCGGCATCTGGCAATATTGCCTTTAACTGAAGCCGCAGGTTTTGCTGGTCGTGGGTCAGGTCAACGCCGGCAGCCAGCAGGATCTGGTTCTCGCACCATTCCAGGCCATGATCCAGATCCTGGAAGATATGCACGGTTTTCTCGTCTCTGCAAATACCGCTTTGCTCCAGCCTGCAACGGATCTCAGGCGCAGGGTTGGTAAAAACCAGGGTAAACTGCCGGGTTTGGGCCAGTTGCTTCATTCTGGCAAAACTGAGCATTGCGGTTGAGTCCAGGCCGGTCACCTGTCGAAAATCGAGCACCACAAAACGCAACCCGGGCAAATGGCCTGCTTCCGCCCGGCGACGTACCCGATCAAGCAGGTTATGGGCGGTGCCAAAAAAGATGAACCCTTGCAGTTGGAGAATGAAAAGCGCGCCCCCTGTTTGGCTCAGCATTTGACGCTGATGCTGGCAACGGGTGACCCGACTGTGGTATTCGGCGCCCGAGAGGGCATGTTTGACCACATTGATGCGGCTGTAGTTGACCACAAACAGCACCACGGCCAGCATGATGCCCAGGCCTACCCCTTCCAAAAAGCCAACCGCCGCAATAACGACCAGAATGGTGATGATGATCAGGTAATCGATGCGTGAGAACTTGAACCAGGCCCGGTAGATCCATTCGATCAGGAAGGACAGGCCCAGTACCATCAGCATGCCTCCCAAAAGCAGTTTGGGGAACAAGGACAGCAGCGAGGTGCCAAGAAGAAGCATAAGACCACATACAGCGGCGGAAACCAGGCCTACCAGGCGGCCCCTACCCCCTATTTTATAACTGAGTGCCGACTCACTGAGCAGGTGAAAGCCAACCAGCCCACCGCCCAGTCCGCTGGTCAGGTTGCCAATTCCAGCGGCCTGTAGTTCACGGTTCAGGTCAATGTCTCGTCGAACAACCAACTCGAGACCACTGGCGTTGAGCAGAAGCGCCACGACACTGACTACCAGAATGGTGGCCACGTTTCCCACTTGCCCCCATATCACCCACCAGTTTACTTGAGCCAGGTTGGAGAAGATGAATGGCCGCCATTGTGCCTGTTCCGGGAATGGCCCCAGCAGCCAGCCCCGTGCGCTGACCTCAGCCAAGGGGGTATTGGTGAGCCACACTACGACGTAGAACAGTCCCATGGCCCCCAACACCAAACCCGGCATGATCAAGAAATGGCTAGTACGGTTCAAAACCACCAGCAGCAGCACCGCAAAAAACAGGCCAGGCAGCCAGCGCAGCCACATATCGGCCTGGAAGAGGATGGAGAGTGTGGCGAAGGCAGGCGCCACATCTGTCATCACGGCAATGGCTCCTACCACCAGTAACCAGCCAGTGCCAGCCAAGAAACCACCGATAACTGGGTAGGGCAGAAATCGAACCAATCCTCCCAACTCAAATTTCCCCAGCACCAGGAATAAGGCGCCGGTCAGAATGGAGGTGACTGCAATAGCAGCCACGACCGTGAGAAATGTCGCCTCCAAGGTGGCCCCAGCGGGCATGGTGTTGGCGATACCGGCTGCAACCAGAGCCAGAATAGCTGCGGGAGCCTCTTGGGGGGCCGCAATTATGCCTGAATAAGAGCTAAACAAGGTGATCACAGCGCCGGCAATCGTTGCGCCCAATAAGGCCAGCCCAACCCCATGCGAGACGAAGCTGGACAGATTACCGGCAAATATCAGGGCTGCCAACGAGATGGTGAAAACGGTGGTTAAGACGCCAATCACCAGGCCGGCTGTTAGACTGGATAGCATTCGCCGGGGTTGAAATCCTTGGATCAATCGGGATAGGGCCTGCTTGTTTTTTGATGAACTCGGCACCCGCTGCATTAGATTGGCTCCTGTTCTCCTGGGCTGGTGGGCGCCAGCTGGTGAAGGGTATCGACGCTATGCACCTTTGGACGTGGCCGGTGTCTGGCTGCCTGGCGCCGGCGGGCGACCCAGGAAATCCAGCTGATGCGCGATATAGGTTAGCTGACCTGCTGCGATCTGGGCGTGGCGCAACCCGATCCAGGCCCCAAATTGTTCCGCATCCAGCTCAGGATGCCCAGCCAGCGCGCTGTGGATGGTGTGGATGATGAAATGCAGGAAGTAGGCCTCATCGGCCGGGTAGCCATGGGCGCCAGCAAAAACAACCCAGTCCGAGCTGCCGGCGGCCAGCACCTGGGCGCCAGCAGCCCGCAAATGTTCGAAGAGATGCCGCCCGGCCTGGCTGTCGCCGGAGGGCTGGCCAGCAGTGATGCGCTGATCCATGGTGCGGTGATAAAGGGCCAGGATATGAGCATCCAGGGCCGGGTCGATCACCGGCTCCAGGAGGGTGGCCCCGTCGAAGACGATGGTGAAGTAGAAGAGCCCCTCGGGTGGCAGCAGGCACAACAAGTGGGGCAGGCTGGCCGGCACGTCCATCAGATCCAGGAAGGCGTGGGCGATCAGCAGATCCCAGGTCCTCTGGCCCGCCTGGCGGGCGGAAAAGTCGAACAGGTCGGCCGCTTCCAGCTCAACCAGGACGCTCCGCTCTCCCTTTGCGAAGCGCATGCGCCCTGGCCCACGCTCTACGCTGAATCCCTGGGCCTCCGCCCAGGCCGGCAGGCGCTGGTAGCCCGCCTGGATATTATTGGGCTCAGCGTCGATGGCGGTATAGGTGGCCTGGGTGAACAGGCCCCAGTCCAACGACCGCTCGAGCATGGTGCCGATGCCCGCCCCGACCTCCAAGACCTGAAGCGGCCTCCTGGCCGAGGCGGGCGGCAAAGCCTGGGCCAGGCTCTGCCACACCTGCCGGTTCAGGGCCCGGTCGTCCACGCTCTTCTTGGCCGCCAAATAGCGAGTAAAACTGTACTTTGAGGGTGTGCTCATAGCGGGTTAGGTTGCCACGTCTGTAGGAACCGATAGATACGTTCCGAACTCTGGGACCAGGTAGGAAAAGAATGGTATCGTTGATAGGCAGCCAGGCTCATGTGAGCCAGGCGCTCTCGATCCTCGACCAATGCCCCTATATGGCGGGCCAGGGGTGCTGGGTCCGCGGGAGGCACCAGAAAACCGTTCTGGCCGTGGTCGATCATCTCATGGGCAGCTCCGGCCGTGGAGGCAATAGCCGGCAGGCCTGCCCCCATGCCCTCCAGGTAGACGATGCCGAATCCCTCGTACGAGGAAGGCACAGCCAACACATGACTCTCCGCCAGGCGAGCGACCAGCTCGTCATCCGGCAGGTAACCGGCAAGGGTGACCTGGTCGGCCAGGCCCAAGGCTGCCAGTTGGTGGCGAATACCGCGCACGTAAGGGGGATCCACCTCCAGCCTACCCACCACTTCCAGGCGCCAGCTGTCTCGGGGCAGGCTGGACAGCCCCTGCAGTAACAGATGCAGCCCCTTGCGGGGGATCAGGTTGCCCACAAAAAGCAAACGCAAAGGGCCCGGCTGTTGGGCGCGGCGGGTGATCTGGGCCGGCGTCAGGTTGGACTGCAGCTGGCCTCGGCCCGGGTAGGCCACAATCGCCCGGGCTGCTGGGCCTACCAGGTCTTCTACGCTGGCCCGGGTAGTCTGGCTGTTGAAGATGAAGCCATCCACTGTGCCCAGGTAACTCCGCTCCAGCCAGCGGTAGAGGCGATTCTGCCACGCCGGGCGGGCCTCACTGCAGCGCAGGTGGTGCACGATGGTCAATATCGGGTAGCCGGCCCGTTTTCGGAGCTGCCGGTTCAACCAAAACAGGGAAGGGTGATTGAGTTCATCCTGGACAAGCAGGTCCAGGGAGGCCTGGCCCAGCCGCTCGAGCAGCGCCCTTGACAGGTTGTGGCTCAGGTGAACC
>CP070811.1:229511-234232 GCA_020343875.1 Anaerolineales bacterium | reverse complement strand
ATTGAGACCCGATTTCGCGAAGTCGATGTGATTCCTGCTCACGTTCGCAGTCTGCATCTGGGCATAGAGTACCTACACCGCTACTATTCGGCCGAACTTGAATGGTTGGATGAAATTATCGAACAATTAAACCCTGCGTAATGATCAAGACAGATTCGGTGAATTGAAGTGCCGGCATGCCAGTCGGCCCGCTAAGTACAGGAGCAGTTGACCGATGCCATTCTATTTAGCCACGAAAGAGATGCTTCGCAATAAAGGGCGCTTCCTGATCGTGGTTCTGATTGTGGCCCTCATCACGCTGCTGGTGCTGTTTACCGCTGCGTTTGGAGATGGTCTTGCCCTGGCCGGCAAACAATATATCGAGAATATTGACGCCCAACTGATTCTCTTCCAGGAAGATGTTGATATTTCGATTCCAGCCAGCCAGCTTGATCGTGCCAAGCTGAACAATGTCAGCCGGGTAGAGGGTGTTGAAGATGTTGGCCCCATCGGTTTTTCGATTGCCTCTATCGTGTTGGACAATGGTCAGACCCAGGATAAGATCGATGTCTCTCTGGTTGGGGTGGAACCAGGTAAACCGGGTGCGCCAAGGGTGTTTAATGGTGCTGAACTGCGCAGTCGCCGCGCCAATGAAGTCGTCCTGGATCGGAACGTGCTTGACAAAGCCTACATTCCGATAGGTTCGGACATTGACGTCAAAGTCACCCGATCAGGTGAAGACGACATTTACTCGCTTAAGGTCATTGGCCATGCGGAAGGCCAACAATACTTCTTCTTACCGAGCATCTTTGTGCCGTTGCTTACCTGGGACAAGATCCAGGCCAAGTCTGGTCCCACCATGTCTGAGTCCGATGTGGATTTCAATATTGCCGCGGTCAGGCTCAAGAATCCAGACACCTGGCCCGAAATGATTGAGACTATTAAGCGTAACGTCAGTGGGGTTGAGGTGACTGACCCGGTGACCACCTACCAGGCGACCCAAGGGTTCAGCGATATGCAAGCGGTCATTGATGCCCAGCAACAATTTGTGTTGGTCATTGTCATGCTGGTGATTGGCAGCTTCTTTCAGATTCAGACGCTGCAAAAAGTGGCCCAAATTGGCATGCTCAAAGCCATTGGGGCCTCCAACGGGCTTATCGCCGCCACCTTGCTCGTCCAGGTGATGTTAACCACATTGCTTGGGGTGGCGGTTGGCGGTTTGGCTGTCTGGGCTATCGCGTCCATGTTGCCACCCGGCGTTCCGGCAGCGTTCAGCGGACAAAAAGTGCTTATTGCTGTTATTACCCTCCTGATCAGCGGCCCCTTGACCGGCCTGATTTCTTTGCGCACCCTACTTAAGGTTGAGCCCTTAACGGCTTTAGGGTTGGGCGCATGACGATATGAGGCAATGAGAAATGCCAGACGCGTTGACTACCAAATCAATCACCAAGATCTATAGAACAGGTTCAACCGAAATTCGGGCCGTAGATGATGTTTCCATCCGGGTTGAAATCGGGGAGTTCGTGGCCCTGGTCGGCCCCAGCGGCTCAGGCAAAACCACTATGTTGGCCATGTTGGCTGGCTTGCTGCGCCCCAGTGCAGGTGAGGCCCTGATCAACGATCAAAACCTGAACCAAATGAAAGATTCAGAACGCACCAGGTTTCGCTTGAGGAATATCGGCTTTACCCTGCAGGCCAATAACTTGGTATCCTACCTCACCGCCCGAGAAAACGTAGAGTTGATGTTGCGTCTCAATCGGAGGTTTGACAAGCACAGCCAGCGCCGAGCCAGGGAGTTGCTGGTGCGCTTGGGGCTGGCCGAACGGCTGGACAACTTGCCCTCACAACTTTCCAGTGGCGAACAGCAGCGAGTGGCCATTGCCCGGGCCCTGGTCCACGACCCTGGCATTGTTTTGGCGGATGAGCCAACCGCCAATCTGGACACAGAACACGCTTTTCAGGTGGTAGAGACATTTGCCAATCTGATTCATGAGCAAAATCGGACGGGGATTATGGTGACGCATGACTTGCGGATGTGCATCTATGTGGACCGAGTTATTCAGCTGGTGGACGGCCAATTGGTGCGTACCATTTCAGACCGTGCGGAGATTGAGGCCCTGGCCAGCGCCGGTGGACCTGTGGTGAAACCCCACTAAACCGTGCCGGGATGCAACTGGAACCAGAGAAGGCTCATTGTCATGGGCCAGGCAAACACCCTGTTTGAGTTCATAGTACCGGCCATTCGGAGCGAGGGGATATGGCGAGACACGTTCTGCTGGTGGACGACGATGCCCTGTTGCGGCGTAGCTTGTCCTTTAACTTGGAGAAGGCGGGCTACCGGGTCAGTACGGCGGGCAATGCCGAGGATGCCCTGGTTTTGGCGCGGCGTGATGCGCCTGATTTGGTGCTCTTGGATATCGGGCTGCCAGGCATGGATGGTCTGGATGCGCTACGCCATTTCCAAGAAGACATGAGCACCCCCGTAATCTGTCTCACTGCTCGCCGCCGTGAATTGGACCAGGTGCTTGGCCTGGAACTGGGTGCCGATGACTATGTGACCAAACCCTTTGACCTGGATGTGCTCCTGGCCCGCATGAAAGCGGTACTACGCCGCTCGGGACGGGCGGCCGCCACCCCTGAGCCGGCCTCTCTGGTCGTAGGGGACCTGGCTGTTGACCCGCTTGCCCACACGGTAACCGTCAAGGGTGGCTCAGTCGACCTATCTCCCCGAGAGTTCGATCTGCTATACGCTCTGGCGCTGGAAGCGGGGCGGGTGGTCTCCACTGATGACCTGTTGGCTCGTGTCTGGGGGGCTGAGTACGTGGGTGAGTCGCAAGTGGTCTATGTTCACATCCGCTGGTTGCGTCAGAAGCTGGAAGAGGACCCCAATCATCCACGCCGGATCGTGACGGTGCGTGGCGTGGGGTACAAATTAGAGACTCAGGAGGCGCAAGCATGAATACCCTGCGCACTCGTCTCATACTAAGTCATCTGCTGCCTGTCTTGGTGACCTTGCCTTTGATAGGTCTTGCTCTCGTGTATGTGCTCGAGACCCAGGTGCTGCTGGTCAACATTTCGGATGAGCTGATTCAACAGGCCACGTTAGTGGCCCAAATGGCCGACCTGCAGTCTAGCATCTGGCATGATTCTGGTCAGGCTGGTGCGTTCGTGGCCCGCATGAGGCCACGCCTTACAGCTCGAATCATGTTGCTCGACTCGGAGGGGTACTTGTTGGCCTCCAGCGACCCGGCTGACGTCGGAGGCGCCGGGCAGCAACTTGAACTGCCCGGCCTGGTCGATGCGATGGCTGGTCAGACGGGGGTACGCGTGACCTACAGGCAGATCCTGTATGCAGATGTAGCGGACGTTATGGTGCCTGTCATGGGGCCGGACCAGCAAGTGGTAGGCATCGTGCGCATGACTCACCAGCTGGCTGGCATCTACCAACGCTTCTTACGCCTGCGCTACCTGATCCTGGGCGTGTTGTTCGCCGGCCTGCTGCTGGGTGTTGGCGTGGGTTACGCACTGGCCTTAAACGTGGGTCGCCCCTTGCGGCAAGTGACCCAGGCTGTGTCTGGGATTGCCAGTGGGGCTCAGTTGATGCAACTCCCGGAGCGAGGCCCTCAAGAGATACGCCAGCTGTTGCGTGCCGTCAACATCCTGGTAGCCCGCCTGAAAACGCTAGAGCAGAACCGGCGTCAGTTGCTGGCCAATCTGGTCCATGAGCTGGGCAGACCACTAGGCGCGTTACGGTCAGCCACCCAGGCCTTACTGGGCGGCGCCGACCGAGACGAGCCGCTCCGCCATGAGTTGCTGACTGGAATGCATGAAGAAATGGGCCGTTTGCAGCGCCTGCTGGATGAACTGGCCCATCTCTATGACCAGATATTAGGGAGCCTGGAGCTGGACCGCCAGCCTACTGGCCTCACAGACTGGCTGCTCCACGTGATGGCACCTTGGCGGCTGGCAGCCCAAGGCAAAGGGCTAGAGTGGGAGGAAACTATCCCCCCCGATTTGCCAACTCTGAAGGTAGATCCTGATCGCTTGGCCCAGGCTGTCAGCAACCTGCTCAGCAATGCCATCAAATACACTTCCACCGGCGGGGCTGTCTCCGTGAGGGCCGGCACCCAGGACGATCTGCTGTGGATTCAGGTCAGCGATTCTGGCCGGGGCATCCGGCCTGAGGAATTGGAACGTATTTTTACCCCCTTCTATCGCGGCTCCTCGGCCGGTCGATTCCCGCAAGGTATGGGGCTGGGCCTGAGCATCGCCCGTGATCTGGTGGTGGCCCACAGCGGGCGGCTGGAGGTAGACAGCACGCCCGGGCAGGGTAGTCGCTTTACCATCCAGCTTCCCCTGTCTCCTGCCTGAAGCAGGTGTTTAGTGGGCGAAAAGTGCCCTGCTCTAACCGACTTGGATTCGTCCTGGTGGTCGCCAGGATTTGCCTCCCACTATCCTCTTTTGTTGCCAACCCTGCCTGTAGATGGCCTTCCAGCCCTGTGAGGGAAGTACCAGTGAGATTCGGGTCGCAGTTGCGTACAATTAGGGCGAAGGGCTGAGACACATGGGCTCTATCCAATTCACAAGCATGAAGGAGGGTTTTTATGCCTCGTACGTTTCTTCGTCTGGGTTTGGCCCCAACTTTGGCCTTGCTTGCCTTGTTGCTTCTTCTCCCAGGCTTGGGCCTGGCAGGCGAATTGCTTGAGAATCCTGGGTTGAATAACCCTGACACATATGCTGAT
>CP070811.1:224333-229411 GCA_020343875.1 Anaerolineales bacterium | reverse complement strand
TGTCAAATCATTTCAGCACAAGCGCTGGATGCTAGTCTGATGGAGATGCTTCGGCACAGATTCTCACTCTTGATAGATCAATGCAGTACCAGCACGAATCAGAAACAAAGAGGGGCCGCGATGGGCCTTGAAGCCGTAGATCTGAGAGCATTATACTGGATGATCACCCCCCTCCTGGGCAAAAGCAAGAGCGCCGAAGACAAGCCCCTGGCCCATGCCGGGGTCATCTTCGGCGCTCCTATGAGAGCACTACGCCTACCGCCGCTGCTGCGGGGAAACAATGCTATTATAGACTCGTCTGCACCACCAGTATACCATACTGACGACGGGATGTCAATACGTACGTTCTGGGGGCATTCGCAGCGGATCGATGATCCCATATACAATGGGCCGGGGTGTTAGGCTTGGATAGCCCAGATGTAGGGGCAAGCCGCACCAGGCCTGGGTTGTAGGAGTTTGTGAGCAGTTTTTTGGGCCGGAATTGCGCAGTGGGTGAGCCTGCTGTGCGCAGCGGGTCGGGCGAGCAGATGGGCGGCGGTGGGTCAAGAGAGGGAACGGAGCGTGGTGGCCCTCACAAGCTCGGGATATAAGGCAAGAATGGGGGCTAGTGGCAGGGGGCAATACCCCACTCAGAGATCTGATCGAGAGGGGTGCGATGTGACAGCTCAAGCTGAGGCCGCTAGCTCAGAGCGGTCGCCTCACGGATGAGCCGGACCAGAGTGCATTGGTTAGCCACAAAGTCAGCCTGCAAGACGGTCACGTGGCAAGAAGCCAGTCCGTGCACGGGCATACGCTTGAGTCCCAGCCGTTCCAGGATGCTGTTGCGACTCTCGGCGCAGTTGCGGCGGCCAAAGCGTTTCTTCCAGGCCGGGCTGCCGTAGGGAATCTCACGGGCTAGTCGAACCGAGCCATCGGCGTGTGTGCGACCGACCGTGGCAGTATAGCCGTGCTTGTACTTGGCTTGCAGGTAGTCGCATGGGGGCACGGCTCTGTCTGAATCATGCTGGCAGCGTTTGGCACAACGCCACTTGGCCTGTCGTCGTTGATAGTTGTAGCCGTTGGAGTGTAGGACGTAGCCAAAAGGACAGAGGGGATGGCCAAGCTCATCGTACCCGCGCGCCAGCCGGATGTCCGGGTCGTGGTCAGTCTGGTGCGCAGAGATATCAACCATGCGCAGCGCGCCCGCATGCCAGATGGCGTCGAGGCAGGTCTGTTCGCAAGCTCCGGCATCGGCCAGGACTTCACCGACCTGGAGCCAGGAGAATCGCCCTTGGAGATAAGCCAAGTTGTCGGGGAAGAGGGCTGGGTCGCCGCAGGTGGCAGCGCCGAAGGCGGTGGGCATGGTCCAGTACGTGGCCAGTTCGTCGTCCAGGAGCTGACCGGCGTAACTGTAGTAGCCATAGACCATACGACTGACGCGGGAATCTTGCTTGGCCTTCTCGACGGGGGTGTTGGGACTGGTCTTGGCTCTCTTGTTGTTGCCGGTGTAGACAATGAAGCGCGCCTCGGGATCGCGGGGCGTTGCATGCTGACAACGGTCAGTACACTTGTCCTTGTCGCATGCACATCCCCGCTTGCCCTTCTCTTTCGCCGGACAAGGCCGGGGGGCTGGTTCGTAACAGCCTGCTTTCACGCTTGAGCAGCGCATGCGTGAACGAGCCTCGTGGAGCATGCCGTCGAAGGACAGTGTCGCCTTGGTGTTCTTCTCTGCGTCCGGTTTGACGGGGAGAAGGCCAGCCCGGTAGAGGGCGTCCAACTGGAGGGCATTGATCTCCATCTGCAGTTCAGGCCCAAGCTGTTTCTCAAAGTAGCGCAGTCCGGATTCACGAGGGAAATCGTCCGCGAACCCTGTGCAGCGCCGCAAGGTCTGGCCCTCTTCTGGATGCCGCAAGATGCGTAGCACCTCATGTCGGGAGAGCTCCTGCTCTCGGCGGTAGAGGCTCAACAGGTACATACTCACCGGATGAAAGGGCACCTGTCCCTTGGCCGAAGCTCGATACACGTGGGCGGCCAGGAGGGATTCCAGGGAGCTGTAGTCGAAGAGCCGGACGCCAATTTCGAAGGGCGAGAAGGTCTTGAGCGTGTCTTGGTTCAGCTCCTCCCAACCGGGGTAGCGGTAGGCAGAGCGATAGCGCGGTTTGGGAGAGGGGGGCAGGTTGAGGTCACGGGATAGGACCAGGGGTAGCTTCTCCTTCAGGTTGTGCAGGGCAAAGGCGGCCAGGGCCTTACGATTCTGTGCCCGCTTCTGAATGGCTGTGGGTGCCTTGGCAGTGCTCATCGCCTCTTCCTCCGAGCACGTCGCAGCGCCGCGTTCTGGGCCAGAGCACGCCGGTAGTCTGCCGTGGTGTTCTGGTCCAGCAGGTGACGCAGATACCAGGAGTGCGCCGGATGGCGCAGCCAAGCCAGCGCGTCCTGCTCGAGCTGCCGCACCCGCTCGCCGCTGAGGCCCAGCTCTTGGCCCAGTTCCTTGAGCGTACACGGCGGCTGCGCCCCCAGACCAAACCGCCCCACAACCACCTGATACAGGCGTTTGGGGAGCTGGCTGACCAACTCGTGCAGGACGTCGTGAATGAGCTTCTTCTCCAACTCCCCAGCCGGGTCCGGCAAGACCCAGGAGCCTGCGATCTCCGCCGACAGAACTTCGGTGTCTTGGCTCAGCTCCTTGGCCCGGCGGTGAATCCGACGGTAGATGGCCACCCAGGCATAGGTGGAGAAGGCGGTCCCACGTGCCGGATCATAGCCCTGGAGCGCGTGCCACAGCCCAATCCGGCCTGCCTGCAGCGCTTCCTCGTAGGAAATGTCCCCCCCTCCCTGACGCTGAATGAAGGCATGCACCAATCCGTCATGCTGCTCCATCGCCTCCTCGACAGCTTGTGCTGCCAGCCACTTCGGTGTACATTTGCTCATGAGATTCCTCCTCTGCTCTAAGAATGTCCGAGTTGGTCGCTCGATATCCTAGTGCATGAGGAATCTCATTACAAATGCCAAAGCGGCGCACCTCGAAATGAGGGTGCGCCGCTTCCTTCTCCTGGGTTGCGCCTTCAGTTTACCTGGGTTGCACTACCCGCTGCGAAAGCCCTTGAATACTGTGTTTACGTTTGCACTCGATCCGCGAGCCAATTGTGCCGTCCTCGGAAGGGTGCGTGGGCGGTCCCGGCAGGGTACTCAATCGCCTGCCAGTTTCAGGACTACTGGCAAATAGACCGCTTCCGTGGTACAGGTCGGCAGAGAGATCTCGAGCTCGGAGACGGCTCCGGTCACAATCGTGACCGGCACCTGAAGGGTGATGGAAGGCGAGACGACATCCAACGAGAGCAGGTACTCACCCGGAGACAGGTCCACTGTGCCGAACCAGCCGCTCCCGTCGGCCAGGAGGGGACGGCTCAGGGGACCGGTCAGGGTCAGCGGGTAGCCGTCCAGAGTCCGGCAGTCGGTGGGCTGGGTGAGCCTGCCCGCCAGGTGCCCTAGGCTGGGTGTGTCTTTCCAGGGGATAGCAGGAACAGATGCTGGCTGGGTAAAGACCTCGGTCACCGCGGCGTTGATAAAGGCGCGTTGGGGCATGGTATAGGGCGCTGGCAAGGGCACGGTTGTCGTCACTGGTGTGGCATAGCTGTAGCCAGAAAGTCCCTGCGCCCGGTTGCCCGAAGCGGAAGGCTGGCGTGCGCGGGACCACTGGTCGATGCTGTGCGGAAGCGTGTTCAGATACAGGCCGGTGCCTACGACCGTTGCCCGGTCGTACTGGTGATCCCTCTCGAAGGTGAGCCAGCCGTTGAACTGGCCGGCATATGTATTCTCCTTCTTGTAGGTCATGGTCAGCCCCAGGTCGAGAATGCCTACCTCCAACCAGCTCCGCCAGTCCTGCAGTTGGTGGGTGTAGTGCGTCCGTGTCTCCCAGGGATAGGTTGCGTTGGGTGGCCAGCCCGCAGCCGAGAGCGCTCCGCTGAGCCTGATCTGGGGATCGAGGGCCGAGACGGTGAGATAGATCCTGCGCACCAGGGCCGTCACCTGGTCGCGACGCCATTGGAGCCATTCAGGATCGGCGGGCCCGGGTACGTCGCTGCGTCCCGTCTGGGCCTGGAAGCGAGCCAGCGCGGTGGGGTTGTAGCCCCAATCTTGCCAGGCATAGCGCACACGGTCGAGGTGCAACCCGTCCAGTTCATAATTGGCGGCAAGCTCAGCGTAGACGGCTACCGTATAGTCGACGACGTCGGGATGGCCAGGGTCGAGGTAATAGACGTTGCTTGCCTGTTCCCCTCCACTGTGGCTGGTCATCAGCCAGTAGTCGCGACCCGTAACGGCCGGCCCGTGCAGGTTGAACACGTGCTGGGCTTGTGCAGGTGGTGATTCTCCGCCCCAGATGGCCAGTGTGGTGGCCCAGGCATGGACTTCGATGCCGGCGGCGTGGGCGCGCTCGATGAGATAGGCTAGGGCGTCAAAGCCTGGGGTCGCATCGGGTGCCCAGGGGTCTATCGTCGAGGGGTAATAGGTGTCCCCCCGGCGGCGCACCTGGACCAAGAGGGCGTTGAAATTACCGGCCAGGGCGGTCTCGACTAGCTCGTCGATCTGCTGGCGGCTCTTGATGCCGGGGTGATAGGCGTCGGCCCACAGGGCTCGGAATTCGTCCGGGCCAGGCGGGCCGACGGGGGTCAGGTTCACGTCGTCCACGAAAAAGGCCGTATCTGTAGAGGTGGCTCGGAAGACGATCTGCACGATCTCGCCCGAAAAGGCGCTCAGGTCGAAATCGGAGGTCTGCCAGGCGCCTGCAGGCGATTGGTTGGTGAGCGTCAGAAGACTGGCCTGGACTGTGCCGCTCAGGTCGTGTATAGTAACCGACAACCGGTCACCGTTCGGAGGCGGCATCCCCTCGACCTGGACGAACGAGGCCAGACTCAGGGTGGCCGTCGGCTCGCCGGACGGCAGGCCGACGACCTGGGTGAGAACCGTGGTGGTAGAGATGCCTGGCGTGTAGCCGCCCAACCAGGCAAGCCACTCGCCGCCATAGGGTTCGACGCCAGCCGGCAGGCTCGGTCGTTGATAGAAGATGGGATCGCTCGAAGAGGTCCTGGTCTGCCAGGCGG
>CP070811.1:220836-224233 GCA_020343875.1 Anaerolineales bacterium | reverse complement strand
TGTCGGCGCTCCTGGCGTGCGTGGCCTTGTCGCCAACCGTGGCCCGGTGTTGTACGAGACTTACGCCACCGCCGATGCGGCGCACGCCGCGCTCACCGATGGGCTCACCAAAGCGGAGCTCGTGGCGCTCGGCGACGATCTCGGCCTCATCTTGTCGGACTCCTCGCTCAAGGCGGAGCTCCTGGCCGAGATCCGCGATCACTTGGAGGGCTTGTCGTGACGGACACCATCCAAGTCGGCGCGTGGATCGACGGCCCACAACCCGGTCCTGGCGCGACTGCGCTGGACTCCTGGGCCAGCCTCATCGTCCGTGACTGTGGGATCACGTCTCCGGTGATCGTCACCAACGTCGGGATCAAGCCGCTCTACCTGTCACGGTGGAAGGTGGATCACCTCCGAGATGCGATCTCAGCCTTGAGGAGCGCTGGCGCGGAGGAGGTGGGGATCATGGTGTGGCCAGCGGCCACCGCCGACGCCATTGACGCGCTCGTCAAGGACGTGAGCAAGATCTACGGCACCGAGAACCCGGACGGCGTTCCGAGGGCGCGTGTTCCCGACTACGTCTGCATTGACGCGGAGGGGCGCTACAACTCGACGGGCTGGGGTCCGGCCGGGGCCGTCCTGGCCGACAGGTTGTGTGACGGCCTCGAGGAGGCGCAGAAGGGGCACTCGCTCACCTACTTGAGCGTCACGGCGATCCCGCCGAGGCAAGGGCTCCGCCTCCAAGACGCCAGCCTCATCAGACACCCGGCCGTCCAAGTGGCGACGCCTCAAGCCTACAGCCAATACCAGGGGCCGAACCATTGGAGCGCCAACCCGTACTTTCGCGTTGGGCCGATCCAGCGGGGGACATGGGCGACGTGGAGCCCCCTCCTCGAGGACGGCCACGTCTCGGCGATCAAGATGGGCTGTGCCATCTACGCTCAGGATCATCCGACGGGGCCGACGGGCATTGAGGCATTGAGGCAAGCGGCGGACATCTGTATACAACTCGGGGCGCGCCGCCTCTGCTACTGGTCTTTTAAACACTTTAGAAGCGCCTCCAAGTTACACGCGGAGCGGCGCGCCTTCCTCCGTGAGCTGAGCCAAACCCTGTGCCCAGATCCGAGTGAGGGGCTGAGCTTCGCCGACGCGCTTGATCAACTCGTCTTCGGCGATGGGCAATACTCGGCGATGGCGCGGCTTGGTTGCTTGATCAAACACTGTGACACCACCGCCGACGACTGGGAGCTCATCAAGCCAGACGAGGAGTGTGAGTCATGACTTGCGGGAGCGGACTTGTGGCGCTCGTCTTCTTGGCCGTCCTCGGCGTGCTCGTTGAGCGCAAGGCGATCCGTGGGTGTTGCTCCCACTTGAGAGAGGACATATGGACACCAAAGTAAAACGAGACTTTATGATCGTGGCGCTCCTCGTCCTGGCGCTCGTCTTGACGGCGTGCGCCGGAAAGAGGCCACCGGGTGAGGGGATCGACTGGGCGGACCTGGCGCGCTCCGCCGCCGTGCCGGAGTTTGGCAAGGACGCTTGTGGCCAGACGCTCACTTGGAGCTACGAGCTGGGCCGCTGGGAGATCAAGGACGGCCGAGAAGTGGTGGCCGAGAACCGCACCGTGGTGCGGATCTCATGCCAAGAGAGCGCCGATGCCATTAATTCCGATCAATGAGGTGGAGGAGGGGAGAGCGATGGCTGAGCAGATCGACAAGGCCGAAGTCAAAACCGAGGACAAAGCCGAGCCCACCAAAGGAGGGCCGCTTGATCTCGACGGAGACGGCAAACAAAGCTCACAGGAGACGGCGCTCGGCGTGGCTCTTGTGGTGGTTGGTGGCGCACTGGCGGCCTACCTCCTCTATTTGAGCAGCAACGGACAAGTCACCGAGGAGACTCTACAACCCCTCCTGGCCGTCCTGGCTTGGATCACCGGACGAGAGGGCGTCAAGCGCCTCACAGGAGTCTAGTCATGGAAGAGAACCCCGCGCCAATACCGCCCTCCCAGCCTCCGATCCCCGCCAAATATGTCGTCGCGTTATTGTTTGCGGCGTTGACGGGAGGCGGTGTTGGATCAACCGTCTCCCTCGTGAGCTCACCCGACTTGGAGCTGGCGAAGAGAGACGCAGTAGACACCGCCCTCGAGCGTATGCGCGCCGAGGTTGATAGGGAGATTGCGCCGATGAGAGGACGACTTGAGAGGATTGAGGAGAAGCTGGATCGCTTGATCGAGCGTGCAGACTAATGGCCTGGGTTGGCGCTCAGGAGGCCGCCGAGTATTGGGGACTGGCCAGCTATAAGAGCGCATACAAACGGGCAATGCGCGATCCCGAGCGCTACCCCTCCCGGCCTCACCCGACGCGGCAAGGCTGGCGTCAGTATTGGATCGGCGACGGCCCACCGCCTCCACCTGGTGCTCCCGAGGAGCTCCCCGCGCCGCCGCCGACTCGGCCGCCAGCGCTGGCACACTCACCCACCGAGGGCTGGGTGGAGCGTGACGGCTACGTCTACGATGGACGCCGTGACGTCTACGTCTTGACGCTCCCCTCCCACCGCCGTCCCTTTGTCTTGGACGGCTCCCGCCTCCGCCAGATCTGGCGACGCTACGCCGGAGACAAGGCCAACATTGACGAGGTGTGCCGAGACTTCGGCCTCGACCGTCAAACCTTTGTGGACGTCAAGCGCCTCCTCAAGCTCACCAAGACTCGAGCCCCCTTCACCGACGAAGAGCTGGACGCGATGGACGAAGAAGGGCTCGTCGCCGACGTCCTCCGCGCCAAAGAACAACGGGTGATGGCGCGTGCTCAAGCGGCGTCCTGGCGCAAGATCGAGCGCCTCGCCAACTCCCGCCAGTGGCTCCGAGAGGTGATCCGCGACGCGCTCAGTGGCTCGGCGGCGGTGGCGCAGCTCCCGCCGCCAGCGGGTGAGCCCGAGGACTGCGCCGTTGTCGTTGGGTGGAGTGACTTGCACGTCGGCAAGCGGGAGGCGGGGGCAAGCGTCGGCCTCGACATACAGCTTGCAAGGCTCCGAGCGCTGGCCTCGGACGTTGGGGCGCGTGTGGCGGCGCTGAGCCCGTCTCATGTGATCCTCGCCTGTACGGGCGATCTCGTCCACAGTGACACCCAAAACCAGACGACGACAAAGGGGACGCCTCAAGGCCCACAGTCCGAGGGCTCGACGGCGATGGCGCTCCGAGGCGCGTGTGAGCTCACGGCCGCGCTCGTGTCTCGCTTGTCCGAGGTGGCGCCCTCGGTGGAAGTGGTGGTGACTCCCGGCAACCATGATGAGTTGTTGTCCCGCGCCGTCGGCCTCTACCTCGAGGCCAGCTTCTCCGACGATGAGCGGGTGAGCGTGGACGCGGACGAGCGGAGGCGGCGCAAGTGGACGAGGTGGCGTGAGGTGCCGTTGTGCTTCT
>CP070811.1:215670-220736 GCA_020343875.1 Anaerolineales bacterium | reverse complement strand
GAGTTGGTGGCCGACATTCAGCGCATCGCCGGACCTACGTGCTACATCCGTAACGACCTGCGCCTGCGCAATCCAATAGACAAAAATGAGATGGTAAAACGATTAAGTCAGAGTCCACCCAGTAAATTGGCAGGGGTCGATCTGATCGAGGTCACCACAATGGATGGGGTCAAATATCGCCTGGCTGACCAGAGCTGGCTGCTCATCCGGCCCAGCGGTACCGAGCCAGTTCTGCGCGTCTACGCCGAAGCACCAGACGAGGCCATGGTCCAGGAATTGATAGATTACGGCAGAGAGATCGCGGCGACCGCCTAGCGCAGCTGGCGATCACAATTCAAGAGCAGGCCATCCAGACACGCACAACTGAGAAAAACCTGCTTCTTGCGTCCAGCTCTAGACACTCGACTCCACCCCTCGCGGCACGGCTGTACGACTGGCGCACACGTATGCTTGCCAAGCGCCCCACTTCAGCGTATAATGTGGCGCGTGGGGAAGTGACGGAATTGGCAGACGTGCATGACTTAGGATCATGTGGGGCAACCCGTGCGGGTTCGAGTCCCGCCTTCCCCATGACGTGGCGACCCCGGCCGAGATCACTCCACCGGGGTCGTTGATTTTTGTCGTTTCACGAAAATACGCGCAGCGTGCGGTTCACAATCCGTCAGCGTGGGAGATGGCAGGATTGGGTAAGCAACGTCATCGTTGTGCAGACCCTTCAAAGCGATACCCCACCCCATGCTCGGTCAGCACGTAGCGCGGATTTTTCGGGTCTGGCTCCAACTTGCGCCGCAAGTGCCAAATGTAAACTCGCAAGTAATCCACGTCGTCGATGTATTCCCATCCCCATACTTGCTCCAACAGCCTGCGATAAGTCAATACGCGTCCAGAGTTCTTGATAAGAAGCGCCAACAGGCTGAATTCGGTGGGCGTCAACTTGACCAAGTCACCGTTTACCATCACCCGGCGATCAGTCGGATTAAAAGTCAAATAGTCATCGCTGTAGGCCACTTCCTCCCTTGGCGGCGACGTTGGAGGCAATGCCACCCGGCGTAAGACGGCTCGCACCCGTGCCACGAGTACGTCCACCTCAAAGGGTTTTGTCACGTATTCGTCGGCGCCCTCATCCAGACCTCGAATGATATCCTGAGGCCGATCTCTAGCTGTCAGCATAATGATCGGCACGTTGGACACCTCCCGGATCCTCCGGCAGGTCGTCCATCCATCCATCTTGGGCATCATGAGATCAAGGATAATCAAATCAGGGCGGTGAGCATACATCTGACGCAGCCCTTCCTGCCCGTCAGGCGCGACGTATACGGTATAGCCATCTCTTACCAATTGGTCGCTGATCACGCGCGAAGTTAATCTATCGTCATCTATTACCAGAATAGTGGCTTGCTTGTGTTCCATATGCTTCCGGCCTTTTCCAGGGCTCGCCATCTCCGCTTCCTAGATTGTACTAAAAAAATCCACAGCCAGCAAGCTAAACCATCCGACTGATCCACTTGATCTGGCAATTTGCCAAAATGCTCTCGCTAGTCACTGCGAGCGACTGACCGCGCGCCGGGCCATCTAGGGTAGAATCAGGTCCTTGACCACAAGCGGCAAATAGACGTCAAGATGATACATAACTCGACAGTTGTGATTTGACGTACAGCGGGTGAAAGATCAAGAAACCGCAGTCACCTGCTGCTTGGCGAATAAATGGGCGAACACATCTTGGGCCTGGTGTCCGTGCTGCAGACGCTCGTGGGCGTGCAGGATTAGGGCTTCGATGAGAGCTTGGGCTTGTTGCCTACAGGCTTCCCCAATGGATTTGATGGGCAAGGGGCTTTTGTACAGTGACAGCGGCAAGCAGTCCAGATGCAGGAGCGAGTAGGCTACGAACACCAGACACCAATGTTTCTGAATGGCTTCGGCGTGGCGCATGCGATACTCGTCCAGGCCCAGATGCTCTTTACCATCCTGATAAAAGGTCTCAATCGGCCAGCGTTGCAGATAAGTGGCGATAATGCGTTGGGCGGTCCAATCGACGCGGTTGGTGACTAACAGGGCATAGGTGCCACTGAGTTCAGCCGTCTCGAAGCTGATGACCAGGCGCACTTTGCCCAAGCCGGGGATGCGCACCGCCAGCGTGAAGGTCCAGTAGGTTTTGTCATCTACGGTCACGGCTCGATAGGCCGTGGCGGGAATGAGTGGCACGAGGTCTTCTACGCGGATGTGTGGCCCGTCCAAGGGAATGCGTTTTCCGTCAGCGTCCTTGAGCACAAAGCTGTTGGTCTCCAAGTTGCGGTTCTTTTTCAAGATACTGATCCAGTCCTTGCGCCGCCGCCGCAAGTGGGCGACAAAGTCAGCGGACAGGTACCAGCTATCGAACAAGACCGTCCCGAAGGGCAATCTGTGCCGGATGGCGGCCTCCACCAACTCCATCGCCAGCTCGATTTTGGTGCGGAACTGCTGGTGCAGGGCCTGAAACGCCGGGTCTTGCAGCAGCACCGGGTCAACGACTTTATGGAATTGCGCGCGTTCCTTTTTCCCTTTGGGAATCTCGTGCTCAGGAAAGTGTTGATGCACAAACGCTGCCCACTGTGTCACTTCTTCATAGCGCCGATACAGCCGCAGGTCGACCGGGAAACGCACCGCGCCACTCACGTAGTGGCTGGTGACAGGATTATGGGCCAGCGGGAAGGTGTCGTCACCGTGATTGTAATGGCGGTCAATATGCTCAAACAAGCCCCCTACGTGTTCGCACAATGTGTCATCCAGCACCAGTGCGGATTGCTCTTTCGAGCAGCGCACCGATTTTGTCTGTTGCAACACATATCCCAGCCGCCGCTGATTGACCTGCTCTTGGAACCAGGGCGCTTCCGAGAAGAAACGCGCCAAGTTGGTTTTGTCGGCACTATCCAGGATACATCGCGCGATGTTTGCCATGCTCTTATTAGGCAACACCATCAGACCCGTCAGATAGTTCTGAAAGTGCCGGAACTGACAGCGGTTCTCAAAGATATCGCGGAACACCCCCGCGTGGGCGCTCACCAGTGGAGCAGGAGCTACAATCGGAAGTTGCATCAGTCTTTCACCCAGCTGCATGAGATGCTGTCAAAGGTATCACATTTAGCCCAAAATGCCAAAACACAACAGTCGAGTACATAATTGCAGCCCGGCGGACCAGTCGCGGTAGACCATCAGCCACCAACCAGACGCTGTTCGCCAACGGGACACCCACTGATGTCGCCGACGTGGCAGTCAGAGCAAAAGAAAACCTGAACTCTCTTTCAGGCGCTAACGAGCCCTGCCACGTAAGGACGCTTCCTGAAGGATCCGGCAGACCGACTCCATCAGCCATCACAGAACCGCTGACCAGCACCAGCGTCGCGGGTACGTAATCGGTCAGAGCCAGCGAGGTCGCCGTGAGATTGCCGGTATTGCTGATCAGAACGGTGTAGGCGACAGATTGGTTGAGTGCCGGGGCCTGCGGCGCGACCAGCTTACGAGAGGTAACCAGCACCGGTGCGGGCGTCAACAGCACCGAAGTAAAAGCCTGTCCCCATTCCTCGCTACTATACTGACCCGCGTTACCCACATTGTCGCGCGCCCGCGCGCGGAAAAAGTAGGTCTGTCCTTGCACGCCGGTAAAGGTCGCAGAGATAGCCAACGTGCCGGTCAGCCAGTCGACCCAATCCCCCTCATAACCCACCCGATATTGCACATCATATTCCGCGATGCCACTCCAGGCGTCATCACCGTGCCAAGTGACCACAAAGTTGGCGGCGGTCACATAAAAGGGCAATGGCTTGACAGTGGCAACCGGCGGCAAACAGTCCAAGGGGTTGACACCTCCCAAGAGCATCCCATCGGTCGAGAGCGCCACAAAACTCAACCCGTCGGGTGTCAATCCAGCAGCAGGAAAAGCACCAGCAAATGGATGAAATGGATCCACTTGAGGCAGGTGCCAATGTCCCAGAGATGCGCAACCCTTGCCCCACAAGTAAAGCTGAACGTCATGGTGGGCGGCTGGCGTGTATAGCCCTAACGCCAGTGCCTCGCCCACGCGCTCTAGCCGCAACGCGGCCTCATCAGTCGCTGCGTTGACCCCGCCGACCCCTGCCAGTGGGTACCAGACCTCCGTCCAACTCACCACCTGACCGGCCAACAAAGTGACCGTATCCCAAAAGGTCGGCGCCAGGCCGCCATGCACCTCGACGTACGCGGAGCCATCGTCCGTCCACTGAGTGGATGGGAGCGCATCGGCCCAGCCAAAACCAAACCCCTTGCTTCCCCGGGCCACAGAAGATGGATAAATCCGCAAGACCCCTTCGTCGGCGGATGAATCATAGACACCGGCAAAGGGTCCGTGGGCTTCAGGGGCTTCAAAAAAGCCCAGCCATTGATCCCAGTTGCCCAGGCGGCTATAGTCAAGACCCTTGTGCAGCGGCCATTCCATCAGCGCACCGGTTGGTGGCAAATCGGCGTCACCGGTAGAATGGACAAGCACCTGGTCGCCGGGAAACAAAAAGTGCAGGTCAGCCGAGGGGGAGTTGGCTGCGCCTGGCGCCAGCATCCCGTTGGTCCAATACTTCACGCCAACCGCGGCCGCGGTGAGGTTGGCGATCTGAGGTTGCACAACCAACGCCGCACGATCGTCTGGCAAGTGCACGCTGACCGCGACAGTAGGCCGGGTGACAGTATCGCTGTCGTGCAAGGTGACGGTAACACCGGACGCGCCGTGGACCACTGCGTATCCCCACGGTATCCCCCATTCGTAGCCGTGCTCATCGGTAGGAAAGCCCCACTCAAGCCCTCCAGCCGCCAGCCACCAGCCCTGCTCCAGGGGTCCAAACGGCGCCGGCTTGAGCGCTGAATTGCGATAAAGTTCATTGTGCCCCGTCGGCTTGAAAATCAGTTCATAGATACGCCCGCCCAGTTCCGGTAACAAGGTCACGGTCAGATAGTCATTGCTGAGCACTAGCAGTTTGTCGGAGAGGAAACTTTGAATGCCTCCCACCGACGAAATAGCACAAAAACAGTCAATAACATGCAGTTCTCGCAAGTAGAAACACTAT
>CP070811.1:213005-215570 GCA_020343875.1 Anaerolineales bacterium | reverse complement strand
GGGATATTCATCGCTGCGATGGGCTTTGATATACCCAAGGCGTATGCCACTATCTTGTTCACTTCCTTCAGAACTCCCAACGGCTTTGTTCAAACACTGCTCAAGTTTGTGCCACTGTTGCTGCAGGCGCTGGCCTTTACGGTGCCCCTGACTGCCGGCAAATTTAATATTGGGGGCGAGGGACAGCTCATTGTCGGCGCAATCGGGGCAACTGCAGTTGGCATTCTGTTCGCTGGCCTTCCTCTGCCCCTTTTGCTGCCGCTAGTCATTTTGGGGGGCATCTTGTTTGGAGCATTTTGGGCTGCTATCCCCGCTTGGCTGCTGTATCGCTTTGGAATCAACGAGATCCTCACCACAGTGATGATGAATTTTGTCTCGTTCAGCTTTGTTGACTACGTGGCGACCGAAATCTGGCGTGACCCCGCGGCTGGACATCCCACCACCATCCCCATTGGGGTGGGGGGCGAAATCCCTTTGCTTGTCGCCAGACCTCCATTGAATAGCGGCATCTTCCTGGTCGTGTTGGTCGCCGCTGTTGTATACGTCTATGTCAACCGAACCCCTGGCGGATATGAGCTGGTTGCGGCTGGTGCCAACCCCAGAGCTTCGAGAGTCTTTGGCATAAACGTCCGTAAGATGTTTCTCCTGTCCTTGATCTTGGGTGGCGCCCTGGCCGGCCTCTCGGGGGCAGTTGAGGTGGCTGGGGTTCACCATAGGCTCATCGAAGGGCTGCAATCAAACTTCTTGCTTTTGGGGATTATCATTGGCCTCATCGCCAGGGGCAATCTCTTGGCCGTGCCTTTCGTGGCTTTCTTCATCGCCGTCCTCGAAGTCGGCGCCAGCGCCTTGCAGAGGACCATGATGATCCCGGTTGAGATGGTGTTCATTATTGAAGCATTGGTTCTTCTCTTTGTTCTATTGTCGGATGTGGTCAGGAGGCGATAGTTGGCGGATCAGTTTCAGGCACAGTTCGTAGGTTTCGCTAGGCTGGTGATGTTGGCCATCGTTCCTTATGTGCTCGCCAGCCAGGGAACTATGCTGGGTGGTAGAACAGGCCTCTTCAGCGTATCCCAGGAGGGGATTATGCTGGTTGGGGCATCCATAGGGTTTCTGGGCGCCTACCTGTATGGAAGCCTGCTCTACGGCCTTTTGCTGGCCATGCTTGCCGGGGCCCTCTTTGGTCTGGCCTTGGCCTATTTCACCACAACCCTGAAGATGAACCAATTCGTGATTGGTCTGGCGCTCTTCTTCTTTGGCCTGGGCTTGTCAACTCTTTTGTACAAGTTCGTGGTTGGTATCACCTTACAGCCCCCTCTAATCCCCACTCTTCGGAGTGTACCGATACCTGGGCTGAGCCAAATACCGATCCTGGGCGATATCTTATTCAACCAGAATTGGCTGGTCTACTTCGCGATTCTCTTGTCCATTTTTCTGTATTACCTGCTATACCAGACCAGTATCGGTTTGGAGTTGAGGGCGGTTGGCGAGAGCCCCAAAGCGGCCGATAGCTTGGGCGTGAACGTGTCGCTGATGCGATACGTGACAGCCATGGGTGGCGGTATGCTGATGGGCCTGGCCGGGGCTTATCTGCCCATGGTCTATACCGGAACCTTTACCGAAGGAATGGTGCAAGGTAGAGGTTGGATCGCGATTGCCCTGACCTTCTTCGGAGGCTGGAGTCCCCATCTGATTTTGCTGGGCTCCCTCTTCTTCGCTGGTGTGGAGGTCTTGGCCCTTAGGGTGCAGGTTGGAGGATTTGGGATTCCCTATCAGTTTTTGCTTACCCTACCTTACGTTGCTACTATTCTGGTTATGATCTTCGCTACCAGGTGGGTCAGGTCTCCGGCTTTCCTTGGGCAGAACTATGATCGCGAGAAAAGAACCCTGACTTGAGGTTTGAGGAAATGCCGTTTGGCTATGCCGGAAGAATTCTCTGGGTCGACCTGACTCACGCCGAGTTTCGCGAAGAGCCAACACAAAGTTTTCTGGCATGGATAGGGGGTAGGGGGCTTGGCTCCTTTCTCATATCCAAACACCAAGCACGCGGCGACAATTCCCATGAAGGTGAGTTCATTGGAGTGGCAACCGGCCCATTGGTGGCAACCGGATTTCCCCTGGGCACGCGCACAGCCGTCACTGCCCGCAACCGTCTATCTGGTGGAATCTCCTATTCCAATGTTGGAGGAGACTTCGGAACCCGGCTAAAGATGGCCGGATATGATGCGATTCTCCTGTATGGAGCCAGCCAGACCCCTGTTTATCTCTTACTTCAAGACTCCAAGGCGAAGCTGATAGATGCCCGTTCCATGAGTGGATCAAAGATCTCGGAGCTGCGTGAAGCACTGCACGCGGCTTACGATCCTGCCCCTCTCAGCTTTCTTGGCATTGGGCCGGCTGGCGAAAGGCAGGCTGCAATCTCGTGCCTGATTGCCGACGGTGCTCATGCGGCCGGCTGGGGCGGCAGTGGGGCGATATTCGGCGCCAAGCGATTGAAGGCCATTGTGGCCATTGGGGAGCAGACAGTGCCTGTCTTCGATCAGGCGCGCGTAAGGGCAAAGATCCAGC
>CP070811.1:208531-212905 GCA_020343875.1 Anaerolineales bacterium | reverse complement strand
TTCGGGTTGCTTGACGATGTGGCGGAAGGCCAGGGCAAAGATGGGCTCGATCCCGCTGCTGGTGCCTGCGATGATGCTGATGGAGCCAGTCGGTGCAATGGTGGTGACGGTGCTGTTGCGCAGGCCTGGGCCATCTTTGTAGATACTACGCGACCAATTGGGAAAGCAGCCTCGCGCTTCGGCCAGCCGGGCATCCTCGTCGTGGCCGACTTGGTTGATGAAAGCCATCACCTGCTGGGCCAAGTTGAGCGCCTCCTGGCTGTCGTAGGGAATGCCCAGCTCGAAGAGCATATCAGCCCAGCCCATCACACCCAACCCGATGCGCCGATTGGCCTTGACCGCCTGGTCGATCTCGGGCAGGGGATAGGGATTGACGGTGATGACGTTATCCAGGAAATGGACGGCCAGCCGCACTGTCTCTTCCAGCCCATCCCAGTCAATCGGGTCCGCCCCATTACCGCCTTTGGACCGGACAAACTTGGCTATATCAACTGAGCCCAAGTTACAGGCTTCGTTGGGCATAAGCGGCTGTTCTCCACATGGGTTGGTGGCTTCGATCAAGCCTATCTCCGGGATGGGATTGGCTGGGCTGCGGTTGACTCGGTCAATGAAGACCAGGCCTGGGTCCCCCGTCTGCCAGGCGGCCTCCACAATCTTTTCGAAAACATTCCGGGCATTCTTTTGGCCGATGACCTCTCCCCCTTGGTAATGCCCGCCGTCGGGCGCAGGCCATCCTGGCTGGGCGATGAGATCATAATCTTCGTCCCGATCCAGGGCTTGCATAAAGGCGTCGGTAGCGGCGATGGAAATGTTAAAGTTGGTGATGCCACCGTCTAGCTTGCAGGTGATGAATTCCTCGACGTCAGGGTGGTCGATACGCAGGATGCCCATATTAGCCCCGCGGCGGCGCCCCCCTTGTTTGATGGCCTCGGTGGCAGAATCAAAGACTCGCATGAAGCTGACCGGCCCACTGGCCGCCCCGCCGCTGGTTTGCACCTGGCTGCCGTTAGGCCGCAGACGGGAGAAAGCAAAGCCGGTGCCGCCGCCCGATTGGTGGACGATGGCTGCGTGCTGAATGGCCTCGAAGATGCCTTCGATTGAATCTTCTACCGGCAACACATAGCAGGCCGAGTACTGCAGATTGGTGCCCAGCCCCGCGTTCATAAGCGTGGGGCTGTTGGGGATGAACTGGCGCTCGATAATCAAATCAAAGAATCGCTGGGTGATGACCTGAATCTCATCGTCAGTGGACCCGTATTCGCGCTCGGCGTCGGCGATGGCTGAGGCGACACGCCAGACCATCATCTCTGGCGTCTCATATGTCCCGTCGCTGCGACGGTATAGATAGCGTTCTTCAAGGACTTTCAGCGCAACATCAGACCAGGTGCCTTTTTTGAGCTTGCCCTTCTTGGCAGAGGGTAGTCTGTTGGTAGAAGCGGTGGATGATCTGCTAATTAAAGTCATAAGTCTTCCCTTTCTACTCGCTGTTGTCCTCTACAGCCTACGCCCAGACATCTTGGTCGGGCTATTTAGGGATCGTGCAATCCACAATACGACCATAACTGCCGATGATTAGCCGACGATGATGTCGTCCAAGCGTCGCTTGGGTACGTGGTGTACGCCTTCTCCGTTGCGCCAGTACTTGACGTCTCCGTCAGGGCCGACGCCTTCGATGACTACTCTCTCTTTGGGTCGACCAAGAGCCAGGATGAGAAGTATTTGGTAGTAGTGCGGTATATCCAAAGCCCGGCTCAGCTCTCTCTTTCGTATAGATGCGATAATACAGCCTCCCAAGCCCATCTCGGTTGCGCCCAGGAGGATACTCTGCGCTGCTATGCCGTGGTCACAGTCAATGGCCCGGCTAATGCGGGTGTCAGCCAGGATGATGATGTAAGCCGATGGTCGCTCGCCTTCCTCGGGGCCGTGCCAGTCTTTGAGATAGCCTGCCCAGCCCAGGTGAGGAAATATCAGCGCGTTCTTTTGAGGATCACAGGAAAGAATATAACGCAGTGGCTGCAAATTGGCGGCTGACGGCGAAAGCCTGGCCAGGTCTACCAATTCCCTCAGAGACTCAAGGCGTATGGCAACTTCTGGATGAAATCGCCGACGGGTTCTGTTTCTAAGGATTAGATCCCTGATCATCCTGATCTCCTGCCCAGTTGGCTGGAGCGCAGAGCATCTGAGCCACAAGATCTAGCGCTACCGATAAAAGTCGCCACAACATGTTGTGGCGACGGAGCAGGTCAAGTATACATCAAACGGCGGAGGTTGACAAGAGGATTCGCAGGCTGTTTACCTTAAAATTCTGTGAGGTAGCGGGATTGACTGCTATCTTGAGGAAGGATGGCGAGTGGCAAGGCTGGAAGATTGGGAACAGCCAATCTTCCAGCCTTGCTGTTCTTAACTACTCTGCCCCGCGTCCGATGGTTAGCTTTCGACCCTCGCTGCGTCCGAAGACTTCCGGGAAGTAAAACTGGCTAGCCACCGTGGGGATGACTTGGTAGTCGCCGGGCAGGGTGGCACGCATGGTGTAGCTGTATTCGTAAGTCCCTTTGGGCAGGTAGTCGGCGAAGAGGACTACCTTTTCGTCGCGCAACTCGCTGCGGCTGTACCAATTCCACCACCAGTAGTAGTAGCTCCACCAGCTCTCTTCCTCGGGGCGCCTGCGGCGTAGCGAGGGGTCCATGGCGAGCATGCTGGTGGTGGCCAGGCCGGTGTCGATGGCCTCCGTGCCAGCTGGGATGGGGTCCTCTACCACCACGTAGTACAGGTCGGCCGGGGCAATGATGGTCAGATCGACGCGTATCACGTCGCCCAGCTTCACCTCGCGTGCCTCCGGGCAGCGGGGCCCATCTTGGCAATCGGCCAGAGTATAGCGGCGGCTGACGATGATGCCCCGATCTACCGGCTCAAGCTCCTCCACCGGCAGGAAGACGCGCAAGTGCGCTGTGTAGTAGATACGACCGGGGCCATCGGTGCGGGCGATAGTCAGAGTGTTGCCCACGTCTCGCAGCAAATCCGCCATGGCCACCTGTAGCCGGGTACCTTCACGTACAGTCTCGCGGGTGACCTGCCTGGCCGCAAGCTCCTTGTCATTCAGGAAGATGCTGTATTCGTAATTGGCGTCCAGTTCGCCTGTGGCACGCATCCAATCGGTGAAGGCGATGAGAGCCCATGCGGTTTCCTGTGTCGTTTCCCAGATGCCGAACTTGCGAGCCATCATCAGCCACCTGACGACGTTGGGTATCAGCGCGTTAGCTGTGTCTATGCGGGCCAACGTGTCCAGGATGATGGCCGTGGTCCGGGTATCGGTGTTCATCGCCCACCAGTCGAGGGCATCCTCTTCCCAGTGAGCTCCGGTTGCGCTCAGGATAGCACCGTTGTTGATGTCGGAGAGCAGCGTGTTGATCCGCTCATCCTCTTCGTTACCCAGCCAGATGGCTAATGTTAAGTAGGCCTTGCCGTAGTAAGAAAGGTGGTCTCGCTTCTCGTAGATGGCGGCTATGCTGTTCCGGGGAGCTTTGCCATCTTCGGCCAATACGTACAGGACATAGGCCTGACGGTTGGCCTCCCAGGAGTTGCCTATCTCCTGGGCCAGGTGCGGGATCAAGTACCCTTCGGCCCGTTCTATCACGTCGGGGCGTACTTCGAAGCCCGCCTGGCGCGCCTTGAGCAGCGCGAACAAGACGTAGGTGGTTACGTGCACGTTGCTATCGTTTTTCGTCCACCACCCCCAACCGCCGTCGCCATGCTGTTGGACGTAGAGTTTGCCTAATCCCTCCTCCACCAGGGACGGTAGTTTTGCTTCCAATTCCGGGTCGGATATGCCCAGCTCCTTGAGAGCGCGCCAGGTCAAAACGTTGGGCAGGAAGCGGCTGACCGTCTGCTCGGTACATTCGTATTCAAAATGCTCAAGATACTGGAGCCCGTCCTGCATAGAGGCCGCCAGCGATGGATCAACCTGGATCGAGACTTCACCCTGCCGTTCGTTGAAACGGGGGGGCAAGGCGATGACCTCGGTGCGGGATCCTGCGCCATCAATTTGGCCCGCCGTGCCTACAATGTCCGGCGCGCTGTAGCGGAGTACCAGCAGTCTGCCATCGGGCAAAGTGGCCAGACGTGGGCGGCTGGCGTCGGAGTGCTCGCCGTCGGTGCTCACCGCGGAGAAAATGAGCTCTGCTTCTGGCACATCCAGGACCTTCACTTCCCAGGTGACCTTCGACTCGGCGTGCGGGGGAATGGTGATTGTCTGTATCTCTGCTGAAGCCAGTTCCAGGCCGGAGGAGCTGAGGGCGACCTCTGCTTGGATGGCTTGTCCGGTGTTGTTGGTGATGAGAGCGGCTAATTGCGCTTGGTCGTCCACTACGAAGAAGC
>CP070811.1:202128-208431 GCA_020343875.1 Anaerolineales bacterium | reverse complement strand
GGGTACGTTGCGGGCAGGGGAACGGTGGTGGGTGATTTGGGAAAACCATCTCGCCCGCACCTGCGGCGCCCTGGCCCGTGCGCCAGCCCACCCTGCACTTGCCCTGCGGCAAGCACGGGCGGCAAGCACAGGCAGCAACACGGGCGGTAGTCCAGGAGGGACGGGCTTGTGCCACACCACAAGTGTGCTATGGTACAGGTGTGGATGCCCTATGGACTGCCACAGGGCAGGCAGACCTATCACTATCACACTATCAAGACATCCCAGCGCTGGCCGCCCCAAAAGTGGCTGACAGTGATAGCGTGGAAGTGGTAAGCCTCACAGTAACCGTCACGCTGCAAGGGTGACCTACGATTTGCTGTCAGAGTAATGTTGGGTTTCGCCTGCAATCAACCCATACGACGGGGATGCGGGGCTCGAAACCCTACTTCTAGTATCATCACGGAATATCCCACAGAACCGGTTTTTTGTCTCTATTGGAATGAACGACGGCCCAGCAGCGTTAGGCCAAGTCCGACTGAGATTGTCAGCCCTCCTATCACCATGATCATAGCATAGGTGGAGAAGGCTGCTCTTCCCGACTCTGGTAAAGCTTCAGGGGGCATGGCAGCCATCAGCTCGGCCAGAGATTCGTCCGTCATAGTCCAAGTATATGATGTGATCTTGCCATCTTGAATAACATACTCTTCTATCCCCTCAATAAACTCAAGGCCGAGGCTTCGCAATTCGTCGTCTGCATACCTGGACAGGGTGGTAACGGTATTCCCATCTACCCCGGTTATCTCAGAAGTGCTTTCGGCGTTCAGGGCCGCAATCCCCGCCCGCCGGGCACGGATTGCATCTTTGCCAACAATCGGGCCGGGCATATCAGGGGATGGAGGAAGGATGGAATACACGGCATCGTCGGCAAAGAGGGCGATTTGAGCTTCGAGGTCGCCAGCCTTCTCTGCTTCAATCATGGCCGTTACCACTTCTTCGGGGGTCATTGCCTGGGCGTGGAGTACCGTGGGCAACATTAGCATCAATGTTAAACTTGCCAACAAAATCCACCGCATTTTCATTTTTTCCCTCCTGTGAACAGCACGGTTCTGTGGGATTTCCGTACGTAACACAGGGAATCACTTCCCAAAAGACAGCCGATAGGCAAGAGAGCCTTCGCCAGCTATTGAGGAGCTTGGTTGTCTTCCGGCGCTGCGACGGGTGTAAGAGCAACAACGAGGTAGGGAAGAGTTTGTCACCTGACGCAAGTATACCACATTTATGTGAGAGATTCAATGGTTCGCTCCGAGAGGGCACGGCTGCTGCAAAGTCGGCTGTCATTGCGAGGAGCGTAGTAATGAAGCAATCCCTGAGCATCTATGAGATTGCTTCGGCGCGAAAAGCGCGCCTCAGAGCGCCGTCAGAACGATGATGGGTTTCGCTTGCGCTCAATCCAACCTACGGGGCTAGAATCCAAGCATGTGAGGGCACTTTTGAACATCAAGCGGGGATCTTCAATCCATATGCCTCCCGCCTATGCCCTCCTACCATTTGCCACTGGCCCCGCCGCCGGAAGAACGCCCCCCGCGACTGCTGCTCCTAGAGGATGAGGGTCGCTTGTCATAGTGACTGCCAGAGAAACCGCTGTCAGAATGGCGACGGCTTTCATAACGGCTATAATGCCCGCCGCGTGAGTAAAACTGAAGTAGGCCGCCCAATGCGCCTAGAGATACACTGCCGAATAACAGACAGTTTGATAACCTTATCGCTGTATGGCGGTCGGCACCGAGCCACGCGAACGCACAAAGAAGCACTCCCACAATCGCTGCAATAAGCCCCCCAACTGCAACATTTCTTCGCAACTTGCTATAATAGCCAACACGTGTTCGCCTACGGTCGAAAACAAACCAGGCGACAGCGCCAAGAAGTGGAAGGAGTCCATAATAATTAAGAGGGTTCCAGACAGGAATGCTTTCGGCAGTGGATGATGGCGCGTCACTCTCTGGGCTGGTCACCCGGCCAGTGCCGGACGCCCCCTGGCTGAGATCCTCGGGCCAGGTACCGGTGAGTTTGCCGACTACGGCACGCGCCCCCAGGTAGATGCCCCGGCTGTAGTTCTCCTCCTTGAAGTGAGGCAGCATGTGTTCGTTGATCACTTCTTGCATATTGGCATTTTGGATGTCCCCATAGCCAGCGCCTATCTCAATCCGAACCTCACGATCTTTGACAGCCACCAGAATCAATACTCCATCATTGCGCTCCTCATCGCCAATGCCCCAGGTGTTGAACAGGTTGGTGGCGAAGGACTCAATGGTTTCATCGCCAGTGTCGTAGTCTCGGATGGAGTTGATGGTGACCACCATAGCTTCGACCCCGGCGTCGCGCTTGAGGTCGGTAAACAAGTTTCTAACCCCGGCCGCATCGTGGGGGGTGAGAAGACCAGCATAGTCATTGATGAGCGGGTCGGTTGGCTGGGGATAACCTGCTTGGGCCATGGCTGTGGCGCTTCCCAGTAGAATGGCAACCATCACTGTCATGCACAAAGACACACATTCTATAAGTCTCTTGTCTGTTTTCACCGGACCCCTCCTGGTGCCGGGGAATGACTTTCCCAAAGACGGTGGATCGGCAAGTAAGCCTTCGCCAGCTATTGAGAAGCTTGGTTCTTTCCGGCGCTGTGACGGATGCAGTTTGAGGCGACAAACGGTTGAATACGATGTAGAGGTAGACAGAGCAGAAGACAACGTAGTTTTGTCGCTCAATTCTAATATATCACATCGGTAGCGAGTTTTCAATCCCTTTTTTTCTGAGATATTCGGTCACCACTTCGGCGGTCCGGCCGGGCGGTCAGTTTGCGGGTGTTTGTGGTGACCGGGTGTCTGGGGAAAACGCGGGCTCAGGGATTTCTCACCTATGCCCTTTGGGTGCTGCGGTCGAGATGATATGAGCGAGGCTAGAGTGGGGGTTGGAGAAGTGGGAGGGTGCCAGAATAATGTTGGGTTTCGCTGGCGCTCAACCCAGCCTACGGGGCTGAGCGCGAGGGTTGGAGGAGATGGTGGGGGGATGCGTGGGTCTCTGAAGTGCATCCCTCCGGCTCCCTCCGCTGGGGGGAGGGTGGTTGGGGGTGAGGCGGCGGATATGGCTACGCCTGCACTGCGTGCGGCCCGTCCTGGCCGGCGGGCCAGGGCGCAAGTGTCCAACGAGAGCACATTACTGGAGTTTCGGGTATTTCTAAAAAGATCCGAACCTCCAGTTTGGACCCGGAGGGTTCCAGGGGGTCTGATTTGAGATGGCAAATCTCTCAGTCACGACCCGCGCCGATCACATTGCGTACCACATTAGGGTTCATCCGCCAGCCCAGCAGCAACTCGACAGCGCCCAGCACAAAATACAAAATCTGTAACCAGTGAAGCGGTGGTCCTAAAGTGATCACCTGCACGACGATCCACGCCATCAAAAACGCACCCAATCCGACAGCAGCTAGGCTGGCCAGCGTATGCCGTCGAAACGTCAGGAAGGCGCCGGTCAGGCTACCGATTCCATTAACACTAAACAGGAAAATACCGGGGACCAGATAGTTCTTGAACAGCGTATCGGCTAACCATTCGAGCGGAAACCCGAGGCTGGCGCCGGTGGGGTCTACGATCAACATGAGCCCGACGGGAACAGCCCCAATCCCAATGAATATCTGCAAAATTCCGAGTGCGATGCCAATTGACTTCTTAGCTGAGGTCACGCTTAACTCCTTATGAGGTCACACAATTAGCTGCCATCACACAGGATCTTTACGTTAGGGCTTGCGCAGTTGGGTGTGCTCGGTATAGGGGCGTAAGGCCTTACACCCTGTAAAACCCTCTCAAGAGCGTAAATACTATCTTACTATACTTTCGTGGATACTACTTCAAAGACACTGCTTTACTGGACTTTCGCTACCATCATTATATATGAATTTGGGTGTAACAGAAATGAGGTGGTGTGTCAGATGGGTGCCGCTCGAGCAGTTATTATTTGGCCCAGTTTCCGCGTGGTTGCCACCCGCGCGGGGGCTGGGCCTTTTTTTAGCGGGTTGGCGGCGTAGCGGGCGGGAAGATGTTGGGTTTCGCTACGGGGCTGACAGTGTGACAGTGGTAGGTTTTCGTCACGCTGCAAGGGAGGCCTACTCAATGCCCGAGCGGGCGCAAGCCTGTGGAGAATTGCGAATGTGTGGCTGACTGGTACAAGCGGTATGCGTATCCCGAGCAGCTAAACGCGTTCATGCAGCGCGTCAGTTATGCAGGACTGAGTTCGACCCGCCTGTGAAAGTGCTAAGCGAAAAAAACGGACGCTCAGAGCCAGCGCGGGTTTGACAGTATGGCGTCTACTTGCCCTTGGTACGACGCGTTTTCACGCTTATACTGCTCTATGGCTCTCAATCTAACCAGAATGCCTTTAAGACTCGGCAGAATCGGGTCAGCCTGGTCTGTCTTGGCAATGCGCTGCTCAAGGTAACGCTCGACAAGTGCGGCTTCCTGATGTGAATCGCAGCCCACCACAGGATGCCCTTCGTCCTGCTGCTGTTGGTGCTGCCATTGGTTCTGCGAATTCTCGTTCTGTCGGTTTGGTGATTTCTGATACCTGTGCTGGTCGATGTAGCCCATATTTCACCCCCATCTCTCTGATCGACTTCCTGGTGACCACTATACCACATAACCCGGCAGGCCGCAGTCAAGAACGCTACAGTCCGGGTGTGGAATTTGTAACATGGTGGCTGGCCAAAGGGAGAAACAATGTTTTTGTCAAACGAAAAAAGGGACCCACATGCTGCTCGAAAAGGGGACCACCTGACTGTCGTGGGTGCCGAAGCAGGTGGTCACCGAGCACTCAGGCCAGGGGTCACCATCCGCTTGGCTGGCTGCTGATCGTCCATCGGCTGATTGACGACATAGCCACCTCCGCCTGCTCTTCGCGCTGCAAACCCTGACGAAAGCGGTACGAGTCGCCCACAAATTCCACGATGTGAGCCCGATGCGTGAGACGATCCAGCAAGGCCAGCGTCAGGTGCTCATCGCCGAAGACCTGCCTCCAGTCGGCGAACTTAAGATTGGTGGTGATGATCAGGCCCACGCGGGTGTGGTGCGGGATGTGAAGGACATTCCGGTGGCGCTGGCGGCCAACCAGGCCGGGGTGGGCTGCCTGATGAGCACCAATCGCGACTTCACCGACGAGGACGAAACCACGCTTGAATTGCGTAAGCGGCTTACTCCGATGCGGGTTGGTTCTTTCCTGCGTGAGGTGATGAGGTGGCGCAGTGAGGATCTGTCGGCCATAAAGCACAGGCGGTGGTCGGATATGGAAGGGCCATTTTGGCAAGAAGAGCGATGAGTGTCGAGCAGAGGTCAGCGTCTTGGCGGATTAGCGGCTAGTACTTCGTCAGCAGAATATGTGTCATTCAGATACGTTCGATGGTAAATGGACTTGTCTTAGCGATTTACTCATTTTATGGCTAATCGTTTCGTAGCCAAGTTTCCGATAAAAAGCATCCGCCTCCTGATTGAACTCATAAACATTCAACTCAACGTCACTTGCACCATTCGATATAGCCCAATGATGAACCTGGTCCATCAACTTCTGTCCAAGACCCTGGTGCCGGAAATCTTCTTTCACCACCAGAGTGTCTACAACCACGTAGCAACGTGGCACGAAGATAGACACTGGCGGGGAGACCTTGACTGCCGCCTGAACCAACCCTAATAATTCTCCGTCACTTTCAACCACGAATACCTCAACGGTCTGATCGGCCAGCAAATCGAGAATGAACTCTTTGTCGCGAGCCGGACCATCCGGTTCTTGAAACCTTTCCGATAAATGGTCACGGTGCAATTTATCGGCTTCGTCAAAAAGCTCGCATAGGCCTTCATAATCGAATAGTGTTGCTTCACGAATGACCAATTCCATGATTCCGTTCACCTATAGCCGCCCCAAAGTGTTTTAACCGACAATTCAGGTATTAAGAAATAATGCCACCCTTGTCGGTCTCAAATTCTTAATAACCTACAGGCCAATAATTAAATAATAATAATCTATCTCGTAAAAATCTAAAAATTCTACGTAACCGTTCAGTTGGTTGAAAGCCATCGTGTGTGACAAGTATCAAAGAGCCAGAAAATGGGTGAGAATAGGCAATTGGCAAGCGAGAGAAATGGCGGTAGACTGAGGCTATGCTGAACTTGCCGCCTGGTTTGTCCATTCCCCCAGAAGACCGGGACCACACGCCTCTTTCGGTGCAGGTCGTGCTCATCGCGCTTTGGCACGAGAATGAAGCGTTCAAGCAGCAGGTGGCGGCCC
>CP070811.1:198378-202028 GCA_020343875.1 Anaerolineales bacterium | reverse complement strand
CGACCGGCACAGCGAAGTTTATCTGGCGTTGCTGCGGGATCGCGAATTGGCCCTGAAGGGAGCTGCTCAGCGGGAGGCGATCCGGGAACTGACGGATGAGATTGACAACGTGCGGGCGGCCTGGGCTTGGGCGGTCAAGCGCGAAAAGTATGACTTAATCGGACCAGCTTTACGATGTTTCAGCTGGTTTCATGAAATGCGGGGGTGGCATCGCGAGGGTATCGAGCAGATAGAAGCGGTCGTGCAGGGCTTGCGGGGCAGATCAGAAGATGAGGAGCGACAAAGGGTATTGGGGCAGGCGCTGGCGGAGCAGGGTCTGTTGTTCTTTCGCAAGGGCGAGCACGACCGGGCCCAGCCGCTGCTTAAAGAGAGCCTGGTTGTGCTGCGCCCAATCGGAGATCCGGCTTTATTGGTTGGCCCGCTCATCTTCAGCGGGATTATCATGTTTCTGGGCGGTCAGTTTGACCGGGCCCAATCACTCATGGATGAGTGCCTGACGTGTGCTCGCGCCGCAGACGACCCATGGTTCGAGGCATATGCCCTTTTTAATGAGGGCTATATCGCCGGCCTACTGGGTCGTACCGCGGAAGGATACCAACAGATGTTGGCTGGCCTGGCTATGTGGAGGGCACTTGGCGACTCACGTTATACCGCCTTGGGACTGAATTTCATCAGCCCTACCGCCATCAAGTTAGGTCACTATGAGGAGGCGGGTGCCTTTTTGCAAGAGAGTCTTGCGCTGTGCACGCAGGTAGGCGACCGGTGGGGAATGGGCACAGCCTATCGTTATTTGGGTTTGTTGGCCCTGACTCAGGGGGACATTTCGGAAGCCCAATCCCTGATCCACACAAGCTTGGACCTCTTTAGTGAGTTTGTCACGGGCTGGGACATAGTACTTTCGCTCATCTATCTGGGAGAGGCTACCGTGGGGGCACAAGACTTGCCCAAAGCCCAGCAAGTCTACCTGGGCGCCCTCGATTTGGCGGTGAAAGCGCAGGCCACATCTCTAGCGCTGGATGTCTTGATGCGGCTGGCCGATTTGCAAGCCCGGGCCGGTCAGGTCGAACAGGCCCTGAAACTCTCAGCCTGTGTCTTGAGCCACTCGGCCAGCACTCAAGAAGCGAAAGACCGCGCCCAGCAACTGCTCGTCCAACTGGAGTCTCAACTGAGGCCGCGCCAGGTCACAGCCTTGCGGGAGGAGGGGCAGGCGTTCGGAGCGCTGGTGACCGAACTCCTGAATACTGCCCCGAGAGACGCTGGTGAAGCTGGTGTGCCTTGGCAGGGTCTTGAATAACACGAGCCATCAGAGTGTAGTCAAATCATATGTCGATTGCTTTTCGGCGAATGTCAATCCGACTCGAACCACTCCCCATTATTCCGTATTTTGGGCGCGGGTGCCTCGCAGGCAGTGTCACTTGCGGGCCTGGATTACAAGTCGACCGTTTGGCAACAAAGTGCTCTCGGGTAGGAGGTTGAAGCCGACTTGAGACAGTTGAGCCTGGAATTTGGCCACGGTCATAACGGTTACGTCAGAGTCTGCCAGCGAATCCAGAAATGTCCAATACAAACGCGCCGGATGCGCAACATTTTCGGCCGGTGCAAAGTGCTCCACCATCACCAGCCGCCCACCTCGATTCAAGGCTGCCCACAACTTGCGGTACAATGCTTCTTGAAAAAGACCGATGTCACAGTGTAACACCATATCGTATCCGCCCGGCAGTTCATCATGAACAAAATCGGCGGCCTGATAGGTGATCCGATCTGATAGAGAATTGTCTTGCGCAATCTCACGCCCCGCGATACAAACATTCTCGATATCCACAACCGTTGAGGTAAGATGGGGGTGCTGGCGCAACAAGGCTAGCGACACCACTCCCGAGCCACCGCCCAAGTCCAGCAATCGGTGAACACCCGTCATATCCAGGAGTTCGATCAGGCGGTTCGCCAAAGACTGGTGAAGTTCATAGAGCATACGGGTGAAACGGCGGGCCCTGTCAGGGTCACTGGCCATCTTCTCAACATAGCTCCTCTGCACCTGAGCTGACTTAACTGAACCGGGTTCCTGAATGTGCACAGCCAGGTCACACACAGATGAGAATTTTTCTCGGTCTTCTTGCGCGAGTAAGGCCCACGATTGCTGGTTGTAGGTGTCCAGAATGGCACTGCGTGCCAGGGTGGATGGCGCATAACCTGCGGGAACCTGCTCGACGAGGCCCATGCTGTGTAACAGTTGTAGCCAGTATTGGCAGCGGCGTGCAGGAATGTTCAGTGTTTGCGCCACGCCTGGCGCATCCAATGGCTGCTCTGCAAGCAACCAGAAGAGTCCCAGTTCTATGGCAGTGCCGAGTGCAGCCGAATCGACGTATGCGGACAGGCAATCAAAGACTTGATCCGTCGTAGCCAGTTTCACTCAAGACTCCTTATATGTAAGTATCTTAGATGAACCAATAGCGCGCGGTGGCCATGGTCAGCGTGGCGATCATCAGCAGCACAAAGTCCGCCAGTTCAATCCGCGCCATCTCCCTGTCCAGTTGCTGCAATTCGGCCGCCTGCGCGGGGCTGGGCGGGCCGCCAGCCATACCGATTTCTTTACCCAGCGCGCCCATGCGTTGGGCGCGCGGCGCGATCATCAGAGTACCCAGGAAAAAGACTACGATGGCGACCACGGAACCGATGCTGAAGACTACCCCCGGGCCCGAGGTGATCCAGCTCAATTGCAGGCCCCCCGAGGCGAACAGATACAACGGGACGCCGGCCAGGACGGTCAAGGCACTGGCGATGGTCATGTAGATAGGGTACTTGCGGCGTTCAATAAAGTTCTGCATGAAGTGCCCGCCGGCCGGTCCGCTGGCCTTGACGCTTGGCCCGACGAAGCCAAAGTACGCGACCGCGCCGCCGACCCACAGCGAGCCGGCCAGGATGTGCACGATCCGAAGAAGCATTACCAGGTAGATATTCATGATTGACCTCCAAGAGTTTTGAAGTAGATTGAATAACCTGGTTGTATTAAACAATAAATTCAACTTGGATTGGGGTCATTTTGTGACCCATGAACTGACCCAAAATGTGTTACACGTGTTGACCCAAAGCATGGTATAATAGATTTATTGGGTATAGTTGGTCCGAAGCTGGCCGAGTAGACTATCTCATCTACTTCCCTGCTGAAGACGTTATTCCCAGAACCTGGCATTGTTTCGCCTGATTTCCAGGCAAGGTAGGTGAAAACTGGACCCTGAAGTTTCATTTGGTGCGTGGGCCACCAAACGACGCAAAGCGCTGGATCTTACCCGGGAGCAGCTTGCCGAGCTGGTTGGCTGCTCGGTGTCGGGTCTGCGCAAGATTGAGAGCGATGAGCGGCGGCCTTCCCGGCAGATGGCGGAGCGGCTGGCAGAGTGTCTCGACATCGCATCCGACCAGCGGGAGGCATTTCTAAAAGTGGCCCGCGGGCAATTGCGGGTGGCGCGGCTGGCGGCTGTTGTGCCCACGCCGGCAGTCAGCCGCATACCTGGAGAGGAGGTGGGTGGGCGGCTTTCCCCACTGCCCACACCGCCCACCCCGTTGATCGGGCGGGAGCCCGAATTGGCTGCGCTGGCGCAGTTGTTGGGTGACGCGCAGTGCCGGTTACTGACCCTGATTGGCCCGGGGGGCAT
>CP070811.1:195266-198278 GCA_020343875.1 Anaerolineales bacterium | reverse complement strand
TCGTTTATTTGCCAGGGATCGGCCTGGATTTTTTTGTTCAGACCAGGAGGTAAGGAGAAAGTAGACCAGGCTTGACCATCAAAGCGAAAAAGGCCATCCTCACCGATAGCCCATACCTCAGTTGAAGGCTCGGCGGCGATGCGCTGGAATTTGTCGCCCAATTCACTCAGAACCCGCCAGGTGGCGTTGAGTTCTTTGGGGTGAATCACCGTCGGCGTCATTCCCTCCGGCTGGGGAGGTATCTCGGCTGTAGATGTTTCCATGGGGGCGGAAGAAGGGGGGAGGGTGGGTGACGGAAATGGGGTAGGTGTGGGCCGGGCCGTAGCCGTGGGGAGCGTTTCCAGCGCCTGGGCAGAAGGCTTGGCCTGGAGAGGGGTTGGGATTGGCGTGGGACGAGTCTCATTGCACGAAACCAACGCAGCGAGCAAGCATAAGGTCACACTAAAATTTAGAGAGTACGAGGAAAATTTCTTAAAGGCTATGCCCATTGGGGTTGCAATAGCATGCTGGCAGGCGCTGAGAAGAATCGCCACAACTGCCAGACTGGTCACGCAAAGAAATTCTCTTTTGCACAGTTTCTGCTGGAAGCCTTTGGGGTCTCTCATCATGGTGGTCTCCCGATTCCTTTACAATTCAGGGTTGGTAAAGCCAACCTAGGGAAGCATTGCTCAATTGCTGGTCATCCACGTATGCGAATGGCAGTCCAGTCATCGAATAAGCAAAGGGCCTTGAGCGACGCAGCCTCATTGGTCGTTCAGAGACACACCAGGAAATTGCGAGTGACGAAGTTTTCCTAATGAATATATCATAGACTACAACCACTAGCAATAGTCAATTTGGAGTCACCGCAAAACCCCGCCATATGTTTCTTATATGAGAACCATTCGAATACTGCGGACATTTCGAGTTCCCCGGTCACGTCCGGCCACTCGCCATAGGCACAGGCGGGAAAGCAGGGTGCCCGTAACAGTACCGGCCTGCTTCCCGGACGCTCGTGCCCCTCAACTCGCTTCCAGGCCAGACCAAAGCCAATGACTCGACGCGCATGCGCAGTGACCGAGCTTATTCACAAAATCTTCATCTTGCATGCGTGATCTCTTCACATTTGTAGGATATCCTATACACAGATCGGTGATGAGATCATCACCACCAACAAAACAGCAAAAAACCATAGGAGGTTGTTTACGATGAAACGCTTTACAATCATTAGTCTGGCAGTAGTACTGGCTCTGAGCCTGACCGCAATTATCGCCACGGTGGCCCTGGCCCAAGGGCCGGATGGCATCCGGGATGGCGTGCGCGATTTCGCCGGCCCCGGCCAGGGGTTGGGCAACGGACACGCCTACGGCTTCGTGGATGAGGATGGCGACGGCGTGAATGATCACTTCGTGGACGCGGACGGCGACGGCCAATGCGACAACGTTGGCCTGGGCTTGGGTTACGGCCGTGGGGCACAGGGTGGTCTGAGAGGCCAGGGCGCTGGAATGGGGCAGCGAGGTTACGGCATGCGCGGCGCGAACTTTGTGGACGAAGATGGCAACGGCATCTGTGACTGGCTGGAACAGTAGACACCTAACCTGAGAGCACATAGCCAAGACGGCGGTGGGAATAGCCCATCGCCGTTGCTTTTGTTTGTAACGTAGGCCTCAGTCAAACACCCCGCCGCATCGAGCAGGAGCTGTCTGTAACTGGCTGGTAAGTTCACAGCCATCATACCGCAAAAGACGATGATATTACCTGTGCGAAAGCCCCAGATGCCAGCTATTCAAAGGGGATGAAGTTGACGTGGACGTATTGCTGCGGATCGGCGGCCAATGTGACCGTTACCTCGGGCGAAGACTGCTTCTCTCCCTGCACCAAGGTTATGAGGTAGGTACCCGGCACATAAGGGGCGAACTCAATTTTCATGTTCATTCTCTGATTGTCGCCGCAGTCAGGGCAGGTGCTATCAGCGCCCCCAATTCCCGAAACCTCGCTCAGATGCACATCTCCCTGAGGACCCACCATGCGCATCTGATACCCTGCCTCACCGTCGTATATGGCCAGGTTCAGGTCAACAATCTTCCACACCATGCCAGTTACGCGAGTCATCTGGGGTGCGCCGGTGTCAAAAACGCGCACCATTGCATCATACGGAAACTCAGGGGTAGGCGATGGCTCCGGAGCGGCCGGTGTCGGCTCAGATGCCGGGGCCAGGGTAGGTGCAGGCAGGGGTGTATGGGTGGGAGTCGGCACGGGTGTACTGCTTGGCACGCGTGTCGCTGTGGGCGTATAGGTGGGGGACGGCGTCCACGTGGGAACGCGAGTATTGGTGGGCGTTGGGGGCGGCGTAGGGCTGGGCGGCAAATCAGACTGGGGCGCCGCGTCAGCAGAGTTGGCCTCCGGCATCTCCCACGCCAGCCCTCTGCTAGTCGTCGCTTCGGCTACCGGTACTCTATCGGCCGGTGAGGCCGAAACGGCCATCCGGCGGCCCAAACTCATTGCCATGGCAAAGGCCACCGTGCAGGTGCTCAGCGTCGCCAATCCCAACGCAAACAAGATAAGCTGCTGTCGCCGATTCATTCTTTACCTCCCGCACGAGCCACATTGTGTATGTCCAGATATCTCAAGCCTCTTTATGTCTATTTTACCATAAATTTCTCATTTTTCAAGAAGGAATATGGTACCCCCCATCCGTTGGCCAGACGTAGGGAAATCATACGAGATTCTATCTTGAAATTGGGAGCAGATTGTGATACGATAGACTTGAAGCACGAGCTTCTACCTGGCCAGGTATGTACTTAGTAAGAAAGGGAGGTGCATATCGTAGTGATTGAAGCAATTGCGAGGTGTGCCTGCCCAGAGCAGAAATGGACCCACAATCGGTATTGAGACCGAAAAAGTGGACACTACATGTCGGTGAATTGACGGAGGCTCTGGACAGGCCAAAGACAAGCGGTTACCGATAGTACAGATCCAATATGCAGACACTGTAGAGCCACGCTCCTAGGCTGGGAGCCGTGGCTCTGTTTT
>CP070811.1:191532-195166 GCA_020343875.1 Anaerolineales bacterium | reverse complement strand
GATTGATGTCATGGCTTCGCTTCAGGGCTTTGATCCGCAGGCATTGCTGAACCTTACTAGCCAAATTCTTCAGCCTACGCCGGACTATGATCCTGCAAACGTAGTGTATTTTGACACGGGGACGAAGGTCAACGGGCGCAATGCCGCACCAGTAGTGTTCCAGCCTGGCCAAACGTACACGATGCGCGACCGCCAAGGCAACGTCCTTGCTACGGCCACGACATTAGAAGAATTGCAGAAGCTGGCAACACTGTCGGAGGAAGTGCCGGGATACGTTCTAGATAAGCCCGAATACGCTGGTATGTATAAAACCGGAACGACCGAAAAAGTTCCTGATGATATTGGCCTTTTAGGTCCGATGATTGACATAGGATTGCCCTTACTTGCAACGCTTGTTCCGGGCCTAGGGACGGTGGCTGCAATGGGGTTAGGCACTGGTGCGGCTGGCGCACTTCGAGGCCGGTCACTGCAAGATACATTAACCCGTGCAGGAATAGCCATGGCAACGGCGGGGATTCTGGATAAAACAGGATTGGCGCAAGACATTTCGGGCGCACTTGGTGTAGGCCAGAGCGCAGCCGCGACCGCTGCGTCGCAAAAAGCTGCTGAAGCAGCCGGTAACATTCTTGTAGAACGCAGCCTCGCCCCGCTTATCACATCTGGTGCGGGTTCGTTGGCTTCAACATTGCCAGATTTTACAAAGACGTTGGCGGACGTTCCCGACGTTGCCGCGCCTCCGACCGAAACGCCCTCGGCACTCTCCGAGTATGGCGAACCGATTACGGTACTGGGCAACAGACTCACTCCGCCAACCGCGCCACCCACACCCCCCATACCTATTCCCGACATAGTAGGCGGTTTGGGGTCGGGTGTCATAAGCCAGTTGTTCCCGACACAGCCGACTGAGCAGATTCCTTCAGAGGATGGCAAACCGATTATTGTTCGGCCCAGTGTTGAAGAAGCGTTTTCGCCGGAATTTATGGCGGAGCTTGCGGCGGGTGCGGGTGTTGGAACTGGCCTAGCTGCGGCAACTGGCGCGGGCGCTCCTACGCCAGAAGGCGAACCGATCACCGTAACAGGCCCACCAGAAAACTTACTTCCACAAGAATACCTTGCCGTCCCCGCAGCGGGTGTAGGCGCGTCAACGCTAACGCCCGGCACTGCTTCCGGCGAAGGCGTATTGGACCAATACACTGGGCTAGAAACTACCGGCAACAGCCTGCTCGACGACATCATCAAATACTACAGCCTCGGCTCTATCGGCCTTGACGTTTTGGGCGGAACGCTGGGTCTTGGCGGTGGCGGCGGTGGTGCGGGACAGGCTGGTGCGCCGTATGTTTCTCAGCTTGGGCCGATGCCGACGTTTGCTCGCGGCGGGTTTACGCCCTATACCGGCGATTATGAAACCTACGGCTTTGGGCCAGAGTTCAACTTCTTTGGCGGCCCCGCGCCAACCGCGCCGCCCTTAGCGGCTGCGCCAATTCTTCCAACTACGCCGGTAGTAGATATGCTCGGCCCCAACACCCCGACATACACGCCCCTTATATGACAAAAGAACAAATTATAGCGAAAGCTAATCACGCCAAGCGTCTCTTGGAGGATGAAGTCCTGCTTGAGGCGTTTAGCATTGTTGAGGAAGATATATACAAGGAATGGCGTTCGTCCGAAGTCCATGACTACGATAAACGAACTGATCTATTTCTTACGCTCAAATGCCTTGAGCGTCTGAAAGCCCGACTCCGGGCAATCCTTGACGACGGAACTATTGCGTCGAGGAGTTGAACTACAGCACGAAAAGGTGATATATGGCGAATGAAGACGGCAACCCCCAAGGTGGGATCGGCCTTCACGAAGCAACTCTTGCCATCAGCAATTTGCTTGGCCCTGAAGAGGACAACCAAGAAGACGCTGAGGCGCTAGGCCAGGAAGAAACTGGTCAGGAAGCTGAGACTGAAGATGTCGAAGAGTACGAGGATGATACCGAGTACGACGAGACAGAAGATGTCGAAGATTCCGATCTGGATGAAGAGGACGGCGACGAAGAAGCTACGCAGGAACTTTCTGAAGACCTTACCGTCAAGGTTAAAGTTGACGGCCAAGAGATGGAAGTCACCCTCGCCGAACTTCGGAATGGCTATTCTCGGACGGCAGATTACACGCGGAAAGCTACCGCTCTGGCCGAACAGCGCAAGTCGCTTGAAGCTGAAGTGGAAGCCATTCGTGCGGAACGCACTCAATACGCACAACTGCTACCGATCCTGCAACAGCAGATTCAGCAGCAGAATGCGGCAGAGCCTGATTGGGACACTCTTTACGACGAAGACCCCATTGAGGCTGCTAGATTGGAACGGCATTGGCGTCGAACCAAGGAAGAACAAACGCAGAGGCTGGCCGCTATTCAGGCCGAGCAGCAGCGTCTCGCCGAGGAAGAAGTCAAGCAGCGTAATCAGCATATGCAGGCGGTTGTTGCAGCCGAACGTGTTAAACTCCCTGAAGTCATTCCTGAATGGAAAGACCAAGAGACGATGATGCGGGAAGCGCAGGAACTGCGTGAATGGGCGACATCGAACGGGCTGACTGAGCAGGATGTTAATTCTCTCACACAGGCCGCTCACATTGCTCTCATTCGTAAAGCTATGCTGTACGACAAGGGTGTACGGAATATGGAAAAAGCGAAACAGCCGGGCAAGAAAAAGGCTCGCATTGTTCGCCCAGGTTCCAGCAACTCTTCTGCAAAGCCAGGTTCCATTGATATTAAGAGAGCGTCCAAGCGTCTCGCACAAACTGGTAGCGTCAATGACGCCGCCGCACTCTTGGATAAACTCATTTAGGGAATTTAAGTTATGGCTATTGTAGCAAACACCTTCACTCGCTATTCGGCGATTGGTATTCGTGAAGACCTGTCGAATGTTATCTATAACATTTCGCCGGAAGAAACTCCGTTCATTTCGAACATTGGCCGCGAAAGCGTCAAGAACACCTACTTCGAGTGGCAGACCGACAGCCTGGCGGCTGCTTCGGCTTCGAACGCCGCTCTTGAAGGTGACGACGTTGCCTCGTTCACTGCGGTGAACCCGACCTCGCGTATCGGCAACTATACGCAGATCAGCACCAAGAACGTCGTGATTTCGGGTACGCTCGAAGCTCTCGACAAGGCTGGCCGTCGTTCGGAACTGACCTATCAGCTTGCAAAGCTCGGTTCGGAACTGAAGCGCGACATGGAGAGCGCCCTGCTCGCCAACCAGTCGCCGGTTGCGGGTAACACCACGACCGCTCGCCGTACCGCTGGTCTTCCTGCTTTCATCAAGACCAACACCAACTTCGGTACTGGTGGCGTTGACACGGCTGGTATCGCTGCTCGTACCGACGGTACGCAGCGTGCGTTCCTCGAAAGCCAGCTTAAGGATGTCATCGCTCAAGTCTGGGAATCGGGCGGCACTCCGAAGATGCTGATGGTTGGCTCGTTCAACAAGCAGGTAGCTTCAGGCTTCACCGGCATCGCAACCCGCTTCCGTGACGTTCCTGCTGGTCAGCAGGCGCAGATCGTTGGCGCGGCTGACGTTTATGTGTCGGACTTCGGCACCGTGAACATCGTGCCGAACCGCTTCCAGCGCGCTCGCGACGCCCTCGTCGT
>CP070811.1:185805-191432 GCA_020343875.1 Anaerolineales bacterium | reverse complement strand
TCTGAGTTCTGCTCTGCGCTCCACCTGGAGATGACCGGTTATCTGATGGTAAAACCCAGCGCCTCGAGCGCTATGCTCAGCCAGTAAGGATTGCCAGGGGGAGCGTGGGCACAGAGGCACGGCCCACCCTCCCCCGGCTCTCACCGGGAGCCTAGACCTTAAGGCCGACTCTGAGCCAGATCTTTTGAGGTAACAAAGCTTATGCTAGATAGATTAGGGCGTATCATTGGTCCACGCGCCCCTTCCGAAAAGCTGACCGTCCACCGGATGCGCTATCTGTGGCCCACCCTGTGTCTGGCAGGCGCGGCCATCTTAATCATCATCTCGGTTTTCATGCCCTACTGGAGCCTGGTACTGCATGCCCCTCAATATCCTCAAGGGCTGGTCGTGCATGCCTTTTTGAATCACCTGGATGGCGATGTGAGAGAAATCGACGGCTTGAACCACTATATCGGTATGCGTCCGCTGGATGAGGCCGCCCAGTTCGAGAAATCTATCTCGATCTTCGCTATCGGCGCCCTGGCCCTGCTGGTTCTGGCTGCCACCTTCATTCACTCACCCTGGTCAGCCCTACTGGCCCTGCCAGCTATCTTACTGCCGGCGGTTTTCCTGGCCGATCTCTATTACTGGCTCAGTAATTTCGGCCAAAACCTGGATCCCACGGCCGCCCTCTCGAGTGCCATTGAGCCCTTTACGCCAACCATCTTGGGGGAGGGGATCATTGGCCAGTTCAAGACGGTCGGCTATGCAGATCTTGGCTTACTGGTAGCTTCGGCTGCTTCAATCCTGATTGTGGTGGGCCTCTACCTTCAGCGGCGAGCTTATAAACCCCTGACAGAAACACAAGAGTAGGCACCGGATGTCAAATGACACATAGCAGGTGGCACTTGGTTCCTAAAACGGACCGCCCATGAAACGCTCAACCGTCAGTTTGATCATAGCTTTTGTCTGGATAGGCTTCGCCTCTGGCAGTACTATCGGAGCGCAACAGGCCAGCTTCGATCTGCAGGCTGCCATCGATGCCGCGCAGCCGGGAGCCGTCATTCAGGTGCCACCCGGCCTTTACCCGGGGAATTTTGTGATTGAAAAACCAATCACCCTGGAGGGGATTGACTGGCCCATCCTGGACGGAGGCAACCAGGGCAATGTCCTGGAGATCAACAGCGCCCCTGACGTCACCCTTCGCGGCCTGATGATCCGCAACAGCGGTGCTCGTCTGGACAAAGAGAATGCCGGTATCGCTGTTGACAAGTCACCACGCCTGGTAGTGGACAGTAATCGCCTGGAAAATACCCTCTTTGGTATCTATATCAAGGATTCGGAAGAGAGCCGCATTGCCTACAACGTCATCGGCGCCAAAGATCTGCCGGTGCCAGCCCGCGGCGACGGCATCCGGGTCTGGTATAGCCAAAATAGCCAGGTGATCGGCAATCGGGTGGATTACGGGCGAGACGTGGTGCTGTGGTACAATAATGGCGCGATTATCCGCGATAACATTATCAGCAACGGGCGTTATGGCCTACACTTTATGTACTGCGACGACAACCTGGTTGAGAATAACTGGATCGAGGGGAACTCGGTAGGGGCGTTTCTCATGTACAGCCGGCGCCTGACATTACGCCAAAACGTCTTCGCCAACAATCGCGGCCCGAGTGGCTATGGCATTGGCCTGAAAGATATGGATGGGGTAGAAGCGACCGACAACCTATTCACCGGCAACCGGGTGGGGATGTATTTTGATAACTCTCCCTGGTCTGTGGATGTCAGCCAACACTTCACGCATAATGCCTTTGTCTACAACGATGTGGGCCTGTTGTTCAGCCCGTCGGTAAAGCGCAATCATTTTGCCCTGAATAGCTTTATCGACAATCTGGAGCAAGTGGGCCTGACAGGCAGCGGTACCTTTGAAGGTAACAGTTTCAGCATCGGCGGCCAGGGCAACTTTTGGAATGATTACACCGGCTACGACGAAGCGGGCGACGGCCTGGGCGATCTGCCCTACGTCTCCAAGAGCCTGTTTGAAAACATGATGGATAAGAACCCCCAGCTGCGCCTCTTTCAACTCAGCCCGGCCCAGCAAGCCATCGACCTGGCGGCTCGCGCCTTTCCCATCTTTCAGCCCCAACCCAAGTTTAGCGACGAGGCGCCCTTGATGACGCCGGTTTCCCCGGCTATCCGCTACCCCCTGCCCTCCGGCCCGACCTGGCCAATGTGGGCCACCTCGCTGATCTTGGTGGCAATCGCCGCAATAAGCATTGCCGCCGGCAGACGGGCAAAGATTGAACCGGGAGCTCCAATATTTGGCGACGTGCGCGCATCGTCCCACGTCCAACATACAGCACAACAAGCAGGGCTTATGCCTATGATTAAAGTAATCAATCTCACCAAAAAATTCGGCAGCTTCACTGCTGTTGACAGTCTGTCCTTTGAAGTCGCCTCCGGCGAAGCCGTGGCCCTGTGGGGGCCAAATGGCGCCGGTAAGACCACTGTCATTCGCAGCTTGCTGGGTTTGCACTCCGCTAAGGGGAAACTTCAAATAAACGGTTTGGATGTAGGCAGAGAAGGCAAGAAAGCCAGGGCTGAGGTGGGATATGTGCCCCAAGAGCTGGCTTTTTACGATGATCTTTCCGCCCGCGACACCCTGCACTTTTTCGCCAGCTTGAAGCGGGTGCCTGCCACCCGTGCCGAGGAAGCTCTGGTTGAGGTCGGTCTGTCCGAGCACGGCCACAAGCCTGTGGCCGCCTTGTCCGGGGGTATGAAACAGCGCCTGGCCCTGGCCATCGCCTTGCTGGCCAATCCACCTGTGCTGATTCTGGATGAGCCAACCAGCAACTTGGATGCTAAGGCTCGGGATGACTTCCTCAAATTGCTGCTTCACCAGAAAGCCCAGGGTAAAACCTTGCTCTTCACCTCGCACCGTCTGGAAGAGGTACAGATTTTAGCCACACGTGTCCTGGTCCTGGAACAAGGCAAACTTGCGTTGATGTGCAACAATCCGGCCGACTTAGCAGACCGTCTGGGGGGACACCTCAACCTCAAGCTGTTCCTCCCCGAGCCCGTGCGAGATAACGCCCTGAAGCTGCTCCGGGGGCGGGGTTTTTCTGCCACCGGCAACGGCGTCGGCCTGCACGTGGCTGTTTCACCATCGGCCAAAATGGCGCCGCTCCAAGTTTTGTGGGCGGAAAACATTGAGATAAGCGACTTTGAAGTGAATAGCGAATTTGAGGGTTGAAATCGGTTAGTCTTAGAGAGCAGCGTTTGAGCTGCATTCATATTGGTTACAGGCTCGACAGGAGAACAGTATGCGCATTCTGGCAGTTATCTCAGGTGAGTATGGACAACGACACGTGGACAATATTCGCAACCACGCCCCCTCAGGTTGGACAATTGAAGCCTGGCAGGCACCGGCTCTGCTGCCGCCCATGATAGATTACCCAGAGGATTATGTGCCTGACACGTTTCCGCCCGCCGATTTGGTCCTCTGCTTTGGGGAACACCGAGGCATCGCCGAATTGCTGCCTGATGTAGCCCGGGTAAGTGGGGCTAAGTCTGTGCTGGCAGCGATCGACAATGAGGCCTGGCTGCCGCGCGGCCTGGCACGCCAGTTGCGAGGCTGGCTTGAGGACATAGGCGTGGCCTGCGTAACCCCCAAGCCCTTGTGCTCGCTGACCGAGACCCACTATCGCATCGGCCGAGCCCGCCACCAGCGAATCGAGTATGATGATCCACTCATCGCGGAATTCGCCCGTCACTTCGGGCAACCCGAGCTGCGTATCATGGTCGACCCCGACACCAGGCAGATTACGGGCACCGAGGTTCAGCGCGATGCCGTGTGTGGCTGCGCGCGCTACGTCGCAGAGAGACTGGTGGGTCTTTCGGCCGACGACGCCGAGCAGGAGGCAGGCTTGCTGCACCATCACTATCCCTGCCTGGCCAGCATGGGTATTGACGCCGATTATGGCGACACCCTGATGCACATCTCCGGCCACTTATTGAAGGACAACGTCGGTGATCAGGTCAAGCCCTTCAAGGAAGTTCAGTATATCTCGCCGGGGGAACGGAGTGCGTCGTAGAATTACGATACAGGTATGAATATGGAACCCAGAATTATCGTCACCTTGCTCAGAAAAGAAGTCAACGACTCACTCAAAAACCGCTGGTTTGTGCTGTATGCCTCAGTCTTTGCCGGACTGGCCTTGCTCCTCTCCTGGCTTTCACTGAGTGGCGGCGGGATTGGCTACAGTGGGTTTGCCAGCTTTGGCCGGACTGCGGCCAGTCTTGTCAACCTGGTGTCATTAATTGTGCCCCTGATGGCCCTGACGGTGGGCGCTGGCAGCCTGGCCGGAGAGCAGGAGCGGGGAACTCTAAACTACCTGCTCTCCCAACCGGTGAGTCGGGCAGAAGTGCTGCTAGGCAAATATCTGGGGCTGGCGGCCTCCCTGCTGGGCGCACTGGGGCTAGGCTTTGGGCTGTCAGGATTGGTTATTGCCGGGCGGGGCGGGCAGACCGACGCGAGCGCCTATGGCCTGCTGGTAGCCTTCGCCTTCGCACTGGCCCTGGGAATGTTGAGCCTGAGCTTCCTGGTAGGCGTGCTGGCTCGCAAAGCGACGGTGGCCACCAGCGTGACGCTATTTCTGTGGCTAACCCTGGTTTTTGGTGGCGATCTGGGCTTGATGGGCACCGCCCTGGCCTTTAAATTGCCCATAAGCACCCTCTTTCACCTGGCGCTTATCAACCCTCTGCAGGTCTTCAAAATGTCATCCCTGATCAGTATTAACGCCACCCTGGACGTGTTGGGCCCGGCCGGCATCTACGCTATGCAGACCTACGGCCAAGGCCTGACACGGCTCTTTCTGGGGTCACTGGTCACCTGGGTCATCATCCCCCTTTTCGCCTCCTACGTTATTTTCAGTCAAAGAGGTGATGTGTGAGTCTCATTTTCCAAGCAGGCCGCTTTTGGCCAACCGTGCTATTATTCCTCAGCATGACTGCTTGTAGTGTAACTAGCAGCGCTGAGCCTATCCCACCCACCGTTCACTACGGCGAAGACATGTGCGCGTTTTGCGGCATGATCGTCAGCGAGGAAAGCCACGCCGCCGCCTATGTGACCCCTGAAGGCCAGGGTCAGGTTTTCGATGACATCGGAGATATGGTACAATACTATTTAACAAAGAATGAATCCGAGCAGGCACCGGCCTTCTTTGTGCACGATTATGAAAGCAAGGCCTGGATTCGGGCCGAAACTGCCACCTACCTGCACAGCCCTGAATTGCATACGCCAATGCACTCTAGTCTGGTTGCCTTTGCTTCCTCTGAAAAAGCCGAGGTGCTAGCCACCAGTCTTCAAGGCCAGCTACTGTCTTTTGACGAAGTAATGCAGCGCTACCAGGAGATGGCGCCAATGAGGATGGAAGAGGGCAAAGAAGATGCCCACCCATCTGACTAGGTATGCCCGTCAAGACAATCTACTGGTTTATCAAGGAGGACTCCCCCAATGAAGAGAATACTTTTGCCCGTCACTGCCCTAACCCTGATTTTAGCTTTGAGCCTGACCGCCTGCGGCGGCGCTCCCGCCGAGCAGGCACCGCCGCCCCCTGCGGGAGACCCTGTCGCCGGAGAGAAAGTGT
>CP070811.1:182930-185705 GCA_020343875.1 Anaerolineales bacterium | reverse complement strand
TTGACAAGAAGGCTACCGAAAAGGAAATAAAGTCTGCCTTCCGCAAGCTGGCTCGGCAGCATCATCCCGACGTCAATCCGGATAACCCACAGGCTGAGGCACGTTTCAAGGAGATCAACGAAGCGTACGAAGTCCTTGGCGACCCCGAAAAAAGAGTCAAGTATGACCAGTTGGGAGCTGATTGGAATCGCTGGCAGCGGGCAGGCGGTCGCCCCGGTGATTTCGACTGGAGTCGGTGGGCGACAGCCACTGGCGGAGGACGGCCCCACGTGCGCTACGGTACTCCCGAAGATCTGGAGGATTTGCTGGGCAGGGGGGGGGCTTTCTCAGATTTCTTCACCAGCATCTTTGGGGGACTGGGGGGAGGTACCCGCCGGTCAGGCGGCTTTGGGGGCTTTGATGGTTATGAGTTTCGGTCCCAACCCCGACGTGGCCAGGATTTGGAGCAGGAGATAGAAATCAGTTTGGCTGAAGCCTACCAGGGCACCACTCGCCTGTTGAACAAAGATGGGCGCCGCTTGGAGGTGAAAATACCCCCTGGGGCCAGGACCGGTACCCGTGTCCGCGTTAGAGGCGAAGGCGGCGGCGGAGCGGCTGGTGGCCAGGCCGGCGACTTGTACCTTAGAGTCAAAGTCGCTCCCGATCCCCGTTTGGAGCGCCATAAGGACGACCTGCACACGACGGTGCCCGTGGATCTCTACACGGCGGTTCTGGGCGGTGAAGTGCGTGTACCCACCTTGGCTGGTGACGTGAAGTTGAAGATCCCGCCCGGCTCGCAAAATGGACAAGTCTTCCGTTTGCGGGGTAAGGGTATGCCCAAGCTACGTCGATCTACTGAGTATGGTGACCTGTATGCTCGCCTTGACGTGCGCCTGCCAACCAAGTTGACGCCGGAGCAACGCCAGCTTTTTGAGCAACTGCGGCGTCTGGACTAGGACCGCTGACCAGGCTCGAGCCTGACTTCAATTGCGTGACCTGAGGGAGTGTTTGGTTCGCACGTTGTGACGAGGCTGCTGCTGCCTCAAGGGGAGAAAACTTATTATGTTCAAGACGATTATCTTTGCTACTGATGGCTCTGCGGCTGCTGACCGGGTACTGATCTATACTGAGCATGTGGCTCGTATAGAAGGTGCACAGGTGGTTGTGGTGCACGCCTACGAGTTGCCCCAGGCCTACGAGTGGGCCGAGGGATATGCGGGTTTGGAATCTCAGTTTAGACAGGTGGCGGAAGAGGTGGTAGAAGACGCAGTTGCGGAGTTGCAGCGAGGTGGTGTGCAGGCTGTGGCCGATGTTCGCCAGGGGTCAGCTTCTCAGGCCATTCTGGATGCGGCCCGCGCTCACAAAGCGGATCTAATTGTGATAGGTAGTCGGGTGCGCAGCCACGAAAATGTGGCCGAAATGCTGTTGGGCAGCGTGAGCGCCTTGGTGTTGCGCTATGCGCCATGCCCGGTGTTGGCCGTGCCGTAGCTAGCTCTGCCGTACAGGAGGGCCTGGCTGCCGGGACGAACAAGCAGTTCGCCTCTATCTTCCTGCCTCTTCAATTTCCCCAGTAACCTCGACAGCTTAGTCGCTGCTTCCCTCCGCCGGGAGGGACACGACGGCGCCACCCTATTGCTGGAAAGCGCGGTATCTGCTCCCCGGCAGCAGGCCAGGCGCACCGCCAAACCTATCAGGTGCGGGCTTTTCAGCCAGGGTGTTGACAGTTTCCCTTTTTTGTGGTATTGACTGGTAGGCAACTTAGATGTTGCCTTGCAAAGCCTGGGCGGCGTGGCCTGCTACTATGTGTTTAAATCATACCACGTGGCTATAGGAGACCTTCACTATGGAAGTTTCTGGAATATGCGGCATCTGCCCCGGAGGCTGTGGGGTGAAGATTCATATGCAAGATGGTCGCATCAGCCGCATTGCGCCGCTGAGAGGGCATCCGCAGGGCATCTGTTGCCCACGCGGCACCCGAGCCTCTGAAATTGTTTACTCGCCGGACAGGCTACTTCATCCCCTCAAGCGCGTTGGGCCTCGTGGAGAGGGACAGTTTGTGCGCGTCAGCTGGGATGAGGCGCTGGATACCATTGCCGAGCAGCTCGAGCAGGTTGCCGGAAAATTTGGCCCGCAGGCAGTTTGTATGTATACCGGTCGCGGCACCTTCGAACGTTCGCTGTGGGAATTGCTCTCCCCAGCCGGTGTGCGAGAATCCTCGGCTTGGAACTTGCTGTTTCCTTTTGGCTCACCCAACACCACTGGCGTAGGCGCCATCTGCTACGTGGCTCACGGCGTCATCGCCCCAGTGACAACCTTTGGTGTGTGGGGCATTGATACCTTCGCCGATATTGAGAACTCTGATCTGGTGGTGATCTGGGGAGGCAACCCGGCCACGGACTCGCCGCCGATCAACTTGAACAGGATCAGAAAGGCACAGGAGAAAGGTGCTGAGGTGGTCATCATTGACCACCGGCGCACCGAGGCCGTTCGGGCCACCCGGGGACATTGGGTGGGCATCCGGCCTGGCACAGATGGTGCACTGGCATTGGGCATGATTCAGGTTGTGATCGAAGAGGGGCTATACGAGCGTGACTTCGTGGAGAAGTGGGCCCTGGGTTTTGAAGCGTTGGCGGCCTATGTGGCCCAATTTACACCAGAGCGGGTCGAGAGTATTACCCGCGTGCCGGCTGACGAGGTTCGGCGTATGGCCCGAGCACTGGCCAGTGCCAAAGGGGCAGCTCTGGTCAGCTACACCGGCCTGGAATATACCAACAGCGGCACGCAGAATATCCGGGC
>CP070811.1:179837-182830 GCA_020343875.1 Anaerolineales bacterium | reverse complement strand
CTCAAACTCGGGTAGCTGAGAACCAAGGCTAGTAAACCGTAACCTTAATACTGATACATGTCATCCAGAGCGAAGCGAAGGATCTCATTATCGGCAAAGTTGGGGCTTCCCAGGCGAAGGACGAGATTCTTCGCCTCCGCTGCGCTCCGGCTCAGAATGACATGCACATCAGAATCTCGGATACACTGTACTAGTGTGATTTTGACGCATACATCACAATCTTAGCAGAAAATAATGTGCAAACAATTAGAATTGGCTTAGAAATTGGTTAGAGACGCTGCAAGCATCTAGAAACAGTTGCTGGGGAATACGATGATGTGCTGCCTAAAGGTAAGTCAGAAACGCAACGTTCCGGCCAAGTTGCCCTGGTTATCAAACGGCGCACGGTTTCTCAGCAAGAGGTAATGAGAGGAGACGGGAGTCTAATCCCGATAGGAATCCCGATGCTTTCCTGTTTGACTTTATTATTATAACACAAAAATACCACCCCGTAAAGGGTGTTTGCTTCATATTTTGGTAGAATCAGAATGGCTGTCCACCGCTGGTAGGCAGTTTGTGGCAGCCATTGCCCAACCAGCCACACTTATCGACGTGTCCTGAAAAAACCCACACCTCACCGCCACGACAGCACGCGTTCGTCCATGCCATCGTATTGTAACGTCACTCCAGCCAGCACTTCCAGCGTTACCAACGGCTGCTGATCGCTGCCGTCAGAGTTCATAGTCCAGATCTCCCACTGACCGCTTCGGTCCGTCAGGAAAGCGATTTGGGAGCCATCCGGCGACCAGGTTGGGGCTGCGTTGTGCCACGATTTCGGCATTTGCCCGTTTGCCATCTGCTCCAGCCTGGCCCGCACCGAGGTCTCGGTCAGCCGTACCCGCCCATCCCCACCGGCATCCAGCACGTGGATCTCCCAGTGATCGTACTGCCAGTAGCTGACGGCGATCTTGCTGCCATCCGGTGAGAAGACCGGCGAGTGGTCGTTAACATCGTTGGTCAGGGCCCAGATTGTACCCCGGTCCAGGTCCAGGTTCATCAAGCCACGCTCGCCATCGAAGGCCAGGTGCCACGCGTTGGCCGGGTCCCAGGCTGGCGAGTAGGAAAACAGATCGTTGGGTAGGTCCTCAAATTCACCGCTGGTCACATCCACCACCCGCAGTCCCCAGTAGGGATGCGGCGGCAACGTATAGCAGAATTGGATGTCACCATCTTCATCACGTTTCATGTCAACATCATAGGCACCCCTGGGGGGTGGCTGGCTGCCACACTTGCGTTCCTCCTGCACGCGGCCGCCATGCTGTATGCTGATGGCGATTTGCGTCCCATCCGGCGACCAGGTGGGTGCTTTGGGCTGGTGAATGTCACCCAGCACAGCTCGCTCGCCGCTGCCGTCCACGTTGATGATCCACAAAGTGCCCAGGGCGCCATTCTGGATGTCCTCCCAGCGGGTGAAGGCCACCCACTGGCCGTCGGGCGAGAGGGCGGGGTCCATACCCGCGGCCAGGTAACGCAGATTGCTCCCGCCTGTGCCCGTCAGGGTATCGGCGTCTACGGCGTAAATAGCGCCGCCGCTGACGGTTTGAAAGACGATGGTACCTTGCGTATCAGGCGGCCGCTCGGACAGGGGTGCGGCGGCAGATGAAGACGCCACGCCTGCGCCTGCCAAGCCCGCCGTATCGCCGCTGACTGACACGTAGGCCGGGCCACCACTCACCCAGCCAATCTTGGCATAGGATAGTTGCACCTGCCACCAATCGTTGGCAGGATCGTAACCAATGACGGGCACCTGGTCGCCGTGTAGCAGAATATCCCAGACGGGATAGGTGATGCCAGGGCCATCCCGCACGTTGAGCGCTTGCGCAATTACGGTCAATTGGGGGCTGTCATTGCCCTGGGCCATCGCGCCGGGGGCAAAAGCAGCCCACGTCATCAGCAGGGCCAGCACTATGATTACCCATAAACGGCTGGGTTTCAACCTCAGCCAGGTGATTGAGTCTCTCATGCTTGTCTTCCCTTATCGATAGTTTGCTCTCTCTTATCCCCTCTCCTTACCAAGCGAAGAGAGAATGCCAGAGGATAACCTTGAGTGCCTATTGGGGGCGGCTACCACCAGCGTCTCGGGGCCGAAACTCGCCGCCAAAACCGGGGCCACCACCCGGCGGCCCAAATCCGCGGAAAGTGTCACCTTCCTGTTCGAGGAAGGAAGTCACCCCGCCGACCGCCTCATCGCCCGCCTGCAACTGGTCCGAGTTGACAATCGTCCACTCTCCCTGGGAACCTGCGGTGGTAACCGGAATACGCGTGGGTTGCCCGTCCCGCAAAACGACGACCATGGTATTCCCACCCCGCTCGACCAGAGCGCTGGTCGGCACCAGCCAGCCAGCAGTTTCCGTATTATCCAAAATCGTAGCCACCGCCGTCATACCAGGGCGGACAAGGGCCAGATCCGTGCCTGTGAGCTGGATGGTGACCGGATAGTTGACCACCCCAGACTCGGATGCGCTGGAAGGTGCGATACGATCGACCGTCCCACTGAAGGCCTGGTCCGGGAGGGCGTCGATGGTGATTGCCGACCCTTGATCGAGCTGAATCTTGCTGATGTCGACTTCGGCCACGTTCACCGTCAATTCGAGGACCTTCAAGTCGGCCAGGGTCACGGCGCTCAGGCCGGCGTTTACTCGCTGGCCCACTTCAGCGTCCACAGACATAACCGTACCGGCTATCGGAGCTCGCAGCTGGGCCTGAGCCAGATTGGCCTGGGCATCCTCCAAGTCAAGCCGAGCTTGCTCCAGGCTGATCTCAGCCGACCGCAGCTCGGCGGCACTGGGGCCGTTCGATAGCTGGTCCAGCTGGGCCTGAGCGCTGGCTACCTGAGCCTCCGCCGTGGCCAGTTCGGCTTGTGTTGGTTTAGCGCGCAGGTCGTCCAGCTGTTCCTGGGCGCTCCCGATGCTGCTCAGGGCATCCTGCAGCTCAGCTTCAGAGGCGGGCTCCGT
>CP070811.1:175552-179737 GCA_020343875.1 Anaerolineales bacterium | reverse complement strand
CGCTATGGCCATTCTCGAAATGACATGATTCGTGTTTCTTAGTAGGAGGAAAGCCCCGCGCAGGCGGGCCGCAGCCCCCCGCAGGCGGGACGCAGCCCCCCGCAGGCGGGACGCAGCCCCGCGCAGGCGGGACACGGCGACGAGAAATCAATCAAGCCTGTGCCCGCAAGACCAGGGCTCAGGGATTTTTCCTTTGCTGCCCTCCGGTTACTTCGGTCGACATGACATGCAAAGAATTGGCGAGCTCAGGTTTGTAAGCATGACGTGCTCCATGCACGGCGAATGGGAGTGAACTGGTGTGAACAAATCACAAATTATTGCCCTTTTTGACCAAGATCAAAGAAGAGATGTCGAGTATCCCGACACGCGGCGAGAAGTCACCCCGACCGTGGTGCGACATATTGCCAAATCCGGCACCGGTGAAGGGATAATTATCCACTCTCAGTTAACTGAGGCCAACGTCGAAGAGACTATTCGTGAGCAAGTGGCCTATTTTGAGAGTATTGGGCAGGATTTCGAATGGAAGGCTTATGATTACGATAGACCGTCTGATCTGAAACAAAGACTGGCGTCGTGTGGGTTTGAAGTCGAAGAAGCTGAAGCGATTATGGTGCTTGATCTGGAAGATGCCCCGGGGATTCTGTGGCAGCCGGTCGGCCAAAATGTGCAGCGGATCGTAGATCCTGAGAGAATATCGGATGCCTTAACCGTTGAAGAGCAGGTTTGGGATGAAGATTTCTCTTGGTTGGGCCATTACCTGACAACAGCACTCAGGGACTATCCTGAGCAGATGAGCCTGTATGTGGCTTATATGCATGAGCAACCGGTCAGTGCAGGCTGGATATACTTTCCAGCACGAAGCCAGTTTGCCAGTCTGTGGGGCGGATCAACTCTAAGCCCTTTTCGCAAGCAGGGGCTATATACGGCTCTGCTAGCAATCCGAGCCCAGGAAGCCAGCAGCCGGCAGGTGAGGTATCTTACCGTGGATGCCAGCCCCATGAGTCGGCCCATCTTGGAGAAGTATGGGTTTGAAATGATAGCCTATGCTTTTCCCTGCAAATGGAAAGTCACAACTTGTCCATGATCCCGACACTGACACCTATCGTTGTCCCACCGGTCAAACTCTGCCCTATCGTTTTGGTACGGTCGAAAAGAAACGCCATATCCGCTACTACAAAACCAGTCCTTGCGGTCCGTGTGCCTTACGGGAAAAATGCGCCCGCAACCAAGAAGGCCGACGTATCACCCGCTGGGTGAAGGTTTGGCAGAAGGTCCGAGCTGAGTTCAGCCTGTCCACCTTAGCCTAAAATATCCGGCGGGTGCTAAATATCGTGGGTGTGGAACGGTTATTGGCGGCCCTGAGGGGGGCCAGAAAGGCGCGTTTTCTTCGTTTTGGCGTCCAAACCTCCCTTCAGCGCCGAATTTTGGCTTGATGGGGCGATGACTGCGCCTGAACCGTGATCGGGGCTTGTTTCATTGTCCTGAGGGGTCTAAAATGCCTCTCTTCCCAGAGGTTTTTGCACAGTCTGGCGACTTGTTGGGCAGCGACCTCCAAAGCCAGGCTTTTTCTTACACCAGCTGACTTCCTGCCTAACTCAGCCGCCTGCTCATCTTCCGACTAGTGGTTTCATAGCCAAGCGTCTGGTAGAATTCGATGGCCCCTTGGTTGAATTCCCAGACGTTCAACTCAATGCTGTTTGCCCCTTCTGCTACTGCCCACTCGTGTACTTCTTCCATCAGCGCTCGACCTATACCTGCTCGTCGAAACTCTTCCTTGACCACGACATCGTTAACCACAGTATAGCGCCGTCGTACAAAGATGGATATCTCGGGCGACTCCCTGATCATGACACAGATCAAACCAACAAGCCGATCCCCGACCTGGGCGACGAAGAAACCGACAGCCTCATCCGCTATCAGGCCAAGAACATAGTCCCTGCCCCGAACAGCTCCTCTTGGCTTTTGGAATATCCGAGGAAGATTCTCTCGGTGCGGCGCATCCTCTTCATCGAACAAGGCGCAGAGATCATCATAGTCTGTTGCTACTGCTTCACGAATGCTCAACTTCATAGAATCACCCTCTATAAGTCGCTGCCCAACAATTACTATATGGACGCTGATCCATATAAAGCAGTCTATACGGACATCTTTCTCTCAAGTCCCCCCCATTCGGTTGGTTTAAGCAGAAACCCTGTCTATATAAATCACTGGCCACAACCAGACAGGATAGGTAAAATCTGAGATCAGATTGAGTGTCTTGGCCTACAACATCAGACGAGCCCACAATACTCTTGGCGTCCAAATCATAGTGGCAGCGCTCGCTTGAATTGCGCTGCTTTTTCCCTTTCGTTCCGGTTGTGCCTCTCCAGATCGCCATTGCCAGAGCTTGACTTATTGCCGACACAGAACAGCGCCAGCTTCAAGCACTTTTCACACAGCCTGGCGAGTTGTTAGGCTGCTTATCTCTGAGCCAACTGAGATGACACAGGCCCCTTTCCTCAGCCCGCTATTGACTTGTTTCTATGGTAAGAACACGCGCTCGAACCGCTTCTCGCGCCTTGCCCAGAATCGACGAATCCCCCAAGCGGTCAAGGCCCTGGGCATGCAGGTGCACGGCATCATACCCAAGACCCTGTAAGAAGGCTACACTTTGCGGGGATATACCCATATCTGCCAGGAATCTCATACCGCTGCTGGCTCTAGTGCATGCACCGTTTCCTCAGCCAGCCATGCGGCGTACTGCAACGCCTGACGAACGTCTTCCGGCTCCCAATACGGATAGGCGTCAACGATTTCTTCTATGCCCATCCCATTGGCTACCAGATTCACGATCAGGGACACTGTGACACGCATGCCTCGGATGCAAGCACGTCCGCCCATCACATAGGGGGCAAAAGTAATGCGGTCGAATCCTAGCATGAAATAACTCCGTTCGTTATCCTCATGCCCTGTTCGTTAGAGCCTGAGCCTTATTGTACCACAGTTTTGTGCCGATTGACGAGGTTTACCCACCCCGCCGCCTGACGGCAACTGTTAGCGGCGGGGCCTGGTCGGCTGACCAGCGCGCAGCTCAAGGATCTTGCCCCAAATCGCTTTCATGTCGGCGGTGTATTTTTCAAAGGACTCAGGGTTGCAGGACTCCGGTGCCATGTAGGCGAAACAGCCTCCGAAATCCAAGGGTTTCTCGGGATCAACCGAATCCAGTGGATTGGCGAACATCACGACGACCTCGGCATCCCTCAACGCATCGGGCAATCTGAGCAGCCCAGCAATCGGCGCCTCTACGGGCGGCAGAGCCCGCAGAACGGTGCCGGCGCTGAGGCCGCTCCGAACGAAATCCTCACGTACCACCTTCACTCCAACATCCTTTTCAATCTGTGAGGCAAAAGCCTGGCTCAGGTCCCCAAGGCTGAGGATTGACAAGTATTTTGATTGATATATAATTGTGAAAAGCCTATTGTTTCAACATTCACAGTCTACCATCATGATTTGAAAATCAACGCTGACAGATACGGGCACGCCTTTTGGAACTCTATGTCAGGACCTGCTTCGTTTTTTATTCTCATCTTTAGCATATTTTGATCGAGTTTTCGTTTGGTGAACGCTTGTTTGTTACAATATACCATCTTGCCCAACCTATATGAAACAAAAGGAGGTGATCGGGCTGATTATTTGCTTACCCTTCGGTAGTAACCTGCTCTAGGCAATTTACATAAGGAGAGAGGAATATGTCTAAGAAGTTTTTGCTTAGTAGTTTGGCTGTGATGATCATAGCAGCAACCGCACTTTCTGCATGTGCTCCTGCTGCCACCCCAGCCCCTGAAGTAACCAAGGCTCCCGAGGCCACTCAGCCTCCAGCCGCTGAGCTGTCAGTAGGGGTTGTGCTTCCGACCAAGAATGAGCCGCGGTGGATCCAGGACGAGACCCGGTTCAACGATGCCTTTGCGGCGGCCGGGTACGATGTCCAGATCCTCTTCAGCGATGGCGATTCCGCCAAGGAACGGTCCAACGTCGAGGCGCTGATCGCCCAGGGCGTCCAGGTGATCATCATCTGCCCCCACGACGCTACGGCGGCCGCTGCTGCTGCCGCAGCAGCCCGGGATGCTGGCGTGAAGGTCATCTCCTACGACCGGCTGATCCGGGATACCGACGCGGTCGACTACTATGTCACCTTTGACAGCATCT
>CP070811.1:172895-175452 GCA_020343875.1 Anaerolineales bacterium | reverse complement strand
TGGAAAGATCCATAAACACCAGCCCGGTCAGCAGGGCCAGAGCGGCCAGGGCGCGTTTCCAATAGGGCTTGACGAAGGAGGCGAGTTTGCGGGCGTGGTTCATATTAGGTCTTCAGGAATAATTGACATTGCGTCAGATCGGGCCTAGAATCCCAGCTATTACGAGAAAGGATGATTGAAGTGGAAGAAGGATCTGAATCACGTAGCAGGGGACATGCGTCCCCCCACTTATCCCTCAGTCCCATAGCCTGATTCCCCCACTGGCAGGGCTTTCTCTCGTATCCCCGCCTCCGGGGGAATCTTACGCCCGGAGGTGCTCCAATGCAAACTACCACCCTAAACAGTATCCTGGTGCAGCTGCGTGCCGCCCTGGAGCGCGACGATCTGGCCGGTGCAGTCTCCATGTTACAGGCATTGCGCGCCCCAGACCAGGCGGATCTCTTTTCCGAATTGAACGACGAGCATCAGGTGGTCCTGCTGCCCGAGCTCCATCCGACGGCATCGGCTGACATTCTGGAAGAATTAGACGACGAGGAAGCGGCCGAGTTGGTATCAGCGCTACCTATGGAGACAGTCATCCGCATCGTAGACAAGATGGAACCCGACAAGGCGGCCGATTTGCTGGGCGACATTCACCCCCAGCAAGCCCAAACCGTGCTGGCTGGCCTGGAAGACCCGGACGAGGTGCGTCCCCTGCTGCTACACCCGGACGACAGCGCCGGCGGCCTGATGACTTCCGAATTCCTGGCCCTGCGCCGGCGAATGAGGGCGGCTGAAGCCATCCAGGCCGTTCGCGCATGGCAGCCGGAGGCTGAGACCATCTATTATCTATTCGTCGTGGACCGATTTGGCAAATTGTGCGGTGTGGTCAATCTGCGCCAACTTATCCTGGCTGATCCGGCCACCTTCATCTCTGAGATAATGGACCCAGACGTTGTTTCGGTCCGGGTAGGAACCGACCAGGAGGCATGTGCCCGACTGATGGCCCGCTATGATCTTCTGGCACTACCCGTAATCGACGCTGAAGAAGTATTGCTAGGCGTGATTACTGTTGATGACCTGGTAGACGTCCTGGAAGATGAGACAACCGAAGATATTCAGCGCCTGGGCGGTGCGCAACCCTTGGAGCGCTCCTATCTAGATACTGGCGTTTTCACCATCACCCGCAAGCGAATTGGTTGGCTGCTCCTTCTATTTCTAACCGAGACACTGACCGGCAGTGTACTCCGTCACTTCGAGGGCGAGCTGCAATCGGTGGTGGCCCTGGCTTTCTTCGTGCCGCTGCTGATCGGTACCGGCGGTAACGCTGGCTCCCAGACCACCAGCACCATCATCCGCGCCCTGGCTGTGGGAGATATCGACCTGGGGGACGCCTTGAGCACCTTGTGGCACGAACTGCGCACTGGCTTGATGCTGGGCCTGGCGATGGCGGGCATCGCCTACGTCCGTGCCTTGACCTGGGGCTCACCCCCGCCTCTGGCCTTGACCGTCGCGCTGGCCATTTTCACCATCGTGGTGTGGGCCAACGGCCTGGGCTCCTTGCTGCCCATCCTGGCCGCTCGGCTGCGCATCGATCCTACGGTGGTATCCGGGCCGGTGATGAGCACCCTGGTGGACGCTACCGGGCTGTTTATCTACTTCACCACGGCCCGCTTCATTCTTAGACTATAGGCAGGCAGGTCCGGTGTCAGGCGCCGAGTTCGCGCACCCTGCGCAAGTAGCTGACCAGGTCCTCTCGGCTAGGCATCCCCACGCAATGACCATCTGTCATTACCGGCAGTTGGTTGACGCCATAGTACCCTAATCTCGTTTCCTGATTGATCACCTTATAGTTATGTCAAGTTCATCGTTTGGGGGTCCAACCTTTCGCGCACCAATTGTCTATGAAGAGCCTGAGCGCGGCGAAGGTTTCAGCGGCAGAGTCAGGCGTCACGTTGGGCTCCGCGCGATAGGCAGGCGCGCAAGGGCTACTTTGTCGTCTCTTGTGGCGGTCGTGGCAGCGCGGCGTGCTGGGTCAGATCCAGCAAGGCCGACGTTACACCGGGTAATAGCCGCGCCGTATGGGCCCGCTCCCCGGGCAGTGTTATGACCACCTCCCAATTAGCCTACATCCATGCCCGCTTGCGCATCCAAGAATAGATGCTGACTGGCACCAGGACCATGGCCACCATCATCAACACGAATGCCGGGCGGCTGGTCCACGCGTCCATATGCACCACGGGTTGGAAGAAGTTCGTGCCGAAGAAGCCGACCAGGAAGGACACGGGCAAGAACAGGATGGTGATGACCGTCAGGGTTTTCATCACCTCGTTCATGCGGTTGCTGACGACGGAAAGGTAGGTGTCCAGTGCCCCACTCACCAGGTCGCGCAGACCCTCGGTGATGTCGTACAGCCGCACCAGGTGATCGTACACATCGCGGAAGAAGACGCGATCTTCGGCATCGATCACCGCGTAGTCGCCGCGGGCCAGCTTGTTGAGCACCTCGCGTTGCGGGGCGATGATGCGCCGCAAGTGGAGTAAGGCGCGCTTAAGGGTGAAGATATGCCCCAGCAGAT
>CP070811.1:170045-172795 GCA_020343875.1 Anaerolineales bacterium | reverse complement strand
GGCTCAGGCCTTTTGGCAAGCCTTGGGCCACTGGTGGGCCTGAACCAGGTGGCACACGGCAAGATGAGCCGCCAAGCATACCTGGAGCAGTATGGGCACCGGGGCCCACATGAATTCGAACTCTCTGTTCCCCGCCCGGCAGAGAGCCCCGAATGGCTCGATGAGCAGTTGGCGCAACTCAGGGCTTCCCCGGTCGACGTTGAAGGGCTGCTGGCCAGGCGAAATGCTGAGTTTGAAGCAGCCTGGAATCGCTTCCAGGTCCGCTATGCGCGCAAGGCGAGGTCCATCCGGCGGCGCATCGAGGAGGCGGGAAGACGAGCTCGCATGCGCGAAGAGATCCGTTCCGAATATGTGCGCGATCGGTGGCTCGTACGCGCCTTCGCACTGCGCGCTGGCGAATTGACCGGCCTGAGGGATGACATCTTTTTCTTGACAGTGGATGAGGTACTGGGCGTCCTGGCCGGCGATGAGCGGGCAATCACCTATATCCCTGCCCGGCGGGAGACCTTCCGGAACTATAAAGGGCTGCCACCATATCCCTCCCTTATCCGCGGCCGCTTCGATCCCTTTCAATGGGCCGCTGATCCCGGCAGACGAAGCGACTTCTTTGACTCGTTTGCCCCCCAGCCGGAGTTGACCTCAAACGCCGACCGGCCAAACACGCTCCTCGGTTCCCCAGGATCTGCAGGGCGCGTGGAAGGGGTGGTACGCCGCCTGGACAGGCCAGAGGACGGCCACCAATTGCAGGCAGGTGAAGTCCTGGTCACCATGCAGACCGACATCGCCTGGACACTTCTCTTCCCCCGCGCTGCAGCCGTCGTCACTGACGTGGGCGCCCCACTCTCGCACGCCGCCATCGTCGCTCGCGAATTGGGCATGCCAGCCGTAGTCGGCTGTGGTGACGCCACTATGCGCCTCAAAACTGGGAATCGGGTATTGGTCGACGGGGGACGCGGGGTCGTGAAAGTCTTGGATGCAAATTAGTACTTTGTCAAAGGTGATTTAAGGTAGTAGAGTCCAACGCTGTGGGTGTCGAGATTGCCCGTCAGTCGAGGCCTTGACAAAGCACTAGCAGGGGTTTCCCTGTGAGGCATTCAGTAGCTCTGCCACTAGCGCATCAAACGCCTGGGCCTGGGCCCGAGCTTGCACGGATTCATTCTGCTGCGGCGTCAGTTGAGACTCCACTTGGGCACGTAGTTGCCGGGCACGATCTTTCGCTTCTTGGCTACTGGCTGAGTGGCTCGAGACACAAATGCACAGCTCTAAAGCCTGTTCGGTCCGACCAGCCTGCGCCTGCAAATATGCCAGTCCGATCAACGCATCCATTGCCAGCAAAGTGGCCTGTGCTTCCACAGCCACCTGGAGGGCATCCAGAAAGACCCGCCTGGCTTCGGTCGAGTCGCCGGCTGCTGCAGTGGCCTGGCCCAAATAAACCAGCGATAGGGCTATATCCCAGCCCGTGACAACCTTGTCGAACAGATCCAGGCTTTTGTGGATGAGGGCTTTGGCCTCGGCGAAGTCCCCCTGGGCTAGGGCCAACAAACCCAAATAACGATAGGCTGTGCCCATTCCCCACCGGTCGCCTACCTGCCTGCACAATGTAAGACTCTCCTGCAAAAAGGCACCCGCCTCCTCATAGTGACCCAACTTGATGGCGGTAGGGCTGATGAAATTCAGCCCCAAGGCGGTATAACGGAGATCCCCCAGCGCCCTCCACCTGGCTAAGCCAGCCAGCATTTGTTCATACCCTTCAGAATAGCCACCTACCTGACTGGCGATGTAACCCTGATTCAAAAGAGCATACGCCATAAACCATTCATCTCCCGCCGCTTCCGCGCACGCCAGACCTTCATCCACTAGCAATTGCGCCCGGTCAAACTTGCCACCCAGATGCATAATGGTCCCGCTGAAGATGAGTGGACCAACCAATAAGGCCGGATCTCCGATTGGGCGTAGGATGGATAGGCTCTCTTCAAGCCGGGTAATTGCCTGCTCGAACTGGCCCTGGCGAAAGAGGAGATCACCTTGCTGCGTCAGCGCCTGTCCCAATACCCTTTGTCGCTCCTCATCCTCTGATCTGCCCCGCAAGCCCTGCACGACCGCTTCTATCTGCTCGATACCCTGACCAAGCCACCCTCCCAAGTCAGCCAGCAATGCGAAACTGCGCAAAGCTGGCCCGATATAGCCATACTTTTCACGCCTGACCGCCCAAGCCCAGGCCGCCCGCACGTTGTCAATCTCATCCGTCAGTTCCCGGATCGCCTCCCGCTGAGCAGCTCCCTTCAGGGCCAATTCCCGATCCCGCAGCAACCCCATATAGACTTCGCTATGTCGGTCGCGCGTGGCTGCCTCACCCGGCGCATCCTCGACCAGGTGCGACAGGGCATACTGGCGCACCACTTCGTGCAGGTCATAGCGCCCATTCTCCGTCCGGCGCACCAGCGACTTGGATACCAGCCCCAACAGCGACCCCAAGCTCGCCCCAGCTACCTCCTCCGCCGCCTCCCGCTCAAAACCACCCCGGAAAACAGCCAGCCGGCACAACACCGCCCGCTCATCCCCCGACAGCAAGCCCCACGAATGATCGAAGGCTGCCCGCAGGCTCCGCTGCCGCTCCGGCACGTCCCGCATGGAAGTCGCCAGAAAGTCCATACCCCGTTCAATCTCGTCCGCAATCTCCCCGCAGCTCAACATCGAAACCCAGGCCGCCGCCAGCTCAATCCCCAGTGGCATGCCCTCTACCATCTGGC
>CP070811.1:157966-169945 GCA_020343875.1 Anaerolineales bacterium | reverse complement strand
TGTATTGTAGGAGCTGGCTTCATTGGTGGGGTCCACGCCCAGGCTTTGGCTGCCATCCCCGGGGCCAAGGTAAGCGTCGTATGCAGCCGCAGCCAGGAAAGGGCCAGTTCCCTCGCCCAAAAGTCCGGAGCTGCTTGGGTCACCGACTATCGTCAGGCCATTGCGCGCGATGATGTGGACGTGGTCTGTATCTGCACCCCCAGTGGGACTCATGCAGAAGTTGCTGAGGCGGGGGCCGCCGCCGGCAAGCACCTGGTGGTGGAAAAGCCAATTGACGTGACCTTGGAGCGGGTGGACCATATGATCCAGACGGCCCGGGAGGCGGGAGTGAAGCTCACCTGCATTTTCCCGCTCCGGTTCACGCAAGGGACAGCAATGGCTAAGAAGGCCATGAATGAGGGGAGGTTGGGGCGCTTGGTATTGGCGGATGCATATATCAAGTGGTATCGCGACCAGGCGTATTACGACACCAGCGATTGGAAAGGAACTTGGGCGTTGGATGGTGGTGGCGCTTTGATGAATCAAGGTATCCATAACATAGACCTTCTCAATTACCTTGCCGGACCTGTCACGGGTGTCGTGGCTCGAATCGACACGCTGGCTCATGAGATGGAGACTGAGGATACCGCAGCCGCCCTGTTGACCTTTGCCAATGGTGCGCTGGGCGCGATCGAAGGGAGCACTGGGAGCTGGCCTGGCGATCCAGGACGCGTAGAATTGCACGGTAGAAAAGGAACCATTGCTCTGGAAGATGGGCGAGTTGTAATCTGGAAGCTGGCGGATGCGGCCCCTGGTGAAGAAGAGCGGATGCTAGCGCTAGAGTCTGCACAAGGGAGCGGCGCCTCTGCCGCCACCGACATCGGCTACGAGTTGCACCGTCGTCAGCTGGCGGATATGGTCGATGCGATCCAAAACGACCGCCCCCCAACCATTGATGGAGCTGAAGGACGCCAATCCGTGGCCATTATTCGAGCCATATATGAATCTAGCAAACAAGGAAGCTGGGTCGAGCTAGGCTAAGCCAAAGGGTGAATTGGGAAGTCAAACACAGACAGATACGCCGTCCAGGAACCCTGTGCTGCCCTAATTGTCCCGCGTAGCGGCATACCTGTGATGAGGAGACAAGACAGATCTCTGGAAAGCGGATCCGAGATGCCTCAGCGCCGCTTTACCGCTTGCGGACTGCTCTCAGTCGCCGCTGGCTCACTCATCCCCACCGTTCCTATTTAGATTAAACTGGGGATGAGTCATGTGGTCATACCCCTCCAAGCTATCACGAAAGGCATCCTATTCAGAAGTCTCTGGCTAGGATAAACCGTATCTCGCCCTCCATTATTGTCAACTCTTTGTGCTGAGATTTAGCCGCTGAGACTCGTCAATTCATTGCCATTAACAGGTTGAACCAAGTGCAATGATATCGGGCCAGCGCGCCCTCTAACTATCTCCAGGTCTAGCATAGCCTGCGGAGTCTCCGGCCTTGAGCGATCGACCACCGGGCCCCCCAGGTCTCTTCACTCTGACACATTACCAGCTTGAGCAATCGCCGTCGCTCTTCATTGATCCGAAAAGAGCGCCGTTGCCAGGAGCCAATGATGCCGTAGGGCACAAAGAGTTACCAGGCCAGGCACATATCCCTGAAGACAAAGCCAGCGTTCTCGCCAAACCAGTCGATGCCCTCCCTCTTGGCCGAGGATGGTCCACACCAGTCCAGTCGGGACGTTCTTCTCAGCACGAAGCCATTCGAATGTGCGGTACCCTCAACCCCGCCAACGGCGCGTCTGCTGTACCACCCGTCGATAGCGGTCCACCTGCCTGACCTGCTCCTGGGCCGACCAGTTGAGTTCGGCCGCCATGAGCTGTGCGACTTCGGCAGCTACCTCCAGCCCCTGATCGCCATCCTGGTCCAAGATGCGAGTGCGGCGGGCCAGCACGTCTTCCAGAGTGATGGCCATTTCGTATCGGACGGCGTGCACGACCTCGGCTTTGAGGTAAGGCAGCCCGGCGATAAGGGGCTGGACCAGACGCAGGTCGTCCTCAGCCTGGGCTAGCACGTGAGTCAACCCAGTGCCATAAGCAGAGACCAGATGAACGATCGTCTCCGGACTAAGGCGATCAACAAGCCTGACCACCTGGCGCGCCAGGTAACAGTGCCAATCGTCGATGTCGCCGCCGGGCAACATCCGATGGGCTGTCTGGCAGGGCCTAGCCGGCGCCAGGCCGTGCTCGCGGGCCAGGTAGCCGGCTAATTCGTCCACCATCTCCTGGGCCATAGAACGCCAAGTGGTAAGCTTGCCGCCAGCGATGGTGAAGAGACCCGGGGTTGTGTTGAGAATCTGGTGCTCACGTGACACCTTATAGCCACTGCTGGGCGCGTCTTCGGCGATCAGGGGGCGTAGCCCAGCGTAGGCGCTGATAACATCAGCCTCACTGAGGCCGGCCACGGGGAAGGCTCGACCGGCTGCTTCCAAGATGTAGGCTACATCTTCGGCATCAGCCTGGACGTCAGCGGGATCATCTGCGTAGTCCGTGTCGGTGGTGCCGATAATGCTAAAACGGCCCCAGGGGATGAGGAACATCAGCCGCCCGTCTCGTGGCGAGTTGAGGGTGATGGCCGCCTGTGACCGGATTCGCTGGTGGGGGACGATCAGGTGCACCCCCTTGGTAGGCCTCAGGCGGCGTGCAGCGTGGGGATCGGCCATCTTGAGCAAGGCATCCGTCCATGGGCCCGTGGCGTTGACGACGATGCGGGCTCGCACCTCGATCTCGTCGTCGGTTAACTGATCACGTACCTGGACACCAACCACCTGGTGCCCCTCGCACAACAGGCCAACCACCTGCATATGGTTGGCAAGGGTGGCGCCAGCCCGGTGCGCGTCAAGGGCAATGGTCAGGGTGAGGCGGGCGTCGTCCGTGGTGGCATCGTAGTAGTGGGTAGCACCAGTTAGCCCATCAGGGTTGATGACCGCCTCTTCTCGCAGTGTGCGCCCCTTGCCCCAAATTTGGTGACGTTCGATGTTTCGGAAAACCGCCATGGCATCATACAGCCACATGCCGATGGCGACTTGCCACAGCGGGCGAGGGTCGCCTGCATGCACAGGGAAGACGAAGGGGAGGGGACGCACCAAATTGGGACTGGTCCGGAGCAAACGGCGCCGCTCGCGGCATCCTTCAAAGACCAGGCCGAACTCGAAATTTTCCAGGTAACGCAACCCGCCGTGCACCAACCTGGATGACTTGCTGCTAGTGCCGCTGGCAAAGTCAGACTGTTCCACCAGCGCGGTGTTGTAGCCGCGCAGGGCAGCATCGCGGGCGACGGCAGCGCCGGTGCCTCCCCCGCCGATGATCAGAATGTCGAATTGAATGGACCGCATGCGATCCACGTTCTCGCGCCGGGTTTGCGCCGAGAAGTCAGGCATAGAAGATGACATAAGTTGGTCTCTCACTCTGCCCCACCGACGTCGTGGCAGTCCGTGGTCATTCATCCGGCAGCGCCGGGATAGTGGCGTTGGCCCAGGGCATCACGCCAACGCGCGCTTCAGCAGAAAGATTGCCAAAAGCCAGCCACATGGCCTCATCCAATCTACTAACTGGTTCGAGCAGCAACCGCTTCACCAAGTCAGGCCGCATCTGGGAAACCAATAACACCCGCACCCGGGCCGCATCCCTGGCAATCTGAAATGCCTTGTGAGGCCCTATCCGAAAGCCTTCGCGTCGAAACCGTTGAAAAACAGCGTCGTAGGACGTCATGCCTTCCATCCACTGCTCGTAGCTTTGGCTCCCCGCCCCCTCCGGGCAGGCTGCCACAAGGATAATCATGCCACCGTCTTTGGTGACCAGGGCGGCATGGGCCAGAGCCTTTTGCGACTGGTACAGGTTGATATCTTTAGGATGTCCGCCGGGGGAAGCGATAAGGAGATCGAAGGGCGCGGGCACTTGAACCTGATACACCTCTCGCACCAGAGGAATGCCCTTCCGCATGACCGCCTCTGGCTCCCCTGCCAATACCCCCACGAACTCTTTAGTCTGGTTTAGAATGGCATTCAGCGCAAATTGAACTCCGATCAGCCGGCCCATTTCTTCCACATCCCGCCGGGCTGCGTTGTCGTCAAAACGACCTAGTCTGGCCGAGCTGTCCGTCATCATAGCGTGGTTTTGATTGATGGTCTCTTTGCCAGCCAGACCGATGGCGGCGCCTTTGACGCCACCCGAGAACCCCATGAACTGGTGGGGCTCGAGGTTGCCAACGACAATCCGCAAGTCTGCCTGCACGAAGCCCCGGTTGATCTCCACGCTTGTGCCCATGTGCGTCATCCCCAGGTTGATCAAGTTCCTTGCGTCGTTTGCGTCATGGCTGACCACCGGATAGCGTTCCAAGATACCAGCCGGGACAATGTTCACGAACTCGTCCTGGGACATAGGGCGATGGCTTCCAGTGGCGATCAATAAGGTGATGGCCTCCGGCGGCAACCCCAGGGCCTCCAATCGTCTTAAGAGCGGTGGGAGCAAGGCCCCATGTGGAACTGGTCGAGTCTTGTCGCTTATGGCAATGGCAACCGAACGGGCACCGGCGAAGTCCGGTAGGCACACTTTCCCGCAAGGGTTATCGAGGGCCTGCTCTACCGCTGCCACCGGATCAGGCAAAGTGGTGACTTTCTTGGGAGCGAGCAACTCAGCCTGCCATTCGTCGGGCAGGCTGACGGCTAAGCGGTCTCGACCATAGGGTAAAAAGAACTTGGCCAAAGCGTCTTCCTCCTAACGGCCCCGGCCTACAGGCCGCCGGCCGCCGATGGACCCTCTGCCAGCGGTCAGCCCTGCCTATGCTGGCACTTGTGCCTGGACAGGCAGGGCTGGCTAGGGCAGGCAGTCCTCCGTCAGCGGTCGGGCTACCATCAGGCACTGCGATACAGTTTGGTCAGCACAAACTCGTTGTGGCGCAACGCCTCGGCTGCGGTTAGACGCCCGTTGACAGTGTGGGCCATCATCTCCAGAGCCTTGTCCGCGGCCTGATCCAGCGTTAGTTCCAGACGCAGTATGCCGCTCAGGTCCACGTCAATGTGTTCGGCCATCGTCCCCACCGTGAGCGGGTTGGCACACAGCTTCATGACGGGGATGATGGGATTGCCGATGATGTTCCCCTGGCCGGTAGTGAAGAAATGAAACACCGAGCCCGCCGCTGCACATAGAGTGACCATCTCGGCGGCGGCACTGGATGAGTCCATGAAATGTAGCCCGGGACTCGTGGGCGCTTCGGCTGGCTTCAACACAGATACGACCGGGCTGCGCCCCATCTTCTGGATGTTACCAAAGGCTTTCTCTTCGATGGTGGTCAGGCCGCCCCGGATGTTGCCCTGGGTTGGCTGCGAACCAAGCAGGTCTGCGCCAGTGCTGAAAACGAAGTCCTGGTAGTCCTGGAAGGTCTTCATGAAGGCCTCAGCCACCTCCGGCGTGGCTGCCTGAGCCGCAATCAAATCCTCGGCGCCGGTGACTTCGGTGGTTTCGCCGAAGATAGCGGTCGCACCAGCAGCGATCATGCGCTCCAGTGCCCGGCCCACGGTAGGATTGGTAGCCAGCCCCAACGTGGTATCCGACTCGCCACACTTGGCGCTAACCGTCAACTCGCCCAGGTCGATCGGCTCGCGCGCCAGTTCCGAGGCCCATTGCACGAACTCCATCGCTTTGCGCGAAGCCACCTCGATAGTCTTCAAGTCGCCGTAGCGCTCGATGCTGAAGCCAGCCACCGGCTTGCCCGTCTCGGCAATGCCCTCCACAATCTGGTTGGTCCACTTAGGCTCGATGCCGATCACGATAGCCGCGGCCACGTTGGGATTGCGGCCGGTGCCGATCAAGGTGTCGAAGGTCAGCTCCAGGTCTTGCCCGAACTGCAGCCGTCCATAGGGGTGGGTCAAAGCCATCACATCTCGAATCAGGTACGAGACCCCTTCCACGGCGGCGTTGGAGATGTCGTCCACCGGGATGACCACCACGTAGTTGCGAACGCCCACCCGCCCGTTTTCGCGCCGGTAGCCGGTTAGTTGCATATTACTAGCCATTATGCCCACCTCACACTCTTGATGTTTTGGGTATGCGCGTGGGCGCCCCTGGCGATGGCCTGGGTCGCCTTGCCGATGCTGCGCCCGTACTTGATGACCTCCTTCCCCTCGGGTATGTCCCGGGTGGCGAACTTGTGTCCCAGGGGAATGTCCTCCAGGACGGCGAGCGTGCCCATATCTTGGCCCTCGATGGTCATCACTTTCACTTGGCTGCCTGTCGCCAGGTCCGCAATCGCCACAGCCACGTCGTCTGCGGCTTCGTGCATAAGAGCACTGTGTTCTGCCATTTAATTAGCCTCCTGTACAACGAATGGGTTGAAGATTGCCCCTGCTTATTGAGCGAATTGGGGCAGATATTCAGCGAACTCCGTCAGAAAATCTTTCAGAATAGCTCGTGCCCTGTCAATGTCGTTGACCATGGGGTCGAGCAGCAAGGCTTGCAGCGCCAGGTCCTTGTCGCCTGTGTAGCAAGCTTCAATCACCAGCGAACTGTAGGCCAGCTCACGGCGGCACAGCTCGGCGATGGGCTCGGGCAAGGGTGGCATGTTGAGCCCCTGGATGCCCAGGCCGGAGATGAGCCCCGGTACCTCGACGATGGCGTCGTCGGGTAGGTTGGGAATGCAGCCGTTATTGGGTAGGTTGAGCTGATGGTGGTAGAAATTATCGTTGAACGTGATGGCCTCAACGATTTCGGGCACACCTTCGCTGACAGCGTCCTTGAGTTCGTCCACCGAACGCTCACCGTTGACGATAGCCTGGGCGGTGGCCCAGCGGTCGGCCCGGCGGCGGCGATTACCCTCCCAGCTTTGCAGCTTGAGGTCGTATTTCTCCCAGGGCTTCGTGATCGGATCGTGAACCCAGGCCAGGTACTCGCATAGGTGGCTATCGCCTGGGGTGGGCATCATGCCGAAAATCTCGAAGAGCTCACGTGTCAGCGGCTCAAAATCTGTGCGGTAGTGATTGAGCCAGCGCTCGCGCAGCAAAGGGTAGAGGTCTTCACTGGTCGCCTGGTCTCGGATGTCATACACCCACGAGAAGTGGTTGAGACCGGCAGCCTTGATATCAAAATGCTGGTACGCAGCCTTTGCCACCGGCAGAAAATCGGCCTGATTGTCGTAGTCGGTGTGGACGTTGAATCCTTCAGGTATGGGCACATCATAGCCATCCGAAAGCACAGCCATTGCCATAGCGTAGGCCCACAAAAGCTGATGGCATAGGCCCACTACCTTGATCTTGCTATATCGATGCACCGCCCACGTCAGACGGATCAAAGGGTTGGTGAAGTTCAGGTACCATGCGTCGGGGCAGAGTTCCTCCATATCCCGAGCGATAGCCATCATCAGCGGCAGGTTGCGGGCAGTGTGGGCGAAGGCGCCCGGACCGCTGTTTTCCGCATACGGTTGACGGATGCCATGTTTGAGAGGGATTCGCCAATCCTTTTCCCACACTTCTTCCCGGGGGCCAACCTGCACAGAGACCGTCACGAAATCGGCGTCAGGCAAGGCCTCAAGCCGCTGAGTGGTGGCGTTGATTCGCATCCCCGAGCCCCACTCCCGATTCATCAGCTCAGCCAGCTGAGTCATAATTTCCAGGCCGGGTTCGTTGACGTCCACCAGCCAGATCTCAGAGCCGCGCAGGCGCTGCGAGCGAACCACGGTCGCCAAGGAACTCAGCCCGAAGATAGCGCTACCGGCCCCAATCATGACAATCTTGGGAAGTGTTGTCATTGTACACTCATTTCGTTACTCGTAAGATGTCTGGTCCCAGAAGCTCTGGAACTTGCCCAGCCCGACGTGGGTGAAGGGATGGTCGAAGGCGTCTTTGTAGACGTCGAGGCCAGCCGTCACGATATCCACCCCGGCCACCGCAGCCTCCGCAATTTGACGGCCGTTACGCACCGCAGAGACAATGATTTGGCCAGTGAAGCCGTAATTGTCTCGGATGGCCACCACTTCATTCACGAAATTCCAAACTTCCTCGGCATTGGACTCTTTCCAGCCGATGAAGGGCGAGACGAAATACGCTCCCATCCGGAACGCCTGAAGCGCCTGCGCCGCAGAGAAGACCAGAGTCAAGTTGACCCGTATCCCCTTTTTGGCCAGCATAGAGATGCCCTTGAAGCCAGCTTCTGTGGCCGGTAGCTTAATCACGAAGTTAGAACATAGGGCCGCCAGCTTCTCGGCTTCGGCCACCATGTCTTGCCAATTATCATGATGGGGATTGACTTCAACCGAAATCGGCTTGTCGGTCCCTTCGAAGAGGCGTCCGATTTCCTGTATGACCGTCAAAAAAGGCTTGCCCGAGACATTTACGTGGCGGGGATTGGTTGTTACCCCGTCTATGTTCCACATATCCAAGGCGTATTCCATTTCGTGGACGTGCGCACTATCCAAAAAGAATTTCATTTTTCAGAACCTCCGTTCAGATACATTGGCATCCCTGTGGGATAGGCTAGCATCCCTGTGGGATAGGTTAGCATCCCTGTGGGATAGGCTAGCATCCCTGTGGGATTTGACCACGTTACGCATTTGACCATTCCTTTTCCAGTCCCAGTTGCTGCAAGCGCTCCGGTGTAGGTCTGCCGTCCGCATCCCAGCCCATCAACATATAGTACTCAGCCAACATGCTGTCCAGGGCCACATGGCTGCCAGCGCTGGGGCCGGTGGGCATCGGCTCTACTAGCAATCGCCCGGGCAGGGTGTCCTCTTCACGCCCAAACCCCTCACGGACGTTGAAGATACGTTCGAGGTTGGTGATCCGTTCCGCGATCAAGTACGCTTCTTCCTCCTCAAGAGGGCGCCCCGTGACGGCCCGGTATAGCTCCAACATAGACTGGGGGCCAAGCACAAACCGCATGGAAGAGCACAGGGACAGGGAGTCCACGATGGCCATGATCAACTGCGTGTCTCGCACCATTTGAGCCTTGCCCTCCGTACGTAGTCGATTGGCCGGGTCACCGGCCACTTCCAGGCCCATGGTTGGAGCGATCATGTGGTGCCCACCTTTGGGTGATATGGCATAGGCCAAGCCCATGCCCACCACGCCACGCGGTTCGTAAGTGGCCAGTTCCTGCCCCTTTACGTGCATAGCCAGGTCTTGGGCTCCCAGTTCCTGGGCTGCCCGTTTGGACCCCTCGGCCAGTAGATCCCCTAACCCCTTGCGGTCGGCAATCTGCTGCATAATGGCCACCAGTGCATCCCCGTTGCCGAATCGCAGATCAACGCCTCCCGTGTCGGGCGGGCTGATAATGCCCCGCTCGTAGGCCTCCATGGCAAAAGACACCGCCACACCAGCCGACATGGTGTCGAACCCGTAAGTGTCGCAAATGGCGGTAGCGGCCACAATCGCGGCTGGGTCTGCTACCCCGCAGTTGGCGCCCAACAAGCCAACTGTCTCGAATTCAGCGCCTTCGATAGCTGTTCCGGCAAAGGGCCCTTTGGTCACTGGAGAGATTTTGGCGCAAGCCACGCTGCAGGCATAACAAGAGTTATCCCCCATATATAATTCTTCTTTGAGCCTGGCCCCGCTTAGCCGGTCTGCCTTTTCGAAGTAACCGGTGGTGAAATTGCGCGTAGCCCAAAAGCCCAGTTTGTTGACACCCTCGACCATCTCGGGCGTGCCGTATTGGCGGCGGGCACGCGCTTTGGGGTGAGCGGCCAGTTCGGCATAGATGTCCTCGGCAATCTGTTCCAGGGCAGAGGGATCAGCCACGTCCACGTGACCAGTACCCCGCACGGCGATGGCCTTCAGATTCTTGGCTCCCATCACGGCGCCCGCCCCACCGCGGCCAAACTCGCGATGGTAATCGGCTTGAATACAGGCGAAACGCACCAACTTCTCGCCAGCCGGTCCAATGCAGGCTACTCGGATGGACGGATCTCCTAGCTCCGCGCGGAGGGCGTCCTCGGTGTCGTGGGTCAGCTTGCCCCATAAATGACTGGCGTCCCGCAAGCTGGCATGATCGTTATCGATCCACAAGTAGACCGGTCGCTCCGATCTTCCTTCCACCACCACCCCGTCATATCCGGCAAACTTGAGTTCGGGAGCCAGGTGCCCGCCACATAGAGAGAAAGAGTAGGTTTTCGAAAGAGGGGAGCGGAAGGTAACGGTGATCTTATTAGCGCCAGGAGCCAGAGTCCCCTCCAGTGGACCGGTGAGGAAGATCAGCTTGTTGTCTGGTCCGAGTGGATCGGTGCCAGGTTCCAACTCGTGGAAGAGGAGGTAAGCCCCCACACCCCGCGCACCCAGATAACGCTCGAACAGGTCACGTGGGGTTGGAACGCCTTGTACCTGGCCATTCGTCAAATCAACCCGCAATATGGTGCCAGCTATTCCACCAGCCCGGTAGCTCACGGCGACACCTCCCTTCCCCAGGCGATGCGAGCCACGTGGAATTCGCGGTAGCCACGGTCGATCTTATCCGGATGCAGATATTGAATGGCGCCTTCTGGGCAACGCTTAACGCACTGCGGGTCGCCCGCGCATAGATCGCACAGTAGCGGCATTCCTGCCTCGCCGTCTACTTTGATGCAGCCTCGGGGACAGCTCTCCACACACAGCCGACAGCCATAGCACGTTTCCTGATCCAGGATCAGCCCGAAGGTCCCTGAATCACGGCTGATGGCTGCCTCCGGACAGACATCAATGCATGGGGCTTTGGTGCACTGGGAGCAGGCAACGGGAATATTAAGGTAGCGATTATGCAGCCGGTGGATCGTAATCCTGGACTTGGCTGGACTCACTATTTGATGGTGCATCCACGAGCACCATTGCTCGCAAATCCGGCAGCCGGTGCACTTTTGTGGATAAATTGCCAGTACCTTGTGTCTCACGCGAACTAATTCTCCTGATTCTTCGAAGTGCCCCGTCAGATGCCCTTCAATTTCACTGGCTGCCAAAGCAATGGATAGGGCCGTTAGCGGTCAGGCTCCCTCCTGCTGCCAGGAGAACCGATTCTGTCGGGCTGCCGGGAATCTACACATTCTTTATGCAACCATAAGTGGCAAGGCGACCAAGCTTCCACCTGTAGGTAGAACAGCGCACTGCAATCTTCTGCGGAGGCGGGATCATAATACCGTGCCGCGGAGCGGAAACGCATTCAAACTGTACAAGCTAATCAGCCAGTTCACAGGTCAATGCCATGCCGTAGGCGTGCCGAGACAACGACGGAAATGATGATTTTGCTTGGGCAGGAGAATCTACTTCATCCCGGTCGTAGCAATACCCGTTGTGATCGACCTCTGCAAAAAGGCAAACACAATCGTAATTGGCAGCAATGTCAGCACCGTCATGGCCAAGATCAGGTGCCACTGAATATTTAGCTGGCCCTGGAACGATTGGAGGCCGACTTGCAGGGTGAACACCTCACTCCGACTTAGCACGACGAGCGGCCAGAGAAAGTCGTTCCAGCGCCACATCACTGAGAAGATGGTCAGCACAGCCAGGGCGGGTCGTGCCAATGGCAGAATAATCTGTGAGTAAATGCGCCACTCACTGGCGCCGTCAATGCGCGCGGCCTCGATCAGGTCGTCGGGAATGGTCAGCATGTATTGCCGCAGCAGGAAAACGCCGGTCGGCGTGGCTGCGCCCGGCACGATCACGCCCAGCAAGTTATTGTTCCACCCGACGCGTGTGATGACCAAGAACACAGGCACGAGAACTACCGAGAGGGGCACCATGAGCGTGCTGATCATGATCAGGAAGATGGTCGTGCGCCCGCGGAATTGGTATTTGGCCAACGCAAAGGCGGCCATGCTGTTGACGAGCAGGGTCAGTACCGTTGCGGCTATGGTCACAATGACGCTGTTGCGGAAATAGGTGGCAAACTCGAAGCTCTGAACACCTTCAACATAGTTGTCCAGGCCAAATACAATGGACTCGACTGGCGCGCGATCATTGATGTGGACTTTGAGGATTTCGCCGGGGTTGG
>CP070811.1:149597-157866 GCA_020343875.1 Anaerolineales bacterium | reverse complement strand
GGCGGCGGCTGGCAAGCCCGACCACTGGTCCGCCAAGGATGTCAAGGCGCACGTTACCGTCTGGAACGACCGGATCGCGGCCCAGCTGGAGGCCGCTGCCCGTGGGGAACAGCCAGAGATTATCCAGGACTTCAATGAGGCCAACCGGCAGATTTTCGAGTCCAACCGGGAGCGTTCCTGGCAGGATCTCCAGATCTATCAGGAGCAGACGTTTATCCGGCTGGTGGCTGCAGTGGAGGCCTTGTCCGAAGAGACACTGGACGACCCGGAACGTTTCGAGTGGACCAACGGGCGACCGTTGTGGTGGGGTGTCGGTTTCACCGCCTATTACCACACCCTGGCCCACGTGAGCGATGTGTATCTTGAGCGGGGTGACGTCGACCTGGCAGGGCGATTGCAGGAGCAGGTCGCAGCGGACATGGTCACCCTGGACAACTCCGAGGCCTGGCGGGGCATTTCCCTTTACAACCTGGCCTGTTTCTATGCCCGCAACGCTCAGGCGGAGCGAGCCCTGGACGCCTTGCGCCAGGCGCTGCAGCTCAACCCCGGGCTGGTGGACTGGTCGAAAGAGGACTCAGACCTGGAGGCCCTGCGTGAGCTGCCGGCCTATCAGGCGCTGTATGAGGGATAAGGCCAGCTACTGCCGCATATGATACGCTATCTGTTTGATGGTGATTGCGTGACGATTGTCAGAGAGATACAAGTATGTTATACTTTGTGCTGTGAAGATACTCTTGCGCCATGGACGAGTGTTTTCAAGCAAGTACGGTTGAGGTATGAGACCCAAAGTCTACCTTGAAACGTCAGTTATCAGTTACTTGGCCTCCTGGCCCAGCCGCGATCTAATCGTTGCTGCTAACCAACAGCTTACTCAGGAATGGTGGCAGGTGCGGGCTCAGGACTTTGACTTGTACATTTCTCAGTTGGTCATTCAAGAAGCAAGTGCAGGTGATGAGAGTGCAGTGCAACGACGCTTGGAGACAGTTGAGAGTATCCCTTTGCTGACGTTGAGCGAAGAAGTGGCGGCTTTCGCGGAGGCGCTGGTCACAGAAGGCCCCATGCCTAGGGAGGCAGTGGAAGACGCTTTACATATCGCCGTAGCGACCCTCAATGGTATGGACTACTTGGTCACGTGGAATTTCAAACACATAGCGAATGCGACGATGCGATACAAGATCGAGCGTGTTTGCCGCTTGGCAGGTTATGAACCACCGATCATCTGTACGCCCCAAGAGTTGTTGGAGGAATAGAAGGTGTGGCAAGATCCGATTGTTGCGGAAGTACGTCAGGTGCGAGAAACTCACGCCGCGCGATTCGATTTTGAATTGTGGGCTATTTATCGTGCATTGAAAGAGCAAGAAGAGCAAAGCCAACTTGAGAAGGTCTCGTTCGCTCCCAAGCGCATTCCGCCCACTAAGACAGAAGTAAAACCAGCGTTGGCTTGAAGGATTAGCCTGGCTATCGCGAGTCCGCTTCCGCATCTCTGATGGCTTTGCATTGGGGCTTGCGCTATGTGCTTGAATAACTATCCGGAGAGTTAGAGACCCGGCGGCTCCATAGGCCGTTCGGGTCTTTTCATTGAGGGGTAAGAAGATGGATGATGCGCTACCTGCCAGACACCCCGGACTGACCTTCAGCCCGTGCTGTCAGCACCTGCGCCGCACACAGTGCACTTACTCAGACCTTTAGGGTTTCTCAAACCCTAAAGGTCTTCAGGCGCATATATCCCATATCTTTGGCTCTCCTAGCCGCCTAAGTAGGCCTTCTTAACCTCCGGGTTAGCCAGCAGGTTCGCCGAAGCTCCCTCAAGGACTAGGTTGCCACTTTCCAGCACATAGCCCCGTTGGGCGAATTGAAGCGCCATGCGAGCGTTTTGCTCCACCAACAAGATGGTAGTTCCTTCCTGATTGATTTCCTTGAGCGCGCTGAACACGTCCTTCATCAATAAGGGCGCCAGCCCCATGGAGGGCTCGTCTAGCAGCATCACCTTGCGGGCGCTCATCAGCGCCCGGCCCATGGCCAGCATCTGCTGCTCACCGCCACTCAATGTGCCCGCTTTCTGGGATTTGCGCTCTTCCAGGCGTGAGAAGATGGAAAACACCCGCTCCATATCGCGCTCGATTTGTCTCCCATCTGAGCGGGCGAAGCAGGCCAGCTTGAGATTTTCCATGACGGTCAGGTTATCGAAAAGGCGTCTGCCCTCGGGCACGTGAGAGATACCCAGTTGGCTGACCACCTTGTCGGCCGGGTAGGCCAGCAGGTCGTGGCCCATGTAGGTCATCTGGCTGCCTGATTCGGCGGGGATCAGCCGCGAGATGGCGCGTAAGGTGGTGCTCTTGCCGGCGCCGTTGGCGCCGATGATGCACACAATCTCTCCTTCATCCACCTGGAAACTGACGCCGTGCAGGGCCTTGATCCGGCCGTAGGAAACCGACAAGTTTTCTACTGAAAGCAACATCAGACCTCCACCTCCTTGCCCAGGTAGGCGTCGATCACCATGGGGTTGTTACGGATCTCATCCGGGTTGCCCTCGGCGATGACCTCTCCAAAGACCAGGGTCTGGATGACCTGGCACAGGTCCATGACGACCTTCATGCGGTGCTCGATGAGGAAGATAGCCAGTTCCAGTTCGGCGTGAACGTGCCGGATAATCTCCATCATCTGAGCCAACTCCTCAGGGTTCATGCCCGCGGTGGGCTCATCCAGGAACAATATCTTGGGCTGGGTGGCCAGGGCCCTGGCTAACTCCACCCGGCGTTGGGCGCCATAGGGCAGGTTGGTCACAATCTGGTCCGCCAGATGAGACACCCCCACCAGCTCCAACAGGCTGTAGGATTCGTCTTCGATCTCCGCTTCTTCCCGAGTGCGCTTGGGGGTGCCAAAGAAGGCCCCCATTAAACCGTACGTGATCTTCGAATAATGGGCCATCTTAACGTGATCCAGGACGTTCATATGCCGCCACAGGCGCAGGTTCTGGAAGGTCCGGCCCAGGCCCAGGGATGCGATCTGGTGGGGTTGGAGGCCGGTGATTTCTCTGTCCTCCAAGACGATTTTGCCCTCGGTGGGTGTATATCGGCCCGTGATCAGGTTGAAGATGGTGGTCTTGCCGGCTCCGTTGGGCCCGATCAGGCCTCTGATCTGGCCCGGTTCGATGGCCAGATCATAATTGTGGACGGCCCGCAAGCCGCCAAAGTAATGGGTCATGGAATCAACGCGTAGCAGCGGCATACTCCACCTCTTCCTCTGGCTTCACTTTAGGTTTGAGCAGCTCCCCGACGTCCAACTCGGTAAAGGCGATCAGGCCGGTGGGGCGGAACACCATCAGCACGATGAGCAGCACGGGTATGATGATCCACTTGAAGATTTCCAGCGGTCTCAGGGCCTCACTCAGCAGATTGAAGCCGACGGCTCCCACCACAGAGCCGGCCACCGAGTTCAGCCCTCCCAGGTACACCATGGCCAACACCTCGGCCAGCTTGCGGATGCCAAAGGTGCCTGGGTTGATGTAGCGCAGCACATGCGCGAACAGCCCACCGGACACCCCGGCCCAGAAGGCGGCGAACAGGAAAGCCACCATCTTGGTGTGCCGGGTGTTCACGGTCATGGCGTCAGCAGCCATTTCCCCATCCCGCACTGCGTTGAGTGCCTTGCCCAGGATGGAGCGCACAAAATTGTTGATGATCCAGATGCAGGCCATGGTCCAGAAGAAGACCCAGGGCAAGGTGGCCAGGTCGGGCTGGTTGCCCAATCCCCGCGGTCCACCGACGAACTCCAGGTTCTCGAACAGACTCTTGACGATAAACATGAAGGCCAGCGAGATGATAGCCAGGTAGTCGCCCCGGGTCCTGAAGGAGGGGATGGCCACCAGCAAGGCGCCCAACGCCGCCACCAGCCCACCCACGATCAGTGAGATGGGGAACAGGACGTGCTGCAAGACGAGAGGGAGCGGCAGCAGCGGAGGCCCGAAGCGGCTATCCTGAACGAAAAGAAGCACGGTGAATACCGAGGCTCCGTACGCGCCCAGGGCCATGAAGCCCGGATGCGAACAGGAGAACTCCCCCATGTAGCCGTTCACCACGTTCAGGCTGAGGGTGACTATGACGGCAATCAAGGTCAGCTTGACCACCAGTAGCCGGTAGTCACTCACCCCTGACCACAGATGCAGGGTAGCGTAAAGCAGAGCGATGTGAACCAGTGCCGAAAGCACAACCGGGTAATCCAACAGCCTGGCTGCCACTTTGTTTGCCAGGGATGCCCCAAAGCGGGCTACCAGACCGATTGGCACCAGGTAGATGAGCAGTACGTACACGAGCGCACTGGGGATCAGTCCTGGTTCCTTGAGCATGATGACCAAGCCGAACAGGGCCGGCGGCTTGGTCAGGCCCAAGACTCGAGCCAGCGGGGTGCCTATCAGTTGTTCAAGCAGCGTCGCGATCAGGGCGCTCACCAACCAACCCAGCCATGGAACTTGGCTATAGGGTTCCCAATAGGAGCTTAGCCGATTGCGCATGCTGCTCCGATTCGTTGTCGATGATTCTAATCCAGCTCCCATAGCAAATCCCCTTCTTCCCTCAATAGATCCCCTCCGGCGAAGTGCCTCTTTGGCTGAGAAATGTGTTAGAGCCTCAGCCGGGCGCTATAAGGCTCGCCGAAGAATCCGTGTGGTCTGACGGTCAATATGAGCAATATGATGGAGAAAGCGATCAGGTCCCGCATGGTGGAGGGGAAAATGGCGGCCACAAAGATCTCGATAAAGCCCAGCAAGAAACCGGCCAGCCCGGCGCCCAGCACCGAACCCCGTCCCCCCAGAATAGCCGCCACGAAGGCTTTCCACCCGAACAGGATGCCCATGTAGGGGTCCAGCACCGGGTAGGCGACCCCGTACAGGATGCCGGCCGCGGCTGCCAGGGCTGAGCCCAGACCGAAGGTAAGCAGTGCAATCAGGTTGATCGGCACGCCCATGAGGGGTACCACCACATAGTCGAAGGCCATAGCCCGCATGGCCATACCCCACTTGGTGCGGCGCACGAAGATATGCAGGGCCAGCATGAGCAGCAGGGAGACCAGTACGATCATGATCTTCTTATTGGTAACACTCACGCCGGCAAACTGAAAGGTAGCCGTCTCGATCAAGGTGGGAAAACTGCGCCGCTGAGCTCCGAACAGGGCCAGGTTTCCAGTCTCCAAGATGATGCCGATCATCAGTCCGGTGATGGCTGCCGAAGCGCGCGGCGCCGCCCGCAGGGGGCGATAGCCGATCCGTTCCACCGCCATGCCTACGAAGGTGTTCAGGAACATGGCGATGATGAGGGTAAGCACCAGGATCAAAGCCAGCATGACACCGGTGGGCAGCGCTACAAACCCCAGGGCGGCCACGGCCAGCAGGCCGCTGGAGACGAAGAATCCGATATAGGCGCCCACCATAAAAACATCGCCATGGGCAAAGTTGAAGAGCATCAGCACGCCATAAACCATCGAATATCCCAGGGCGATCAAAGCGTAGAAGCTGCCCCACTGCAGGGCGTTGATCAGGTTTTGCAAGAGAAATGTCATCGTGTTTGCTCCTCAGCCACCAGGTGCAACCCGCCCCGGGGGCTTCGCTCCATACTTGATTCTTGCTATTTGGTTCGCTGCGCCTGGCTGTGCTCAACCGACGCCTGCTGGCCCGCCCTGACTCGGGCTGGCGGGCCAGGTTAGGCATAGGCCTGGTAGCTAAGTAAGGACGGGCCAGGGCACAAGCCCTGAGCCCGTCCCGCTCTTTAACTCCGATGGGCTACCAGGAGTGCCACACAATACCAACGCGGATCATCAAGCTGAACACCCTATGGGCAGGCTTGCTTGTAGAACTCGAACTCGCCTGCGTCGCTGATCCGGACGATAACTGCGCACTTGATGGGATCGCCCTGCTCGGTGAAGGTCATGTTTCCGGTGATGCCCGGAAACTCCTTGATTTTGGCCAATGCATCGCGGACGCACTGGCGGTCCTTGGCCAGGTCTCCGGTGATGGTGCCGCAGTCCTGGATGGCTTGCTGAACAATGAGCATGGTGTCCCAGGTCAGGGCGCCCACGTCGTCAGGCACATAGCCATACTTCTCGTTGTAGCGATCGATGAACTCCTTAGTGGCGCCGGTGGCTCCCTTGGCGGCGTAGTGGCTGCTGAAGAAGAGCCCATAGCACTCTTCGCCGCAGAGTTCCACCGTCTCTGCCGAGCCCCAGCTGTCGCTGCCCAGGATGGGCGCTGTCCAGCCCAGCTCGTGCGCCTGCTGCACGATCAAAGCCACCTCGTTGTAATACTGGGGGGTGAAGATGAACTCGGCGCCGGACTCTTTGATCTTGGTCAGCTGGGCGCTGAAGTCGGCGTCGCCGGTGGTGAAGCTTTCGAAGGCTACCACCGAGCCTGCTCCGTGCAGGTCTTCCCAGCCCTGCTTAAAGAACTCGGCCAGTCCCTTGGGATAGTCACTAGCCACATCGTACAGCACGGCGGCCTTGGTGAATCCGAACTCCTCGGTGGCGAAATTGGCCACCACCGGTCCCTGGAAGGGGTCCAGGAAGGGGGTGCGGAAGACCCAGGGCCGGTCCAGGGTGGTAGCGGGGTTGGTGGACCAGGGGCTAATCATAGGTGTCTTGTTGTCGTTGGCCACGCCGCCTGCCGGCACGGCTTGCTTGGAGGCCTGCGGTCCCACAATGACCAACACCTCGTCCTGGGTGATCAACTTGGAGTTTACAGCCGCAGCCGATTCTCCCTTAGCCTCGTTGTCCTCGATGACCAGTTCGACTTTGTACGTCTTGCCGCCAACCTCCAGTTCGCCGCCGATGTCCTCCAGCCACATCTCGGCCGCAAACTTGGTGCCTTCGCCAACCTTGGGGATGTCGCCGGTCAGCTCAGCATTGATGCCGATCTTGATGGTATCAGGTCCACCGGCACCTGCACAGGCCGAAAGCATACCCAGTGTCGCCAGCAATAGTACCAATAAAGCGAGCTTCTTCATAGCTTGAAACCTCCTTCGAATGTGTTTGGCTTGATCATCGCTTACTGCCCACGGGGGCCACGCACCAATGTTTTGAATAGGCATTACCTCCTGGACTGGTGATCTTGAACAAGCGCTTTGTTAACAAAGCGACCCCAGTGCCAATGCAATGGGGTCAGGGAGTATCAGGTCACAGGACTGGCATCCCTATCTGCTCCCCTAGCGTGCGGAAGACCTGTACAGGCAGGCGGAGACAGGATGTCTGTCTGGAGTCGTTCTTGGACCGGGCTGTAAGAGACAGTGTCACGTCACAACGCCCGCAAGCGAAACGTCCGATGGTTAGATTGAGCAACCTGTTGCCCTCACGTCTTGGAGTCTTCAGGTGCGTAGGATACAAACACGTCGCGAATTATAACACAGAAGACATAGATGGTCAATGTCAGTTGAGACGGAAAGGAGTAATGGCAGCCGGGCCGGGCCAGCTGTTTTGCACAAGGTTCCTATCATACGCTCGGCCTGGATGTCATGTGCTCGGCCTGGATGGTCACATCCAGGCCGCCGCTGGCGGCGGAGGCCTGATTGGGTTAGCCGCTGGATGTGTCCATGCAGCGGGAGCGCGTAGGATGGGGAGCGCCACATATGCGCTCGGCCTGGATGGCCACATCCAGGCCGCCGCTGGCGGGCGAGTCGCGCCGGGGGGCTGGGGGCCATCCGCTGGAAGTGGTCATCTAGCGGGAGCGTGAGGGATGGGGAGCGCCACATCAGGTGCTAGGCCTGGATCGCCACATCCAGGCCCCTACTGGCGGGCGGAGGCCTGATTGGGTTAGCCGCTGGATGTGTCCATCCAGCGGGAGCATGGGGGGTGGCTCGGCCTGGATGGCCACATCCAGGCCGCCCCTGGCGGGCGAGCAGCGCTGGGCGGAGGATTGGTTGGGTCAGCCGCTGGATGTGTCCATCCAGCGGGAGCATAGGGGGTGGCTAGGCCTGGATGGCCACATCCAGGTCCCCCCTGGCGGTCAAAGGTGGCCCCTGACAGGTCTGCTATCCCTCAAGCCAATTGTTTCTTGAGCAAATCCCCCAGCCGTTTGATGCCTTCCTGGATCTGCTCGGGCGCTGCATTTGAGAAGTTCAAGCGCATTGAATTGTGGGCTCCCGCTTGGTGGCCTCTAGGGTAGAAAGCAATACCCGGCACAAAGGCCACCTTGGCCTCTGACATGGACAGCTTGAGGAGTTCGTTGCTGTCTATTTGGCCTGGAATCCAGGCCCACAAGAAGAGTCCCCCCTGCGGGCGGGTCCACTTG
>CP070811.1:142270-149497 GCA_020343875.1 Anaerolineales bacterium | reverse complement strand
TTGCGTCGATCTTCTCTTTTATAGCCTGAATGACGATGGGGTCATCGTTCCATGCTCCCAGGTTTATGATAGGGTAACCCTCGGGCACCCGGGCCTGGTTGACCAGAGCAGGGATGTCATACTGGCTATGGATGGCGTCGGCGCTGATAGCTGCAGAAAAGAATAACACCTTTTCTACGCCCCTGCCAACGAATTCCTCGACCTTCTGCGCAGGTTTCGGTTCTTTAAAGGCCATCCAGGCCAGGCTCAGATTCTCTTTCCTGTAGCCATCTTCCTCTAACACTCTGAGCACGTCGTGTCTGAAACCGATTTCCTGTTCCGTTTCTGTTGGCCATTCTGTATCCCACTCATCTGGTTGGCCGTGACCAACCAGCAGGACTCCCACTTTGGTTTTATCGGTGCCTCCAATGTTCGCGTTCGCTCTATGTACGAACATGCCCTGAAGCGTCTTAGAGTCATACAGAGGGCCAGTAAACTCTACCGGAACACCGAAGCGCTCTTCGACCTTCAATGCCTTGATCAGCTCCTCCCCCTCTGCAGTATGGTTGGAAATGGTCAAGAATACCTCACTGATGATGATTCTGCTGGCGCCGTCGTTGAGAGCCCGGATAACGGCGGCATCGGGCCTGGGGTTGTCGTCCAAAAAGCTGATATAGAACTTGGTAGTGTTATCCCCTTCTTCTCGATAGACGCGCTCCAGACTACTCAGCATTTGATGATGCATCCTTCTGTGGTCGCTCCTGCCCACCTCAAGGTACTTGGCTCTGAGCTGGTTGATGAAAATGGGCCGGGCCACCAGCGGCACAAAGGGGATGCCCTGTTCGTCAAATTCGTTGAATTGGTTGATCCAGCCAATGGGGTCGTAGGTCTCTGGTTCCCCATGCGTAAAATAGACAACTGCCGTGTGACCATGGCCCGGCTCCCCTTCCTGACGGGTAAGCTCAGGTACTGGCCTGGGGTCATCACGTGCCAGCACCACCCGGGTCATTCCTACGTAGCTGGCTACGAATAACGCCAAGAACACAGGCACAGCTAGCAGCAACAACTTGGCTCTGAAGGCCAAGGCTGATAAGGCTAACAGGGCGAACCCGACTGACACGGTGGCCAGCAAATACAAGCTCATTTTGAGCGGGTGAACCACGAAGTAATTGACAAGTAATACTCCTAGCGAAAGTGACAGAACAGCTCCCAGAATCCATCGAAGAAAGCGCACTTTCCGGCCTCCTTATGCGGGTATTGTGCGTGGAGAAGCCATTCGATGCTGTGAACTCAGTCTCGATCCCGGACTTCGTTGTTCAATCAAAGGCGGAGTCGTGAAGAGTGATTTCGCCTCGATAGCCATCCACGGTGACCATTGTGTTGTCCGCCAGCTTGCTGGCCCCAGAGACGGAAACCACGGCGGGGATACCATACTCCCGGGCGATAATCGAGCTGTGGGACAGCATCCCGCCTGACTCAGCGATGACTGCCCCTGCCCGGGTGAATAGTGGTGTCCAGCCTACGTCCGAGTAAGGGACCACCAACACGTCTCCGTTCTCAAGTTTATCGAAATCTCGAATGCCCCGAATCACTCTGACGGGTCCCGTGTATTGGCCGCGCGAGGTCGGGGTGCCGTTCAGCTTATGACTGATGTGAGTTTCTAGCGGGGGAGCGTGATCGCCGTAGATAGTACTGGGTGGGGTGATATCCAGACATTCCTCCAGTTCACGCTTGCGCTCCTCAATCCGTTGCCGATGCTCACCCTGGTAGCGGTTATTCTCTACTATATCCCTCACTTCATCAAAGTACAAGTAATAGATGTCTTTCCGGTCTGCAATGGTCCCTTGGCTGACAAGGCCATTGCCCAAGGCCAGGAAGTAAGGCTGAAAGAGACTGTAGCCAAGCTTGTGCAAGTAACCGAACGCTTCACGGTAGTATCGAAACCGGCGGGCTCTTCTGTAGATGGGCCCCAGCATGAGCCTACGCAGGCCGGGCATTTTCAGGTCCTCGAAGCCAACTTTTCGACCCTGGCCCTCAGCTGATGTAAAGTTGACCATCATTTTAAGGATCAAATCTGGATCCTCTCGCCAGGGGGCCATAGAGAAATCGATATCGCTGTCTCTGAGATAGCCAAATTGCTGGCGGAACCGCTCCAAGTTCTCCTGCAATGAGTCGATGCCGGGCAGCTGACGGAACTCATCGTAGTTGCTGTGGCTGATGCGGGCTTGCAGTGCTTGATCCAGCTGGCTGTACTGTCGATTTAACTCGGCTAGATGGGCAGTAGGGTCAAGCTGGTGTAACCTGTCCATTCCGCGTGTCAGGTCAAACTGCTCGAACTCAAGGCCGATGCCGCTGAGTTGTTTCTTCAGCAACCCGGTGTAGATCTGCATCAGCAGGGTGGTCACAATGGTATAGTAGGAAACTTGTTCCACCAGCGTGCAAAGCCTGTCAACCTCCCCCATACGCTCTGATTGGCTTAACGGGTTGAGCTGGTCAGTTCGAAAGGTTTCGAACTGCTGGCCGGCGAAGGTCAGAAACGCATCTGCCCTGGGCGATATTCTTAGCTTGTCCAAGGCAAAAGAAATCATTCTGGGCAGGAGCAAGTAGGTTCTTCTACTGGGTTTGAAAGAGGGCTTTTCTGGGCCTACCGCTTCAATGCCCATCATTAATTCAAGAGTCTCCCGAGGCAAGCCTAATAGCTCCAGAATCTGGCCGATAGCGCCCATGTTGTAGTAAAGCCGGTAGTAAAAGGCCTTAACCAGACTCTTCGTGTCGATGTCATTTGGCCCAATTAGCTCGGTGAAGATCTTGACCCACGAGTGGGTGGGGATGAGGCCGATGTCAGACACCAAAGGTTTGAGGACACCCGGGGACGTCTCCTGTGATATGCGATTGGAATAGATGTTGATATATATGGATGTGATCTCTCGTACCTGAACCCAATGGACGGAATGCCCGTCATAGACCCACTCCAGGTCAACGGGCGGGCCGTATGCCTTGGCAATAGCTCTGGTCTGATCGACAACCTCCTGGATGAGATCAAGTTTAATATCTTCTTCATCCGGCTTTTGGACCCAATAACCCCATTTGTTGATCCACCGCTGTGGGGTAATGCCTTGCTGTAGCAGGGCTTCGCCGCTTCCTTTGACAGCTTCTACAATCGTTTCATCCAGCCCGGTAATCGGGTTCTTGCTAAAAGCGACACCTGAAACGTGAGGGGGGATCATCTCCTGGATGATGACGGCCATCCTGAGATCACCCGGTTGTACGCCGTTCCTTTTCAGATACGTTTCGACACCCGGCGACTGGGTGGTAGCCCAAATCCGCCAAATCCCGTGTAGAATATTATCCACTCCCTGAGCGTTCAGGATGGTTTTAAACTGGCCCGCAAATGAATGCTCCAGAGTATCTTCCACATTGGCTGAGGAGCGAACGGCGTAGGGTCGATCCAAATCAAGCAGTTCTGATAGCTCTGATCGGATCGCATCGACCAGGGTGGGATCGTCTTTGAGATATACCAGGTAGGCATCCCACCCGCAAACGTATGTTACTGGGATTTGAAATCCCTTCGCAGCCAAGAAACTCAGCCCTTGGGCCTTGTTGCCGATATGATGGGCTCGTTTCGCGTGCTTAAGGCTGAGGATATATTGTACCGGCAATTGTCGCTCCAATCCCAGGCATCCTGTACCTGCATCCGGGTTTCTATGTCTGTTCGCGATCCGACAAGTCAAAAGCGGCTGGCACCGAGATGACGTTCAACTCTATGGCAGGCGAAGGGCGCCTCAATAAGTGGCGCACTCCCTCCCGCAGCGCACCACTTACCAGCGCAGCCGGCCCCAGAAGATTGATATCCAGGCCGGTACGGCCGTCCGTGGCGTCGGACGCAATCCAAAGCGCCTTGCGGGCCGCCACCTGGGGGGGCTTGGCCCACATACGCATAATCATTCTCAGCATCTTTGCGCGCTCTTCATAGCCGGCGATGACCCGGAATTTTCGCAACAAGTCCGTGTCGACCAATCCGGGATTAAATGTGTATATGCCAACTCCGCTGCCTTTGTACTCCTTGGCCAGCGCCAGGGTAAAGCTGCGCAACCAGGCTTTACTGGCGGCATAGGCATTCCCGTAGGGCACCGGCTGTCGTGAGCCACGGCCTAGCACATTTATCAGCTTGCCCTTGCCTTGCCGTAGGAAGTGTCTCAGGGCGACCAGTGAGCCATGGTAGGCGCCCAGGATATTGGTTTGAATGACCTGGGTGACCTCCCCCGGCAGCACGTCAATGGTAGGACCATGGGCGGCCGATAGCCCAGCGTTGTTGACCCACACGTCCAGGCGGCCGAAGATATTCAAGGCGTGTTCGGCCAGTTCTTCCACCTGCGCCAGATCCGCCACGTTGCAGGGCTGACCACTGGCTTGTAGCCCCTCCTTCTTCAAGCTGAGTACGGCTTGCTCTACCGAGGCAGGCGTCCGCGAGGCAACAATCACCGCTGCCCCTTCACGGGCGCAGGCTTGAGCGATGGCTAACCCCAAGCCACGTGTACCGCCCGTGATCACAGCAACTTTGGCTTCTGGGAGGCCTGAGGTCATCATTTCCCTCCATTATCATGAAACTCTCTTGGAACTGGTCGATCTCAAGTTTGGTGGTGAATGGCCGTGCATTTTACCTGGTGTCATCTTTCCAGGCCAACCCTGTTGCCAGCCGGGCAGAGTCTTCGCTGTAGCCCTGGTGAGCGTCCTATTTGCAGACATAGGTTTGAGAGGTTAGGCAAGTCGCCCGGCATCGAGAAGGTGCAGGCCGCAATCATCACAGACAGGGCACTGAATCATAAAGGGGGCACCTGAACAGGCGGAATCGCCGTACGCCCATGTTAACAGGTTTATCTTTGAATTCGGTTGGAACTTTATAAGAGAAAGGTTAGAGTCTACTCATAAAGAATGCCCTCGAATGCTCGCAGGGGGTCTGCGACCTCCGGCTGGGGCGAAACCAGGCGCCATGTGGTCAAAGGTCGCGGGTGCCACACCCGCTCGGAGCAAAAAGGCCGGATCAATCCGGCTCAGTCGGGTTGGGCCAAGCCGGATTGACCCGGCGCTGTGCTACAGCCCGGAGATCTCCGGGACCAACTTTCCTGCACTCGGGGACGAATTGTGCCAACTCTAATGATTTTCCTATTGAATTTCCTCGTTTTCCATGATATGCTGGATAAGGCTTCGGGTTGTTATGGGCTTTTACCCGCCAGAGGCCATGGGTGGGTCACTCCCCGCTTGTGCGACAGAAGAGGGAGACATTATGAAGCGTTCGGCTTCCCGGGCAGCCTTACTGTACGCCGTTATCACGGGACTGTGGATCCTGGCCTTCGATGTGCTGTCGGACATTCTGGCCGTTGACCGGCAACGCTTTGCACAGCTACATGTCGTGCTTGCCGTACTGACAGTACTGCTGCTGTACTGGCTTCTCAAGTGGGAGTTGCGGGCGCGGGCGGGGGTCGAAGAGGAGCTGCGCCAAACCCAGGCCCATCTCGAGCTGCGCGTTCAAGAACGCACCGAGGAGCTCACAGAAGCCAATCGGGAGCTCCAGGCCGAGATCGCCATGCGAACCCAGACCGAAGCAGAGCGCGAACGCCTGCTGGCACAGGTCCAGGAGGAGCGCGAGAGGGCGGAGGGGCTAGCCGGCGTGCTGGCCTGGAAACGGGATATGCTCCAGGCCATCATGGAAAATACCCAAGCCCAACTGGTCTATCTGGACCCCGATTTCAACTTCGTCCGCGTCAACACAGCTTACGTCGAGGGCTCTGGCCACAGCCGGGATGAGTTGCTGGGCCGTAACCATTTCGACCTGTTCCCCAACCAGGAGAACCAGGCCATCTTCGAAAGGGTGAGAGATACCGGCCAGCCGGTCACCTTCTATGCCAAACCTTTCCAGTACGTCGACCAGCCCGAGCGGGGAACTACCTACTGGGACTGGAGCCTGGTTCCGGTCAAGGATGAGGACGGCCGCGTACAAGGCCTGGTGTTTTCACTATTGGACGTGACCCAGCGGGTACGGGCCGAGGAGGAACTGCGCTCTGCTCTGGAGGCATCCCGGCGGCGGCGGGCCGAGGTGTCGGCGCTGCTGGAAGGCGCACGGGCTGTCCTGGCCCATCGTAGTTTCGAACAGGCCGCACGCGCCATTTTTGACGCCTGCAAGAACCTGTTGGGAGCCAGGGCCGGTTACGTGGCCCTGCTGACGGACGACGGAACTGAGAACGAGGTGGTATTTCTGGAGCCAGGCGGCCTGCCGTGCAGCGTTGACCCTAAACTACCCATGCCCATCCGCGGGTTGCGCGAGACAGCCTACCGTGAAGGCATACCGGTTTACGACAACGATTTTGCCCACGGTCAATGGGCGAAGTTGTTGCCGGATGGTCACGTGGGCCTGGATAGCGTCCTGTTCGCCCCGCTGGTGGTAAAAGGAATCGCGGTCGGGCTGCTGGGGCTAGCCAACAAGCCGGGTGGCTTCGACGAACATGATGCGCACCTGGCCAGCGCCTTTGGCGAGTTAGCTTCGATTGCACTTTTCAACAGCCGCACCCTCAAATGGCTGGAAACCAGCGAAGAACGTTTCCGCTCGGTGGCCGTGTCGGCCAGCGCGGCGATCATCACCACCGACAGTCAGGGGGCGATTGTCTTCTGGAATCGGGCGGCAGAATCCATTTTTGGTTACACGGCTGATGAAGCTATGGGCAAGCCACTCACTTTTCTGATGCCCGAACGGTCCCAGGCCATTCATCGACAGGAACTGGGGCGGATGGTATCCACCCGCAGGCCAGCAGCCCCCCGAAAAGCGGTCGAGATGGTCGGGCTGAGAAAAAGGGGAGATGAATTCGCCATGGACGCCTCCTATTCAACCTGGGAGACACAAGAAGGGACTTTTTTCACGCATATCATCCGCGACATCACTGAGCGCAAAAAGGCGGCGCAGGCGCTGCAGGAACGGACGCGTGAGATGGCAGCCATGCAGGAGCGCCAGCGCCTGGCGCGCGACCTGCACGACGCGGTCAGCCAGACCCTTTTTTCGGCGAGCCTGTCCGCCGAGGTGCTGCCCCGCCTGTGGGAGCGCGACCGGGCCGATGCCCAACGTTGCCTGCAGGATGTACATCAACTGACCCGCAGCGCACTGGCCGAGATGCGCACCCTGCTGCTGGAGCTGCGGCCGGGGGCCCTGGCCGAAACGCCGCTGGGTGACCTGCTGAACCAGCTGGCTGAGGCAGTCGC
>CP070811.1:139279-142170 GCA_020343875.1 Anaerolineales bacterium | reverse complement strand
GGGGTTGTAGAAGGGAGATCGTTCTCCGTACAAGTATGGATGGAAGAGAAGCCCATCACATCCCGGTTGAACACTGGCGGCTAATGCCTCTAGCTCGCGATAGGCTTCGGCATCCCGTTGAGGGAGGTATTCTCCACAGCACATATCCTTGAACCAGGACAACGTAGAGGACCCGGCCATCGAAGAGGCGGAGATGGTGAATTTTCCAGGCACGACGTGTTGCTGAGCCCAGACCATATGTTCAGGATGTCTGGCAAAACCTCTGAACGAGGCGCGTAGGGTGCTGTTTGTGCCCAACAACAGCCCGGCTTCTCCGGACCCAATTACCCCCAAACCGACCAAGGCGCAGTGGGAATCCCCGCCGCCATAGACAACCGGGGTGCCTGCCTGCAAGCCGCTGGCTTGGGCGGCTTCTTGGGTGACTTGGCCAGAGATTTGGCTGGGCTCACCAATTGGCGGCAGCTTCTCAAGGGGAACTCCCAGCAACTCGCACAGTGAATCAGACCAAGTCTGCTCGGGCATGGCAACTAGATTCGTTCCGGTGGCATCGCAGATTTCGGTGCCCAGCACACCGGTCAGTTTGTACCGAATATAGTCCTTGGCCAGAAGTATCCAGCGCGTCTTCTCCAGCCCTGGCTTATCCTGTCTGAGAACATGGTGGTAAATCGGAGGAAAATGCCCGGTCATCACGTGGCTGCCTGAAACTCGGATCACTTCCTCCAATACCCCACTCCGTCTCAAATCCTCAAGACTCTGGCCTAGCCGCGTGTCATGGGTTACAATGGAGGGCCGGGCTGGTTCGCCTTCGGCATTTAGAAAGACCGGGCAATGGTGAAATCCACATACCCCCACACCGACTATGTGAGCGGCGTTTATCCTGGATTCCGCTACGGCAGCCTGGATTGCTTCACAACAGCCGCGCCACCACGCCCTGGGCTCCTGTTCCGCCCAGCCTGGTGGGCCGGGCAAGTATTTGTTGGTGGCAACACCTTTCCCCAGAAGCTTGCCATTCAGATCAAAGAGGGCTGCTTTGAGTCCGCTTGTGCCCAGGTCTATGCCCAATAGGAATCGCATCTCGTCTCAGGCCTGTCTCTATGCTCGGAGCTGGCAAAACACGTGCACATGGGCGGCAGTCTGCTTGGCTGAGCCAATCTGCCGCCCATGCCCTGTTTCATTTATGACAGCGTCTAACCTCAGTAGTTCTCGAACCCGGAACTGCCACATGCCTTCGGACTTGGCCCAGCATTTGGGACTAGGACACGCAAGTGATCTTGCATTCTTTCCTATCGGTCCTCAGCATGATGATGTTGTCTGGCACTTCCTCCAGGCTGATTTTCTTGGTGATAATGCGGGTCATGTCCATGCCATCGGCCATGCACTCAATCACCCTGGGGAACGTCCCGTGTCCGGAGTGACCCTGAGCGCCCACGATGTTTGCCCTCCGAACCTGCAGCACTTCTCCGGTCACAGGCATTTTGGCGTCTGCCCGGGCTAGCACCACTACAGTACTATTGAGTGTCCTGCCTTCCCAGATGGTCTGCTCGATCTGTGGATAAACGATGGTCGGTAACCCGGTTGCTTCCAGGTAAAGGTCTGCCCCCATTCCGTTGCTGAGGTCCAGCACCTTTTGCGTGAAGTTCTCTTCCAGGGGATTGATCGTGTAATCTGCGCCCATGGTCAGGCCCATCTTGGCCCTTTCCTCTTCCGGTTCCGACAGGATGACCAATGAGGCGCCCTGCCTCTTGAGGATGGCACAGGCTGCTACGCCCACCGGCCCGCCTCCACAGATGACCACCTTGTCTCCGGGCCTGATGCCTCCCCCTCGTTCGATTACGGCGTTATAGGCGACGCTGGTAGGCTCTACCAGGCTGCCGGCCAGAAAGATGTCGTCGCCTTCATACACACCATCCAGCGGGTCCAGGCTCCATAGGGTTCTTGCCGGCACCAGCAGGTATTTTGCAAACCCGCCGTTAACATTGATGCCGATCTCATCCAGCCTTTCGCAGTGATTGGGGTACCCATCGGCGCACGGTTTGCACTCCCCGCACCACAGCATCTCTTCCGTGCAAACACGCTCCCCGCCTTTGAATGGCTTGTTGGTGGTTTTGTCGCGGGCTTTAGCCCCCGCTTCCACCACGATCCCGGAAACTTCATGGCCGAGGATACTCGGGAAGCCCGTCAGGCCGGGGTATAGCATGTAACCGGTGTCATCCGGCTGAGCGATGTGAACATCACTGCCACAGATACCGCAGGCCTTGACCTGCAGCAGAACTTCATTCGGGCCAGGCTTAGGAATATCATGCTCGACGATTTGCATCGTCGGGTTTTTCCACACCTTGCTTCCAAGGTAGGTTTGCCGCCCTTCAATGTCCTTGGGACCCAGCCTGAAATCTGGTTTGGGATCCCAGTCCGCGAAAAGTGTTACACCCTGCATTGTCTGTTCCATTTTGTCATTTCTCCTGTCTTTAATCTGGTGGATTTTTCAGCCCCCACTGGGCTCGAGTTTGATCTATCGGGTCACTTTCAAGCTTGCCTGCTTGCAGATTGAGAATTCATGGCGGGATCAACGCATCATTGCTGTGCGCCATCATTCGGCCATAAGGGACTGGGTACGGCGCCTGAGCTCCTGGGCAAGCACTACCGGGTCCCATTCCCAATAGTGAGCGCCCAGCAATTCAACGGACCACAGCCCATCGTACCCCGTCGCGCGCACCGCGGCGATGCCCTCCTTCAGAGGCAGGATCCCATCGCCTGGCAAAACGTCGCGGTCGGTGTCACTCCACTGCTCCCCCTTGCGAGGGGTCACGTCGCTAATGTGGACAACCACAATCAGCGACCGCTCCAGCCTGGCCACCTCATCCCAGGGGGTGCCACCGGTCCACAAGTGAAAG
>CP070811.1:135772-139179 GCA_020343875.1 Anaerolineales bacterium | reverse complement strand
TGTGGCTTGACGGATAACACCACGATGTCACGCCCCCTGGCGGCTGCTGCGTTGTCATGCGTTACCAGGATGCCATATCGCTCCGCCAGCTCAGCCCCTCGCTCCGGCCGGGGGCCGCTGGCGATGATGTTTTGGGCCGGCAGCAGCCCGTGCCCCAGCAAGCCCTTGATCATGGCTTCGGCCATGATCCCACTGCCGATGAATGCAATTTGAGTCTCTTCTAACATATAATAAGTCGGTTCCTGTTTGACATTTGGCCTTTGCGATTGCCCTAGCGGGGGCCGAAAATAGCCCGCCCGACCCGAATCAGCGTTGCCCCTTCCTCGATGGCCACCTCAAAATCGTCTGTCATGCCCATAGAAAGATGCCGCCACTCGACGGCAGGGAATTCCTGGGCCAGCTCATCACGCAAGGCGCGCAGGGCGGCGAAGATGGGGCGTGCCTGCTCCGCATGGGGCGCCATGGGCGCCATGGTCATTAGCCCCTGTATGCGAAGCCGGGGCAGCTGGATGATGCGCCCCAGCGTGTCAAAGAAGGCCCGGCGCGTTTCCCGTTCCTCCTGCCAGCGGCTGAGCCCAAAACCATACTTGCTGGCCTCGCCGGAGACGTTACTCTGCAGCAGTATTGGCCTCAGCGTTCCGGCCGGATCCCGCTCCGCCAGGCGGTTCAGGCGCTGGGCCAGTTTGAGACTGTCCACGGAATGGATGACGTCGAAGTGCGCCAGCGCATCGGCCGCCTTGCGACTTTGCAGGTGGCCGATCATATGCCAGGTGGGTGGCGCAGTCGCCTGTGAACTGACAGCCAGCCATTCATTGAAGGCGGGTATCTTCAGGAGTCCTTCTTCAACCCGGTTTTCACCGAAGTGTCGCACCCCTGCCTGGTAGGCAGCCTGCACTGCCTGTAGGGAGTGGGTCTTGGTGACGGCAACCAGCGTCACCTCCCCCGCGGCGCGCCCCGCCCGTCGGGCCGCCCCCCGCATACGTTCCTGCACCCGCTCCAGATTGGCGGGAATGTCTACACGGCCGCTCAACGTCAGGCCTGCTCTCGATATCCTAAAACTACGCCAAACCGGCCGGTGCGCCCTCTCTCTGCCCGATGAGAGAAGAAAAAATCGGCGTGGCATGCGGTGCACAAGCCTGCCACGATCACCCGGCCCACACCCGCAGCCTCGAGTTGTCGACGGTTGGCTTCCCATAGATCAAGGTATGCATAGCCTCCATTGCGGCGACTGAAGAGGCGCCCGTCCTGGTCCTCTACGGCGGCCTGGGCCGTCTCTTGGGGAAAGACTGCCTCCATTGCCTGGATCACGTCCTGCCCGACCTGGTAACAGCAGCGGCCGATGGAGGGCCCAATCACGGCGGTTATCGCCTGGGCAGAGCAGCCCAGCTGGTTCACCATCGACCGCACTGCGGCGCCGGCCACGTCTTTCACGGTGCCTCGCCAGCCTGCATGGGCCAGGCCGATCGCTTTGCGCTGCGGGTCGTGTAAGAGGATTGGCACACAGTCGGCGAACCGCATGCTCAGGTACACACCCGCATCAGCCGTGACCATGGCGTCCCCCTGGCCGGCCACCTGCCCCTTGTTGGCGGCCGTCACTAGCAAGACATCGGCGCTGTGGGTCATATGGCAGGTGACTGCCTGTGAGCCATGGATGCCCAGCGCTCCGTAGACGCGGGTATGGTTGGCCTGTACTGCCGTGGGGTCGTCGCCCACCGTGTGCCCCAGGTTGAGCGACGCAAAAGGCGGGCGGCTGATGCCGCCCAGGCGGGTGAAGACAGCGTGTGCCAGGTGGGGATCGTTGCTCAGTTGGTCAAAGCGATACACCGGCAGTCTGCCGGCAACCTCGTGGCGAAAGACTCCCTTTTTGCGGAAAGGGGTCGTCAGCATAAGCAAGTCCCTGTGTCTCGAATATCCGCAGCTATACCCAGGTGAGTGGATACCAAATCAGTGTATCACAAACAGGGGCATATGGCAAACATTCTGCAGCCACGCTTGCTCACATACTCCGGTCGTGATAGAATGATGCCGGCTATTGTGGGTTGTGGATGGGAGACGCCATCCATAGCCTGCAATCCCAAATCCGCAAGCCGCGCTGTGGAGGCGTTAATTTATGGAACATAGCCAGTTATCGCACATGATCACGTGGCTGGACAAAGAGCATCAACGTGATCGGGCCGAATTGCACCAACTTCAGCAGCGACTGACGACGCTGACGGAAGAGCGGGAGGAGCAGGCCAATCGCATCTCCGACTTGGAGACTGAGTTGGCTGCCATGCGCGCCTACGTTGACCGTGTAGCCCAAATAGAGGGCTACTTTGAGCGTTTCAAGCAAGAGATGAACACCCTCCTGGAGAAGAGCGAGGCGCAACGCCAACGGTCGCAGCGAGACCGGGACCGGGTGCGCCAGGTGGAGATTGACAACGTTACCCAGGCCGTCAGTGAAGTTCGCAAGGAGTCCGAGAAATTCCGGCGCCACGAGGAACAAATGGCCGCTCATCGGGTCGACATGCAGCGCCTGACCGAGTCCCTCACCCGCTTGCAGCAGCAGGTGCTGGATGCTGGCAAAAGCCAGGATGAGCGAGTCCGCAGCATCGCCTATCTGGAAGAGCAGCGTATCCAGGACACCAAGCGTGTGGCTCAACTACAAGCTCAGACCAGCGATCTGTTCAAAAAGGTTGACGCGCAGCTGTCCCGGATACAGCAGTTGGAGCAACTGCCACCACGCATCGGTGAACTCAGGTCGAGCATCGAGGACCTGCGTCAGAACCAGGACAAAGAATTGGAGAGGTTTCGATTCCAGGACGCCCAACGAGACCGCCAGACGAAAAGCTGGCTCGAACAGGCTGAACTGCAGCGGGAGCGCATGGAGGCCTATGGGCAGGATATGGAGCGCTACGCCGAACAGTATCAGCGTATTAAGAAGGCCATGGAAGACTTGCAGGAATTCAAAGACCAGGTCCAACGCCAGCAGCACGAAACGGCGGAACTCCAGCGGCTGGCTGAGAATCGCCAAAGGTCCCAACTCGAAGAATGGCAGGCCCAAGAGGAACGCCGCTGGAAAAAGCACACCATGGAATGGGACCATCAATGGAGCGAGTACGATCGAGCGCTGTCTGGTCTGACCCAACACGTCACTGACCTGGAAAAGCAGACCCAGGACAGCCAAAGACGGCTTCAACTATTGCTGCAAATGGCAGAAGAAGATGCCGAGATGCGCACCGCCTTTGCTCGCGATTGGCAGACACGCTTTGAAGAGATGGTGGAAGAGGAGTAGTTGTGCGCGTTATCGGGACCGCTGGTCACGTCGATCACGGTAAATCCACGCTGGTCAGGGCGCTCACTGGCATTGACCCCGATCGCCTGAAAGAGGAAAAAGAGCGCCAAATGACCATCGACCTGGGCTTCGC
>CP070811.1:133043-135672 GCA_020343875.1 Anaerolineales bacterium | reverse complement strand
CAAGAGCAACCGGGAGATTGCCGACCAGTTGGCCATCGCCGAGTTGACGGTGCGCACTCATGTCAGCAACATCCTGGGTAAGTTGCACCTGGCCAGCCGCACCCAGGCCGCGCTGTATGCCCTGAAGGAAGGACTGGCCTCCCTCGACGACGTACCGGCTATGGAAACGTAGGGGCGAGGTGACCTTGCCCTCAGATCTATCACAGCAGTGAATGGGTAATAATGGAAACGAGCGCTGTTCAGGGTAGCTCTTCAGTGGCGAACTCGTAGGGCGGGTTTGTAACCCGCCATCCAGTGCGGCAGGTTAAAAACCTGCCCTACATATAGTGCCTGCCGTCATCACATATGGTGCTATCCTGTTCAGAGAGGGAGGAAAAAACATGGAAAAGCCAGTCATAGCCCGGGGTGCGCTGGACGCATCCATGGCCTTGGATGCCAGCCGGCCCGTGCCGGCCGCGGCGGCCGTCCAGACCAGGGCAACCGTCCGTCTGCTCTTTGTCGACAATATCCGTGTCTTTCTGACCATCCTGGTGCTGTTGCACCATCTCATGGTTACCTACGCCGGAACCGGGGATTGGGGCTATACAGAGGGTAAGCAGGATTTCCTCACCAACACGCTCGGGAGCTGGTTCTGCGCGACCAATCAAGCCTACTTCATGGGCCTCTTCCTGCTCATCTCTGCTTACTTTGTGCCGGGTTCCTACGACCGCAAGGGAGCCGGCCGCTTCCTGAAGGATCGCCTGATCCGGCTGGGGATCCCCCTGGCTGTGTTTAGCTGGGTGCTCAATCCCCTGTTCGTGTACGTGTTCTATTTCCAGGACATCCGCAAGCCATTCTGGCGCTATTTCCCCGCAGAGTATTTCAAAGACAACGCGTGGATCGGCGAGGGACCATTGTGGTTCGTCGAAGTTCTGCTTTTCTTCTCGCTGGTGTACGTGTTGTGGCGGCTCCTCACCCGGTCGCGGCCGCCTGAGCCGGCCGTTGAGACTGCTTTTCCTGGCAATGGGTCCATCGCCCTCTTTGCCCTGCTATTGGGGGTGGCTGGTTTCCTGTTCCGCCAGTTCTTCCTCATCGACAAGTATAAATTCGAGCCCTTGAACCTGCAGTTCGCCTACTTTGCCCAGTACATCGTCCTGTTCGTGGTCGGGCTGATTGCATACCGCCGCAACTGGCTGCTGGGCCTCCCCGACAAGGCGGGGCGCCTGTGGCTGGGGCTGGCCGTCCTGCTGGTCCTTTTGTGGGCACCCCTGATGCTGGTCGGTGGCGCAATCACCAGCTTCGACCCTTATCGGGGCGGCTGGCATTGGCAGGCTCTTGCCTTCGCGCTCTGGGAGTCGTTTCTGTGCCTCAGCATGTGCATCGGCTTGGTTTATGCCTTCCGCCGCTACCTCAACCACCGAGGGAAGCTGGCCGGATTCCTGGTGCCCAACGCGTACACCGCCTATATCATCCACGCCCCGGTGATTATCATCATGGCCTTCGCGGCTCGTGGCATCCCACTCTATCCATTGCTCAAATGGGCCCTGGTGGCGTTGGTGGCTGTCCCATTCACCTTTGGGCTCAGCAGCTTGATCCGCAAGATACCCTATACGGACCGAGTCCTGTAACAGTCTCCACACCCTAAAGGCCTGGGGGACCTTATGGATTCTGACAACCAAGGTGGGTAAGGTCATTTCTCCCGACCCAGTGGATGGCGCCAGCCCATAACGCCCGTCGGGTGCTGCAGAGTAGTTAACATAATAAGTGTTTACCGACAACCTTTGAGAAAAAGAGCGACCTGTGGCCACTCAAACCGTTGAACCGAACCGGACCGTGGAACGCCGCAGAGACCTTGACCTGTTGCGCATCCTGCTCGTGTTCGGCCTGATATTCTTTCACACGGCTCGCATCTTTGACACGATAGACTTGCCGGAAGGGGTGAAGAACGAGTCGAGCAGCATGGCGGCCACCATTTTCGTGGCCTTCTTCTCCTTGTGGGGCATGCCGCTCATGATGGCTAGCTCTGGGTTCGCCATCTGGCACTCGCTGCGCAAGCGCACCGGCCCCCTCTTTCTGCGCGAACGAGTGCACAGGCTGGTGGTTCCTTTTGTCTTTGGGGTGTTGGCCATCGTCCCGCTGCAGGTTTATCTCCACCTCAAGCAAGCCGATCCGGCCGGTAGCCTCACCTACTGGGGGTTCCTCCCCCGGTTCTTCGATGTGCGCCTGTGCCCCGACCTGGTGAATGCTTTCATCTGCCCGGATCCCTCGTCAGGACTGTTTACGACAGCTCATTTGTGGTTCCTGAAGGACCTGTTCATCTTTTCGGCTTTGCTGCTCCCCTTTTTTCTCTACCTGCGCAGGCAGGGCGGCGGGGCTGTGGGCGGGTCACTGGCCGGCTTCCTGGCTCGACCGGGAGCGATTCTGCTGCTGGGTTTGCCTGTGGCTGTGGTCGAAGCCGGGCTCGTCACCTCGACCATGGGCGGAGGGTGGAACGAATATACCTACGCGGTCTTGCTCGTGTGCGGATTCCTGGTTGCGGCCGACACTCGCTTGGGACAGGCGATGGGCCGAGGGCGGTGGATCGCGCTGGCGGTCGGCCTGGTGGTTGAAGGGATCTACGTGGTCGGGCTGTACATCCTGATGGAGGTCT
>CP070811.1:128756-132943 GCA_020343875.1 Anaerolineales bacterium | reverse complement strand
TGGTGCTGATGCCCGGCTTCACATTTTGGATGTACACCTTGCCCGAGCCACCAATGGCTTCCGCCAGCGCTGTGCAGCCAATCCGGCCACCCTCCACGTTGTCCGAGCCAATGTACGACAGCGGGAAGGTCACTGGACCACTCACATATTCACCATCCCCGATGAAGGTGTCTACCGTCAACAGAGGCACACCGGCATCCACCGCTTTCTGCAGCGGAGCCACCATGGCCTCTTTGTCCACCGGTGCCAGGAAGAGGAAATCAAGGTCCCCCCGCGCCACCATCGCATCCAATATCGGCGTCTGCACGGTGGCGTTCCAGTTGTCTGGAATCTGAACCACAAGTTCTACCCCCAGGTCGGCAGCTGCCTGCCTGGCCCCACGTTCCATGGTGAAGTAGAAGGGATCTTGCACCCCGGCCAGGAAGCCGATCTTCACCTGGCCTGCCGCAACAGGCGCTGCGCCTGGAGCGGAGGTGTCCATAAAGGCCTGAGCCTCAGCGGCGCCGGGGATGTAAATCTTCCAACCTACCTCGATCAGATTGGCGTCACTGATCGTGGCATAAGAGCTGTCGGCAGCTGCTTTCTGGTTGGTGAGTTCCACGATGGCCGGGTAGGCAAGCACGCTGCCCAGATACTTGTCGGCCAGCTTGCTCAGCCAGTCGTCGTTCACGATGACGTAGTCTTGGCCCTCCTCCTGCACCGGTGGAGCCGCAGCCACAACCGGCGCCAAGACCGTCAACATGCTGATGACCACTACCAGATTGAATAACTTCTTAGTCATTTTGGGACTCCTTTTGGGCGAAACGAGATTGAGCTGCTTTCAATCGAAGTAACAACGTAACTCGTTTGGACTGGTGCTGGACATTCCTCCTTTCGATAGCTTGTTGCTTCATTGTTGTCTTAAACGCTGCGTGCTACTTTGCGCATCGGAAACCCAAATCGTCGTTAGCCGTGATGTCGGGATCAGCCGCGTTGCGATTATGCATAGCGACCTGGGGAGCTTCTTCAAACCAGCCCCCTCCCCGAATGACCCGGAACTGCTCACCGTAGAACGGGTCGGGCTGAGTGTTGTCTGGATAGGCCTGATACCAGTCGTCGGTCCACTCCCAGACGTTGCCGGCTATATCATGCAGGCCGTAGCCGTTGGGAGGGTAACTGCCCACGGCCGCCGTGCCGCGCAGACCACTCTCTTTTACGTTGGCCTGGGTCGGGTCCCATTCGTCCCCCCACGGATAGACAGTGCCTTCCGGGCCACGGGCTGCCTTTTCCCACTCCGCCTCGCTGGGCAGACGCTTGCCCAGCCAGGTGCAATAGGCCACCGCGTCGTTCCACGTGACGCGGATGACCGGATGGTTGTCCTCACCGGCTCCATAATCATCCCGCCAGGTACGGCTGGCTCCACTCTTCTCAGCGTCGGTTTGGTAGCCAGTCGCTTCAACAAAGGTAGCAAAGTCGACGTTGACTACTTCGAACTTATCTATGCCAAAGGTTGACACTTCAATCTCATGGGCCGGGCCTTCGTCAGGGCTGCCGCCGTCAATTCCCATAGTAAAGGGGCCACCTGGAATCTCAACCATCACGTCAGTAACGGAGGGGGCTGGGGTAGGCGTAGGAGCTACCTCAGCGGTTGGTGCCCCTTCCGGCGCTGGTGTGTTGGTAGGAGCAGGCGTCTTGGTGGGCAAAGGTGTCGGCGTAGGAGGGGGGGGCAACGGCGTTGGGGTAGGCAATATTCTAGCCTGGGTGGCCGGAGGCAGAGTTGGCGCTGACGTCTTCTGTTCGGTAGGGGCCTCCCTTCCTGGCCCAGAACCACACCCCGTGAGCAGCACAGACACACTGATCCAAACCAGCAATAGTCTCTTCATCTTCCCTCCTCGAAGGTTGACCAACTGTTTGTCGTCACTGCATCCACCCAACTCAGTCTTCAACGTCGGCCCCAACAGACTTCGGGCAGGTAGGAGAACAATCCCATAAACCTTGCGTAGTAACTGAAAGCATCCTTAATGTGGAGAAGATATGAGGAATTATTTCTTCGACCCTACTAATGTTAGCACATAAATGATCATCTGTCAAGATGAGTGAACAAATTCGTAACTTAGAGCCAAATTGAGGCTTGACTTCGTACAAACATTTGCGGTATAATAGGTTAGAGTTGTGAGTTCGAACACTATTACCTGAAAACGAGCCTGCTCAGGTTTCGAGATCTGAAACTGTGTCTTACGCCTGCCACCTCCTGTGGCTCCATTCATGGAGGAACTACATGCCTGTGAACGAGCGTTTGGAGCACATTGTTACATCGGTTGAGAATCGAGGATTCATTTCGGTTAAAGAGTTGAGCAAATTATTCGACGTCTCAGAAGTAACGATTCGCCGAGATTTGCAGCGGCTGGATGACGAGAAGCGGCTACGGCGCACCTACGGAGGCGCCGCTCCCCTGCATTACATGTATCCATCTGACACAGGAATGCACCAAGTTCAGCTTCCTTCGCCCCAATTGGAGGGGCTTCTAACCGGCAGAGTGGATGCCCTAATCGCTACCTCCCATGACCCTGGCTCTGACAGGGTCTTGCTCGATCGAACTGAAAAAAGAAATATCCCGCTCATTACCGAATCTCTCGGCATCAGCGGCGCGAAAACGCTGGTAGCTGTAGACAATTACCGGGCGGCGATGGACCTGGGACGGTGGGCTGGTCGCTATGTTCAGCAGCACCTTGAGGGGAGAGCCTATGTTTTAGACCTCACCTACTATTTGGACAACACTCAGGCGCGCAGCCAGGGCTTTATGGCCGGGCTCAGGGAAGTCTTACCGATGGCCCAAACCATCCTCTCAATCAATGCCCACTCAGGTCATCAAACAGCCTATCAGCTCACGATTGATGCCCTCAGCGTCCACCCCAACATTAACATTATTTTTGCCATCAACGATGCAACGGCCTGGGGGGCCAACCAGGCTTGTAAAGACTCGGGTGTCAATCCTGCCTCCTTGCTGCTACTAACCTTTGGCCTGGAGGGAGACACGCTCAAAAATGCGCTCATGGCTGGAGAGTACTGCAAAGCGGGACTGGCAATGTTTCCAGAGATAGTTGGCCCGGTCTGCGTAGAAGCAGCCATCAACGCTTACCAGCATATTCCTATGGCCAAACACCTGGTTACTCCCTATGCAGTGCTCACTGCCGAGACGCTGCCGGAGTTCTATACGAACAGTCAGACTGGTTGGCACATAAACTGGGACACTGTCGGTGATCGTCTAGAAACCCCCCTACGCATAGACAGGGCAACCCCCAGAGAAATGGACGCCCTTCCACGCCGAATTGGATTTGTTGTGCCATTCAGCGAGCACGAGTGGTACAAGAACCTGATCACCTGTATGCAGACTCACGCTAGCTATCTGAAAATCGAATTGGAGGTTGTCGACGCCGCCCAACACCTTGAAGACGAAGTTGCCCTTAGGAAACGAGGGATCGCTCAAATCGCAGCTGAGCAGGTGCAGCCAGGAGATGTACTCCTGATAGATGGGGGGCAAATTACCATCTTCCTGGCTGAAGAACTAGCAAGCAAGCAAAACATCACCGTTATTACAAATTCCATGTCCGTGTTTGACATTCTACGTGACAACACCGATATCACCCTGATCCTAACCGGAGGCGTCCTGCGTCATTCAAGTGGAACCCTGATCGGTCCCACCGCCGAAGCCGCCCTACGCGAGCTCCGCACCGACAAGCTGTTTTTAGCTGTCGCCGGAATCTCCCTTGATTTTGGTCTATCGCACACCAATCTGGCCGAAGTCGCTATGAAACAGGCTATGATACGTGCTACGCGCGACGTAATCTTGCTGGCAGATTATACAAAATTCGGACACGAGTCGGTAGTACAGGTTGCCCCGATAGATTCGGTCAACAAGCTGATCACCGATAATGCTTTGCCAGCCAGCATCAGGCTGGATCTAACCAAACTGGGAATAGAGATCATCATGGAGGAGGCTTAAACGTCACTCCATCATCGCCGTGATACAGGGCTTTTCAACTGCTGTATCATAAATGCTGGTCCAGAAAGGATAGAATCTCAACCCGCATCGCCGCGGTTTCAAAATGGCCAACATCGAAACGAAGCAATTTCCAGGCATCAGGGGCACCCTGCGCTTCATATACCTTTTGGAGCTCAGCATCGATCCGATCCAGGCCAGCAGAGGG
>CP070811.1:122045-128656 GCA_020343875.1 Anaerolineales bacterium | reverse complement strand
GGTCCCGGTCAGATTCGTATCCAGGTGCGCGTGTGTGGTGTCTGCCATACTGACTTGCACACTGTAGAAGGCGAGCTGACCCTGCCCAAAACGCCTGTGGTGCCTGGCCATCAAATCGTCGGTATAGTAGCAGCTTTGGGGGAAGGAGTCACGCGCTTCCGGGTAGGTGACCGGGTGGGAGTACCTTGGTTGCACCAAGCTTGCGGCGAATGTGACTATTGCCGGCGCGGTAACGAGAATCTGTGCGAGACGGCCCTATTCACGGGTCTGCATGTGGACGGTGGATACGCCGAATATACCCTGGCCCCGGCTGACTTTGCCTACCCCATTCCTAAGATCTTCAGCGATGCCGAGGCCTCTCCCTTGTTATGCGCCGGCATCATCGGCTACCGTGCCCTGCGGTTGAGCCAGGTGCAGCCCGGGCAGCGGCTGGGTCTGTATGGCTTTGGCGCGTCGGCTCATATCGCCATACAGATCGCCCGCCACTGGGGCTGTTCGGTGTATGTCTTCACTCGGGGGCAGAGTCATCGGAGATTGGCTCACGAACTGGGAGCCGTCTGGGTAGGCGACGCTCGCGACGACCCTGGCGTACGCCTGCAAAGCAGTATCACCTTTGCTCCGGCTGGCTGGATTGTGCCCGAGGCTCTGCGCGTGCTCGACAAGGGGGGCACTTTGGCCATCAATGCTATCCATATGAGCCCCATCCCTCAGATGCCTTATGAACTCATCTACTACGAACGTACCGTGCGCAGTGTGGCCAACAGCACCCGGCAAGATGCCAGGGAATTGCTGAAGATCGCAGCCGAGATTCCTATCCAAACTGAAGTGCATACCTTTCCTTTAGAAGAGGCGAACCAGGCCTTACAGGCGCTCAAAGCCAGCCAGGTTGACGGTGCGGCTGCCTTACAGATCATGGAGGATTGAAAACGACTTATGCCTGCCAAATATGTTGCTGCTGTAGATCAAGGTACTACGGGTACCCGATTCATGATTTTTAATCGACAGGGACAGGTTCTCGCTTCCCTGTACGAAGAGCATCAACAAATTTACCCGCAACCGGGCTGGGTGGAACACGATGCGAGGGAAATATGGGCCACGACCCAGCGTGTCATCAGCGGCACTCTGGCCCAAAGTGGCATAACGCCAGCTGACATAGCCGGGATTGGGATCACCAACCAACGCGAGACGGCCATTGCCTGGGAGGCCAAGACGGGCAAACCACTTTACAATGCAATCGTCTGGCAAGACACGCGCACCCGGGATATTTGTCAGAGACTTCAGGCAGACGGATTGGAGGTAACCTTCCGTGACAGGGCTGGCCTACCGATTGCTACCTATTTCTCTGGCCCCAAGATCAAGTGGATGCTGGATCACGTACCTGGCCTGCGCCAGATGGCTGATCGGGGCGAAGCTCTATTCGGCAACGTAGATACCTGGCTCATCTGGAATCTAACTGGCGGCCCCCAAGGCGGCGCTCACGTCACCGACGTGACCAACGCTTCGCGTACCATGCTGATGGACTTGCACACTCTCGATTGGGACCTGGAATTGCTGGACGTGCTGGGCATCCCCCGCCACATGTTGCCCCAGATCCGCCCCTCCTCTGACCCGGCGCACTACGGCTATACTCTGGCCGACGGCCCACTGGGCGGATCGGTGCCTGTTTGCGGCGACCTGGGCGACCAGCAGGCAGCTCTCTTTGGCCAGACCTGTTACAGCCTGGGAGAAGCCAAGAATACCTACGGCACCGGCTGCTTCATGTTGCTCAACACGGGCTCCCAGGCCGTCCCTTCTCAAAATGGTTTGTTGACCACTGTGGCCTACGGCTTGCCGGGTGGCACGACCTATGCCCTGGAAGGCTCGGTTGCCGTCACCGGGGCTGCCGTTCAATGGCTGCGGGACAACCTGGGACTTATCCAAGATGCCGCCGAAACAGAGGCCATTGCTCAATCCGTGGAAGATGCAGGCGGCACCTACTTCGTGCCTGCCTTTTCTGGCCTCTTTGCTCCGTACTGGGATATGGACGCCCGAGGCGTGATCGTCGGTCTGACCCGCTACGTCCGCAAGGCCCACCTGGTCCGGGCGACACTGGAGGCCATCTGCTATCAAACTCGGGATGTGCTGGAAGCCATGCGTTCCGACTCGGGAATCGAGTTGTCCGCGCTCAAGGTAGATGGCGGGGCTACTGTCAATAACTTTCTGATGCAGTTGCAGGCCGACGTGGTGGGTGTGCCGGTGGTGCGGCCTACCATTCACGAGACGACTGCCCTGGGAGCGGCCTATGCCGCCGGCCTGGCCACCGGCGTGTGGAGCGGGCTGGATGAGCTGCGCGCCAACTGGGGCATAGATCACGAGTTTACCCCTGAATGGGGTGCAGCCCGGCGTGCCGAAGGGTATCGTGGCTGGAAAAAGGCCATCGAACGCACCCGCGGTTGGGCGGAGTAAATCTGCGAAACAACAAATCAGCAAGCCAGCAATCGTTGATTCGCCGATTTGCCGATTTGTTGATTTGACAATTTCAGCAAGCCTGAGTATCCTTAAAAGTTAGGTAGGCCATCCTGTCTGTGTATGCGGGCATAGCTTAATGGTAAAGCCCTAGCCTTCCAAGCTAGTCATGCGGGTTCGATTCCCGCTGCCCGCTTGAGTTGGACTCGGGGAGGCCAGAGTCTGGCCAGGACGGTAACTCAATTCCCCGGCTCGGATGTCGGGCCCTTAGCTCAGTGGTTAGAGCGGCCGGCTCATAACCGGTTGGTCGCAGGTTCGAATCCTGCAGGGCCCATATTGCCAAAAGCAACCGGGTCAACCGCCTGTATGGTGCTCTCCTGGTTTGAGTCGGTGGTTGGCTTCTTTCCTCTGGTTTACTCCGCGAGCTAAGAAGAGTGAAAAGCGATGACAGAAAAAAAGATCCCTGAAGAAGTGTGTGCGTATTGCGGTGAAGAGCTGGGTGAAAACCCGATCCAGCGCGGCACTGTGGTCTATTGTAGCCAGGGGTGTGCCTTTGAGGCGGGCCGGAGCGTAGACTGCGGTGGCCGAACTGACACCGTTAGCGCGCCGCCCATTGTCGAACGCGTATCTCCACCAAGTCAGGAGTAGTAGGCCAGAGATGCCGGGTACCGCGCCAAAAGCCTGGGCTGGAGGTTAGATGAGCTAATGCAAGCCAAGGAAATCATGACTTCCCCTGTTCTAACCGTTGCGCCTGACACGCCGGTGGCTCAAATCGCTCATTTGCTCCGGGAGAGGCACATTAGTGGTGCGCCAGTGGTGGGCGATTCGGGTGAAGTAGTGGGCATTGTTACCGAGATTGACCTGATCAAACGCCACGCTCGGGTTCATTTTCCCGTCTACCTGCCCTTCCTGGACAGCCTCATTTTTCTGGAGAGCCCCCGTCGCTACCAGGAGGATGTGCGACACGTCTTGGGAACCACTGCCCAGGACATCATGACTCGGCCCGTACGCACCGCCACGCCTGAAACTGACGTGGAAGACATAGCCACCATGATGGTGGAAGAGCGGGCCAATCCAATTCCTATCCTCGGCGAGAGCGGTGCGTTGGTGGGCATTGTCAGCCATACCGACGTCATACGCCTGGTTGAACAGGCCGAGGTAGGCGAGGGGGATGTAGATTCTGAGTGAAACTTTGTCTCCGAATCATAGAGTGCAGGCTTTATAACAGCAGCCCTATGCTGCAATACTGATACTCTGCCAGGAGTGAAAGCCTGGCTAAGGCAGCCACACCGTACTTGCATAACTCTTGTTGCTGGTGTGGTTGTTTTTGTTGATGGCGGTGAATTCTTGGCCAAAAAGCAACGGCAAGGAGATTTTATGCGAATCAAGGTGAGAGTCGCCGGATTGGCCTTTGCGTTTCTGTTGCTGATGGGAGTCCCTGCGGTGCCAGCTAGCGCCAGGCCGCCCGAGCAAGGCCCGCCACCTCCACCGATCTCAGATGCAGCGCTTCTTGAGCAATTGCGCCAGGAGTCTGTAGGCCTGGTGCGGGTTTCGCATCATGCTGGAACCGGTAAGATTCGTTTCGTGGGGACATCACCTGGTCGCCCTATTGCCCGTCCAACAGCATTGGGCGCTGGCATCTCTCCAGAGGAAGCCGCGCGTGGCTTCCTTGGCACTTATGGTCAGTTATTTGGCCTCAAGGATCAGGCGCGAGAGCTGGAGGTGATCAGAGCAAAGTCAGCCGATCGTGGGCGCTCTTTCGTGCGTTTCCAGCAGGTGCATCAGGGTGCCCCTGTCTTGGGCGGTGAGTTGATCATCCAGTTGGATACCGCCAAAAATGTTGTTTCCGCCAGTGGGGAAGTTCTGCCTTCCGTGGAGTTGGACCTGAGCCCGCAGATTGATGCCGAGACGGCTCGCCTCAGCGCCTTGGGTAAGGTTGCTCGGGATTATGGCCTGAGCGAGGACAACTTGAGGTCTACTCAACCAGAACTGTGGATTTATGATCCCACCTTGCTGGGTGGCTTGGGACCACGTATTGCCACCTTGGTTTGGCGGATGGAGGTGACTCCCCTGGAGCTGCTCCCTATTCGTGAATTGGTGCTGGTGGATGCCCAGCGAGGGTTCGTCGCTTTGCATTTCAATCAGATCGATACGGCCAAGAACCGACTGATTTACGATAACCAAAACAAATGGATCTGGAACCCGATTTTGCCCGGAAACGGGCCGGTCCGGATCGAAGGAGGCCCGGAGACTAGTATCACGGACGCAAACGCAGCCTATAACTACGCCGGAGATACTTATGATTTCTACTTTAACTCTCACGGGCGGGACAGCATCGACAACGCTGGTATGAGTCTTGTCAACACCGTACGCTACTGCCCCGGGCCCACCTCCTGCCCCTATCAGAATGCTTTTTGGGACGGCACACAAATGGTCTATGGTGCTGGATTCCCCCAGGCAGATGACGTGGTGGCCCATGAGATGACCCATGGTGTCACCCAGTATGAGTCGCGCCTGTTCTACTATATGCAGTCTGGTGCCATTAACGAGGCCTTCTCCGATATCTGGGGCGAGTTCGTAGACCTGACCAACAGCGCTGGCGACGACTCGAGTGCTGTTCGTTGGCAGATCGGTGAAGACGAGCCGAACTACGGGACTCTGCGCAATATGAGCAATCCGCCCCTGTTTGACGATCCTGATCGTATGACCAGCGACGACTACTACTGTGGCGAGGAAGATAATGGTGGCGTGCATAGTAACAGCGGGGTTGCTAACAAGGCTGCCTATCTGATGGTGGACGGCGGTACCTTCAATAGCTATACTGTTACGGGAATAGGTATTACCAAGGTGGCCCAGATCTGGTACGAGGTCCAGACTAATATGTTTACCTCGGCCGCCGACTACCAGGATCTGTACGATAACCTGTATCAGGCTTGCACCGATCTCATTGGTCCCATTACCGGTATCACCATTGACGATTGTGATCAGGTACACAATGCCACCCTGGCCACTGAGATGGACCAGCAGCCGGCCTCTTGCCCGGTCACCCACGCCCCACTCTGTGATAGCGGGTCGCCCAATGACCTGTTCTTCGACGACATGGAGAACCCAGCTAGTGGTAACTGGACTCATGGCGCTATCACAGGCAATGATGGCTGGTATTACCCCCAGAATGACCATCCTTACTCAGGATGGGATGCCACCTATGCGACCAGTGGCGTCTACAATATCTGGGGTTACGATCAGCCCAGTATTGCCGACTACTATATGGCTATGACCTTACCTGTGCCTTTATCGTCTGGGAGCGCACCCTATCTGCACTTCCAGCATGCCTACGCTTTCGAGGATTTTGGGACGACCATGTACGACGGGGGCGTGCTGGAGTACAGCACCAACGGTGGGGCCTCGTGGAACGATGCCGGCTCTCTGTTCACCCACAACGGCTACAATGGGACTATCGCCAGTTCTTGGGGTAACCCGCTGGGCGGCCGTTCTGGTTTCGGCGGCGAAAGCGACGGCTACCTCTCCAGCCGCTTGAACCTGAGTTCACTGGCCGGGCAGAACGTACGCTTTCGCTTTCGCATCGGCACCGACAGAGTCAGCGATGACTTTGGCTGGTTCATCGATGACGTGCACGTCTATACCTGCGGCAACACTTCTCCCATCATCTCCGGGCTGATTGATCAGTCACTGGTGATCAGCACGAGTCGAGACAATGCCATTGACCTGTGGGCTTATACCTCCGATGCCGAGTCCGGTGACAACGAGCTGATCTTCACCATAGACAACACCCCTGACCCCAACGCAGGTGTGATCACTGATTCAAACCGATACATTGACCTTAACCCCACCCCTGGCTGGACGGGACAAACGGACGTTACCATCCGGGTAACTGACCCTGACGGACTGTCCGATTCCGACACGTTCAGCGTCGCTGTCACAGGCGTAGCTGGTTGTGGGTTTTCTGACGGCTTTGAGTCGGGGAACTTGGGCACCGGCTGGACGGCATATACGAGCAATGAAGGGCGAGTGCGGGTCGGTTCGAGCTATCCCCACTCAGGTGCCTACAGCCTCCTTCTCGACGATGCTGCTGGCAACCTCACCTATTCTTACGCCGCTGCCATTTTAACCTTGGACCTATCTGGCCAATCGCAGGTTGGCTTGAG
>CP070811.1:118739-121945 GCA_020343875.1 Anaerolineales bacterium | reverse complement strand
TATGGGGGTGGATGTGCCCCGGTGGGTGCCCCGGTCTTCAAAATCGGTGGGTGGCCGCGAGCAGCGGGCATCGGTGGGTTCGACTCCCATCCACTCCCGCTCAGTTCACTTGATTTGACAAGGTTCTCGACTCAAAGTGTATCACAGCCCCGAAAAAAGAGCTGGTTGCCCAGCTCTTTTGCGTTTCCTTAATGTGAACATGATGAAGAAGATCGGTGACAAAGGCACAGTTTACCCAAATGCAAGATTTGATGTATCCTTATACCGGCCGCTCATCGTTGACCCAATAGTACATCTCTTAAGATCTTTCCCTGGGCGGATTGGGCCGATTTGTGCACCCCTTTTGGTCTGAAAGAGGCAAACGCGGGAGTTACAGCAGGATGGAACCACCCAAAAACTACCTGATTGATATGGACGGCGTGCTCGTCAGCGGGCGCACCCTGATCCCGGGGGCTGATCAGTTCCTTGGGCGCCTCAACGCGCGTGGGGCGGAATACCTGGTGCTAACCAATAACGCCCTCTACACGCCCGGCGACCTGGCCCACCGCCTGAGCAGCATCGGCCTCGACATCCCGGCGGGGCGTATTTTTACCTCGGCCATGGCCACTGCCCACTTTCTGAGCTCACAGAAGCCTAAGGGCACCGCCTTCGTCATCGGTGAAAGTGGCCTGACGGGAGCCATTCACGAGGCAGGCTATGTCATCACCGACCTGAATCCCGACTACGTCGTGCTGGGGGAAACCAATAGCTACAATATGCCACTCATCACCAAAGCCGTTCGCCTGGTGGCTGCCGGTTCCCACTTCATCGCCACCAACCCCGACCCCTCAGGCCCCACGGAGCAAGGCATGGTGCCCGCCTGCGGTGCAATGGCGGCTCTTATCGAAAAGGCCAGCGGCTTCAGCCCCTTTTTCGTCGGCAAACCCAACCCCCTCATGATGCGCACCGCACTTAATTTCCTGGGCCTCCACTCTGAGAACACGGTCATGGTGGGTGACCGGATGGATACCGACATCATCGGCGGTTTGGAAAGTGGCATGGAGACCATCCTGGTATTGACCGGCGTCACCCGTCGCGAAGACGTGGCCCGCTACCCCTACCAGCCCACCCACATCCTGGAGTCCGTGGCCGACATCGAGCCATAGTGAGAGGGCGTGTCTACCGGGACTTTTTATAGTGGAAGGCCGACAAGGCAAAGGCGGGCAAATCGGTGATCCAGATGCCAGCACTGATCAATCGCCCAGCCCCAAGTTTATGTTTTAATAGAACACCCGGTGAGTTTGGTGTAACCCACCGGGCTTTGTTAACCAACTCGTTAACTGAGGAGACCCTTGCCGCATGGGTGACATTCGGCCATAAGCCAGGTTGGCCACCCACTGGGGAATTTTACTCGGCCTTGCCTAGCGACGGCTGTAGTTCAGGCAGCACAGAAGCGGATTGGGGCGAAACAGGGCTGCTATCTCCGTCTACCAAGCTGGCTGCCATAACTGAGCTTGACTGGAAATCGGAGTCGGAGGCGGACTCCTGATCCCGAGCCAAGACCGGCATGGCCGTCAGGGACAGGGTCAGCGCCACCAAAACGAGGGCTATTACTTTTCGACCTTTGAGCAGGGCACGCTTGTCGTTCATTTGAATACTCTCCTTCTGAATAATCGTTTGTTACCTTGATCTCAATTTACACAATGATCGTTAGATGAAGCGATAGCGATAGCGTTAGATGCGGCCTAATTCCTGATCAGAGAGTCTGTCTCAAGGTTAAAGAAACTTTCCCGAAGGCAAATATTCCGAAACCAAAGATTAGCCTGCAATAGCCGCTAATTCTCCACAAATACAGCCTTCAGAAAGGCGGGACGGAAAACTCGCCTAGTTTTGGGGGCAGGCCTTGCAGCGGGAGGCCATTTGCACGGGCCCCCGATTTAGAGTAGAATTCCCTGGCCCGCTCCCCGCCGGGTGGGGATAGATGGGCATTACGACGCATCGTTTAGCACAGGGTTGAGAACAAGGTGGCTTGGTATGAGTGATGTTATCTGGTTAAATGATATTCCAGTAGAAGGACCTACTTCGGACAACCTGCCAGCGGATTGGACGGTTGGCCGCTTCCAAAAGCGACATGCCTGCCGGGTACCAGGTCAATGTGACGAGGACTGCGATTGCGGGTGCCCTTACAAGGAAATGTCGGAAGCAGAAACGCTTCCTCACATCGCCACCATCGCCCAGCTTTTCGCCAATGAATGGCTGGCTTTTATCGTCCCCCCTGAGGAAGACGACGACCCATTGCCGGTCCACGGCAAGCTGGTAGCGCACAGCCCCAATCTGGACGACGTGCACGACGCACTTCTGACCGTGCTGTGGAATCAATGTGTGTACGTCTTCTACAACGGCGACGTGGAAGCCCAACAGGCGAACCTCCAGGCTGAGGCACCCTTGACATGAGCGCCATAATCCGTGAAGAGGAAATCGGGGTGGCCGAGCCCGCCCGGCGAAAGCCGGAATGGCTGCGGGTGAAAATGCCCAGCGGCGACAACTATCACCAGCTTAAGAGGCTGATGCGGGCCAAAACCCTGCACACCGTGTGTGAAGAGGCCATGTGCCCTAACATCGGCGACTGCTGGGATCGGGGTACGGCTACCTTCTTGCTGCTGGGCGACATCTGCACCCGCAGCTGCGGCTTCTGCCACATCAAGACCGGCCGTCCCACCTGGTTGGACGAACAAGAACCAGAGCGAGTCGCAGACTCAGTGGCAAAAATGGGCCTGAAACACGCCGTGCTCACCTCCGTCAACCGCGACGAATTACCGGACGGAGGTGCCCACATCTTCGCCCGCAGCATCGAATTGATTCACCAGCGAGTGCCGGGCTGCTCCGTCGAAGTGCTCATCCCCGACTTCAGAGGCGACCGGGATGCGCTCAAGATGGTTATGGAGGCGCGACCCGAAATCCTTAACCACAACACCGAGACCGTGCCCCGGCTGTACCGAACTGTCCGTCCGCAGGCGATCTACGAACGCTCGCTGGGTGTGCTGCAAATGGCCAAAGAACTGGACCCCAAGGCTGTCACCAAGTCTGGCATTATGGTAGGCCTGGGCGAGTCGTGGGACGAGGTGATCCAGGTGATGCGCGACCTGCGCGCCCACCAGGTGGACATCCTCACCGTGGGCCAGTATCTACGCCCCACCCGCAACCACCTGCCGGTGGTGCGTTACTGG
>CP070811.1:115609-118639 GCA_020343875.1 Anaerolineales bacterium | reverse complement strand
GTAGGTTGGGTTAACCATGCCATCAAACCGTCTAGCTCGCCATACACCCGCCGCAAACCCGGCCCTTACCTTACCAAAACTAACCCAACACGCTCCAGGGACCCGGCCCCGCCGCCCACCTATGGCTCTGCGCGGGTCTAGGACCCGCGCCCGCCGCCCACCTATGGCTCTGCGCGGGTCTAGGACCCGCGCCCGCCGCCCAGTTGGCGCCTGAATTCGCCCCAGACAGGGGTGTCAGACCCCCTCTCAGCGTGCCAAGGGGGCTCCAAAATATGTGCAACCAATCCCTTCCTCTTGGCGGGGATAACGGAATTGACCTGGCTGGGAGACAGCGGCCCCCAATTATATGCCATTTTGCCCGCACAGACAATCTCAGCTGCCAGGAGTGAACCAGGCAACGCTCCGCTCGCCAATAAGCGTGGCAGGGCAGAATGTGACAACCAATAGCCTGGATGCGTCGAATTTGCTGCTGAAATAGTTGCGTTTATGGGGGTCCATGTTAAAATAGTCGCTCATCGACGATCCATGACGAGTCATGCGTTGCTGAAAGAGGCCGTGAACCCCGGCCTGGACTTTCTAGAAAGACGAGATAATGTCAAAGAACGAAATTCCCCAGACCATCACCCGTACCACCTGCCGCCTTTGTGGCTCGAGCGGCTTGCGTGAGATATTCTCACTCGGCGAACAGTACATCAATGATTTTGTGCCCCAAGAAAGGGTGGGCAAGGGATTGAAGGCGCCCCTCGAGCTGGTCCTCTGCGATGTTTGTTCCCTGTTGCAGTTACGCCACACCGCGCCACAAGAGATTCTGTACGCACGCTACTACTGGTATCGCTCCGGCGTGACCGCCACCATGCGCCGCGCCCTGCGCGATATCACCCAGCAGGTGGAAGCCATGCTCCCCCTTAAGAGCGGAGACGTCGTCTTGGACATCGGGGCCAACGACGGTACCCTGCTGGCCAGCTATAGCGTCCAGGGGTTAAACCGGGTAGGCTGCGAGCCAGCCAACAACCTGGTGGATCTGCTGAGAGAAAACGCCGACTACGTGATGCACGATTTCTGGGATTACGAGCGCTACACGGAACTGGCCAGCCAGTGGGGGCTGGGGAAAGCGAAAGTCATCACCGCCATCGGCATGTTCTACGACCTGGAAGATCCCAACCAATTTATCCGCGATGCCCGTAAGGCGCTGGCAGAAGATGGCATATTTATTGCCCAGCTCATGTGCCTGGCCCCTATGCTGGACAAGAACGATGTGGGCAACATCTGCCACGAGCACCTGGAATACTATTCCCTGGAGTCTCTGGAATATCTGTTCAATACCAACGGCCTTGAGATCTTCAAGGTCGAAGAAAATGATGTAAACGGTGGCAGCTACCGGATCTTTGCCCGGCATGACAAAGGCACCGGTATCCCCCTGGATGAGAAGTTTACCTTTGATGATTTTGTGGCATTTGCCGGACGTATCCAGGAAAATCGAGACCGCTGCGTGGAGTTTATCAAGCAGGAGGTCGCCCGCGGCAAGACCGTGTATGTCTACGGCGCGTCTACCAAGGGCAACGTCATCCTTCAATACTACGGTTTGGATCACACCCTGATCACCGCCGCCTCGGAGAAGAGCCCTGAGAAATGGGGCAAGTATACCATTGGCACCTGGATTCCCATCGTCTCCGAAGAAGAGGCCCGCCGAGCCAAGCCCGACTACTTCTTGGTGCTGCCCTGGGCCTTCTTCAAAGAGTTCTACGAGCGTGAACGGGCGTGGCGCGAGGGCGGCGGCCAGTTTATCCTGCCCCTACCTGAATTCAGGGTGGTGCCGTGATCCCTGCCCGGCAGTACCAGCAGATCATTGAGGTGTTACCCATCTTGTGCGTTGATGTGGTCATCACCAACCCGCGTGGGGAGTACCTCTTGATCAAAAGAGCCAACCAGCCCAGGCAGGGAGAGTGGTGGGTTATCGGTGGCAGGCTCCTCAAAGGCGAGACGTTAGAGGCGGCGGCCATCAGGAAAGTCCGCGAGGAGACCTCGCTGAACGTCCAGGCCGTGCGCCCCATCGGATATTACGAGGCGGTGTCCCAGGAGAATCCTTTTGGTCTGGCCCCACCCTTACACGCGGTGAGCGTGGTCTTCTTGGCGGTCGTCGACGATCACCAGCCAATCAGTCTGGACGAGCAAAGCATAGACTGGAAATACGCCCAAGAACTGCCTGCCGACTTCCACATCAAATCGTTTGGCGATGGCCAGCCAGCCAGTCCGTAGGCCGGGTTTCGCTCGCTCTGCGCGGGTCCGGGACCCGCGCCAGTCCGTCGGCCGGGTTGCTTACCCGCCAAGGACAGCGGCAACAAACTACCTTAGAGCACCTGCCTGAGTAGTAACACCAACCGGATGGTATATCATGAAAAAAGCGCTAATTCTCGGAGTCACAGGCCAGGACGGCAGTCATCTGGCAGAGGTCTTGCTGGAAAAAGGCTATCAAGTGCATGGGATGGTCCGGCGCTCGGCGACGGGCAACACCAGAAATATCGAGCATCTGATCCGGGATCCAGAACTGTTCAATCGTCGTTTCTTTTTGTGCCGGGGCGACCTGGCCGACCCGACTTCGCTGTATCGCATCATCACCTCCGTCGAGCCGCAAGAGATATACAACGAAGCTGACCAGGATCACGTTGGTTGGAGCTATGACATGGTAGGCTTCTCGGCGGATATTACCGGGGCGGCCGTCGGACGCATACTGGAGATCATTCGGCAGGTAGATGCCAGTATCCGGTTCTTCCAGCCCTGCACGTCGAACATGTTTGGCAAAGCTGAGAGCACTTACCAGACTGAGACGACTCCTTTTAACCCCCAGAGTCCGTACGCATGCGCCAAGGTCATGGCCTACTATTTAACCAAGTACTATCGCGAAGCCTTCGGCATGTTCGCGTCGACGGCCATCTTGTATAACCACGAATCTCCCAGGAGAACCGAGGAATATGTGACGCGCAAGATCACAAAGTCAGTGGCACGCATCGTTTGTGGCAAGCAGGATAAGCT
>CP070811.1:111522-115509 GCA_020343875.1 Anaerolineales bacterium | reverse complement strand
GTGGGGTGCCAGCTGAGGTCCGAACACGAAAATGATGGTCAGGGCGGCGGCCAAGACGCCCCCGGTGACGAAGGGAAGATTCCCCAGCGTGCCCAGCAGCCAGGCACGCTGTCTTTCAGATCGGTAATCGGCTGGCGCGACGTTGATCCCGTTTCGCGCCAACACGGCTTGAAATGGATTGGGTGAGGGGGCACTTTGTCGTCGTCTCAGCCATTCGCTGAGCGGATTATGCGCGATCCAATCTCCGAGGTCGGCCAGGGCTGCCTGGACCAGCTCTACCGGATTGCCCCGCTCGCCACGTCGAACGTAGGCCGGGTGTTCCTGAAGGCGAGGATCAATCAGGCGATAGCTGGCTTCCAGAACCAGATTGATGAGGATGAAGAATATACTCAGGCAGAGCAACAGAGCCACGGTCACGTTTTCGTCCAGGTGGGAGATGGCCTTGAGCAGAGTATAGCCCACACCGGCCCAGTGGAATAAGAACTCCACCACGGGCAAGCTGCTGAGTGAGAAACGTAGGGAGAGGCCAACCGTGGTCAGGATGGGAATGGCAGCGTTGCGGACCACATGGCGGCTCAAGACGTAGCCTGGGCTGAGGCCTTTGCCATGGGCGGTACGAATGAAGTCCTGATCCAGTATCTCGCCCACAGAGATGAAGGTGACGCGGGCGATTTGGGCCACCGGCCGGGCGGCCAACACCAAAGCAGGCAAAATCAGGTGTTGGTCCCACCCAAAGCCGACCAGGGGAAGCAGAGGCCCACCGAAAGCGTGCGCCCAACGAACCATGGCCAACTGGAGAAGCAGAGCGGCGAAGAAACTGGGCACCGATATGCCCGTAATGGAGCTCAGCAGGATAGGCAGTGACCAGTTCGAGTGCCGGCGCCGGGCCGCCCACAGGCCAAGCACGACGCCGACCAGAGTAGCGATGAGTAGGGAAACAAACATCAAGCCCAGGCTCTTGGAGAGGGCGGGCGGGAGCACTTCGGCCACAGGGACAGAGCGCAAGGTGAGGGTGCCGGGCCTGGAGAGGCCCAGGTCTCCCTGAGCCAGTCGGGCCAGATAGACTGCAGTCTTGGATACAGAACTCGTCAGGGCTGGAAATAGTGTGAGGGCCTGGTTCAAGGTGAACTTGCACGACCGGGAGAGCGGGCGGCAAGAACTGGCTGCTGGATATAATGTGAGGCCCTGAGCCAAAGCGAACCCCATATGGGTGAGGAAGATGGTGGTTATCAAAACCAGGGCGCCAAAGGCAAGGCGCCGGCCAGTGAGGGCAGCTATGCCGATTAGGGCCTGCCCCCGCCGAAACGGGGAAACCACTGGCGCCAGGCGAACCTGGGCTGGCTTCCCTCCCTCAATGGCCGCTCCAGTCTGCCTAAGTGAGTCAGCTACCCGTCCGTCACCGCGAGGCGGATGACTCCCTAGCCATTCGATGCCAGCCTGGGCGTGTTCATTACACGGGTCCAGCTCCAACACCCGGCAGAACAGGGCCAGGCGCTCCCGGCGCCTGGGTGCCAGCCAAGCCAGCCAGAGCAGAGCTGTCAGACTATCTGGGTCCAGGTCACGCGCCGCCTGAAAACAATGGCGGGCTTCATCGTAGTCCCCAATCCGCCCGGCCAACAGGCCACGTTGCAGCCAGTGTCGAACGTCAGCTAACGGTTCCTTTGAGCTGGTCACGGCGCCTTCTCAACTGTGAGCACATAGCGCTATTGAATTCCACCACAAATCCCGACCCCAATAGCAGCTCTGAGCCCGGCTTGGGTTATACTTGTAGACTCTCAATCATAGGCTGCAAAGACCGCATTCGGAGTACACTATACTATACAAGGGTAAAGCGAAAAAGGTTTAAACCAGGCTTGGATCCAGGACTGCCAACGCTTCATTCGGGGGCAATGGTGGCAATTGCAGCATAGCCAGGGGCCTCGGTTTGCGGACGACACCAGCGCCATCACCATACACCCGGCAGCAACCGATAGCGGACCTGCCCGGCATAATCTCGATACCCATCCAGCTCCTCGTGCAAGGTCCGATCCTCAAGTGCCGTCCGCACGATGGTAAGCAACGCATTTAGAGCGCCTGGAATGAGCGCCCACATCGAGCCGAGCAGGATGGGCGTTACCAGCTCGAAGACAACCACGCCCGTGTAACCCGGATGACGCACATACCGGTAGGGGCCACCCGTGGCCACCGCGTGACCCCGATCCTCCTGGATACGAACTATCGTCGAGAAGAATACGTTGGCGGCCATGGCCCAGGTCCCCAAGGCGTATCCCAGACCGGCAATGGCGAACGCAGCCACCTGGAGCGAAAGCGGCATCTGTGTCGTCCATCCGAAGCGCATGTCCAGCCCGGCCAGGATGTACTTGGCCATAGTGGACAGGCCGATAATGCCGAGAAGCACTGTATCCCAGCTTTTCACGCCCTTCTGGCGCTTGGCACGTTCGGCCAGCAATTCCGGGCTTCTGGGGATTAGGATCAACGCGTTGGCAGACACCCAAACCGCGTATATGGCGACCAAGCCCCATCCCCCCACCCAGTCCAAACGCCCAGCAGAGATGAATAGGGTGGCTGCCACGAACAGTACCCCCAACACTTCTCTTCTGAGCCATCGCCTGACCCCTTGCCTTGTTTCCAACTCGCGGTCGACTGCCTCACCATCAACGTTTGAACCCGGGTCAACTTTCTCGCTCATTGTGTATTCCTCCATTTCTAGATTGGATTACAGAAATTAGAGCCAGATTCAGATCCCCAACTCGGCACAGAAGGCCGCGCAAAGCAACCAGGTCGGGCACTGCGCCAGTCAAAGTGGTGCAATTGCTCTCGTACGTCATTCCCATGCCACCAAACCAGTCCGACTAACTCTCGCACAGGCTACCCCACAACTTGATCTGGTGGACATTAGGCGATAACAGTCCTGGCTGTTCATGACTTCCTTTTTCTGCGCCGATAGTAGCGGCGGGCTTTGATCCGGCTGCCGCATTGCTTCATGCTACACCAACGGCGACTGTGATTCTTGCTCGAGTCCACAAACAGCCAGTCGCATCCCCGTCGTGCACATTGACGTACCTTCTCCAGCTCTCCGGAGGTCAGCAGGTCTGCTGCCGAACGCACGACCGGGTAAAGTATCCGGTCTAAGTCGTCCGCCTCCGCGACCCAGCTCCAATGGTAGCCATTTCCAGAGGGAACGACCTCCATCCGGGAAAGAGTCTTATGGAGCCAGGCATTTAAGGCCACCAGATCAGTCTCTGCCGGTTCCCGTCTCCCTGAAATCGCAGAAAAGACCCGGTAAATCGTTTCCCGCAAGAGGATGGCGCCCTCAAATGCGGCTGCGCGCCCCTGAGGGCAGCCGGCTGCTTCACGCAACAGCGTGTGCGCCTCATCTTCAGTGAGAATGCCTGCGTGTTGGCCCCACGCGACCAGATCACCGTAGGCGGTGAGGTAGTCGCGACTCAGCTCCTCAATCCGCGTGCTCACCGTATTGGCGAAGTCCAGGCATAGCTGCCCGCCTAACAACTCCAAATTGCTGGCTGTTCTCACTCTCCCACTCATTTCGCCTCGCCTCTCCCAAAACAGCCTGGACGTACCCATACCATTTCATAATAACCTGTTATGGCCCTCAAAACAAATATTGACAGGAAGAATGGTATGTAGTATAATCTTACCATCAATATCATTATAGCAGGTAATAATTGTATTGTCCAGTGTTTTGCGTTGACCAGGCGCGTCTGACAAACACTCAGGCGCACAGCACCTGACCAAGGCGAACCGATTGCCCTAGTATCCCCCGGAGGGCAGGAGAAAATGGCAAGCAAGAAGCATTCGGCAATACCAGGCATAATAACCAGCCTTGCCCTGCCTATTCTCTTCATGGCAGCTGCCTGCTCCCCCTCCGTCCTCGACACACAGCCGGGCCCTTCTGGTTCATCAGAGATTGCGCCTGTGCCCACCGCCACCCGCCTGCCGCCGCACACGCCTGAACCAACTTCGCCG
>CP070811.1:108607-111422 GCA_020343875.1 Anaerolineales bacterium | reverse complement strand
TGACCGTGTGTGAACTGGGTTGGCCTCAACTCTGGCTGCGCCATCCACCTCAACGAAAGTCTTCCCGCACCGGGTAAAAGGCGTCGATGACTCGACACGGGCTGATCGCTTTTCCTGAGTGGCGGGCATTCGGAGGCACAATCGCTACCATGCCAGCTTCAAGGTGATTGACCTGGCCCTCGACTGTCAAATCGAGCGCACCTTCGATGACACTGGTAATCTGCTCGTGGGGGTGTGAATGCTCGGGCAGAAGCGCGCCGGCCTCGAATTCCCAGTAGGATACTGTCATATGCTCGGAGTGAGCGAAGCGCACTGTGGCTCCCTGGATCGGCTGCCGGCCTTCTAACTCGGACAGTCTCAAAACCTGTAGGTCGTTCTGCATTGGCCCTCCCCCTTTTCGCAATGGTCGAACACATCATAAGCGGTTAGTGAACGGTTTTCGTTGCCTGGAGACAGCGCGAACGTCTCGCGGGAAAACGGACGTGGAGAAAATGCCGATTGGCAGGCCGGCTCGTGTCCTGCCGGCGCCCCCGTAAGCCAATCCGGTCCTTAAAATGGCCGGTCGTTGTTCAAGCCCGGGCCGCGACTGCCTGTGTAGACAGAAAACGAGCACCCAGCTGGGCGTAATTGTACACCAGCAGCCGCAAAACGCAATGACCAACCAGGGCCTGAAGAGGCAAGCCCACAGTGACCTTGTACCAACCCTGCTCCGATGGTGGGGTCGTCCGAGATTTTGGGGAGGGCTTGCAAGAGCGGGGGGTAATTCCCCCCGAATCGCCCCCCCAGTTTGCCTTTCATGGGCAGTTTTTTCCATGGGGGTGGCTCGCGCCAGCACGGCCCGCCCCGAAATGAATTAGCCGGTCGGAGCCGCCATCGGAAAAAAAACCTACCTATGTAAGCCCCAGTTTGCACTGAATTCCTGGAGTCCTGGACGCACCTCCGATGATGAAACTAATTGATGACAGGCGACAAATATGATACAATGAACCCAGCCCAATGCGCCACTTGACGCAGCCGTGGACCAGCACTTTTCGGTGACACCTGGGAGGCAGCAGGGATTCCGGGCCATTCCCCAGGCAGGAGCTACACGAACATGGAAAAGAAGAAGTACTTTGTTTGCCCCGTTGAAGAAGGACTTGAAAGCGACATGCTGCGAATCGTGCACGCTGCGAACGAAGATGAAGCCATCGCCAAGTATGCCAGACACGTCTTGATCAAGAATAAATTCTACCTGGAGCACGTGTATACTAACACAATCGAAGAGTCCTTTGCGGAGAAGTTTCTGGGAAACGGCGACGGGTACCTCGCGCATGAATATGAGGATCGTGGAGCAGACCCAGAATTCATCCCGGAGGAATTTGAGGAGAATGTGCGCAGCTTCTTCGAAGAGCGCCAGGATTTCGCCGATCTTTACCTTGATTTCTTCTTGCATGACGACAGCCGATCATTTGATGCAGCCATGACCAAGTGGAGATTCCCTGAAGAAATGCTGCTGTATATGTGTCTGGGTGACATCACCTTCTTCGGGGATTTTGCCGTCTTAGAATTGAGCCAAATCGAAGAAATCCAGTAGGGTTGAAACGCCACGCCAGGGGCAGTACCTGGTGGCCCCAGAGTCTTAGAGGCAAAGGAGAATAGCATGCGTATCGTAATGGATCGTAACACCTGCACGACCACGTTACCCGCTTGTGAGGAATGCTTTGCCACCTTTGTGCTGCGCGGTTGTGCTCCCGACCGGGGCTGCATCACGGACGTGGAGGATGATGGCAGAGATGAGACCACACTGGTACTTCTCTATGACAGCACAGAGGCGCAGATTGTGGTCACCGACCACAACCGGGAGCTGCTGGCATACGATGGCTGGACCGCCTACGTAGATGTGATGCCAGATTTCTTCTCTCCGGGAGAGAAGAAGCCCCAGCTCCTGCCAAGTTGAAGGCACCGGCCCCGCCCATTATCCACCACGCTGCCGATCTGTTGGAATGAGCCAGGCCCAGCAGGCGTAGATACTCCTGTGGAGAAGCGAAGTGAGCTACCTGCACAAGAACTGGCCCAAGATGGGCATGGCGGCTGCTTTCTTCATCGCCCTCCTCTTGTTTTTCTATCCTGGTTCTACCCCATGGGGTTTCCAGTGGCTGTTCTGGCTGCATGTGCCTGTTTATATGGTTCATCAGTTTGAAGAGTATGTGTTCCCGGGTGGCTTCCAGAAAAGCCTGAACCAGATTCTGGGTAGCGCCAGCTCTGACTTTCCTGCCACCGACGAGCGGGCTTTTTGGATAAACGTACCTCTGGTTTGGGTGGCGCTGCCGGTGGCAGCCATCGTCGGGCTGCGCTTCATTATTCTCCCCGCCAGCCTCATGGTGGTCAGCCTGGTCAACGGTCTGCTGCACGTGGGGATGGGGATCAGGCAGCGCGCCTATCACCCCGGCATCCTGGCCAGCGCCTTTCTCAACATCCCCCTGGGGGGCTACACACTCTATCGCCTGGCCCAGACTGGCACCATGGGTCCTATCCAACTGGCCATCGCAGCCGGCCTGGGCGTCTTCGCCCACGCCTTGCTGCCCCTGTACTTCATTCGCCTGACACGCAAAGGCAGGCCGATCGTGTCCTGAATGACTGCCGGCCTAGAAAACAGCCGTAGCGCGCTAAGATCATGGCGCCACATTTGGTCTGCCCGGATGGCCACATCCAGGCCTCCCGGCCAGCGAGTAGCCGTAGACCGGGCCGAACAACCTAAAACCCAACAGCCAGCCGTAGAGCACTGAGATCATAGCACCACATCTGCTCGGCCTGGATGGCCACATCCAGGCCTCCC
>CP070811.1:101984-108507 GCA_020343875.1 Anaerolineales bacterium | reverse complement strand
GTCCCTTGCGACCAAGGGCATACGTCGCGTCAACTTCGATGAACTGGGCTTTCACCAGGCCGACATTTACGAGCGTGACCGATTGCCTGTAGGGGTTACGGTCCGCGGTCCGGCTGTGGTCGAGGAACCGGCCTCGACGACAGTGGTATTCCCGGGCCAGAGGCTGACCAAGGATGAATATGGCTTCCTGCATATCGAGATGGTTGACTGAGTGGAGGGGAATATGGCGCCGCAACCGGTAGATTCCCCCCGAGCCACATCCGCTGTGCCTGACCGTCAAGCGCAGGCAGGGGCCGGCCTCTCCCCAAAAAGGACCTATGGGCGGAAAAAGATAGACCCCTTCACGCTGGAGATCATCAAGGAGGGGCTGGTGGCTATCGGTGACGAGATGTTTGTCACCATGCAACGCACCAGTATGAGCACCATCATCTATGAGGTGCTGGATTATGCAGTAGGCCTTACCGACGCGCGAGGGCGCCTGATCACCCAAGGCAACGGTGTGACCCTTTTCCTGGGCACGCTTGACTTTGGCGTGCGCAGCGTGCTGAAAAAGTTTGGTGTCGAAAAGCTCAAGCCGGGCGACATATTCATCACCAACGATCCCTACACGGGGGGCGGCACACACCTCTCGGACGTGTCAATCCTGGCGCCTATTTTCTATGATGGTCAACTTGTCGCCTTTGCCGCCAACAAGGGCCACTGGACGGAGGTAGGCGGCATGGCGGCTGGAAGCTGGACCACCAACTCCACCGAGGTGTACCAGGAGGGCTTGCAGTTTCCTTGCATTAAGATCTTCGAGGAGGGAAAGCCGATCCAGTCCTTGATTGACCTGATCAAGGCCAACGTGCGTACGCCCGACATGACCATTGGCGATATGTACGCTCAGGTGGCCTCGATGCGCATCGCTGATCGACGTTTCCGCGAACTATGCGATAAGTATGGGCTTGAACTGGTTATGGCTGGCATTGAGGCCTGGCTCGACTATACGGAGCAACTGACTCGCCAGGAGCTAAAGAAGATTCCGGATGGCGAGTACCAGGCAGTGGACTACATAGACGACGATGGGATCGGCAACGGGCCGTTTGAGGTGCGTGTCAAAGTCATCATCGATGGTGATCGAATAGTCTGCGACTTCACCGGTACGCACGATCAGGTGCCTGGCCCGGTCAACTGTGCCCGTACTGGCCTGTACTCCGCCGCGCGGGCGGTGTTGATGGCCCTGACCGACCCTTCCATCCCGGCCAGCGAAGGCTGTTTCCGCGCGCTGGATATTATCTGCCCCGATAACACTATCTTCACTTGCAGCCGTCCGGCGCCGGTCTCCACTTACTGGGAGACAATGCTCTACGCCAATGACCTGATCTGGAGGGCGATGGCACCTGCCCTGCCGGACCGCCTGCCTGCCGGTCATTTCTTGAGTGTGTGTGGCACCGTCGTCGCTGGCCTACACCCAGACACTGGGGATCTATTCCTGCTGGTCGAGCCGCAGGCGGGTGGCTGGGGCGCTGGAGCCGACAAGGATGGCGAGAACGGGCTGGTCTCCGTCGGCGACGGCGAGACCTACATCATCCCCATTGAGGTGTGTGAAACGCGCTATGGAGTATTGGTGGATCAGTACGCCCTTGACATTACCGAAGGCGGGGCTGGCCAATTCCGGGGTGGGCGCGGACTGGTGCGCGATTACCGCATTACCGCCGATGAGGCGTGGTTCACCGGCACATTTGGCCGTTTCAGGTTCCTGCCCTGGGGCCTGGCTGGGGGTAGGCAAGGTTCTCGAAATTATACCACTATCCTGTTCACCGATGGCCGTCAGCCCGAGATTTTGGGCAAGACCGCCCAATACCATCTGAGGAAGGGGGACGTGGCCCGTCTGATCACTGGAACAGGCGGTGGGTACGGAGATCCACTAAAACGCCCGGTTGCGATGATCCAGAGTGACCTGAGGAACGAATACATCACGCTGGCACAGGCCGAAAAGGAGTATGGGCTGGTGCTGGACCCGGACACGCTGGAGGTTGAGAGGCTGGTCGGCGGGCGTACAGAGTAATGGGGAAGACTTTGTAGGAGGTAGCTAATGCGTATTCTGTGGATTGACCCTATCGGGACGGACGTATTCACCGCCGACGTGCTGAAGATCCTTGAAGCGGCCAAGCGCAACAACATACAGGTGGACGCTGTTTCGCTGCCTGGCGACCGGCCGGATCACCTGGAATACCATGCCTACGAGGCGCTGGTCATCGCTGACATCGTGCGTATCACCTATGAGGCTGCGCGTGACTACGATGCGGTGGTGATTGGCTGTTTCTACGATGTGGGTCTGCGTGAGGCGCGGGAGGTATCGGGACGGGCGATTGTCACTGCTCCCTGCCAGTCGGCTACGGCAATCGCCAGCAACCTGGGCAATACATTCTCGGTGCTGGTCGGCCGGCGCAAGTGGATCCCCAAGATGAGCGAGAACGTGCGGTTGTATGGCCATGGCCACCGTTTGGCTTCAATGCGGCCCCTGGACTTGGGCGTGCACGATTTCCAGGTTGACCACGCCCGCACCTGTGACCGCCTGTTAACCGAGGGCCGCAAGGCGGTCCAGGAAGACGGGGCCGAGGTGTTGATCCTGGGCTGCACGGCGGAGTATGGCTTCAACAAAGAGATGCAGGCTGAACTGGGGGTACCGGTCATCGACGCCGTGACTGCCCCCTTCAAGTACGCCGAGTTCCTGGCCGAGCTGGCCGAGCGTTTTGGTTGGTATCCCAGCCGGATGTGGGGCAGTGAGGCGCCCCCGCCAGAAGAACTGGAGGCCTGGGGCCTTTTCGACCGACCGGCACCGGTTGGCACCCGTTTGTCAAGTCAGCCATAGATTTCACAGGGGAGGATATCACTATGCTGAGAGTTGCTACGGATATTGGAGGTACATTCACGGACCTGGTGTTCGTGGCCCCGGATGGTGAGGTCGTCACCGGCAAGAGTCATACAACCCCTGACCAATTTGAACAGGGTGTGATGGACGTCATCGCGGCCAGCGATATCAGGCCGAGCGACTTCGCGTCTTTTGTGCACGGGACGACGATCGTCATCAATGCGATTACTGAGAGGAAAGGCGCCAAGGTCGGGTTGCTTGCCAGCGAGGGCTTCCGCGACATCCTCGAGATCGGCCGCGGCAACCGCCCCGACTTTTTCAACCTGGAATACCGTAAGCCCGAGCCCTTTGTGCCTCGCTACCTGCGTCGCACCATGCGGGGGCGTATCAACTACCGGGGGATTGAAACCACGCCCCTGGACCTGACCGGGTTGCCAGCCATCTTAGACGATTTCAAGGCCGAAGGGGTTGAGGCGGTCGCCATCTGTTTTCTTAATTCCTATGCTAATCCGGCCCACGAAGAGGCCACGCTGGCCCGGGTACAGGAGCTTTGGCCGGACGTCTCTGTAGTGGCCTCGCACCAGATCACGCGCGAGTGGCGCGAATATGAGCGCACCAATACGGCCGTGTTGTCTGCGTATGTGCAACCGGTGGCCCACCTCTACCTGGACCACCTGACCAGCGCTCTCTACGAGGCCGGCATGCGATGCACGCCCTACATTATGCAATCCAACTGCGGCGTAGATACCGTCAAGAGCGCACGCCAGATTCCGATTACCATGGTCGAGTCGGGCCCCGCTAGTGGGATCTGGGGCGCGGCGGCGTTGGGCCGGCTGATCGGAGAGCCGGATAGCATTGCCATCGACATAGGTGGGACGACGGCCAAATGCGGGCTGATTACGGGCGGCCATGTCGCGCTCAACACTAATTACCTGATTGAACGCAGCGAAACTTCGGCCGGCTATCCGGTCATGGTGCCAGTCGTTGACCTGGTGGAAATTGGCCAGGGCGGTGGGTCCATTGCCTGGGTGGACGGATTCCAGAGGCTTCACGTCGGCCCCCAGAGTGCCGGCGCCGTGCCTGGTCCTGTGTCCTACGGAATCGGCGGCACAGAAGCCACCACCACCGACGCCAACTTGGCGTTAGGCTGCATCAACCCGCACTATTTCTGTGGTGGCACGCTGGAAGCTGACATGGATGGGGTGAATCATGCCCTGGATAAGCTGGCTGAGACACTCACCATCAGCCGGCAGGAAGCGGCACGTGGCATTGTCCGAATTGCCAACAACAATATGGTCAACGCCATCAAGCTGATCTCGGTCAATCGCGGCCATGACCCGCGCGATTTTGCGCTGATCGCTTTTGGCGGGGGGGGCGGCATGCACGCCTGCGCCCTGGCCAGGGAGTTGAACATCAAGAAGGTGATCATCCCTAAGCAATCCAGTGTGTTCTCTGCTTGGGGTATGTTGCTCAGCGACCTACGTCGCGACTACCTGCAAACCCAGATCGTTGAGCTTTCAACTGCAGGGGCGGCCGGGCGTCTTGACCGGGAACTGCGACAACTCGAAGAAAAGGCACTCCAAGAGTTCGAAGCTGAGGACATTGACCCCTCGCGTGTGCATTTCTTGCGCTATGGCCGGTGCCGCTATCAGAACCAGGAGCATTCTGTGGAAATCGTCTTGCCCGAAGGCGAGATCACGGATGAGCAGCTCAAGGCCATCCGGCATCGTTTCGACACAGACTATGAACGCGAATATACCTACACACTGGACGCCCCGGTGGAGCTGGTCGCCTATCACCTGGTTGCCATTGCCGAAGTGGACAAGCTGAAGCCAGAAAAACTGCCAACGACGGGGCGTAAGCTGGATGAGGCAGTTAAAGGACAGCGGGAGGTAGATTACGCTGAAGCTGGCATCCATCAGGCGACCATCTACGATGGCGATGCCCTGGAGCCGGGCATGGATTTCGTCGGTCCGGCCATCATCGAAGAGGCCGGCGCCACGACCGTGATTCCCCCCAGGCTGCCGTGTCATGTGGATGACTATGGAAACTATCACATCCGCACCAACCAATGAGGAGGATTGTCCATGAATGACCAATATGATCCCATTACGCTTGAAATCATCCAGAGCTCGCTACAGGCGGCGACTGACGAGATGTTTGCTGCTCTGCGGCGCACGGCCATGAGTGCCATTATCTACGAAGTGCTCGACATGGGTACGGGTATCACCGACAAGAACGGCGAACTGGCCGGCTCCGGGGCCGGCATCCCGGCCTTTGTCGGCGTATTGGACAAGACCGTAAAGCGGGTGCTGGAGAAGTTCCATGAGCCAGGTGCCATCGAGCCAGGCGATATCTTTATTACCAATGATCCATACACCGGCGGCGTGACACACTTGAACGATGTCATACTGACCATGCCAGTCTTTGTGGGCGACGAGATTGTTGCCTGGACCGCAAATATCGCCCACTGGAATGATGTGGGCGGCATGGTGCCCGGCAGCATGTCAACCGAGGCCACGCAGATCTTTCAGGAGGGGATTATCCTGTCTGCGGTCAAGCTCTTTTCCCGGGGCCAGCCTATCCGCTCCGTGTTTGATATCCTCACCGCGAACTGCCGCATGCCCGATTTCCTGACGGGTGATCTGTGGGCTGGCGTGGCCTCAACCCGGGTTGGCGAACGCCGGGTTATAGAGATCGCCAAAAAGTATGGCAAGGATGTGTTCCTGCACGCTGTTGAAGAGTACCTGGACTACGGCGAACAGGTCACGCTGGCTGCCCTGAAACGCTTGCCCAAGGGGGTGTACTCACTGGTTGAACCGCAAGACGCTGGACCGGATTACACAATTACCATCGAGATCACGGACGACGAGTTTGTGATTGACCTGCGGGATAACCCCGATCAGGATAAGGGCCCCTTCAACATGAGTCGCGACGAAGCAACTGTGGCCTGCCAGATCGCCTTTAAGGGCATCGTGTCGCCAGACAGACTGAGCAATGGCGGTACCTTCCGCCCCTTGAAAGTCTTGACGCGCCCGGGGAGCGTCTTTGACCCGACCTACCCGGCGGCTCAGGGCATCTATTATGAGATCACTATCCGGTTGCACGATCTGATCTGGCGTTGCCTGGCCCCCCACATGCCTGAACGGTTGCCTGCAGGCGGGTTCGCTTCGGTATGCGGTACGCTGTTTGGGGGCATCCATCCGGATACCGGCCGGGCTTATGCGGTGATTGAGCCTGAGCTAGGCGGCTGGGGTGGGTCACCGACTTCCGATGGCAACCCTGGTCAATTCTCTGCATTGCACGGTGAGACCTACAACTGCCCGGCCGAAGTGGCGGAAGCGCGCTATGGCGTGACCGTGGACTATCTCAGCTTCCACGATGAGGATGGCGGGGCTGGACTCCACCGGGGCGGCAAGGGCGTGCGAATCGACTATCGCATCAAGTCCGACAACGCCTGGCTGACGGTGGCCTACACCCGCGACAAGGTCCCGCCCTGGCCCCTCAAGGGCGGCCAGCCGGGTTCGCCCAACCACGTGCTGATCGTGCGCGCCAACGGCGAGACGGAGCGCCACGCGGTAACCAGCGGCCTGACTTTGAACACGGACGACATCATCCGCGTCATGACGGGCACGGGCGCGGGCTGGGGCGACCCGCTGGAGCGCCCCC
>CP070811.1:98414-101884 GCA_020343875.1 Anaerolineales bacterium | reverse complement strand
TGTACCGCCTGTTCTTCGGGCGCCAGGAGTTGACGCCGTGCCCCACCCGAGCGTAACAGCGCGATCTGCAGGTCCTTGAGGTGACGTTCCAGCGCCAGCTTGTCAAACGGGAAGCGCATAGTCTCCCGCGCCTCGCCGGCCGGCGACCGGATCACAGACACGGCGTATGTACCCTCGCTGCCCGGGCCGATCTCCAGTTCAAAGTCGAGGTAATGTGTGCGCCCTGTGCCGGGAGGGTCGCCACCGTCAGCCATTCGCCACCTCATTTGCTACGTCGTCTTAGCGCAGAAAGCTGCCCGGTGTATGCACGGTGATGTCGAGGAGCGATCGCGCAAAGCCATCTACTGAGAGAGGAAAACACTACCCTCAGTATATCATAGTTTCCCTAAATCCTCAATCGCTTTGCTGAATCTGGGCTTGCGCAGCGAATGAGATGGGGTGGATGCAAGAAGAAGGGGTTAGGACAGAGCAGATGTGCCAGAGATGGGGGTTAGGGCGTGCGAGAATGGGGTTGATGGGTCAAAGGAGTTGAGTTTTGGGTGGTCAGGTGCGCAGCGGGAGGTAGTCAGGTGCGCAGCGGTTCTGAGGAGCGGCTGAAATGGGCGGCTGGGACAGAGGTAGAGAGGGCGGAAAGAGGGGGCGAGGGCGTGCGAGATGGTTGGAGGGAGAGGCCAAAAGGGCTGCCGGCGATCAGCAGGCAGGGGGAAGCAGCCGGGACGGCAGACATACCCGACAGGGGTAGCCGGAGATATCAGTTTGAGGCCCTCAGCTAAGTAGTAGCCCGCTTGAAAGCCAGGCAGGTGGCCTCCTGCACCAGACGGCCGAGGGTGTGCAGATTGGTCAGGAAGTCGGCGAAAGCATTTTCTTTGCGGCCGCGAGTCAAGCCGAAGCTGTCTATGCGCTTGAGGCCCAGGTGCTCGACAGAGCCATTGCGGCTCTCCGACAGATTGCGACGGCCGTAGCGTTGCTTCCAGAGCTGAGAGTCATAAGGCACCTCGCGGGCCAGGCGTACGGAGCCATCGGGTAAAGTATGGCCGACATTGACCACCTGGCCGACCTTGTGTTTGTTGGCCTGGTAGGGGCACTCAGGCGCCGGAGGGCGGGGATGTGATGCGGCTGCATCGGTTTGATGTGCCAGACAGACTTTGTGGCAACACCATTTGGTACGCCGTCGCCCGTAATCGTGGCCGTTAGAGCGCATAGGGTAGCCATGGATGCAGAGCGGATGGCCTTTGTCGTCGTAACCGCGCTGAAGTTGGCGCTGGCGGTCGTCATCTGCTTCGGCGGCACGGATATCCACCATGCGTAGAGCCCCAGCCTCCCAGATAAGATCCAGGCAGTCCTGGAAACCGAGAGCGGCATCGGCCAGAAATTCGCCCATCTTGAGATAGGGAAAGCGTGCCCGCAGTTGGGCAAAGCTGTCCGGGAACAGGCTGCGCTCGTCGGAGTTGGCTGGATGTAAGCCGGTACGCACGGTCCAGGCACAGGCGAAGCGGTCATCCAGCAGGCGATCAGGGTTGGAGGCGTAGCCATACACATTGCGGCCGGGTGCGTTCAGCGATGTGGGCAGGTCGGCGTACTTGTTGCCGCCGGCATAGTGAATGAAACGAGCTTCCTGATCCAGGGGCGTGGCCCGCCGACAGGCTGTGGCACAGGTGGGATGGGTACAATCACAGCCTTCCTGGCCCGCGGCCTGGGCCGGACAGGGGCGTGGGACGGGCTGGTAGCAGGTGTCAGTCACCTGGCTGCAGCGCATGCGAGATCGGGCTGTGTGTAACATGATGTCGTGACTGATGCTCACGCCGCGCTCGGGTGGATCGCCGGGGAAGGTGGAGCGTTCGGGCAGCAAGCCTGCCTGGTGCAGCAAGTCGGCGAACAGGGAACATAGCTCCTCGAACAGCTCGGGACCGACGCTGCTGAAGAAGTAGCGCAAGCCCGAGGCCGAGGGCGTGTCGCCTTCGCGAAAGCCAAAGCGTCGTCGCCAGCCGGTGCCGTGCTCGCCGGCCAGGAGTCGGGCCAGGGCGCGCCAGCCACAGCGTAGTTCGCGCCGCAGGCAGACACCCAAGAAGAGCGAAACCGGGTCAAAAGGGACCTGGCCTTTGGCGCTGGGGACATAGTAAGCCTGGGCCAGATAGTCGCGCAAGGGCGAGAAGTCGATGAGACGCAGGGCAACTTCAAAGAAGGTCAGATTGACCAGCTGAGTGGAGCAGGTTAAGTCCTCACAGCCCAGGTAACGGTACTCGGACCGGTAACGTGGCTTGGGAGAGGGAGGCACACCCTGGGGCACCGGGAAGCGGAAAGGCAACTGACTGCGCAGGGCGTCCAGGCTGAAGGTGGGCACGAAGTCGGGGTGGGCTGCCCGCTTGCGGCTAGCGATGAGAGCCTGATGGTCCGTCATCGTCGTCCCCGCTTCATGCGCCGCCAGCGCCGTTGGCGAGCCAGGTATGCCTGGTAATCGGCCACGGTGTTGCAGCCCAGCAGTTGGCGCAACGCCCCAGATCGGGCGGGATGAGCCAACCACAGCAGCGCCTCGGTCCGTAGTTGGAAGATGCGTTGGGGTGTCACGCCCCAAGCCCGAGCTATCTCACTCAAGGTTTGTGCCGGGCGACCGTCCAGACCATAGTGGGTCACGATCACCGCGCGCCAGCGGCGGTGGGGCAACGCCGCCACCAGGTCATAGAGTAGCTCATAGCTGATGACCCGTTCCACGTGTGCTTCCAGGTCGGGCGCCTCTTGGGGTGGATGTGGCATTAGCTGTTCCAGAGGTTTACGTTGTGCCAGACTTACAGCCCGCCACACGGCCCGGGCAATGGCCGGAACGGCATACGTCGAAAAGGCTGTGCCTCGCTCCGGATCGTAGCCCTGCAACGCCCGCCATAGCCCCACGCGCCCCTCTTGCAGCATATCGGCGTAGGGCAGCCCACCCGACCACTGGCGGCGTACCACCCAGCACACCAACTTCTCGTGTTCCAGCATGGCCTGGTTGAGGTCCGCTTCATGCGCATCGGTTGAAAGTACGCTATACTCTTTCACGGCGATTCCTCCTTTCTGGTTGGGCGCTGGCCTGCGCCCGGTATTATGAAACACTCGCTTTCAGAAGGAATCGCCTATTTTCGCCACAATGTCAAGGGCGTGCCCCTTCTATGGGCACGCCCGATACTGCTCTTATGGGGTTGCTAATCCCCGCTCCGTGGGGTTGCTATCAACCTACTTCATTCGCTGCGCAAGCCCCAGACCCGACACTGGCGTTCTGATGCGTGGCCTCAGACTGCGCATCAGAATGCTATGTTCTCGGCTTGTGCGCGAGCTGGTGTAGCTCGACCTTTGACTTACCTCTCGAGATAGGCTATAATTCTTGTCCTGATCTGGACGACATTGGCGAGCGTGAGTAATGTGGCACGAAGTAACAGCCGCCTTGAAATGGCTCTACCCGGGTTTGGGAGTCAAACGGTGGCTGCTTTTATTGTCAT
>CP070811.1:92363-98314 GCA_020343875.1 Anaerolineales bacterium | reverse complement strand
TGGCTGGCGGCTCAATTGGAGGCTGAGGCCACCCGCTTCATCCCGGTCTGGCAACTGAAGAATCTTTTCAAAGCGGGCCAACTGCCTGAACCGGTCTTTCTGGCAGCTCACCAGGTGCGAGATATGTTGCCTGGCGCGGAATCTCTGACGCTGCTGGGCGTCATGCCAGACAGAACCTATTTTGCGGTTGGGCTCACTTCTGACGAGGATACGGTCCCGGCCGGGCTGGCGGAGCTAGGCGATTTTCGAGATCTGAGATGGACGGCTCCTTTGCTCGACGAGCAGGTCGGGGCGCTGTTGGCCTATGCCAGGGCCATGACCTACTGGCATTGCCGGCACCGTTTCTGCGGGCAGTGTGGCAGCCCGACCCAAAGCGCGCAGGGGGGCTGTTTGCGGGTGTGCACCAACAGCCAGTGTGGCCAGCAGCACTTTCCACGCACCGACCCGGCCATAATTGTGCTGGTTACCTGGGGCGCACGTTGCATGTTGGTGCGAAAATCCTGGTGGCCGGAAGGGTTGCACTCCAACGTCTCCGGATTCGTGGAGCCGGCCGAAAGCCTGGAGGATGCGGTTATCCGTGAGGTGGGCGAAGAAACCGGCATTCGGGTTGAGCACATAAGTTATCACTCGTCACAGCCCTGGCCCTTTCCCAGCGCTTTGATGCTGGCTTTTACCGCCAACACCTCCCAGGGTACGATCCGGGTTGACGAAGATGAGCTGGAAGGGGCGCACTGGTTCACGCGGGAAGAGATGCGCAGCCAACTGAAGCAGGGGGTGCTCAGGCTGCCAATGACCACCGCCGTCTCGTTCCGCTTGATTGAAGACTGGTACGACGCAGGGGGCCTGGGGTCGCTCAAAAGCATCACCCGATGACCGGCTGCGAAGGGCCGCAAGAGCCGACAAGGCAAAAAGCGGCCCGGCAGTCCAGAGTTTGGCTTCCCTCAAATCTGGGACTGACCCGTCGCCAGGTAAAATAAAAGCAGGAGGCAATGTGTGGAATTCGCTCAGCTGATCCAACAGCGCTACAGCGTACGGGCCTACAGGCCTGACCCGGTGGATGAGGAGTTGCTGGGTCAGGTGCTGGAGGCCGCGCGCCTGGCGCCTAGCGCGGCCAACCGGCAGCCTTACCAATTTATCGTGATCCATACCCGGGGCCGGGAGACGGAGCTGAAGCGCATCTACCATCGGGGGTGGTTTGTGCAGGCCCCGCTGGTCATTTGCGCATGCGGGGTTCCGGCCCAAAACTGGGTGCGCAGGGACGGCAAGAACTACAACGACGTAGACGTGGCCATTGCCATGGATCACCTGGTGCTGGCTGCCACCGAACTGGGGCTGGGCACCTGCTGGGTGGCGGCGTTTGATCCGGCCGCCGCGCGCCAGGTGCTGGCTCTGCCGGATGACGTGGAGCCCATTGCCTTCACCCCTCTGGGCTACCCGGCCGACCGGTTGCGCCCCAAGGAACGCAAAGCCTTGTCTGAGCTGGTGCGCTACGAGCGTTGGTGAGGCAGGTTGTCACTACCTGCTATTGTTCTGATTTCAGCCGGCTACGCTTGCGCTGCCGAGTAGGTCACGCTTGCAGCGTGACACCTTGCTCGTGACACCTTGCTTGTGGCGTGGCACCTTGGTTGCAGCGTGACACCTTGCTCGTGACACCTTGCTTGTGGCGTGACACCCTCCAGGGGCAAGTATGGACTTCCGCCGGTATTACGTACCCAATGCTGTAGTCTTCATCACCCAGGTTGTCCAAGGCCGAGCACCCATTTTCAGGGACGAGGCCCATCTGGCGTTATTGCGTTTCACCCTGCGTCGAGTCAAGGAATTGCACCCCTTTTCCGCGCTGGGCTACGTGTTCTTGCCCGATCATTTTCATCTGCTCATCAAGCCGACGGGAGACAGCACCTTTAGCCAAATCATGCATTCACTGAAGCCCAACTTCACCAAAGCCTACAAACGTGCAATTGGTATGACGGGCAGTGTGAAGTTTTGGCAGAAACGTTTTTGGGAGCACACGATTCGGGATGAGAAGGATTTTGAGTGTCATCTGGATTATATACATTTCAATCCAGTCAAGCACGGGCTGGTGACAAAGCCAGAGGATTGGGTACACAGTTCCTTTTTGGTGTGGAAAGAGCGAGGGGCCTATCCGGATGGGTGGGGGCGTTCGATCCCGCCATCGATAGCCGAGTTTGATTGGTCGAGCGGAGAATAGGGGCTGTCATGGTAGCAGTAGGTCGCGCTTGCGGGTACGATTCAGGCGTTCTGGCTGGGCTGGGCTGTCACGCTGCAAGCGTGACCTACTGCTATTGCTCTGATTTCAGTCCCAAGGAACGCAAGGCCTTGTCTGAGCTGGTGCGCTACGAGCGTTGGTGAGCCGGGTTGTCACGCTGCAAGCGTGACCTACTGAGCTGGTGCGCTACGAGCGTTGGTGAGGCAGGTTGTCACGCTGCAAGCGTGACCTACCTGCTGATTTCAGGGCACTCCGAAGCACGCTCCCGTGCGTGAGGGGAGCCAAAGCCGGCCGAAGCGGCCGCCCCTCAGGGCGAGGCTTGAGAGGTCGCCTGGCCCTTGCCCCCCCAACCCAACCGGCAGGGGGCTTTGGTGGCTGGCGCCCCCGGCCAGGGGGCTTCTGACAGGAGTCCAGCCAGGGGAGACGAACCAGGGCAGGCCGATGCCAGCAGCACTATCCGAGCAGCCCCTGATATCTGGTTTCACTCCCAGATCGGCGTCGAGTGCTTTACGTATGTTGTTCATCTAATTTGCCTCCGGGCAGCCGTCCCCCCAGGTCCAGTTGGGCTGGGTGGCGTTGAAGTATTGGTTGTCCACGTTGTAAACCTGAAAACTCTGGTAGCAGTTTTCGTTTTGTAGAGCCCTGATATAGGGCAGGGAAGGATCAATCCCTCGCACAGCGCCGTTCGACCAACCGATTGAGAAATCCTGGGTGCCCATCAGAGGGTACAACGTGGTGATGCGGTCCGGTTCGTTGGCATACACGCTGCGATCCATCCAGGAGCATTGACCTGGCGCCAACTCGCCCAGGTACTCCCAATTCGGACCAATCTCGCGAGCGGCTTTCTCAAAGCGGATCCAGATATGGGGTTTGGAGCTGACATTGGGCCAGTTGGAATAGAATGAGAAGTACATGTTCCCCCCGCCTCGACAAACCAGGGGGTAGGTTGGCGGCGTGGAGGGCATGGTGGCTGGCACTGGCAGTTGCCCACTAGAGCTGCCGTTATCCTGCTTACCGCGCACTCCAGCCGTTGCTGGCTGGGCGCTGCTTTTGGAACATGCCTTTCCAATGGCTACGTAACGGCCCGCTTCGCGCACCGATTGGTCCCACAGCCTGCGAATGTCCTGGGCGAATGCCCTGTCCCTGAGCATGCGATCCGGATTCCGCTGGATGTAGGCTGTGAAGTACATAGCGGCCGCCGTCCAGTCCTGATTTGCGTAGGCTTGAGTCGCCTTTCTAAGAAGCTCCTCCTCGGGTGACACTCCCTGCTCGGCGTAGAGTGGGACACTACTGACCAGCAGCAAGATGAGTGTGCACAGCACATAGACCAGATAGCGGGTTTGTGCCAAACTGTTCAACAGGCGTTTCATGATCCACCTCCGTACTTTTCCGGCTGATGCCCCGCCTGCGGGACACCAGCAACTGATTTTCGCCACGGGGTCGGTTTGCCCAGGGCTTTACTCAGCTTCAACTTGGGTGTCCAGGGTTTGTTGCGTAAACTGGGTCAGGTCTTGATACAGCTCATCCGCAGACACGGACGGTGCAGCCTGTCCGTCCCGCACCTGTAAGTAGAGAGGGGTGTCGACGACCGTGAGCTCGTGCTGCATCACGATGGTGCTCAACATGAGGATGACTCCCAGCACGGCCAGGATGATACCTGGCGAGCTGGTCTTGAGGGAGAATTCCGCGATGCCTGCCTGGCCGCCTGCCTCGGTTTGCGGCTCTCGCATCTTGCCCAGGATGAACGAGGCACCCAGAAAGGCGAGTATCATACCGGTTACGAAGGCCAGGTAGCGAACCCATACACTTGACATAAGTAGTAGATTGGCCTGGTGATAGCGCCGTCCCAGCGAGTCGGCTTCCAGGGCTGTCAGGACCTTGAGCCACGAGGCGGCCAGTTCTTCCTGGGGAGTGGCGTTGGTATCCACGGATACCAGCTCCAGGGTTTCCCGCACATCCATTCCTGGACCACGCGATATGCTGCGATGCAGGAATATGAGTTGACCCAAACTGGCCAGGAGAAAGAAAGCAGCCAGGCCTACAATCATCCAGGTCATGAATGGCCGCATACCTTCTTGCCATTCGACCAGGGTCGGACTTTTGCGCCGGGTGGGGGCCGGTGTGGTCGTTTTTGCCGACGCCTTCTGAATGATGGTTCCGGAAATCATGGTTGCCCCTCCTATTAGTCAGTCGTAGCAGCCCCTGTGTGGGCTGGCTGTTTGCTCAGTCGACTTATCTGTAACCACTGTACCACAACTCATAGCCAGTTGCAGTCAAGCTCATCACAAATGGCCTGTGGTATGAGCAACGCGTGAAGTGTGAGATTGGTAACGGGCGGAGCGTGAGATGGGTAACACGTGGTTCTCCAACGCCGATAAGCCGGCCTGCGTCTGCTGGCACAGGTGAGGGCCATTGTATTTGACCTCGCATCATGGTATACTCTTCGCGGATAAGATGCCGCCTGGACCTGGTGGCGCAACTGCCTTGATGCAACCTTGGGGTAGGTTTCTCAGCCTGATATCTCGCCCCCCATCCTGGTCGCCTTGAACAGGCCACCCCAGAGCATCTGCCTTGCGAGGGCGCCAGTGGGCAAGCCTGCCACCGGCATGCAAGGCGCTGATTCACAAGCAGTGAGGACCCGATGAAAGCAGTCAGTCGCACGCCACGCTATCCCATCTCCCGGTACCTGAACACTCATGCAGCTTACTTTCCCAGTTTTGCCGCTGATGGACGGCGGGTTGCCTTTATCACGGACATCACGGGCGTGCCACAGCTGTGGCAAGTGGCGCTCTCTCCCGAGTCGGACGCCGTTCTTTGGCCTGATCAGCTCAGCTTTGAGGCTGAACAACGGGTTACCGGTGCATGGTTCTCGCCCGCGGCCGGGGACAGTCGATTGATAAATGCTCGGGATGTGGGCGGCGATGAGAATGTGCAACTCTACCTGCTTTTGATTGAAGATGGCACCGAGATACCTCTTACTGCGGGCTATGAGGGAGCGCTGCATATTTTCGGCGAGTGGTCGCGGGATGGCAGCCGGATCCTTTTTGCCGCTAATCGGCGTGACCCGGGCCTCTTTGATCTCTACGTTCAACCGCTTGACGGGCAGGCTTGCCTGGTATGGCAGAACGAGGCGCCTGGATTTCTGTTCAACCTCTCCTTCTCGCCTGACGGCGGGCGGGCTATTGCGGCCCGCATGGCCAGTTCCTTCCACCACGACTTGATCGAGATTGACCTGATGTCTGGCACCACACGCCTCCTCTCTCATGCCTCGGCGCCTGCCCGATACGACGCTGTTTGCTACACGCCAGACGGTCGAGCGCTCTTCGTCAACACGGACCTGGGATCCGATTTTCTACATATTGCTCGCCTCGACCTGGATGATGGGTTGATCGAGCCCCTGGTTGCCCCGGGCTGGGATGCCCAACTGATGACCCTCTCGCCCGACGGCCGCTACCTGGCCTATGATGTCAACGTGGAGGGTGCATCCGAGCTGAATCTGCTCGATCTGGCCAGCGGCACAGTTCGTACGGCCCCTGAGTTGAGCATCAGGCCCGGTGTGCTGGGCATGATGGATCAGCACCTCGTATTCTCGCCTGATTCCAGTCGCCTTGCCTTCTCGTTCACCAGTGCTACCCGTACCTCCGAGATATTCATTTGGGACTTGGCGACTGATCGGGTTCGAGCTATCACCCAATCCTCCCATGGAGGTATTCCGCTTGATTCT
>CP070811.1:87649-92263 GCA_020343875.1 Anaerolineales bacterium | reverse complement strand
TACCCTCAACCCTTTGTGCTGAGATTTAGCCCCTGGCCTGAGGGGTTGGGTTTCACGCCCGGCGGGGTTCAACCTGACCTACCGGACTTCAAAAGTCGCCAAGACTTTTGAAGTCTGGGCGGCCTGTGGAAATGGGTGCCGCCATTACTGAAGGTCCAGCTTCAACTGGTGGGAATGCCAGTAGAGTGAGCGGTGAAGGTGACCTCCAGCTCCCGTCGCAGGTAGGCCACCAGCGCTCCCAGGCTGGCACAGCCGAGTTCGCTCTTCCCGGCCCCCGCCTTGACCAGGCATAGGCGCCGAGCGGTCCGGCCCTCGCTTCTCGCCAGCAGCGCAGCAGGAAGGCCCGGCGGCCGCCAGCAGCAAGCCGAGGACAAGTTGGTGGGCGATCTGGCGTTAGGAGGTCAGCGGGGTGTCAGTGAAACGCTTTCGGGTGCTGCGCGCTGGACCATGGAAAACAAATAGGGCAAACCTCTCCAGACAGCCATCTAGAGAGATCTGCCCTGATGTTGCATCGGAAAGCCCAGTGGCGTAGCATCTTTACACCCACCGTGGCTGGTTGGAGTGCTACCACTCCCTCGGTTGGAAAGAACAACAGTGAAACAATTATATCACAGTTGCTACCAGATGTCAATGAATCAGTAAAAACCTACATATTTCACCTGTTTATAACCAGTTCCGAGCCTATCCACTCCGCAATTGAGGGGGCGCGCCATCCAGGTTCTGCCCTCACACAAACCGGTTTTGCCAGACGTACCACACTCTTGCTCGGTTACAGGCCAGCCGCGCCGGCTGCTGAATAGCCGCCACTGTAGCGCATGGCAACTTGTATGGTTTGTGTTGCCATTTACAGCTTCAATACATCACCAACGCATGATCTGAAGCATCCGCCCAGGCTATACCGGTCCCATGCTGCGTCATTTTCAACCGTGCGTCTCGAGGACTGTCCGTACGTCTCGTCAAGAAAAGGGGGGCGTTACGTGGCAAGTTGTGGATGTGTCGCAATTAGAATTCGCTGCGGATAACTGGGGGTTTGACCTGAGCTTTTTTCCCTTTCGGCGGTGTTTCGCGCCAGGGCCAAAGAATAGCGGCGCGCCCGGATTGGCGGGCGCGCCGCCTGGTTGAAATTACGCTTACGGTTGGTCCTTCATAATCACCGGCAGGTAGACATCCTGGCCGGCCTGGGAGACGGTGATGCAGCCCGCCAAAGCCGGATGACGAGCGGAGGTTCAGTGGCCACGGCTGCGTTCGGCCTGGTACCGTCTCCAATTATGACCCGGCAGTTTTCTTCTGAGCTGGGGTTATGGTATCATATGTTTGGGCCTGAGTAGAGTGGATAGCCACCGAGTATGCGTTAAGATGCAACAGGACAAGCTTGTAATTCCCAAAAGCCGAATTGTTGAATTTTGTCGGCGCCATCATATCCGCCAACTGGCACTCTTTGGCTCCGTGCTGCGAGAGGACTTCAATCCCGAGAGTGACATTGACGTGTTGGTGGAGTTTGAGCCGGGCCACGTTCCAGGCCTGGCTTTGATCCGCATGCAAGATGAGTTATCAGCCTTGCTGGGCGGCCGCCAGGTCGATCTCGTCACGCCGAAATTCCTACACCCTCGCATTCGCGATCGAGTGATGGCCGAAATGGAGATCCAGTATGCCCAAGGATGACGAGCTTTACCTGTCTCATATGCTGGAAACAGCCCGAAAGGCAACTAGCAAAACGCGCGGCATCAGCCGCGACGCCTACAACGAGGACGAGACTCTGCGCCTGGCTCTCGCCCATCTGGTACAGATACTTGGAGAAGCCGCAAGGCGCGTTACATCCGAAACCCAGGCAGCCCAGCCCAATATCGCCTGGCGGGAGATCATCGGCATGCGTCACAAGATCGTGCATGATTATATGAATCTGGACGAGGATGTTCTCTGGGAGGTTGTTACCCAAGATCTTCCCCCTCTTATTGAAGCCCTGGAGCCAATCGTTTCGTAAGTGGATTACTCCAGGCTCCTCATTTCGCTGCAAAGTGCATACTCACCATCCCAGTCGGTTCCATGCCTACTTCTCAATCTTCACAACCATAGAAAACGGCAGCTTGTGTTGATATCGTTTGTGTCGCCGTTCGCGGGTTCAACCCACTAGAACCATAGAGCTGTCCATGGATGTGTCCCAATTAGAAATGGCTTCGGATCACCAGGGGTATGGCCTGATTTTTCTCCGCTGTCAAGCAGCTGATAGGGGCCGGGACTTCACCCCCAAGTTTGGGGGCTGGGGGGCTGACCCCTTGTTGAGTCCATGGGGGGCAACCCCAAGGAGGGTGTCCATTTAAGGCCCCCCCATAAAGTCAAAGACGGGTTTGTTCAATTCCCAAAATGTAATCTTGCGAGACTTCATGGATAGTCCACCGGGTCAGTTCGTGACCTGCGACATGGTGGCAAACAAACTGACGCGTTTCCATATCAAAGTGGATTTTGACAATTTGCCGACGAAAACTTCTACCCACCGGGTAGTTTCGGTCAGCCAACGAGATTTTTCCGGTACTATCAACGGTTCGTTGCCATTCCCATTGGCTCAAATAGTGATCGACCCGTTTGAGGTCAAAATAGGTCGTTTCTTGGGCAAGCGTATAGGGCCGTCGTTTTTCCTTCAAAGTTGGATAAGCGACTATGGGGGGGCGTTTCTGGCAACCCGGATGAAGGGAAGGCAACTCATTTCGGCGGTCGGCAAAATCCTGATCAGTGGCTTGCTGGATCTCTGTTTGATTCTGGTAGACTTGTTCCAGCAAAACATGCAGCTCCCAAGTCCAGTGGTTGCGTTCGACAATGGCATTGTCGGTGGGGCGATAAGCCCGGTTGATGATGGGGGTGATGCCCAGGCCGATCAGCCACAACAGCAGAGTGCCTGGCCATTGCAGACGGGTACTGCCGACCAGCAGCGGGTCACGGTCAAGCCGGATCGCATCAGGCAAGCCCCACTGAGCAAACGCCTGACGCAAATCTTGTTGGACCACAGGGACGGTCAGACCCGTCCGGCGCCCTTTAGCCCTAACCGTGTGCATAAAACCGCCCAAAGGCGCTCCGCTGGCTTCATCACAGACCATCAAGGGAGCCACTATCAGTTGGCAACCAGCCACTGTCTCTTCACCTTTGAAGTCAATTTGCCAGCATTGATGCGGCTCACTAGCCCTCAAGGGCATGCCTTGGGGTCGCTTAGTTGGCAGACGACGGGGTCTGTTCAAGCGGCTACCAAACTGAGCCAGATAGCTAGCGGCGGCACTCCGTTTGGGCAAACGCTGACCTTTCAAACTGGGCCGCCGTTTCAGTTCCAGCAGCAGTTTATCCACGCCCCAACCCGGATGTTGCCGTTTCAATCGCAGCAGCACATACTTGGTCAAGGGCGAGAACTGTCCCAAAAGACCCATTTGGGGTGGCCCTTTTCGACGCGGTTCAAGGCTCGACCAACCTTTTTCTTGGTAATTCCGCCACCAGTGACGGATCGTGTAATAATTAAATCTCATACTGTTGGCTATTTCTCGCAGGCCCTCGCCAGCCACATGTCGTTCAATGATCGCCACGCGATCCGCATGGCTGGTTTCGGGGTGACCCATATGATTTCTCCTAAAACTTTTGTTTTAAGAGAAATACCCAAGGACCACCTTTTTTCAAGCTGGGGGGGACTTAAATGGACATTTGGCATGGGGTTGCCCCCCATGGACTCGACAGGGGGAATCCCCCCACTCCCCCGCGTGCTTCCCCGTTTGTGGGGACGCACCTTATCCAGATTGTATTACTCATCTAGGGCGAAGATCCTCCCAGTATCATCATCAACACCTTCGACTTCACCATCTCCATGCTGGGCACCGATGGTCGTAATCTCTACCTCGGGGAGTACACCTGTACGGACCTGTTCCGCAAAAGACTCAGAGTGCATCACATCCATCATGGGGTTTCCACGATGCGGCGTATGTAGGGCTACACTTCAAGGGGCTCGCAACGAGATGTGTCCGCCCCGCCCCTATCCGAGCGGCAAATCCCTTATGACTCAACCAAACTCTTTGGCCTGGTCAGCATTTTCTCCACCGCGGCCTCCGAACTGCGCTGAGCCAGGGGGCCGATCACCTGATCCAAAACCCGTTAGGGAAACTCGTACTGCTCTGCAAATGTGAATCTGGTGCCCGACGGGGTAGCCTCCACGCTCCATCTCTCTTGGTAACTCTTCAGCATGTTGCCTGAGGTCATCTTGAAGGATAGCCTCGTATTCTCTACCCATTCGGTAATCACACAGTTCAGTTTCATGGATTCGCCAGGAGCTTTTTGCTGGAAATAGACGGGTGTGCCCACGCTACCCCGCTGCTGGCCGGTATACTCGAATTTTTGCAGGGGAAGATACCAGTCGAGAATCTTCTCAGGCTCGACCAGGTAAGGCCAAATCCTTTCCGGTGGCGCTTCAATCTCTATGGATTTCTGGACTCTCATGGTTGACCTCCTTTCAAACTGGCACCGTAGTTGTGGCGCACAGTTATCTTGCCCCACTTGGGGGGATGGGGTGGCCTGGAAAGGGTGAGGTCTGGGCGGATATGGCTATCCGCCTCAAGCCTATCAGCTCAGGTCTGGCCGGGAATGTCT
>CP070811.1:83369-87549 GCA_020343875.1 Anaerolineales bacterium | reverse complement strand
CTTCAGAAAGGTATGGAGATTGCATCTATGTGGGGGCGTTTCGTCGCCTTCAAAGAGGGGAGCTAAGCCTAACCCCTCACCCGTTGAAAACCGGAGCGACTTCAGGCCGGGGGTGCATCTCAAAAAATGAGGAAGCACAGGGGGGGCGGGGGGATTCCCACCGTATTCCTCCCAGGTTTGTCCCGATGTCCCAAGAATCTGCGGTGCACCCCAGGCTGGTGCCTTTGATCTAAATCAGGGGAGTGAGCACAGTGTCGTCAGAAGTTGACAATTACTTGCAGCGAATTGAAGATTTGCGCCGGCAGGTCAGCGACTTGATTGCTGACCTGCCGGCAGAGGCTCTGAACTGGTGTCCTGTCGAGGATACCCATGATCATGCCGCCAATTCACTGGCGGTCCTGGCGGCTCATATCGCCGGTTCAGAGCACTTCTGGATTGCAGAAGTGGTAGGTGGCCATCCTGCCACCCGAGATCGGGATGCAGAATTTGCCACTCAGACGACCGACCCCGCTGAGCTTCGGCGTCTCTTAGAAGAAGCTGGCGCCGAGACCCGGGCCGTGCTCACTACCCTGTCTCTTGCAGATTTGGATGGCACCCGCGAGGTAGACGGCCGATCGGTCCCCGTTCGCTGGGGAATCTTGCATATCATCGATCACACTGCGCTACATCTAGGGCACATGCAAATCACGTACCAGTTGTGGATGGGAGGCAAAAGCAAGCCTTCTCCCTTCTGGTTCGAGCGACTGCCTTCGGGTGAGTAGCTCTTGAGGCATCAATATCTTGGATACTACTCACTCTCTCGCAGGTTGGGGCACCATTTCAAGTGGAAATGTGTTTCAACACCGGGAATGCCTCACCGATTCTGATTCTGAGGCCCGCGGGAGGGCGCCCAGGAAACGCTTAAGGAGGTAATGTCTCCATGAAGCCAGCCCCTTTTAAATACTATGCGCCAACCACGGCGGAAGAGGCCCTGGCTCATTTGGCCGAACACGGCTACGATGCCAAGGTGCTGGCTGGCGGCCAGAGCCTGATACCTACCATGAATTTCCGCCTGGCTCAGCCTTCGGTGCTTGTCGATCTAAACCATGTATCAGAGCTATTTTACATAAAACCAGGCGGCGATGGCGGCGTGCTGGTGGGCGCTATGACGCGCGAGAGTCAAGTCGAGCATGACCCACTGATTGCTGAGCGGGCGCCTTTGGTCTTCGAGGCAATGCCTCACATTGCCCATCCCCAAATTCGCAATCGGGGCACCTTTGGGGGATGCATTGCCCATGCGGATCCGGCTGCCGAATTGCCTGCGGTCAGCGTGGCTCTGGATGCGCGCCTTCGAATTCGCAGTCAAGCGGGAGAGCGTTGGGTGTCGGCCGATGAGTTTTTTGTTGGCTTTTTTACCACTGTTATAGAACCGGATGAGTTGTTGGTAGAAATCGCTTTGCCTCCTATGGCACCTAGAAGCGGGTGCTCTTTCCAGGAGGTGGCTCGCCGTCACGGCGACTACGCATTGGTAGGTGCTGCAGCTTCGGTAGCCCTGGACCATCAAGGCCGGTGCCAGCGGGTACGTTTGGTGTTCTTGAGTGTCGGTGAAGGTCCGGTGGAAGCCGGTCGGGCGGCTGACTTGCTGCAGGGCCAGTTCCCTACCCCTGAGGCTATTCGCGCCGCTGCCGAGACGGCAGCCAGCGCCGACGTTGATCCTGGCAGCGACATCCACGCCTCAGCGGACTATCGTCGTCATTTGGTCAAGATACTGGCCCGCCAATCGCTGACGCAAGCCTTTGACCGTGCCAAGGGGATAGGAGGCTGATGTGGATAACCTGATGAATGTTACTGTTACCGTCAATGGCACCCCCTACGAGCGCGCCGTCGAGCCGCGTTTGTTGTTGAGCGATTTCTTGCGCCACGAGCTGGGCCTGACAGGCACACATGTTGGCTGTGAACATGGTGTATGCGGTACCTGCACCATCCTGTTTGATGGACAGGCTGTTCGGTCTTGCCTGATGTTTGCCATTCAGGCAGACGGACACGAGGTCCTTACCGTCGAAGGGCTGGGAAGCGTGGATAAGCTGCATCCCCTTCAGCAAGCTTTTCGCGATGCGCACGCGCTCCAATGTGCCTTCTGTACTCCTGGCTTTCTGATGACCCTGGTGCCTTTCTTGGAGGAAAAGCCCAACCCCACCGAAGAGGAAATTCGTGAGGCCATCGCCGGCAACCTGTGTCGATGCACCGGATACCAGAATATTGTTGAAGCAGTTAAACTGGCGGCGGAGAGGATGGGAGCGTAAAACACAAAGCGTAAGGCGCAACCGGCCATTTCCTTCGGGAGATAAGTGATTACAGCTGATGCAACACGCTTTACGTCTTTCGGTTTTATATGGATAGGAGGGGAACCGTGACCAACACTCACACGAGCCCAGGCACTCAAAGCACAGGCGCCGGAAAGTACGTAGGTCAACGTGTAAAACGAAACGAGGACCCGCGCCTGTTGACTGGGCAAGCCCTGTTTGTGGATGACGTTGATATACCTGGTATGCTGCATGCGGCTTTTTTGCGAAGCGATAGATACGGTGCGCACATCCGTGTGCACAATGTTGACGTAGCGGCCGCCCGGAGCCGACCGGGGGTGGTGGCAGTATATACTGCTCAGGATATGGGCGACTTTTGGCAGCCCGGCCCTTTGCAGGTTCCAGCACCTCATTCGATCCAGGGCGTGGTGTTTCACGCCCGCACCCAAATCCCCATGGTAAAAGACAAAGCCCGTCACATCGGTGATCCCATCGCCGTTGTTATCGCCGAAAGTCGCTACATCGCCGAAGATGCCCTTGAGGATATCCTGGTTGATTCGGAGTCGTTGGAGGCGGTGGTAGATTTGGAGCGCGCCCTGGAGCCAGACGCCCCGCTCGTACACGATGACCTGGACTCTAATCTGGCGGCTCACGTCATTCAGCAGAAGGGCGACTACCAGGCGGCTCGAGAAGAGGCCGATGTTGTCATTAGACGGCGCATCGTAATTGACCGGGGCGCGGCGGCGGCGTTGGAGAATCGGGGTATCGTAGCTCAGTGGGACGCCAGAAGCCAACAGTTGACCGTGTGGGACACCACCCAGGCTCCAATTCGGGTGCGTAACGTCTTGGCCGAGATGTTGGGCCTTTCTGAGAATCAGGTGCGAGTCATAGCCCCCTTTGTGGGTGGCGGCTTCGGCCCTAAGATCATGATTGCACAGCCAGAGGAGGTTCTCCTCGCCTGGGCGACCATGAAGTTGGGGCGGCCCATCAAATGGATCGAAGACCGGCGGGAGAACTTCCTGTCCACCACCCAGGAGCGGGGGCAAATACACGATGTTGAGCTGGCTCTTACCCGAGATGGGCATATCTTGGGCCTACGGGACGTGTTCCTACACGATACTGGTGCCTATGATCCCTATGGCTTGACTGTACCCCTCAACACCCAAACTCACGCCATGGGGCCCTATCACGTCCCCAACTACTACACTGAATGCAGGGTGGTGTTCACCAACAAGATGATTGTCACCCCCGTACGGGGCGCTGGGCGGCCACAAGGAATATTTGTGATGGAGCGCATGTTGGATGTGGCCGCCAGGGAACTTGGCATAGATCGGGTTGAGATGCGGAGACGAAACTTTCTGCCTGCTGATGCATTCCCCGTCCATCAGAAGATCATCGGCCAGGATTTTGTGCCCACCATCTACGATAGCGGGAATTACCTGCCTGCCTTGGAGAAAGCGGTCTCCATGATTGGCTACGAGCAGTTCGTGAAAGAGGAACAACCACGTCTCCGAGCTGAGGGCAAATTCGTCGGTATCGGAGTTGCCTCTTTCATCGAGAGCACTGGCGTCGGCCCCTACGAAGGCGCCCGGATCACGGTTGAAGCCAGTGGAAAAGTGAACGTGGCAACCGGTGTCGGCACTCAAGGGCAGGGTCATTTCACCTCCTTCGCTCAAATCGTGGCCGATCACTTGGGAGTGGACGTTCGCGATGTACATGTGGTAACTGGTGACACCAGCCAATTCCATTGGGGAGTGGGCACCTTCGCTAGCCGGGGAGCGGTGGTAGCTGGCAATGCCATCAACGCGGCCGCTTCGACCGTCCGCGCCAAGATCCTCAAATTGGCTAGTAAGGTCCTGGAAGCGCCTGAAGATGAGCTGGAGCTGGTGGACGGTCAG
>CP070811.1:74984-83269 GCA_020343875.1 Anaerolineales bacterium | reverse complement strand
CGGCCATCTCTGCCGCCTGCAGTACCGCTGTATCCTCGGGCACTTCAATTCTCTTACCATCAATGGTCACACTGATCATTATCTATCCTCCCCACTGATCACATCGGGCTTAAGCCGCTTTTGCCAGCCCAGTGGATGCTAACCCATTGCCCACTCATCGGGCAGGCACCTGCCGGACACACTTTTAATTGGACGTGGGCATCCACCTCTGCCCTAAAGTGTCTGAAGATGTCGCGAATGGGCACGGCAGATGTTTGGCCTAAGCCGCAATGGGAAAATTCCGTTAGTCTATCGCTCAGCATTTGTAGGTCGTCCAGATCTCGTTGGGTTCCTATTCCCTCGGAAATGGCTGTCAAAATCTGGTGGGCACGCTGGGTACCAACTCGGCACGGGGTGCATTTGCCACAGCTTTCACGTCTAAAGAAATTGAGCAAAACCTTTGCCAGGTCAACGACGCACGTGTCTTCATCACAGATCAGCAGAGCCCCTGAACCTAGCGAGACACCGGTACGCGCATAGGAATCGAAGTCCATCGGGGTGTCTTGCAAGCTGGCGGGGATGATGGAGCCGCTTGAGCCACCAGTCTGTGCCAGTTTCAGCGAGGCACTATTTTTCATCCCTTTGCCATAAATGGCGATAACCTCGCGCAAGGTGATGCCCATCGGCACTTCGATCAAACCGGTGACGTTCACGTTCCCCAGGATGGTGTATACTTTCGTGCCTGGGCTGTTACTGGTGCCAAAGTGCCTGTACCAGGCAGCACCGTTCCGGATGATGGAGGGGACGTTGGCAATCGTTTCTACGTTGTTCACCACGGATGGCTTTCCCCACAGGCCGTGTGTGGTGGGGTAGGGGGGGCGGGAACGCGGCTCGCCTCGTTTTCCTTCTATCGACTCGATGAGGGCTGTTTCCTCGCCGCAGATGTAGGCACCTGCGCCGATGTGGACGTGAATATCAAAGTTGAAGCCGCTGCCGAAGAGGTTCTCCCCCAGGAAGCCCAGTTGCCTGGCCTGGCTGATGGCCTTGTGTAGCCTGTCTTGGGCCAAGGCATACTCGCCACGGATGTATATGTAGCCTTGGCTGGCGCCCACCGCATATCCCGTGATGCTCATAGCCTCGATAATGCTGTGCGGGTCCCCTTCCAGTATCAGGCGATCCTTGAAGGTCCCCGGTTCACTCTCGTCAGCGTTGCAGATAACATACTTGGGGTAGCCGTTTGCCTGGGACACAAAGCGCCACTTCATGCCGGTGGGGAATCCAGCCCCACCCCTGCCTTTGAGGCCTGACTTGCCAATCTCGTTGATCACATCGGCAGGGCTCATGGTGGTCAATGCTTTACCCAAAGCCTGATAGCCATCATACATGACATAATCTTCAATGTTTTCGGGATCTATCAGGCCAACCCTGGCCAACACGATCCTTTGCTCGGCCGGCAACGTGCCCCGACGAGCAGACAGCCAGGCAATCCGCCCGGAGAGTTCTCGGTCGGAGGCCTGGAGCCCTGCAGCAATCCGTCCTTTGTGAAGGTGTTCTTCAACCAAGAAGTGCACGTCTTCCGGCGTAACTGGCCCGTAGATTACCGCCTCCGGATAGACAATCACCATAGGCAGCGCATCGTGGCGGCCAACATCACCGATCATCGAAACTGCAACCTCGTCGTCAAGGTCCAAGGCCTTTATTTCCCGGTGCAGCCGTCGATGTACTTCCTGCGCACCCCGCCTGGTACTTTCAGGATCGCTCGAGACCAGCATCAACGAACGGATAGGCTTCATGGTGTTCCCTCTCTACACGTAACGTGCCAGGATGTCTGGCACACGCTCGGGCGTGACGTTACCATAGGTATCATCGTCAATGATGATGACTGGCCCCACTCCGCAGATGCCGAGACAACTGGACGTGACCAGCGTCCACTTACCATCCGCACTTGTCTGGCCTGGCTCCAGGCCTAACTCGTCCTGGAGTATTTGCCAAACCTGTCGGCCGTGCATCACATGGCAAGGCGCGCTCTCGCAGAATTGGATCAGGTGCCGGCCTCTGGGCTTGGTGGACAACATGTGATAGAAACTGGCTACAGAGATCAGGTGGCTGCGGGGCATGTTAAGCACTCGGCTGACCTCGGACAGAACTTCACCAGGCAAATATCCGAATTCCTGATTGATCTCACTTAGGATAGGAACCAGGGACTCAGATTTTGCGCCGTGCCGCGTGACCGCTGACTCTACGATGGAGATCACATCTTGCTCGCTTTGAATGCTGGTGAGCATACTCCCTCCTCTTGGGAAGAGATGACTATGTGCCGGTCGTCCAGATTTCCTCGGTGACTGCAATTCTCAGGAACTGGGCCTGAAGTTCATTTGCTGGCGTGATTTCTTGGGTTGGCGCTAAGCGGGAATTACATATTGGGGGATGAGTCTTGCTTCTACAATATGTTCCTGCAATATCTGTTTTGCTCTTTCGGAGGAGACTTTGCCATAGGTGACGGCCGGCTCATTGCCCACCACCACTTCGACGATAGGTTCCAACCCGCAAAGTCCGGCGCAGCCTACCTGCGTAACAACAATATCTTTCAGGCCCTTTTCTTGGATGCTTTCGAGGATTGCCGCCATTGTATCTCGGGCACCAGCTGCAATGCTGCAGGTACCCATGCCAACTTTGATCTGGACCCGGCCGGTAGTCGACCGCGCCGCGCGCTTTTCCAACGCCTCCTCTTTCAGTCGCTTCAAGTCGTCGAGCGATTTGATTACTGGCACCTTGGCCCTCCTGCCACGAGCGGTCGCCTGGCCGGCCAGAGTAGGGTACAAAGTCGTTTCTTTAGTCAATCCGAATCGGGAACTTTGACACGGCAGTCGTGCTCGTGAATTTTGTCACGAGACATTCTATCATACTTGACCGGCTGGGTCATATGACGAATGTCATCATAAGCCACGCAGATTGTCAACTTCGGCGCAAGGGATAACCCGCACTGGCTGCTGAATATTCAGAATGAAACGACAGGCGCTCGTTTCAGGAGGGCCTGTCGTTCAAGGTACCAGTGTGGGTATCATCTGTATTGTGAGGCAATGGCCTTGCCATCACCCGTTGTCATTTGTGCGATCCTTGACAGGTGGATGAGTTGTCTCACACGGGTGAAGGGGTTGGCAGCCCTGTCGCTGGGTGTTCAGCCCTCACTGTTCAGGATCTTGTTTCGCGCAGTTCACGCCTGGTCTTCCTCAAACTCATCCCACCTCTCGACGATGAGGCGGAAGATATCGGATTCGGTGATGATGCCAACTACTTCCCCCTTGTCGTCAATTGCGGGCAGCCCGCTGATCTTGTTATCCAGCATCGCGCGGGCCGCCTCGCCAATGGTGGCATCCTGCGAGATGGTAATTGGGTCACGTGTCATGATTTGCTCAATCTTGAGGTTGGAGATGAGATAGTTCAACTCCCAAATGCTTAACGAAGTGGCCCCAGAAGGCTCTGCACCCCGCACGTCGCCACGAGTGACTATGCCCACCAGACGGTGATCCTGGATCACGGGTAGACGGCGAATTTGTTTTTGAACCATTAGACGATGTGCTTCTGGCAACGTGGTTTCGGGTGTGATGCTAAGCACTTCGTGAGTCATCCAGTCCTTGACTAATTGCTTTTTCACGTTTATGTCTCCTATTCTTCATCTTACAAGTACCCAACAGGCACACGGGCCTAACGGCCGGGCAGGTTGTCCCGGTGGCGCTGGTGCCCCAAGGGTACAGGTGTCAAAACGATACGGGTGCTCCTTGAGCGCAGGCACTCACCGAGTACAGGCACTCACCGAGTACAGGCACTCAAATTATCTTACATCTCATAAGATTTTAGAAGTGACACATGTCATTTCTCTAGGAGATGCAGGTCACTTAGCCAGTATGGATCACGAAGGCTGGTTTTTTCAGGTGGGGGAATAGTTTGTTTTGTTCAGGATGTGGCAAAAGAGGGCAACAAAAAAGGACCGGAGCGTCCTTTGATGTTGGCGGGGCGATAATCGCATAAAACAGCCGGCCATGGGGGAACGGAGGGTACCGACGAAGCCAATTGCCAAGAGGTTTGGTTAGGCTTCGACGGACTTTACGGGTGCTTTCTTGTGCCGGTAGACGATTCGTCCACGCTCCAGGTCGTAGGGCGATAGTTCAACGCGCACGCGATCGCCAAGCAAGACACGGATGTAATACTTTCGCATCTTGCCCGACAGGTAAGCCAGGACCTCATGCCCGTTGTCTAGCTCTACGCGAAAAGTCGTATTGGGCAAAGCCTCAGTCACAGTGCCCTCTACAGTCAATTTCTCTTTGCTGTCGGCCATACTTCTCCTCTTGTTGCACAAAAAATGGCTTGCCGCAGAATGGATTCTAAAACTTTACACATTTATTCTAGCACGGTTGATCTAGACTGTCAATTTCGCATCTACTTGACAGTCTACTACAAATATGCTAAACTCTCGTCTATCGGAGTGATGGTCATGGACCAACGCTATTCCTTGAAAACTCAGCTTTCGGGCGATGCGTACCCTGCGAGTGCTATGCTGCCCAGGAGGATTCGTAGGAGCCAGCCGGACGACCAGTCTGGATAGGTCGATTGGGGTGTTTAGCTCCCAATCATGAGGCGCCGTTGCCAGCCTTCCAGATACGAAGGCTGGTTTTTTTGTTAGCTGGGGAGGGGCAACATGATCAAAGTTGGCGTGTACGGAGCAAGCGGTTACACCGGCTTTGAGCTAATCCGCATTTTGCGGCGACATCCCAGCCTGTCTCTGGCGTTTGCCACCTCAGAGAGCGGCGCTGGCATGCGATTGAGTGATGTATTCCCGGTACCGTATGACCTGTATTTGCTTTCGAAGGAGGATGCTGACCCTGGTACGGTAGAGGCCGTCTTTTCCTGCTTGCCCCACGGTGCAGCGATGGAGACGGTAGCGAGCGCCCACGCGGCTGGGGTTCGGGTGATTGATCTGTCGGCCGACTTTCGCCTGCGTGACGCAGCGATCTACAAGCAATGGTATGGCCAGGATCACATGGCCGCTCATCTGCTGTCGGAGGCGGTCTATGGCCTGCCTGAGCTCTACCGGGAGCAGATTCGTGGAGCGGCGCTGGTTGCCAATCCAGGCTGCTATCCTACCAGCGTGTTGCTGGCGCTCTACCCGCTACTCCAGGCTGGCCTTATCGGCGATGGCCCTATCATTGCCGACAGCAAGTCGGGGGTGAGTGGAGCGGGACGTAAGCCGAGTCTCAAGACTCACTTCGTTGAAGCCAACGAGAACTTCTCGCCCTACAGTATTGGGCGTGCGCATCGGCACCTGCCGGAGATGGTCCAGGAGATTGAAAGCCTGGGGGGCCCTGGCGCCTCGCTCATCTTCTCCCCGCATTTGACTCCTGTGGACCGGGGGATTCTGTCCACCCTGTACGTACCGGTTCCATCCTCAACGACTCTGACAAGTATACATAATCTCTATCTTGAAACCTATGCCCTTGAGCCTTTCGTTTGGCTTTTGCCAGAAGGGCAGCTGGCGACTCTGGCTCACGCTGTGCATACCAATCGCTGCGCGCTGTCACTTACGCTGGCAGGGCCTGGACAGCTCATCATTTGCTCCGCAATTGACAATCTGTTGAAAGGGGCGGCTGGTCAGGCGGTACAGAATTTCAACTTGATGTTTGGCCTGGATGAAGCGCAGGGACTGGACTTATGATCCAAGTCATCAAGGTAGGCGGCAACGAGTTGGACGATCCCGTTTTCGTCGGGGGCTTGGTGCGTGCGGTGCAGGCATTGGCTGAGCCACCGGTGCTGGTCCACGGCGGCGGCAAGGAGATTCGCACCTTGCAGGAGCGCCTGGGACTGGAGCCGCAATATGTTGATGGCCTGCGTGTCACCGATGTGGAGTCGCTAGCCGTGGTGCAGATGGTGCTGGCCGGCCGGGTCAACAAGCGGTTGGTGGCCGCCCTGACTGCTGAGGGAGTGGATGCTTTTGGCATGTCAGGGGTCGACCGGGGTGCGATCAAGGCGGAAAAGCTGGAGCATCCGGCCGGCGACCTGGGTTGGGTAGGCCGGGTTGTCGAGGTGCGGACACAAGTCTTCCGGCGCTTGCTGGAAGATGGTATCACACCCGTCCTTTCCCCCATTTGCTGGGGAGCCGATGGCAGCATGTTCAACGTAAATGCGGACCATGTGGCGCTGGCGGTCGCCCAGTCATTGGATGCGGGCAGGCTGGTTTTTGTGTCCAATGTACCCGGTGTTTTGGCCGGGGATGAATTGATCCAGCGTATCAGCACCGGGCAAGCTGAAGCTCTCATAGCTGAGGGTGTGATTGCTGGTGGCATGTTGCCCAAGATTCGCTCTGCATTGGAGGCGGTTTCAGGTGGTGTGGCGGAGGTGCGAATCACCAATCTTCAGGGGCTGGCGCAAGACTCGGGGACAATTGTGGCTGATAGTTAGCTCCGCTTCTCCAGAGTCTCAGGCAAGAGGTGGTCAGCCCTTCAGCCCTCGGAATCCAATTGGCAGGAGGAAGAAATGCCGGACATATTGCGCGAAGGGTACTCAGCTGACGTGATCGCCATGGAGCAGGAATATGTGCTGCAGACCTACCGGCGGCCGGAGTTTGTGTTGGTGCGTGGGGAGGGGGCGCGGGTCTTCGATAGTGAGGGACGGGCTTACCTGGATGGGGTGGCAGGCATTGCCGTCAATGCGTTGGGACACGGGGATGCCCAGGTCGTGGCTGCCATCCAGGCTGCGGCCGAGGGCCTGATTCACGTCTCCAACCTGTATCACACTGAACCTCACGCCGTCCTGGCCCGGTCATTGGTGGAGCGCTCGTTCGCCGACCGGGTCTTCTTTTGTAATTCGGGAACCGAGGCGGCGGAAGGGGCGCTGAAGTTCGCGCGCAAGCACGCTCGGCGCTTTTCCGGGCAGGAAAAGACTGGTATCCTGGCCTTCAGCGGCTCCTTCCACGGCCGCACCATGGGGGCTCTTTCGGCGACAGCGACCGAGAAGTACCGGGCTCCGTTTGAGCCACTGATCCCTGGGGTGTGCTTTGCGCCTTTCAATGACCCGGTTGCGGCCGAGGATGCCATCACCGATGAGGTATGTGCTGTCATTGTGGAGCCAGTGCAAGGAGAGGGCGGCGTTCACCCGGCTACGGTCGACTTCCTGGAGAGGGTTCGGGCTGCATGCGACCAGGCGGGGGCCCTGCTTATCTTTGATGAGGTCCAGTGTGGGTTGGGACGAACCGGTCACTTGTGGGCCCACCAGGCCTATGGCGTCACGCCAGACCTGATGGTTCTGGCCAAGCCGTTGGCCAATGGCCTGCCAATAGGGGCTGTGCTGATGACGCAGGTTGTGGCCGACACCATGGTGCCCGGCGATCACGGCAGTACCTTCGCAGGCGGGCCGCTGGTGTGCCGAGTAGCCCAAGTGGTGCTGGAACGGATATCGACGCCTGAGTTCCTGGCCGACGTCCGCGACAAAGGTGAGCACCTGGCTGCCCGGCTGGCGGCGCTGGTGGAGGCCAGCCAGCTGGCTCGTGAGGCGCGGGGTATGGGATTGATGTGGGGGATTGAATGCGAGGTGGAGGTGGCGCCTATCCTCTCGGCTGCCTACCGGCATGGAGTCCTGGCCTGCGGGGCTGGCCCCAATGTGCTGCGCCTGCTGCCGCCCCTGACCATCACCCTCGCCGAGTTGGACCAGCTGGTGGATCGGCTGGAGGTAGCTTTTGATGAAGTCGAGGGTAGAGATTGAAGACTAGAGATTTAACTGGCGGTAACCATCTCCAATCTCGATGCGGGAGGACGTATGGTGGAGCTTAGACGGGCGCGGATCGGGGACGTACCTGGCATAGCCGCATTGGTGGGTCGCTTTGCTGGGCGGGGAGAGATCTTGCCGCGTACGACTGAAGAGGTCTACCAGACGGTGCGCGAATGGGTGGTGGCCGAGCAGGAGGGACAGATCGTTGGCTGTGGATCGCTGGTGATCCTGTGGGCTGATCTAGCCGAGATCCGCTCACTGGTGGTGGCTCCCGAAGTTCAGGGAGCGGGAGTCGGCCGGCAGATGGTGGATGCTCTGATGGCCCAAGCGGCTGAATTGGAGATCCCTAAGGTTTTCGCCCTGACTCGCAAGACTGGTTTCTTTCTCAAGATGGGCTTTCACATCGTGCCCCGCGAGGACTTGCCACGCAAGATTTGGAAGGACTGCGTTTCTTGTATCAAGTTCATTGGCTGCGATGAAGTGGCGGTAGCCAGAAATGGCCTGGGCCTTTGGTCGGACCGTTCTTTTCCCGAGGAGCGCTTTGCGGG
>CP070811.1:71438-74884 GCA_020343875.1 Anaerolineales bacterium | reverse complement strand
TTCTGTTTGGCCAAGAATTGTGACGGGGATCTGGTCATCGCCTGCGAGCCAAATTGGGGATGGGCTTGTTTCGGCAGGGGCGGGTTAATTTCTGAACCTCTATGCAGCGGCATGCTCCGCGTGCGTACGTCGTAGGTTGGGTTGGCTCGGGCACGGGAAACAGGGGGTTTGCGGCAAACACTTGGCCAGCCATGCGGTTTGATCGCGCGACTAACCCAACCTTGATTCAGAATCTTTGTACAGCCGGGCGTTCTGCCTGCGTGAGGCGTAGGTTGGTTTGGCTGGCTCCCCGGCCTGGCGGGACAGACTCAGTTGACGCGGTCCTGGATCTCCCACAGGTGATCGAGCACATGCCAGGCCACGCGGCGCACGAAGTAGCGGGGTGTCCAGAGGAGGCCTCCGCGTGGGCCGCGCTCCGGCATCTCGCCACGCACCGCCGCCTCCAGGGCGTTCAGAATCGCCTGCCGGGTTCGACTCAGTTCCTGGCTGAGATCCTCCCCTTGGCTTTTCTTCAACTTCCAGGCCAGCCGCGAGAGATAACCCACGTCGGCACCCAGCACATGGTGCACGATCTCGTCCATGTCTCGACCCCCACCCCGCGGCCCTTTGAGTAGCTCCTTGCCTGCAGCACTGCGCAGCGCCGCATCAAATGCACCCCAGTATGCCTCCAGCAGCGCCTGAAAGCGTTGAAACTCGGCATAATCGACCGGCTGCCTGTCGCTGGTGGGGGTGATGGCAGGCGCGCCGAAATCGGTGGTCGGGTTGCCCTCCAGTCGCTCGATGACGACCAGGCTGGCTGGATCAACTGGGGCCTGGAACTCGATGTGTGCGGCGTGCAAGACCTGAGCGTAACGCGGCCCGTAGTCAAAGAGGGCCCCCAGCGCTGATGCCTGGTCACGCCCGCTTCGACTCCAACCCGGCCAATCGATTGCACCGGCGAAGGTTCGCTTGTTCCCGATCTCGACATATACTTGGATGGCGTTCAAAGATGGTGCCATCACCACCTCCCTCAGCCCCCTTGCAGGACCGCGTAGGATAATGGGGCGCAACTCAGACTAGTGCCCCACCAACAAGGTGATGCTATGTCAGAGGTCGTGTCCATGAGGGCCTGATCTGACACCCCGGAATCAGCTGGTGGGGTACTAGTACTCAAGGCGTTCCCTGATCTCGTAATGCTGTGAATGCCCGTCAAATCTTGCCAGTAGCTCCCGTGCCTTCGAGGGCACGTAGGCGCGCTGATAGTCTTCTCCAGCGAACTGCTTCACCGCTTCCCAGGAGTCAAACCACATGAGGGTGATGAATTCGACTTCATCGCTGTTGATAGGCCGCCGGAAGAGCTGGATCCCTTTGTATCCGGAGACCCCCTTGGCAGCGATGCCTGGGAAAATCTCCTCTTTAAGAAGTCTTTCGTATTTGTCCGCGTTTTCAGGTTTCGTCCATCCGTGCCAGATTCTACCAATCATGAGGTTGTCCGCCTCCGCTTAGAGAATGGTGACCCAAAAGAAGTAAATGTCAGTCACATCTTTCCAATAGCATCACGACCATCAGGTGACAGCGGCCAGGTTTCTGCAACGTCCTGCCTGTACGAGGCAGGGGGCCTGTGGGAGCCGGAGCCCCTTGGCACCCGCGCCAGCAGGTAAATACTAAGACGTAAGCCACTGGGCCAGGCGGCGTTCTCCTGGCTGGTAAGAGTGCTGGAATGGTGGAAATTAGAAGGGTGCCAGCGCCGGGAAGCCGTCTGGGTCGATCTTGGCCTGGTCGAAAGTAATTATAGCATCATTGTGGTGGAGGAGACAATGCTGTTTGGGTTTCAGTGGTTCAAATGAGCGGGGTGGAGGTGCCTGTGCCCTGTAGCTTGCTGAAGGTGTTAGAAATGTCATTGTTCCAGCCCTAGCAGGGGACGATCGCTGGACGTGGGTTGGGGAGTTGCTAGGTAAAGGGGCCAGGCCCCGAGGGCCTTGGAGAGCCCTCAGGGTCCTGGCTTCGAAAGCAGATCGCATCTCCAGCTCAGGGCTGCTGCTCAGCCATTGATTGAGGGAGGCGCCCCTTCTCGCCAGCCGGGCGTTCGGCAGTCGTTTTTCGTCTGCGGCGATATAGGACCCAGCCGAACAGTGCTGATACGAGCAGGGCTACAACACCTATGATTTGAGGCGCCTGCTCGAAATAGAGCCGGGTGTTGAGCCACCAAAGGGGGAACCTGAATAGGTCGGCCGAGCCGAATACTTCTTCAGTGCCCGTGTCCAGGACATACTTCCCCACGTCTCCGTCGGGATTCCAGATCAGCAAGTAGTAGGTGCCGCTTTGGGGCAGGTCCAGATCGATCGCCTGGCGGCCCCAGTAGTTGGTCTGGGTGAAGGGTTCGTGGAAGTCCTCACTCTTGCGACTCTCAGCCACCAGGCCACCAGCGGAGTCCAGGTGCAGGTCGGGGAAGACCTGGAGCGGGCTATGATGGTGGTCGTGTCCATCGTCGGCAGCGCGAAGCGGTAGTTGGTCTTCAGGCAGCGGGGGCAGTCCAGGCCCCAGCAGGGCCAAACTTACTCCATAATCTTCTAAGCCATTCAGCTGGGGGATGTTGATGCCGGCGTGGAAGAATTGGCCGGCCTGGCCTTCAAACTGATATACATGGAGCTGCCCTGGTTCCTGTATCTCCTGATAATAGGCATAGGATGTGGTTGGACTGGGAATCAGGGTTACCCCATCCGGGTTGCCCTGTTCGGGCCGGTGGGCATAGGCGTTGGGGGCAGCCAAAAACGCTCCCAGCAGAATGACAGTTAAGATCAATGCTCGCATGTGGCTCATGATATATCCTCCCTCACAATCGACATCAAAACTTACGCTCGTCTAGATTAAACTCAGTATACACCAAAATCTATAATTTGTCAAGATATTGCAATGATATTGTCTTGATTGCATGCGATCCAAGCGTGCGGGCAGCCGAGTTTACAAAACCTGTTTAGCCGGGGTATACTGGGGTCCATGAGCAGCGACTTGTTCTTGCGGCGTAAGTGGACCTTCCGCGCCCACGGCAGGCAGGTTGTCTTTATCAAGCGCTCCAACGAGCGGGAGAGGCACGTGTTGATGAAGGCCTTCCTGTGGGCGCTCTACCTGCCACTTTATCCCGACCTGAGCGTGGAAGTGCGTATCGGCGACCGCTATAAGCCGGACCTGGTGGCTCTGGATCACGATGGGCGACCGCTCTTCTGGGCTGAGGCGGGGCAGGTGGGCGTGGCCAAGATCCGCTCCCTGGTGCGGCGCTACCGCGACACCCACTTCGCCATTGCCAAGTGGGACACCCGGCTTGAGCCCTATGTGAGGTTGGTCAGCAACGCGCTGGAAGGCCTGCGCCGTTCAGCTCCCCTCGATCTGCTGTGCTTCCCGCCGGATAGCGCCGAACGCTTCATTGACGAACGTGGCCAGATTCAGCTCACCTACGACGACGTGGACTG
>CP070811.1:67547-71338 GCA_020343875.1 Anaerolineales bacterium | reverse complement strand
CGACCAGGTGCTTGGCAATCGTCAGCCCGATGCCGCTACCGCCTCCTACTCGGGCCCGCGACTTATCCACCCGGTAAAAGCGGGTGAAGATAAACGGTAGGTGCTCGGCGGCAATGCCAACCCCGGTATCGCTTACCGCAATGTGCACCTCAGCCCGATGCCGACGGGCGGTTATCCGCACGCGTCCTGTGGCTGAGGAATATTGCAGGGCATTGCCCACCAGGTTCAGAAGTACCTGGTCAATCCGATCCTGATCAGCCTTTACGGGAGGCAGGAGGGGGGGCACGTCGATTTCCAGACTGACACCCTTCTCCTCGTACTGCCTGCCCAGGCGAGCCACGGCAGATTGCACCAGGTCGTGCACTGGCACCGGTCGAATGTTCAACTCGAAGGCGCCCGCTTCCACCCGGCTGAGTTCCTGTAAGTCTTGCACCAACCGCTGCAGGCGATCGGCCTCGCGATAGATTTGCTGGAAGGTCACGGTCTCGGCGGGCAATACATTGTCAATCAGGCCTTCCATTGAGCCCTTGATGGTGGCTAGCGGCGTGCGCAATTCGTGGGCTACGTTGCCGATGAGGTCCCGGCGTGTGGCTTCAATGTGTTCTAGCTGAGCCGCCATCTGGTTGAAGCTGAGTGCCAACCGGCCCAGTTCGTCTAGCTCGCTCCAGATGGGCTCGCCGGGGACGTTGACGCGTTCGTCGTAATGTCCCTCCGCGATGCGTTGGCTGGCGATCATCATCTCACGTACGGGGGTGACGATTCGCCGGCTGACAAAGACGCTGACGGCTACCGCTACCAGAAAGGCCGCCAGGGTCGATAGGGTGAGTGCCTCGTTGACCGCGCGCCGGAAATTGGTGAAGAGATCTGTCTCCATGCCGGCTGCGGCATCCCCCATGAGTATTGCCATAGCCGCCAGATGGCGCTCGAAGGCACTGGGCACCGCAAACTCAGCTGCCGAGGTCAGCACGATTATTCCCACCAGCACCACAGTCAGGTACGACACGAACAACTTCCAGCCCAGGTGACGGCGCAAATAGCCTATCATAGTCAGACTACCTCATCTTCAAAACGGTAGCCCACCCCACGCACAGTAACGATAAAACGGTCATCGCCTAGCTTTTGCCGGATATGGCCGATGTGGACATCCACCACTCGCTCCTCGCCATAGAAGTCGTAGCCCCACACCTTTTCCAGGAGCTGTTCGCGGTTGAGCACCAGGCCGTGATGTTCTGCCAGAGTTTTGAGCAGGTCGAATTCAATAGGGGTTAGAGCCACCAATTCACCATCCACAGTTACCTGGCGACGACCGGGATCAATATGCACATGCCGGAAGGTGAGCGTAGGGGCTTCAGCGGGGCCACCTTCGGCCCGAAGACGGCGTAGGGCGGCTTTGATGCGGGCTACCAGCTCGCGCGGGCTGAATGGCTTGGTCAGGTAGTCGTCGGCGCCTACCGACAGGCCTACGATCTTGTCAGTCTCCTCCGACTTGGCGGTAAGCATGATGACGTACACGTTGGATTCGCGTCGCAACCGGGTAAGCAGTTCAATGCCATCCATACCAGGTAGCATCACATCCAGCACGATCAGGTCCGGCTTCAAGGCCCGGGCTGCCTTCAAGCCAGTCGGCCCGTCCATGGCCGCATAGACTTCGTAGCTTTCCTGGCGCAGATAGGCCGTCGTCAGGTCAATAATGCTCTGTTCGTCGTCGATTATGAGTATCTTCGCGTTTGTCACAATGGCACTCTTAGCGGCGATAGGCTTGGTAAATGTTACACCGATACCGGCCCAGCTGTCAAGGTGGGCTTGGATTCGGCAAGCTGCATAGCCGGAATGACAGTCATCCCCTGTGCCGTCTCAGGCTCCTGGACTTTGTGCCTTGACAGGTGCTTTACCGGAGGCTATAGTATAGGCAACCATCGTAAAAAGAGGAGGAAACCAGTGACAGGGATAACGCAGAAACTGGTTGTGGCTTTGGCTGTCAGCTTGGTAGCGGCTTTACTATTGGCGGCTTGCGGTGGCGGGCCGTCGTCCCCCTCGACTGTCCAGCAAGCAGACACGCCTGCGGAAGAGACCCAGCACATGCAGGCGCATGAGCATGATGACGAGCATGCTCACGACGCAGATGAACACATGTCAGCAATGGGACACGATGTGCCGGAAGAAGCAGACGCTATGCTGAACCCAATTCAAGCCGATGACGAGAGCCTGGTAGCCGGGGCAGCGCTGTATGCGGCCAACTGTGTTGTGTGCCATGGCGAAACCGGGCAAGGAGATGGTCCTACAGCCAAGGAGCTGGAGAAAAAGCCCGCCGATTTGCACGCAGATCACGTTCAGGATAACTCAGATGGCGCTTTGTTCCACATCATCAGCCATGGCCGACCAGATACGCCTATGCCAGCCTGGGAGGATGTGTTGAGCGAAGAAGAGCGCTGGCACGTGGTCAACTTCCTGCGCACATTCGGCGAGTAGGGGCGTCATCGCCCCTGCCACCAGTCCTTTCGTGAGCGGGGATCCATAGAGGTGCCTTTGTCTCGAATGACGACACCAATCTCATCATCCAGGGCGCTGCCAAAGGCTTGCCCGGCTCGCAAGGCTGGCAACTGGCCCCGCCCCGCGCTGTTCCAGGCCTGGTAAAGAGCCAGCAGGTTGGGCTCCACGCATACGTTTTCCACGTGCAGCGTGTAACCTTCGCTCACGGTGTCGTCGCGCGTGTAGTTAAGAGTGATACGTTCCATGCTGGCGTACAGCACCAGCACTTCATAACCGCTGCCGATGGTGTAGCCTGAACCAGGCACGTGAATGGTCTCGTCAGGGGTCACCGCCAGTCCGGCTAGAGTGACTTCGGGGCTGGTGACCAGACCTCCTCGACAGTTGCAATCCCAGTTCCAATCGTAGATCTGGTACACGGCGCTGAAGGTGCCGGTGCGGTTGTCAGCGAAGAGCCCCGGCAGCTGAGGCGCTCCCGGGTCGAAACCGCCGTTGAAATCCATCAACCCTTTGTATTTGTCGGTCGGCTCGTAGCCGCGCAGGGCCAGGTTCAGGTCCGCGTGAATCTCCGCCGGCCGGTCGGTAGGAGGCGGGTTGACGGACAGAGAGCTGTAGCTCTCGCCTGAAATGGGCGGGCAGGTTTTGGGCTTGGCGATCAGCGGCAGAAAGACGTAGTGGGTGATAACCTCTGAAGGGCGGATGCCGACGGGATCGGACCAGCCGCCCGTCGTGCCAGCGGATTGCCTGCCACGTTCCCCGCCTGAGGCCATATGCTGGTGGGGGAGATCGGACGTAGCCTGAGTTGGCAGAGGTGCGTTGGCAAGGCCCAAGGCCAGCGCCAACCCCCCACCCACCAGCAGTAGGCGCAATGTCTGTCGTTTAATCCTTTGCCCTTCATTCAAAAGTCTCTCCTCCGATTGCTCAGCTGTATCCCGAAACGAACCCCAGCCAAACTGCGGCTGGCGGCGTTATGTCTTCAATGCGCGCGTTTTGACCACTGTATCACGCTTGTCTGGACCACTCAATAGCCCAAAAGTCTGGCCGTGCTCCAGTTTCATCCGGTTGTCATCGGGCGGGCACACAAAAAAAGCCCACGAACTTTATCGAAGTATCGTGGGCTCTGACTAACTCGGGTAGAGGTAGCTATGCCCGCAACTTGGCGCCCAGCTCCCTCTCCAGCGTTTTCACTACTTTGCTTTGCACCTTGGCTACCTCTTTGTCGGTCAGGGTGCGGTCCTCAGCCTGGAAGGTCAGGGCGTAAGCCAGGCTCTTTTTGTGAGCGCCGATTTGCTCGCCTCGATAGG
>CP070811.1:64047-67447 GCA_020343875.1 Anaerolineales bacterium | reverse complement strand
TTGCCATCAGGGTTACCAGCAGCACTGTAGCCGCCCCGATGACGGACAGTGGGTTGCGGGAGAACTTATACCATGCCCGCCCGAGCCGCTCCCGCCTGCTCTGGCGCTGCAATTTTCTGAGCTGCTGCTCGGTTATCCTCACCGCTGTCTCACCAACTTGCTGACGGGCATTGACTTGGGTCATCGCTAATCGCTCCTCGTAGCACGCAATCGAATTCTAGGATCGAGCGCCCCCACCACCAAGTCAACGATGATGTTGACGGTTATAAAGGTCACGCCCAGAATCAAGATGACGGCCGAGATGGCGTTTAGGTCTTTGCGCAACATGGCGTTCACCCCGTAGCGTGACAGCCCCGGCCAGTTGAAAATAAGCTCCACCAGGAAGGCGTTACTCAGGTTGGCTGCAAAGTCGAGGCCGAAAATAGAGACAGTGGGGATGAGAGATGGTTTGAGCAAGAAACGGCCCATCACCATCCGCTCTGGAATGCCCAGGGCTCGCTCGGCAGCGATGTAGTCTTTGGTCAGATTATCAGACATCGTGGCACGCGTGATACGTGCCTCCTGCGCCATTGAGCCCATAGCCAGCGCCAGGGCAGGCATGATGAGATGTTTTAGCGCGTCCCAAAAAGTCGCCAACTGTCCGGCCAGCAAGGCGTCGATTGTCATCAAGCCGGTCACGGTCGGCGGCCTGGCGACATCCTGGCTCAAACGTCCAATGGTGGGCAACCAGTCGAGGACGAAGCCGAATAGGAGCAGGAACAGAATGGCAAACACAAAAGCAGGTGTTACCACCCCCGCATAGGATAGCACGCGTACCACGTTATCCACCCACTTGTCCTTGTGCCGGGCTGACAGAGTCCCCAAGGCTATGCCACCTGCGCCGGTAATCAGGCCGGCCAGTAAGACCAGCTCGATCGAGGCCGGGAAGAATTCCCTGACGTCATCGGCCACATCCCGCCGGGTGACCAGCGAGATGCCAAAGTCGCCCTGCAATGCGTCGCGCAGCCAGAAGCCATATTGCACGTGCAGCGGGGCGTTGAGGTGCATTTCCTCGCGCAGCCTGTCCACCACCCACTGCGGCGCGCGTGCACCAAGCGCCGTGCGAGCCGGGTCGCCGGGCAGGATGCGCGCGATGACAAAGATCAAGATGGATAATCCAAACAGCACGAAAATAGCCAGGAAGATACGTCGAACAAGGAAGGCAAGTAATTTCATAAGGCTATTACCTATACTTGGAAACTGCCTGAAATGTCAGGTTATGGCAAGCTCAGCCCGTCCCCTGGGCTGCCCAGAGCAGGCTGGCCGAGCCAGGGAAAACAGGTCCTGGGAGAAAACCCGGTTTCTGAGACACTTTCCAGACAGTCTGGCAGAAAACAGGGCCGAACGATGGTTGATATGCTGATGAGGAAGCCCCCACCCAGACCAAGTGGTTGGGGGCTTCCCGCCCGGTAAAAAGGCTCCACCAACCACGATCAGGGAGCAGTCACCCCGATCCGTGGCGCGTAGATCTGATAGCCCATCACACTGCTGTTTTCCTCAGGCTTCCAGTCTACATAACTTTGGACGGCATGCTTTTCAAGCTGATCGTACAGGAACAGGGACGGAGCCAATGCCACGATCTCCTCCTGAAGCGTCGCATACTTGGCAAAGCGCGCCCCCTGGTCAACCGTAGCCAGCGCGTCCTCGATCTCTGCGTCGAGCTCTGGATCCAGCAGCCACTCGTTCTGCTGCCAGGTGTTGGCCGTGCTGGAGTGGTAGCGTTGCTGGATCATCAGCCCCGCCTCCGGCAGGTCAGTCGAGACGTAGATAGTCACAATATGCGAGCTGGTGTCTTGGGCGCTGGTGTTCTCCACTACGCTCAGCCACGGCTGTGAGACCACCTCGACCGGAACGCCGATGTCGGCCATGTTGGCCTGGAACAGCAAAGCCCATTTCTCTTCAGCCGGCACCTCGGCGATCCACACAACTTCAACTGGGTAATCCTGGATATCGGCGGCGTACTGGCATTGCGCCAGTTCCTCGTTCGCCTTGTCCAGATCCCGCTCATAAACCAACACGTTCGGATTGTGCCCACCCACGGTATGCGGTGCTGGCCCTACCATCTGCTGGGTGCCCGGCCACTCCAGGGCGACCGCCTGGTCGTAGTCGAAGGCCCAGGAAATCGCCCGCCGACAGTGAATGTCGTCCAGGGGCGGCTTACGGGTGTTCATCATATAGTAGAACGAAGTCATCGTGGAGAAGGCGGTGATGTCGATGCCCTCCATGGCGTCCAGGGCTTCCAGGGCTTCGACCGTCTGCCATTGGTCGGTGATCTCTAGCTCACGGTCATCCATCAGCGCGCGGACCGTAGCCGTCTCAGTGGTGGCAATGAAGCGTGCCTGACCAGGCGCATTGGGATTGAATGTGGCAGCGTTCCACCAATTGTTGAATTTCTCCATGAGCAGATACTCTTCCAGGGGGAACTCCACCACCCGGTATGGCCCGGAGCCGGCATCGTGGGTGAGCAGCCACTCTTTGCCATAGTCACCCTCTTCGTCGTAGGGGCCTTCGGCCGCAGTATTCTGGCGCACCAGGTCCTCGTTGAGGATGTACAAGCGGACCAGGCTGGGTACAAACAGGCCACTAGGCCGCTCCAGCTTGAACTCAACTGTGTAGTCATCCACAGCTGTCACACTCTCCACACCGCTGATCAGGTAGGCATAACCCTCTCCGATGGTCTGGAGGCGATTGAAACTGTAGGCCACATCGCTAGCCAGTAACTCGCTGCCGTCATGGAAGCTGACCCCTCTCCGCAGGTTGAAGGTGTAGGTCAGGCCATCGTCTGAGACGTCCCATGATTCGGCCAGCCAGGGGTCTACACCAGCGTCCTTGTTGGGGAAGATGAGGGTATCATAGATATTGGCTAGTGAGGTCGAGCTGGAAAAGTCGCTTCCAACAGCGGGGTCTATGAACGTAGGCCAGGAAAAGGTGACCCGTAACGAGCCTGGCTCCCCCGCCGCCATACCCACCTCACCGCCCAGGTAGGCGGTGGCTTCTTCAGCAGTGGGCAGGTAGATGGTCCAACCCACCTCGATAAGGTCAGCATTTTCGATAACGGCAAAGGTGCTGTCCTCCGCAGCCTTCAGGTTATTGTAATAGACGATGGCAGGATAGGCCAGCACGTCTCCATACTGTTTGTCAGCTAGCTTTGAGAGCCAATCGTCTTTCTGAACAGTGTAGACTTCACCTTCTTCTTGCAGGGGCGGTGCAGCAACTCCGACAGCCGGTAACAAGCCTGTGGCCAGCACAACCAAGATCAACAGGCTGATCAATTTCTTGCTCATTGTGAGATTCCTCCTTTTTGGGGTCACGGACAGATCCATGTGAGTACCGCCTTTACCAGCCTAGGCTGTTTGGTCTA
>CP070811.1:61409-63947 GCA_020343875.1 Anaerolineales bacterium | reverse complement strand
GATTGTTATCTAGCGGTCGCTTCTCTTGGCGCTCACTCCTCCGTGATCACGACTCGATTGATTGTGTCACTGCCCCTTATGGCCTGGACCACATCCATGCCCTCAGTAACCTGCCCGAAGACGGTGTAAGCGCCATCCAAGAAGGGGGTGGCGGTCAACGTAATGTAGAACTGGCTCCCGCTGGAGTCGCGCTGGGGATTGACCTGGTCGGACAGGCGGGCCATGGCCAGTGCTCCCTCGATGTGAGGCAGACTGATCTCGGCTGGGACTACGTAGCCAGGGCCGCCGTTCCCAAGGCCCAGCGGGTCACCTCCTTGGATGACGAAACCCGGCTCATAGCGGTGGAAGGTGAGGCCATCATAGAACCCTTGACAGCTTAAAAAGACGAAGTTGTTTACAGTCTGGGGTGCGTCCACGGCATCCAACACGAGCTCGATGTCGCCGCGCGAGGTCTGGATGGTGGCTCGGTAAGTTTTGGTCGGGTCGATGACCATCTCAGGTGGGCTGCTGTAGTACTCGTTACGCTGCGTTGCCTCGACGTTGGCCAGGGGGCGCGGATCGGTGTTACACTCGCTTGCCTGGCTTGCACTGCCCGTCGGTTCCGCAGAGCCACCACAGGCTGCCAGGCCCAGGGCCAGAGTCACCATCACAGCTATCAGAATAATTCGTCGCATCTTGCACTTCCTCATTGATTGGAGTTTGTCTTGTCAGGGCTGAGGTGGCCTCTCAACTCACGCCACCTAGCCGAATGATCTTATCACTTCCCTGCTGTACCGTTCGCGTGGCGTTCACTGTGTCGACCACCAGGCGGGCGTGCTTCACAACCCCCCCATAGTCTACGCTGGCGTGCCCAGTGACAATCAGGACGCAGTCGGCCTGGGCCAGCGTTTCGGGCGTGATGGGCACTGAGTCGAAGTGTACCGCTTTGCGCAGAAAGACATCGCCGCCGACTTGGAAGTGGGGCACGTAAGGGTCATAATAGCTAATCTGTGCCCCTTCTTTCAGCAGAAGTTCGATCACCCGCTCTGCAGGGGAGTTGCGGGCATCATCCACGTTGGGCTTGAACGCGACCCCCAATATCAGCACACTGGCTTCTTTGATGGAGCGGCCATGCTGGTTGAGCCCTTGGATCACCTTTTGCACCGCGTGGTAGGGCATTTCGCTGTTCACCTCAGCGGCCAGTTCGATGAACTTGGTGTAGAAATCGTACTCGCGAGCTTTCCACGACAGGTAATATGGATCCACCGGGATGCAATGCCCGCCAACCCCGGGGCCTGGGTAGAAGGGCATGAAGCCGAAAGGCTTGGTTTTGGCTGCCTCGATGACCTCCCAGATGTCAATGTGCATACGCTCGGCCAGCAAGGTTAGCTCGTTGACGAGAGCGATGTTCACGCTACGGAAGATGTTTTCGAGCAGCTTGGTCATCTCGGCTGCACGCGGCGATGAGACGGGGTGGATCTCAGGGGTCAAATGTGCGAGCAAATTACCCGCCAGCTGGGCACACTTAGGCGTGAAGCCGCCTACCACCTTGGGCGTATTGTCCACCGTGAACTGCCGGTTGCCGGGGTCAATTCGTTCGGGCGAAAAGGCCAGGAAGAAATCCTCGCCAGCCTTCAGGCCTGAGGTCTCCAGGATCGGCTGCACAAATTCCTCGGTGGTGCCGGGATAGGTAGTGCTCTGCAGCACCACCAGCTGGTCGGCATGTAGGTGGGGTGTAATGCCGCGGGCTGCGCTCTCAACAAAAGACAGGTCGGGTGCCCTCATCGCGTTGAAAGGGGTGGGGACGCAAATAAACACAGCGTCTGCTTGGTCGAGGATGTCATAATCCGTTGTAGCTTGCAGGCGCCCTTCGGATACCAGGGGAGCCAGACCTTCGCCTGGGACATCGGGGATATAACTCATACCCCTCTGCAAGGCCTCAACCTTCTTCGGATCCAGGTCAATCCCGGTTACCTGAAAGCCAGCCTTGCTTAGCCCAAAGGCCAGAGGCAGGCCGACGTATCCCAGGCCAATGATCGCCACCTGAGCTGATCTGTCAGCGATTTTCTGTTGCAGGGTTTTCACTGAGCATTCACCTCAACGGAGGACAAGCGGAGTGGCCCAGAAGCGAGTAGCGAGGCTGCTACCTGCTTACCGATCAAGTGGGATTTTCTCCAAGCGCCAGATGCCGTACACCGCCGCCAGAAACACTGCCCCTCCAAAAAGATACGCTTCGACCAGATCGGCCTGGGTCACAAATACGGCCACCATACCCAACATACCGCCTACCAGGTAAAGGGCCATCACCGCCTCACGCTGGGTGAATCCTATGCGTACCAGCCGGTGTGAGGCATGGTCTTTACCTGGCGTAACGGGGTGCAGCCCACGCCGAATGCGCGAAAAGACAACCAGTGTCGTGTCGAAGATGGGTACGCCCAACACGATCACGGGCACCATCCAGGTGACGGTGTCGGTATTGCCCGGGAAACGTAATTTGATGCCCAGGGCAGCCAGCATAAAGCCCAGGAACAGGCTGCCAGTATCGCCCATAAAGATGCT
>CP070811.1:56877-61309 GCA_020343875.1 Anaerolineales bacterium | reverse complement strand
GCGCCAAAGATCGCTTCTTCAAACTGGATCTCCAGGTCATAGCGCAGGTCGGCGCCGCGACGTGGACCACGCCGGGCCTGTCTGCGGCCCCCCATGCCAAAGCTAGTCCCAAACAGCTCTTCGAATATCTCAAAGGGGTCCCGGAAGCCGCCAAAGCCTTCAAAGCCGCCCATGCCTTGAACTCCGGCATGCCCAAACCGGTCGTAGGTGGCCCTTTTTTGCTGATCACTCAGCACTTCGTAGGCTTCGTTGATCTCCTTGAAGCGAGCTTCGGCGTCCGCTTCCCGGCTTACGTCAGGGTGATATTGACGTGCCAGCTGCCGATAGGCTTTTTTTACTTCGTCGGCGCTCGCCGTACGGCCTACGCCCAGCACCTCATAGTAGTCACGCTTGCTGCTCATTACGCCTCTTCAAACTCTCCCTCCACCACATCCTCGTCCTGGGGCTTGTCCTGGTCGGCCTGGTCGGGCGGCGGCTCGCCGGCACCGGGAGCCGCACCAGGTTGCTCATACATGCTGGCCCCAATCTGTTGCACCGCTACCTGTAATTCTTCGGTCTTGCTTTTTATAAGTGACACATCCGAACCAGCCAGTGCATCGCGTACTGCTTGAGCTTTGGCTTCTACGTCGCTCTTAACCTGCTCCGGGACTTTGTCGCCGAGGTCACGCAGCGTCTTCTCAGCGGCGTAGACCAGGCTGTCGGCGTGGTTGCGGGCTTCTACTTCTTCCTTACGTTTTTGGTCCTCTTCACGATGTCGCTCGGCATCCTGTACCATCTGGTCGATCTCGGAATCGTTGAGACCGCTGGAGGCTGTGATAGTGATCTTCTGCTCTTTGCCAGTAGCTTTGTCCTGGGCGCTGACGTGCAAGATGCCGTCAGCGTCAATGTCGAAGGTGACTTCGATTTGGGGTACGCCGCGCGGGGCGGGCGGGATGCCATCCAGGATGAAGTTGCCCAACAACTTGTTATCAGTGGCCATGGGGCGCTCACCCTGGACTACCTTGATCTCGACACTGGTCTGGCTGTCCGCCGCCGTGGAGAAGATCTGCCCCTTGCGGGTGGGGATGGTGGTGTTGCGCTCGATAAGGGCGGTGGCCACCCCGCCTAGCGTCTCGATGCCCAGCGTCAGTGGTGTGACGTCGAGCAGCAGCACGTCTTTCACTTCACCGCCCAACACGCCAGCCTGGATGGCGGCACCAATGGCCACCACCTCGTCAGGGTTGACACCCTTGTGCGGGCCCCGGCGGAACAGATTCTTGACGGCTTCCTGTACCGCTGGGCTGCGTGTCTGGCCACCCACCAACACGACTTCGTTAATCTGATCGGGGCTGAACTTGGCATCTTCCATGGCCCGCTTACAGGGGCCCAGTGAGCGTGCGACCAGGTCTTCGGTGAGTTGCTCCAGCTTGGCGCGGGTGAGGGTCATGGTCAGGTGCTTGGGGCCGGAGGCGTCGGCCGTGATAAAGGGCAGGTTGATCTCGCTTTGCATGGTGGTCGAGAGCTCGATCTTGGCCTTTTCGGCTGCCTCTTTCATCCGCTGAAGCGCCTGCTTATCGGCTCGCAGATCAATGCCTTGCTCCTTCTTGTATTCGCTGGCAACCCAGTCTATGATGCGCTGATCGAAGTCGTCACCGCCCAAGAAAGTGTCGCCATTAGTGGACTTGACCTCAAACACGCCGTCGCCTACATCAAGGATGGAGATGTCGAAGGTGCCACCGCCGAGATCGTAGACGGCAATGCGCTCATCAGTCTTTTTGTCCAGCCCATAGGCCAAGCTGGAGGCAGTCGGCTCGTTGATAATGCGGAGTACCTCCAGCCCAGCGATCTTTCCTGCGTCTTTTGTCGCCTGACGCTGGCTATCGTTGAAGTAGGCGGGGACCGTGATTACCGCCTGGGTGACTGTCTGGCCCAGATAGGCCTCTGCATCGGCCTTTAGCTTCTGCAAGATCATAGCGCTGATTTCGGGTGGCGAGTAGTCCTTGTCGCCCATCACAACTCGCACATCGCCGTTGGGGGCCTCTTTGACCTGGTAAGGAATATGCGCCAGGGCATGTTGTACTTCAGCATCCTTGTACTTGCGCCCCATAAAGCGCTTGATGGAGAAGATTGTATTTTCGGGATTGACGATGGCCTGACGGCGGGCGACCTGGCCCACCATCCGCTCACCGGTTTTGGGGTTGACGGCCACAACTGACGGGCAAAGACGTGAGCCCTCAGCCGTGGGGATAACGACTGGCTCCCCTCCCTCCATCACTGCTACTACAGAGTTGGTCGTTCCCAGGTCAATGCCTATAATTTTGCCCATTGCGTTTGTGCTCCTTGTGATAGTTTCTAGACGACACGTAACCAGGCACGAGTGAATTATCACACATCATGGTTCGGCTATCAGGGTGCAAAAACCTGCTCATCACTCGTTACTGGCTACTCCTCACTAACTGTTTCTTTTTGGTTGCTGGCCACCTTCACCATGGAGGGGCGTAATACCCGGTCACCCAGTCGATAACCGCGTTGCATCTCCTGGCTGACGTACCCGTCGGGATGTTCGGTGGTTTCCTCGTGAAGAATCGCTTGGTGCCACTGGGGATCAAAGGGCTGCCCGGTGGCCTGAATAGGGGTTACATTCTCGCTTTCCAGGACGGACTGCAGTTTGCGCAGAATCATGGTAATACCATCCATCCAGGAGCTGCCTGCAAAACCCTCGGGCAAGGTCTGGAAGGCCCGCTCAAAGTCGTCTACGACAGGCAACAGTTTAAGCAACAAGGCGTCGTTGCCAGATCTTCGCAATTCCTCACGTTCAAGGTCCACACGTTTCTTGTAGTTGGCAAATTCTGCCCGTGCTCTTTGCCAGCCGTCAAGGTATTCGGATGCCTGAGCCCGAACCTGTTCCAGTTCAGCCTGCAAGGTCTCCAGATTATTCTCCTCAGTCACTTCCGCTGCTTCTATCCCCTGCTCTTCCTCTTCAGGCGACGTGGCTTGACCGTCCTGTGGCTGCTCTGCCTCTGCCTGGGAAGGGGCTCGCTCTTCAGGCTCCAGGTTTTTTTTGCTTTTCCCCGAAGGGGAGACACTTTCGTGCTGAAGCGAATCTGATGCTACAGGCTTTACGTCACTCATAGGTTTCTATATCTCTCCTTTTTTGTCTTCTCAGTGCGCGATTGGGACCACGGCAGCTCATAACAGCCGAGCAGGGACGTTCGGCTACCAGGGCACTCAGAAGGCATCTCACAGGTCATAGAGATCGCTCCTCCGAGAAAGGCGACTCATTGACCGTAGAGATCAGTGATAAGATCGCTCATCAATTGCGATACGTAGCGGACCACTGACACGACCCGGCCATACTGCATACGGATGGGGCCCAGCACACCCAGTGCCCCGGTGGCTTTGTCGTCGATACCGTAACGAGTCAGCACGACACTGACTTCCGACAGTTCTTCCCAGCGACCTTCGCCGCCGATGATGATTTGAAGGCCCCCGTGCTGCATGACGTCGCTAACCATTCCCTCAACAAATTGGCGCCCTTCCAACGCACGTAGTATTTGCTGGGCGCTATCGCTCTGGGCCGTTTCGGATTGGTTGAGTACATTCAACAAACCGTCGCGATAGATTTCGCTGCTAGTGCGCGTGTCCAGGCGCTGCATAATATCGAGTACCACGTCCGCCACCTGCCCCTCAAAACTCACCAGGCTGCCGCAGGTAGCTGACAGTTCCGTGTGGTCACAGCCCGACCAGAGATGAGTCAGATGGCGCGCAATTGGGGCCAATTCGTCCTGGGTTACCGGTGCATCTAGAGAGAGGATCTGCTGTTTGACGGTACCCTCCTGCAAGACCAGGATCAGCAGAACCACCTCGTCGCGGATAGAAATGAGCTCCAGGTGTTTCAGCCGGCACTTCAGCGACTTGGGGGCTGTGACCAGCGACGCGCCCTGGGCATTGTGGGCCAGTACCGCCGCCGACAAGCGCATCCACTGGTCCAGTTCAAGCCGGGCCTGGTGAAACTGATGGCTGATGGTGCGCCGTTCGGTGGGCGAAAGCTGACTCTCGCCCATCAGCTTCTCCACAAAGTAGCGATACCCGCGCTCGGTGGGTATCCGACCTGCCGACGTGTGGGGATGGGTCAGATAGCCTCGCTCCTCCAAGGCTGCCATTTCGTTGCGAACGGTCGCCGAGCTGACTCCCAAGTTGTAGCCTTCGCTAATGGCTTTGGAGCTAACCGGTGCTGCCGTTCTAATATGTTCGCGCACTACCAGACGTAGCACAGCCTGACAACGCTGGGTGAGTTCGGGATCTGACATACGTCTCAGCTCTTCTAGGCTTTAGCACTCTCAACCTTAGAGTGCTAAAAAGAACAACCAACATCATACCACGAAGCAAAAGGGGTGTCAAACCGGCTAGCTTCTCGCTCCGGCGCACTGCAAGTAGGGTAGAGCCAACAAGG
>CP070811.1:53960-56777 GCA_020343875.1 Anaerolineales bacterium | reverse complement strand
GGCTGGCTGCATTGTTGCAGGTGGCTGAGATGCTGCGTGTCCCAGAAGGGCCTCCTATGTCGGCTGAGGGCTTCGCTGCGGCCCAGGCGCGTATGCAGGCCCAGGCGGCCGGCCTACGCGCTCGGCGGCAACGCCGGCTGCACTCTGGACGACCGGGCGTCTGGCCCTATGTGCTGGCTATCACCCGCCGGCTGACCATGGCCACCGTAGCAGGGATCTTGTTGCTGGGAGTACTTCTGAGCGCTGGTGCGATTACGGTTTCTGCGGCGTCGACCAGCCTGCCAGGCAGCCAGCTGTATCCGATCAAGCGAGCTACCGAAAGCCTTGTGTCGTCGGCGGCCTTTACCCCCCGACTCCAGGCCCGGGTCCATCTGGCGTGGGCGGATCGCCGCCTGATTGAGCTGGAGGCCCTCTTCGCCCGGGACGGTACGGTGTACCGGACGGTTCTGGGTGCTTTGGAGCGCGAAACTGAGCGAGGGCTGGCCGCTGCCGAGCAGGCTGACTCCGAAATGCTGAGGGCTGTTGCCTCCCATACCCAGCGCCAGCAGATGGTACTAGGAGAGTTGTTGGATCAGGCTCCTGAAAGCTCTCGTTCCGACTTGGAGCGGGCCCTGGCTGCGGCGGTGGAGGCCAACAAGCGGGCCCGGTCTGCCTTGGATGGGCAGGTTTTCGAAGTGCCGACGACGACTCTTGCTCCCCCAATCACGCTGGAGCCGCCCAGCCTGGCAGACACGCTGCAGCCTCGTGAATCGGAATCCACCCCAACACCGGCGCCACAGGGGACGACCGGCGTGGCTGAAACATCGATGCCTCTGCTTTTCCCGGCAGCTACTGAAGCACCGGCAACGCCCCAGGCTACCCCAGAGCCAGAGTTGCTCGAGACGCCCAATTCTACCCCAACCTCGAAGCCATCCGTGGTTGCCACGCCCAGCTTAGCGACGTCATCGCCCGGGTCGCCCACCGCTACCCCCACCATTGAGCCATCCAGGCCGCTTGCTCCCACTTCCACTCTTACTCCTACTCCGGTGGCTACGGAGCCGGGGGCGCCCACTCCTGGCCCGACGTCGGGCGTGTCCAGGACGCCGACTGCCACCCCAACTCAGGAGAAAGTCGAGCTACCTACTGCTGCCCCAACCATGGCACCCACTCAGGAGCCGACCTCGGACGTATGGGACAGAAGCGGCCTTGGGTTCACCGGCCAGGGTATCGATTGCGAAGGCGAGGTTACCGTCTGGGCCAGCGTGATGAACAGCGGCGACCGGGCCATGGCCGGGCCTACCGACTGGGAGCTGTGGTATGCTCTGAGCGGTTCCCCAAAGCTTGGCCAGATGGTGGCCAGGGAAGAATTACCCCCTCTGGATACGTTGCAGGAATACCTTCTGTCCAAAGTCCCCCTGGAGGGCGCCGGAAATTACGCTTTCAAGGTATATCAGAGACCTGGCCATCCTGGGGGGAACGATGTGTGGACAGACGCGATTGCCTTTGACCCCCAACTGTGTGGCAATTAGGCCACGACAATAACTTCGTGCCTTGGCACAGGCATCAGGCACAGGACCGCCTTAGGAATGCCAAGTTATTTGTGAGCAAGTACCAAGTAGTGGCCAGTACCAGGTCAGACAGAGGTTAACCTGAGGGCATCTCCACTCACCGGGGATGCCCTCAATTCTGTCTAGGCCCTGCATGGTAACTAACCAGACTGAATGCTGCCTATTGAGTGGGCCTGTGTGATTGTGGGCTGAGTCGCCAACTATTGGGAAATTGGGACAAACCTGGGGGGAAACGCCCCTGTGCTTGCCCATTCTTTGGGACGCAGCCTGATTGTGGTAGCTATTGCAAGGGGCCAGGAGTTATGGTATCCTTTCCTGGAGGGCGCCAATGCGGGGTAAGACTGGGGTTTGTCACAGATATGGCTGCAAATGTTTTCGTCTTTGTATTCGGTTGCCTGTTGGGTGGGCTGCTTTATTATTTTCGGCTGCGCAGGGCCGCGACCAGAGCTGAAGTTGGAAAACTCGCCCTGGCCTTTGCCTTCATCGGGGTGTTTTTTCTGGTTAATGCGCTCTTCGCCCAGGCGGGGCGTAGTAGCCTGTTGATGGCTGCCGATATGCTTCCCGTTTTGTCCATAGAGGACTTGGACAAGGTTGACACTGGCGCTCCCATTATCCTGGATGGCATCGTCAGCCTGGAGAACCCGACGCCTGTGGAGAACTACGTCACCTACATTGATTGTGACGATGATGGTTGCACCCGGTACGTGCCTTCCAGCTTGTTGATTGGCCTGGACGGCGGCGATGCGGTCATAAGCAACGATGATTTTGAAGAGCGGGCGTGGCCCTATTCCTCCGATGGCGTGCTTTTCCTTGCTCCCGGTCAACCGGTGATCGTGGTCGGGACATTGGAGCGTGGTGTCGTAATGCTGGGGGCAAACAAAGGGACAGAAACAACCTCCATTCGGGCCGAGATCGTGTATGCCGGGTCGCATGAAGATTTCGTCGCCAGAGCCAGAGGAAGGGTGATTTTCCCCAGCATACTGGTGGGGATCAACCTAGCGGCTGTGATAGTAGCCCTCTTTTTGCCCTGGGCAAGTTGGTATTTGCGCCTCAGGCCCGCCCCCGGGGCATAAATGGAGACTGGCAACCGCCAAGTCCTCAGTTGTAAACGGAGCTGAGACTGTACATAACATAGGAAACACATGAGTTGAAAAGGGAGGTTGGCTATGGCGAGTATTGAGGTCAAGGTATCGGGCCAGGAAGATCAATACGAGTGCCAGGTAACCGTCAGCGAGCGGGGAAGTGAGACTCATCACCGCGTGACTCTCCG
>CP070811.1:51297-53860 GCA_020343875.1 Anaerolineales bacterium | reverse complement strand
CATGAAGACCGGAATGGCATCCATCAGTATGGGGGAGGTGGGCTTGATGTCTGCGGCCTGCGTCCAGGTCGGACGCTATTACGGCCTGCCCACAGCTTCCAACGGCATTTGTACAGACGCATGCACACCCGATCCCATGGCTACGCTCGAAAAGTGGGCTAATGGCTATCTGCCAGTCATGGCGGGGGCCAATGTGAATGGGGGGGCTGGCTCGCTGGCCTGTGTCGGCACTGTCAGCCTCGAGCAGCTTGTGATCGACGATGACGTGTTTGGGCACTTTTTCCGGCACATGAGAGGCATCAGGGTAAACGAGGATACACTGGCGGCTGACCTGGTGGCCAAGGTAGGTCCTAACAATACGTTTATTATGGAAGAACACACCCTGGCCAATTTCCGGGATGAGTACTATTACTCCCCGCTAGCCAACCGGTTGAACGCGCTCGCCTGGGAAGCAGCGGGCGCCAAGGATGCAGTGGAGCGAGCTACCGACCTAGTTCACGACATCCTGGCTGCTCCCGCGCAACCATTCCTGACGGAGGAGCAATCACGCGAAGTGAGGAGCCTGCTGGCCAAGGCCGAGGGAGCACTGGCCAATATCGAGGTACGCGTCTGAGTAGGTTTTGGGCCATAGCCAATTAGACTACCCCACGCAGATTGGGAAATCATCATCCAAGGAGCTGTGAAAATGAGCCAAGTAGAACGTGTTCTACCCATCACAAATCAGTTGGGAGAAAGCCCTATCTGGGTCGCAGATGAGGGTGCACTGTACTGGATCGACATTGATGAGCGAAGGGTTTTTCGATTCCATGCGTCGACAGGCACATACGACTCCTTCGATGTCGACACGCGCATAACCGCACTGGCTGCTCGTGCCTCAGGCGGATTTGTCATAGCCGCTGCCAACGGGTTCGCTTTCTGGGACCCCCAAACCCAAGATCTCAACTTTATCGGCGACCCTGAAGCCGACAAGCCTACCAACCGTTTCAACGATGGAGCAGTTGATCGGCAGGGGCGATTCTGGGCTGGCACATTGAACGAAGCCGATTTTGAAGCTGCCGATGGTTCTCTTTACCGCCTGGACCCGGATGGATCCATTCACATGATGGAGGCAGGAATCGCGGAATCGAATGGCATCGGTTGGAGCCCAGACAATAGAACGATGTATTTTACTGAGACCATGCGCGGGCTAATTTGGGCATACGACTATGACCCCGCGACCGGGGCAATCAGCAATCGCCGGCCCTTTGCTCACATCTCTGGAGAGGGCATTTATCCAGATGGCCTTACCGTCGACAGCGAAGGCTTCGTATGGGGTGCTCAGTGGGGTGGCTGGAATGTAACTCGTTACGACCCGACCGGAAAGGTGGAACGTGTAGTTCGCTTACCAGCACAACAGGTTACTAGCTGTGTTTTCGGAGGAGAGAATCTGGACGAATTGTACATTACCACTGCCTGGACAGGCCTGGACCAAGAAGCACGAAAAGGGCAACCCTCAGCGGGCGCCCTTTTCCGGATAAAGTTAGACGTGCAGGGGATAGCCGAGCCAAAGTTTGCCGGATAGGCGTCGGTTTCCCCCTCAAGTTAGCCAGTCAGCAATTGTCAAAGCATACGTCTTGGTCAAGGTAATCAAGTCTTCCACCTCAACCCACTCGTCAGGCGCATGGGCGTTGCCGCCGCGGGGTCCAAAGATTACTACCGGCGTCGGGCTGTAAAGATTAAACACGAACCCGTCACAGGCAAAGGGAGCTGGATCGTGCGACGCTGGCTGGCCAGTGACAAAGGCCAGGTTTTCGGAGAGAATCTTAAAAACTGGGTTGTCCTCGGGCATGGTGCTACCTGGCAGGAAACGTGTCCGCTGTTCCCATCTCGTGGACACCTTTTTGAGGGCAGGGACCTTTTGGGTCGCCTTCTCGACCACTGCCTTGAGCTCCGATTGCAGCCCTTCCTCGGTCACTCCGGGAGGGATCTCAATCCAAAACTCGAACCATGCGGTCTCAGGGATTGCCTCTCCCGTGCCCCAGGGAAGCAACTCCCCGGCTCTTATGACGAAGGGCATGATAGGGAATACATCGTCTTCGAACCCTTGCGGCTTGACACGAGCGTTGCGCTCCGCGTTGTACTCATCCAGGGCAGCCAGAATATGACCCAGGGCCGTGACTGGATCAGCCCATTCCGTCTCGCCAAAGCCCATTCCCCGCCCCTTGGCCGTAACGTACAATCGGAATTGTTGCCCGCCACGATGGGAGAGGCTGACGTCCATGTTGTTAGGCTCGGGATTGACGGCAATGTCGGCGTTGTAACCACGGAGGCGGCAGGCCAGGGTCCCGTTGGCGCCACCGAACTCCTCGTCCACCACAGTCTCGAGAATCAGGTCGCCCTTGAGCTCCAGGCCAAGTTCCCTCACGCAGCGGGCGGCCATTAGATAGGCGGCGATACCGCCCTTCATATCGTTCGATCCTCGCCCATACAGTTTGCCGTCCGCAATAGTCCCATCCCACCAGCCATATTCTCCCTGGCCCACGACTGGCACAACGTCTACGTGACCGGAGAATAAAAGAGACCT
>CP070811.1:45601-51197 GCA_020343875.1 Anaerolineales bacterium | reverse complement strand
CCCGAGCCGCCGCAATAGAGTAGGTAAGCAAGTGGGTAGCGGATCGAAGCTAAACCTGGCTCTTACATAGATAAACCTTCCAGATTTTGAGAGTATAAGACTGCCACGCACCCGTCTCAACATGGCTTGTGCAGAATAGCTTGACAGGTTCAGCCGCAGTGACGCGATTGGGAAATCGCGGCTATAGCAAACCTCTTCATAGTGCGATTTCCAATCGCGTACCCTTCTAAAGCTACTCCTCCGCGACTTTGCACGAGCCGTGCCCGTCTCAAAAATCAGTGGTTGAAACTAAGGGACAAATATGATATACTATGGGCTAGAGCCGGTTGTGGCCGAGGGCACCTCCTCGATCTGTTAAGACGCCTACCTTCCCAGACTACACACCTTCACTTCCTCCTGCCGGCACGCCGCCCGGTCAGTGGCGGCGTGTTTGATTCGGTAAGCCAGGGGATATTCGGGCAACGGACCAGCCCGGCCCCCCAAAGATGAACTCTGACCTTAAAACTCGAAACCTGTGTGTCAGGGCAGACACCCGAACCTGCTTCACCCCCGCCCGCTCACGCGGCAGGCGAGACCGGCAGATGAAGGGATAGCCTTGCCTGCCCCCAGGCAGTCCAGTGGAGGCACCCGCTGGGTTGGACACACATCAACACAGTTTCTGATTTATGAATCTGTGTCCGAAGCCTGCCCGGCCCGCACCTGCGGTGGGGCAGGTGCGGGTGCCAACCCGGGTGTATGTGTGTCCCCAGAAGATCCGCCACATGCCGGAATGGAATAAGCTAAAGGTCGAACCGAAGGGCACTTGTAGCCATGAACGTAAAAGCGATCTACATGAGTTACTGGGCCACGCGCCATGCCGGGCTGCGTAGCCACGTGTTGCATCTTTTGGAGGAGACCGAACTCAATGGCCTGGTCATAGATATCAAGGGGGAGGACGGGCTGCTGTACGACACGTTCACCCAGCCGACCATCAGTGATGCCGAGCTGGAAGCAGCTCTGAATCGGGCCCGATTTCCGGAAGGTCTGCTGGCCGGAGAGGACTATCCGGAACTGGACCTGTCCTGGTTGAATACACAGGCCACCGCTGTGCTGGTGGCTGCTTACGAGGAAGTGCAGGACCTGGCGACGCTTTTAGCCTGGCTCAAAGCGGGCGGCTATTACACGATTGCCCGAATAGCTGCTTTCAGGGATGATCGGCTGGCGGAAGAAAGGCCGGAGCTGGCCATCCAAGATAGCCGCACCGGCCTGCCCTGGCGCGATGACCGGGACATCGCCTGGGCGGACCCTTATCGCTCCCAGGTGTGGGACTACAACGCGGCCATCGCCGCCGAGTCGGTTCGGCGGGGCTTCGACGAAATTCAATACGATTTTATCCGCTTCCCTACCGGGGGGCCGACCCAATACGCTGAATATGCCCAGGCCAATACGCCCGAAGGCCGCCAGGCTGCGCTGAATGGATTGCTCAGCCGAACCCGTGCAGAGCTGGGCGACGCCGAGGCCAGGCTGGCGGTGGACTTCTTTGGCTACACCTGCTGGAGCGATCAGGAAACCGGTATTGGACAGGTCATCGAAAGCGTCGCCCCTCACATCGACGTGCTGTGTCCCATGCTCTACCCCTCCACCTTTGGAACTGGGTTGCCGGGTTTCCCTCAATACCAGGATGCCATCGCCTTCCCCTACGAGGTCGTCAATCTGAGTACCGAGCGGGCCGTCGAGCGGCTCAAGAGAGTCAGTCCAGCCGCGATTGTTCGTCCCTGGCTTCAAGATTTTCCCGACTACCGATTCGACAAGCGCACCTACACGCCTCAAGAGATTCAGGCCCAGATGCGGGGGGCCGTGGATGGCGGGGCCGAAGGTTGGCTACTATTCGATCCGCGTGTCCAATATACCCGCGATGCGTTAGAAGCGGCCCTGCCGCCCAGCGATGGAGGAGATGATATGCCCGGCTTTCACGTCGTTACGGACCCCTTGCCTCACCTGGCTGACCCGGATGGAAACGAGTTCTTCGTGGTCGGCGTCAATTACGAAGGCTACTTCGACCGGGCATGGCGCCTGTGGAACGACGACACCTTCGACCTGGCGCTGATCGAAAAAGACTTCCGCAAAGCCCGCCAGATTGGTTGCAATACCTTGCGTATGTTCGTACAAACCGCCCTCGAACGTGACATTCGAGCTGGCATCTTCGACAAGCTGGACCGGGTCCTGGATTTGGCTGCCTATCACGGGCTGGTGGTGATCCTGACGCTTAACGACGATCACAGTCGCAACCTGAGCGATGCAGCCCAGATTGCGGCGGCCATCGCCGAGCACTACCGGGATCACCCGGCTGTTTTGGGCTACGACTTGGAGAACGAGCCCAAGCTGTACCATCTGCTGGTGGCGCAATATCCGGACGGCTACCCGGCCCCGGTGCAGTCCCGGGCCCTGGTTGAGTATTATGGCGAATGGGTCAGCCGGGACGAGATTGCGGAGCTGCGTCAGCAGCGGCGCGTGCCCAGCTTTCTAGACGACGAGATGGCCTACTACTACGCCAACGCGCTGCAAGTCTTCCTCGAATTTGATGCCGCTGCCAACCAGTGGCGCCAGCAGAGCGGGCAGACCCTGGCCGACTACATCGCCTCCCCCGATTCGGATGCCTGGCAACCCTTCCTGGAGGTGATGGATGGGACGGTTGCTGCCTGGATCTCTGCCCAGTCTGATCCTGTGCGGGCGGTGGCTCCTAACGCGCTCATCACCGTTGGCTGGAACTGGCTGCACTTTGCCGCCCTGCCGGCCAACGAGCTGCTGGACTTTCACGCCTTCCACGTGTACGGGGAGCGAGGCCTGGCCTCATTTCGCTCGGTGCTGGACGCGCTGGGCAGCCTGCAACGCCGTTTCCCGAAGGCCCCGGTGCTGGTGGGCGAGTTTGGGTATTCGAATGCCACCACCTCCAATCCGGCCACCTCGCAGCCGGTGCCACAGTCCGTGACTGCGCTTTACGAAGGGGCGCTGCTGGCACACCTCAAGGCCGGCGGCTTTGCGGGCGGCCTGAAGTGGATGCTGAACGACGTCACCGGCGTTCATAATCCTTACGAGGCCAGCCTGGGCGTCTTTGCAGCTGGCGACCAGCCGAAGGTCGTGGCGCAGGTCATCAAGCACTACGTCGATTTGTGGTCGCTGAGCAAGGAGCCGGGCAACTTCAGCTTGCACGAGGATTTCATTGCCGATCTGGGCTATCGATATTCTTTGCCCAATGCGGTGGTGGTTGGGGGCGGGGCGCACCAGGATGCGGCTATCGACTGGCAGGCCGGGCAGGGCACGCATGTATATCTGGCCTGGGTTGACAACATCACGGTCAAAGCTATGGCGGATGGGGAACTTCTGCTTAGCCCGCCGGAGTTGGTGTCGAATTGGACGGATTATGGCTCCATTCTGCACTATCTGGACGGCCAGGGGAACCGGGTGCGGGTGGGGGTGTTCCCGGCCGGCGAGCGGGTGAGTTGGAGCGTGAAGGCCGGTCAAACCTATGTCGTCAGTAAAGGCGCCAAGAAGCCGGAGGAGCCGCCCGCTGGTGAAATACCTCGACCCGGCCCAGGCCAACACGTCCTCATTCTGCCCGATAGCGAGGCGCACCTGGACGCGGCCCGCGCGTATATCACCCGCTTCCTGCCCGACGTGAGCTTCCTACCTGACGAAGCGGTCGGACGCTGGCCTTACGTCATGATCGTAGGCGACACCAGCGGCGTCACCGCCGAGCAGGAGGCCGCCCTGCGGGAGGCCGACGCCTGGGTGGAGCGGATCACCGCCGACACGCTGGTTGAGCTTCAGGCTGTGCTTGACCAGTTGGCGGCCGAAGGGAGCCCCTTCCTGGGTGTGGTGCCTGGAGAGCCGGGCGAGCCGCCACCGCCGCCACCGTCCCCCGAACCGGATACCTACCTGGTTCAGCCAGGGGATACGTTGTGGCTCATCTCGTCCAAAGTCTACGGCAGCGGTTCGTTTTGGCGGATCATCTTCGAGGCCAACCTGGACATCCTGGAAGATCCGAGCCGCATCCGGCCTGGTCAGGTGCTCAAGATTCCACCCCGGCCGTAGATCAATCCCTGATCCAGAGGAGTCGAAAGCAAGGGACCGACAATGGCCTGGGACTGGGATTCCCTTCCCCCAAGAATCATGGACACACTCCGCTTGGTAGGGCGTTTGCGACGGGGTTGCTTGTCACGTCTGCTGTTTGGGTATATACTGAGGATGCAGATTCTCTGAATCTTCAGAAATACAGACAGGAGCGCGCGATGGAAGCAACTATCCAGGTGCGTCAGCGGGGCACTCTGACTCTGCCCGCTGAATTGCGCGAGAAGTATGGCATCCGGCCCGGCGACACGTTTCGCTTGGTAGACCTCGACGGCGTTTTCGTGCTGACGCCGATGGTGCCCATGGTAGCTGAACTTGCCCGCGAGATTGAACAGGCACGGTTGGAAGCTGGCCTGAGCGTCGGGGAGCTACTCAACAATCTGCGCGAGCAGCGCGAGCGTTACTACCGAGAGAACTATGCCGGCAGCGAATCGGGGTAGACCCCGCGTTTTTGTGGACGCCGATGTGCTCTGTGCCGGAGCCGCTGGGCCAAGCGAGCACGGCGCCAGCCTAGTCGTGCTGCGTATGGCCGAAATCACACTGATTGAGGCCGTGACCTCGCAACAGGTGGTGATTGAGGCCGAGCGTAACCTGGGGGAGAAGCTTCCAGAAACGCTACCCGCCTTCCATCTCATCGTCAGCCGTTGCTTGCGCGTGGTCCCAGACCCGGAACCGGCTGAGCTTGCGCCGCACGCCGGGCCGGCTGACTCCAAGGATTTGCCGGTGCTGGTGGCTGCCGCGCGCGAGAGGTGCCCCTGGTTGGTCACCTTCCCCCGAAGGGGACCTATGGGTAACGTTCGGCACTTTCAACCTGGTCACGCGGATGTCAGCGTGTTGAGGCCTGGCGAGTTCGTATCCCGTGTGCGTGATTTGCTGGCTCACCTGACATTGGAGGAAGAAGTCTGACCCAACCCCGCCTGATCGAAGAGACCTTCCCCTTCAAGAATTTCTTCTCAGACTCCAAAACCGGTGCGCTAGGGTCATATGAGCAGGCGGCACTACCGGACCTTCACCAGAAGGACGTAGGTTTGCAGGGGCTGTACGTCTCTCTCCCAGGGCCGATGGTAGACTATGTTGAGAGTCACCTGGCCCCGGGCCACTGCCTCGAAACGCATAATCTCCATGCCCGGGCCGCCCACCTGCGCAGAATAGGGCTCGAATTCCGGATCTCCCATTGAGCGCAGGATCTGCCTGTCGAGCCCGACCGCTTCCCACCGGTAGCCGGTGGTGGGGTTGGCTTCCAGGAGGACCAGCAAGGTCTGGCCTTTGTCCAACTCGACCATGTGGCCGTTGGCGTTGGCTCCCACCCGGACTTCTTGAGAGGTCTTGCTCTGGCTGGAAGCGTCACAGCTGGCTACCAGCGACAGCACGACCAATAGCAGAACCAAAAACTGTGGGAGACCTGGAGGCCTTTTCAGCACGGCTGGCTTTCCTCACGGGCGTGATGGGATTGTCTATGGATGACGATGCAAGCTCGGGCCTCTATTCT
>CP070811.1:41935-45501 GCA_020343875.1 Anaerolineales bacterium | reverse complement strand
ATTATCACTGACAACGCCGGCACCGAGCTCCTGATGGACCTGGCCTTGGTGGACTTCATGCTGAGCAAAGACCTGGCAACGCAAATTGTCCTGCACCTTAAGCCTCAACCCTTCTTCGTCTCCGATGCGATGCCGCGCGATGTCGAGTTGGGGTTAGAGGCATTGGCGCGAGGAGGGGATGCTGCCCGTGGGCTGGGGGTGCGCTTGCGGGTGTTTCTGGAGAAACAGCGCCTGGAACTACGTTCCCATTGGTTCTACGCTACCAATCTCTTTTACTTTCAGTTGCCCAAAGATTTGAAAGCGGATTTAGCCAGTATGGCCTTGGTCATTCTCAAAGGCGACGTCAATTACCGGCGCCTGCTGGGAGACGCGCATTGGCCCTCAACCACGCCCTTTGAGTACCCCACAGCCTACTTCCCAGCAGCGTTCTTGGCACTGCGCACCCTCAAGGCAGAGCTGATTGTGGGCCTGCGCGCAGGCGAGGCCGAGCAGTTGGAGGCGCAAGACCCGGATTGGCTGGTCAATGGTCGGAGAGGCCTCATACAAGGTAGGATTTGAAGATGCTTCGTTCCCGCCTCAAAAACCTACTCAAGCCATCCACCCAGCCGTCCCGCCCTTTGGATTACCCGGCCGATGTCTACGCCGTGCCTGTACTGCTCATCAATTACTTCCCCCTCAAGCAGGGTCGGATTGATCCAGCGGTAACCGGAGACGTCAGCGCCCCTGTTGACGTGATCCGGCGCCATACGGTCCATACCACCCAGCAGGTGATTTGGGCCCTGGAAACAGGGAGCACCTACCACGGCTACCGGGACCCTAATGCCCAACCCAGCTTGCGCTATGATATTGTGCAGACTCTCGAATTCCTGGAACCCCTGCCCACTTATCACAAGCCAGGCCACCGCCAGCCGATGACGGATTATAACGCCATCATGGGCCAGATCGATCTTGGGGGCTGGGTTGAAGAACGGGGCGTCAAGGAAGTCTGGCTGTGGGGCTATCACGGGGGCGTGATCGATCTATGGGAGTCGAATATGGCGGGGCCTTACGGAGACATCAGCAACAGTGACCGCGACCCAGACGACCTGCCCGTTTTGAGCAAGACGTACACAGTGTACCACTACAACTACCAGCGAGGTACCTCCGAAGCAGTGGAGGATCATCTACATCAGATCGAGGCGTTGCTAGGCTTCATTGATTCACGCATGTTCTGGGATAGATTTGTGGGCAAGCCAGGTAAAGGGCGCTGCGGCTGGTCTCATTACCCGCCCAACGCAGAACGAGACTACGATTGGGCCAATCGCAATTACGTCTGGACCGATATCGAGAACTGGACTCCAGAGGGGATTGGCCCCCAAAAGCGTATGAACTGCACGCGCTGGAATTGCGATAGCCTGACCTGGTTCATCTACTGGATGCAAAATCTCCCCGGCGCACACAATGGACTCAGCTACCGTGGGCGCTCGTTGAGCAACTGGTGGCGCTTCATCGGCGACTTTGACGAGGCGATTTCAACAGCGAGGCAACTGTGATCTAGGCAGATACGCCGCTAGCAGCCCCGGCCCCTCAGGAACTTCTGGACACACTCACGTTCCACGAATCTCATTGACAAATCCCCGGACCTGTGATATATTGAGCATGGTATGCACACGTGTGCATTGGTTACATGCGCTCGTAACCTGCGCCTCTCCAGGAAAGAATAGAACTCTATGCGCGTTTCGATCAAGGACATCGCCAAGGCTGCTGGTGTTTCCCACTCCACCGTCTCACGTGCGCTGAGTGACAGTTCACTGGTGAGTGACGTGACCAAAGCTCGCGTCCAGCACCTGGCTCAAGAGATGGGCTATTCTCCCAACACTCTTGCCCGCAGCCTGGTCACCCGCCAGACCTACACCGTGGGGCTGGTAGTTACCACTATTGCCGACCCTTTCATCGCCGAGGTGGTACAGGGCATCGAGGCAACTGCTCACGACCATGGGTATACGCTGATTCTGTGTAACTCGGGGGCAGAACCCGAACGAGAGATCGCCGCCGTAGAAATGTTGCGCTCCAAGCGGGTGGATGGCGTCATCGTCACCTCTTCACGCATCGGTGCCCTATATCTGCATCACCTGGAGCGAATTGGCGTGCCCATTGTGCTCATAAACAACCACAACGAGCAGAGTGGGCGCTACACGTTTACAGTTACCGTCGATAATTGCCACGGCGGACACCTGGCCACCAAGCACTTGATCGAATTGGGTCACCGACGAATCGCACACATTACCGCACCGGCCGACCGCAGCTCTGCCCAGGACCGCATGCTTGGCTACCACCAGGCACTGGCCGAAGTAGGAATCGAACCAGATCCGACCCTGCTCGTACCCGGCAATGGGCGTGCCGATGGCGGCGAAAAAGCGCTGGTGGATTTGATGGCATTGGAAGCTCCCCCCACCGGCGTCTTCTGCTACAACGATATGACAGCCATCGGCCTGATTCACGCTGCCCGCCGGGCAGGATTGGCGGTACCTGGCGACGTCTCTGTGGTTGGCTTTGACGACATCCCCTTTGCCTCCTACTGCTATCCGCCTCTGACCACCATCGCCCAGCCCAAGGTCGAGATGGGACAACTGGCCATGGAAATGGCCCTGTCTTTGATGGCCATGGACACGCAGGATAATGAGCAAGAACTTTCAAATGTCGTCGTCCTGGGCAGGTTGGTTGTGCGTGCCTCGACAGTAGGAGCTTAATGGCTCGGAATGCATCATGCTTTACGGGCCCGCGTCTTGCACCCATTGAAAACAGTGACCCGCTAAGGAGGAAACACCCATGACCAGGCAAGTCAACGTAGGTATCATCGGTGCAGGCAGAATTGGCAGAGTCCACGCCGAAAACCTGGCCTACCGCATACCGGAAGCGAACGTGGTGGCCATAGCTGACATTTTCGTCGAGGCCGCCAAGGAATGTGCTGCCAATCTTGGCATCCCAGCCGCACACAAAGACCACCGGGCGATTTTGGAAAACAGTGGGATTGAAGCAGTGGTGATTTGTTCCAGCACAGACACTCATGCCCAGTTCATTGAAGAGGCGGCCGCAGCCGGAAAACACATCTTCTGCGAGAAGCCAATTGATTTCGACTTGAATAAGATTGACCGGGCATTGGAGGCGGTGGCAACAGCCGGAGTGAAGCTGCAAATCGGCTTCAATCGGCGCTTCGACCCCAGCTTCAAGCGCGTGCGTGACATGGTCGCCGCAGGAAAGATCGGGACACCTCACATCGTGCACATCATGAGCCGCGACCCGGCCCCTCCACCCGTTGAGTACATCAAGGTATCCGGCGGTATCTTCCTGGATATGACCATCCACGACTTTGATATGGCCCGCTACTTGATTGGGAGCGAAGTAGAGGAAGTGTATGCCACCGGTGGCGTGATGGTTGACCCCAAAATCGGCCAGGCCGGTGACATTGACACGGCCCTGGTGACTCTGCGCTACACCAATGGCGCTATCGGCAGCATAGACAACAGCCGCCAGGCGGTGTACGGTTATGATCAGCGAGTGGAGGTTTTTGGATCTGAAGGCGGCAT
>CP070811.1:37074-41835 GCA_020343875.1 Anaerolineales bacterium | reverse complement strand
GCCCTCGCTGGATCGCTCCATGCTGTAGGGCTCGATCTCTAGCTCCAGATCCTCGAACCCGTACCCGCCAGCGGGGTCGTGCCCGCCGCCATAGAAGTACGGCTGCGCATCAGGGGGCATCGCAAGCTCGCGAATGACCTCGTCACCCAGGGGGAAGACGATGCGGTCGTCGTGGTACATGTAGAACGCCACCTTCTCCAGCATGTCGGTCACGCTGTCCGTGAACGCTTGCTTGATGTAGGCGATCCTGGCGTTAGCGGCCTCAGACGCGATGGTGTGTTCCGTAGCCGTACCTGCTCCAGATACCGCTCCGCGCAGCGCCTCGTCCATACCCAGCGCGCGGTCGGCCCGCTCGCGGCAGGTTCTGATCCACAGCGCTTGCTGCTCGGTTTGTCCGCCAAGCTCGAACTCCTGCACCTGGGCTCTGCCGTCCTCGAACGGCACCACGGTCACATAGTCGTGCCCTGTGTCCTTGATCAGTTGCGCCGTGCGAGAGTCGTTGACGCCCACTAGCCGCTTGTGCCTCAGCATTGCGTTGCTGACGCTGCGCACATGCCGGTTTAGCTCTGACACCTGACACTCGACAGCCGTCAGGGGCGACAGCGGCATTGGGCTGTCCGGCACCTTGTACACGCCGAACATGCTGTAGGGGCCGGTGCGAGGACCGTAGTAGGGGCGGGCCTTGCGCAGGTACTGCCCCATCGGCTCCGCGCCCTGATGAGTCTTCGCGGCGCACAGCGTCACGATCGTTCCGTGGAAGCCTTCGACCGCGCCGGGCGACTCGTCAAGCTCCATGTCGGGCACCCACACCTCGTAGAACACGATCTCGTCGCGCTCCGGCGTGTACTTGGTGTTGTGGCGGTCTTTGACCGGGTCAGCCGCGACAGCCTGCTTGATAGCTTTCGCGTCCCAGCCGCGCTCAGGGAAGTCCTCTGCTTCTTTCAGCAGGGCCTTGCGCGAGCGGCGGACTTCGTGGCCCATGAACATCGCGTCGCTGATGCGGCTGCAGCCAGGATCAAGGATGAACTCCTTTTGGCTGATGCGCTCCACAACAGGCCACATCGGCTTGCTCGGCTCCTGCTCATCGTTCTCCGGCGTATGCACAGCGCCACCCGAGGTGTTGATGAAGTCCTCGCGCACGACCGCGATGCCGTAGGTGAACAGCATGTCTGTCGCTAGCTCGACCAGCTTCTTCCGCAGCGTGCAGTCGCGCACCCAGCGGTTCAGCCCGTACCGCATCGCCTGCGCGACATCGTTTGCCGGTCCAGGCTTGCGGCTCTTCACCTGCACGCGCGGGTTGTCGAAGATGAGCTTGGGGATCATCAACGACATGTACTCGTAGTACGTGTTCTCCGGCGCGAAGTCCTCGGCGGTGTTGTAGCTATTGGGCAGATACGCCGGACCCCTGTAGCGCTCGACCTGCTCGTCGAGGTGCTTCAGGTGGCGGTTGCGAAACTCGCAGGCCGCCTTGACCTCTTCCATTGCCTGCTCAGCGTCCTCGAACATCTACTGGACCTCCGTCCTTGCTGTGACCCAGCAGGCCACCGAATGAGTCGTGAGGGTAGTCGCCTTCGACTTCCTCGGGACCGAAGTCCTTGTTCCACATGAACATCGCGGCGTAGCGCAAGCAGTCGATTGCGTGGTCACTGCAGCCGGGGTCCGGACGCTCGGCGATCGGCTTGCCGTCGCGCGAACGGGTCCAAATGTAGCTAGGTAGCTCGTCCTCCAGGCACACGGGCCGCTTCTTTTCGACTCGATCGCGATCTTTGCCGACGAGGCTGTCACGCAGGATGAAGATACGCGGGCCATTGTCGGCCTTGCCGAACCCCCAGCGGACCATGTCGATTCCGGTCCGAATGGCGTTCTTCGCTTTCCGCGCGATACGGTTTCCGTTTCGCCCGCGTGCATGCCCGAGGCGATCGTTGAAGACTTTGATGTACTCCGGCTCGGAGGGGTCGCACACCAGGGCCTGCAGGTCGTACTTCTTGTGGTAGTACATGACCTGCTCGGCCCACCAGTCCATCGTCTTGCCCGTGCGGTATAGCTCCGCGATACGGTACATGCGATCGTCGTTGACGCCCCAGATCTGCAGGCAGCCAGGGTGCCGCAGGCCCTTGTCGTAGCTGGCGAAGCACCACTTGAACTCGGGTGCGTCCTCCTTGTCGACGATGTGCAGGCCGGGGTCGTACTCCTCAAAGATGACCCCTTCCTCCGACGCCCACTTCCCCTCGTAGAGGTTCAGTCGACGAGCACCCGGCGGCAGGTTCGCAAGGATGCCGTTGACGTACGCGTCGCCGCGCTTCGTCCACGCTCCCTTGTCGTGGTCCCAGTACGTCGGGTTGTCCATGTGCCGCGACAGCAGTCGCAGCTTCTTGTCTTCCTTGTGCCGGTCCGGCACCTCGCGGAAGCCCTGCGGGAAGTACTGGTTCAGCCAGTGGAACTCGCCGGCCGGGTTGGTGTCCGCGATGCGCATCTGCCAATCCAGCTTGAAGTTACGATTGGCTCGGGACAGGTACTCCCAACTGTTCTGGTCGATCTCTCGGGCCTCAAAGACCGCAATGACGTCGTACTGCGTCGAGAAGGTCTTTTCCGGCTTGTCGAGCCCACCCAGCACGATGTGCGAACCGTTTGGGTAGTGGTAGTTCTGCCTGTTGTTCCGGCCTGCAGAGCCGTGAATAGCGGGGTGCCCAGGCCACAACACTTCCTGCTCGAAAGTAACTAGCACCGATTCGGCCAGCGACTCGCGTGTTTGCCGGAGCATCAGGACGCGGATGCCAGGGTTTGACTCGCATAGGTAGTTGATCCACTCCAGCAGCGCACGGGTCTTGCCCGTACCAGCGGGACCTTCGAGCAACAGTTCACTAGGCCGCAGAGTCCAAAGCTCGCGGGCCGCGCCGTAGGGCGTGTATTCGTGAACGATCGGTGCGCTCAAAGTGCGTTGAGTGCGCTGACGTGCAGGCGGTTAGCCCAGCGCAGTGTCCCGTAGTCGGTGGTCTTGATGGCGAACTCGACGGTGTAGGTGTTGCCACCCTCTAGCGTGTAGTCCGCGCCCGTGTAGGGCAGTTGATACACGAAGTTGTGGCCTCGATCATCCTTGCCGCCCCAGTAATCGAACTCGTAAGCGTCAGACAGGTAGTCCTCGACGATAGCCGCCGGGGGCACCGCTGAGCCGTCGACGTCCACAACCGTGACTTCACGGCGCCGGTTGCCGACGACCGTCTCGCGGTACAGCGTGATGACCAGCGCGTTCGCCGCGTCGACGACGTGGCTGTTGAGAAGCTGCGCCCCAGTGGGCAACTCGACGCGATGCGCGAACCACACGTCGTTGCCTTCAACGACCTCTGCGTGAACTTCGTAGCTCATGGGATACTCACCGAATCCGACGATCGGGGGTCTGTTGTGATGGCGTAACCCCGTGGGGTCCAGTAGTTCCCGAAGCACGGCCAGTACTCGGTCGGCGGGCCCAGGGGCGAGAAGATGCCGTCCTGCGTCTCGAAGTGCCAACTGTGCCATAGAGCACCGCGCTGATTGTCCCGAATGTGCGCCACAGTGTTCGTGCCACCGCGCGAGCCATCCTCATAACGACCCCCGCCTGCCGGGAACGGGTCAGGAGCATACGGGCGGACATCGATCCATGTCGGGTACTCAATGGGGTTGCCAATGTCGCCGCTGTACTCGTGCCCGCGTTCGCCGTCGTCGTCGCCGCCAGACACCTTCGAGCCAGTGCTCTCGCTCTGATACCCGTTGTAGTTCCACAGGATCAGGTTCTCGGAGACGAGCGGGTCACCATCAAGGCCTGTCTGCCCGACCGTGCCGTACCGGTAGCGCTCGACATCCTGCGACTCGTCAGGCATGAAGTGGATGTACCACAGGCACAGTCCAGCGTCGTCGCGCACTACCCCGTACCACGTACCCCACGCATCGTCCGAGTTCGTCAGGACGCTACCGCTGTAGCTCGACTTCTGACGCCACTGGTTGTACGAGTGCAGGAACCACACCTCGACACCGCTGACGCTGTCGTAGTAGTACTGCTCGTTGGTGCCGCCGACCGCAACTGGGCGCATGTCGCGGCCTGCGCCGTCGACAATCGTAGTCGTCGTAAACCTTTGCGGCGACGCTGGCGCGCCCTTGAACCATGCGGATGTGTTGTAGGTGATCGGCTTGTCTGACCACCTATTAGTAAGCACCCCCGTGCCATCGTAAACTGGGGCCGCCTCAGTATGACTAAGCGTCACATCATCGCCGCTGTGCACCGCTGTTAGCTTCTGGCCGTGAACGCCATTGAATGCGGCAGCCCACGCGGCAGCAATCGTCTCAGAGGTGATTGTAGCTGGCACCGCGACGCCGACAGTCGTGCCGCTTGTCGCACCACCCCACTTGTATCTGCGATACACGCCATCGACATCGTAGATGTCGATTTCGAGCGAACCAGCAACTGTGCCGTTGAACTGGAACGTGTAGCTGCCAACGCCAGCATCACCCCACGGGTCTGTACCGGTCTTCCGGAACTTGAACACGACGCCCGTGTTCCTGTCGCGGATGCGGATCCGGTACCCAACGCGGCTGAACTCGGTGTTTTTGCTCGCCTCGGACCCCGTGAAGAACTCGCGGCGGAACGCGACGCGGCTCCAGCGCTGCAGCGGGAACGCGCTGATCGGTCCCCCGCCGTAGGCGGGCGGAAATTCTTGACGGATATATGGCATCCCGTTCGCGTTATCCGACGGGACCATGTACGCCATCGGGCGCCCGGTGATCGGATCG
>CP070811.1:32545-36974 GCA_020343875.1 Anaerolineales bacterium | reverse complement strand
TTCGGCCAGACTGACCACCACGATATTGGCCGAAGCTCCCACCAGGGTGGCATTGCCCCCCAGATCCGCCCCCAGTGCCAGCGACCACCACAGTGGCCCAACTGGCATAGACTGCCCCAGACTCTTCACCAAAGGGATCATGGTGGCCGTGTAGGGGATGTTATCCACAACGCCGGAGGCGATGGCCGAGAGCCAGATCAGCAGCATGGCCGTGAGCGCCAAATTACCCCGTGTCAAGGCGATCGCTTCTTGGGCCACGGCTTCGACCAGTCCTACCTCTACCACCGCTTCCACGGTGATGAACAGGCCGATGAAGAAGAAAAGGGTGGTCCACTCGATATCGCGCAACACGTGGTGCGGGTCGCTGCGTGCCCACAACATCAAGAGCGTCGCACCGGCCATCGCAATCGTGGCCGGCTCGAGACCCAAAACACCATGCACCAAGAAGCCCAATACCACGCCCGCCATCACAATCAATGCCTTGAGCAATAGCCTGTGATCGGTGATCAGTTCTGAGGTGTCCAGCGCATCGACATCCAGTGAGTGACCCCGCTTTGATACCAAATCCTTTTTGAACAAGAATCGGGATAGCCCGATGAAGGCCGCCAGAATCAACAGCGAGACCGGGGACATATTTAAGGCAAAGGTCAGAAAATCGATGTCGGCTGCACTGCCGATCAGGATGTTGGGTGGATCGCCGATGAGCGTAGCTGCCCCGCCAATGTTGGAGGCCAGGATCTCGGCGATTAGAAAGGGCATGGGGCTGACCTTCAGACTGGCAGCTACGAATAAGGTCACCGGCGCGACCAGTACCACAATGGTGACATTGTCCAATAAACCGGAACTGATAGCCGTCACGACGGACAGGATGACCAGGATGCGAAAGGGATCACCTCTGCCCAGACGCACTGCCTGGACTGCGATCCACTGAAAGAGGCCGGTCTCGCGCAGCACGTTGGCAATGGCCATCATACCGGCCAATAGAAAGATGACATTCCAATCGATCGCGTGAAAAGCATCCTCCTGGTGAACCACTCCCAGCAGAATCATGGCAAATCCACCCAGCAGGGCCGATACGGTGCGGTGCACACGCTCGGTGACGATCAAAGCATAAGTGATCAGAAAGATGCCACCGGCCAACCAGGTCAGATTCATGGCTCCCCCTCCCCGGCCTCCGAGGTTTCATCCCCGTACTCCGTACACACCGCCATCAGTTCCAGCAAGTTGATGTAGCCCACCACGTGATACAGATCGTCGACCACCGGCAACCCAGAAAGCCTATTCTCGTGCATACGCTTGAAAGCATCTTTGACCGTCTCCTCCGGCTTGACCCAGACCGGCTCCTGCATGGCGTCGGCGGCGGTGCGCATACGGCTCTTGTTCGCATACTCCAGCGCCCGCTCCAGATCAGTGATCTCGCTCATGAACTCCTCTGGCATGATGTGGAAAAAGAGGTCGTCGGCCAGGCGGCGCAATCCGATCAAGCCTATCAGGCGCTCGTGATCGTCCACCACACACACCACGTGTACGTTACAGTGCTCCATCATGGCCCGAGCCACAGTCTCCAGTGAGGTCTGGGGGCGCACAATGGTCGGTTCCAGCGCCAGGATCTCGTTAACCACCTTTATGGGTGTATGCCTGCGCACTGCCCAGCCCGGCCACACCGCCGGCGGCAGCTCCTGCTCGCGCTCTTGGCGCTGCACCTTGCGCAACCCCCTGCTTTGCACCACGGGCAGAGCCAGGAGCACGCCACTGTTGGGCCGGTCAAAGCCGCCCATCACCCGGTCCGCCTCAGCGATGGCTCGCTCCAGCAATTCGTCTTCCTCAATCGCCACCAACAGGGTACGGCGCCGCACCTCCTCAGCCTCGAACAGCCTGTCAAGCGCACCCAGTCCCACCCGTCTGAGCCAGGTGCTGGCTCGATACCCGCCCACGCTTTCCAGAATTGTCACACCCGGCACGCCAATCGCGTGCCACGCCTCAATCAGATCAGGCATGCGCTTCAGGTCATCCAATATTACAACCAATACATGAGACATCCGTCCTCACCTCCCCTCAAAGATCGTTTGGACACAGTTTACCTCCAGATTCATGGGGTTAGAATATAATCTTGTCGCAGTTCTTTAGTTCGGGGCGGCCCCTTCTGCAGGTCCGTCTCCAGACAGGCCAGCACGCCCCCTGCTTCCAGGCGGCTCCGGTCAGCCATCGGGTGTCTTCCCCTTACCGGGCATGGGTGTTTGCGGCGACTGCTGCTCAATTCCGAACAACTCAAACACGGGAATAAGCATGATCCGCAACAAAAGCACCACGATCAGGGCTGCCACCAGCGCCACCACCAGGGACCAGGGCTCTACGATGGCTGCCTGAGGCCACAGCAACAAGGTCCCCAGCAACAGCAGCAGCACCTTGCGTTCCTTTCGCAACAGCGCCCGGTCTATTAATTGGCCTGCGTCCCCAGCCTGCGCCTGGGCCGCCCCACCTTTGTCCAGGCGAGCCAGGGCAGGCAAGGAGCGTGTCAAGGCTTCTGTCATAGGCACCAGGCGCCGCCCCAGCACGATGCCAATGGCTGCGGCCACCAGGCCCAGTCCAATCCCCACCACGCGGGTTGTGGTCAGCGGCACATGGGCTTGCCAGCCCAGCAGGAGAAAAGCTCCCCCCATCAACGCAAACACGCCTCGGTGCTTCAAAGGGGCCGGCAACATCTCCATATTAGGCCACAAGCCTACATGGTAGCCATAGATGGCCACCATCAGCCCCGTCATGGTTGCCGAGACCACGCCTGATCCACCCATCAGCGCGCCGATCCAATAGGCTACATAGGCCAGTCCCAGGCAGAAGTAGTTGCGGGCATCTCCTTCTGGCAGGCGAAAGGCGACCCGCACCCCGGCATATCCCAGCAGCACCCCCAACCCGGCCCCAGCGAACAGGCTTCCCAGCAATGATCCCAGAGGATGCAAAGCCACATCCACCTCGGCCAGGAATAAGGCCAAGGCCAACTGGCCGAAGGCCCCCAACTCGGTGCTTCCGGTAGCCCGCTCGCGCACCTGCCACACCAGGCTGGCAGCCAGAATCCCCAGCAGTAAGGCGCTGGCCGGAGGCAGTCTGCCCCCCAGGCCCAGAGCCAACCCGATCAGCAAGACCGTCAGCAGCCAGGCCAGCCAGTTCCCTACCCTGAACTCGGAGTGGGCGGTCGCCAGGCGCACCGCTACTTGCCAAAGCAAGGGCGGCAACACCAGAGCCGAGATGAGGGGCCAGGCGATATCCAGGGCATGGATGGGGGTGAAAAGGGATAGGGCCACCCCGGCCAATATCACCCAGGGCACCAGGCGCCGCTGCCCGCCGTGGATGCTCAGCAGCCCTGCCAGCAGTAGTAACATGATCAGGGCGTGCTCCAACGCCAGGTCAGGTTCGGTTGCCAGGCCCAGCTCATTCATCACATACACTGACGACATCATTCCCTCCGTCAGGCCACAGTCAAACCCAAGGCACAATTCGCAACAGCCGGGTTGATTATAACACAGTCATCCGGCAGCCAAAAGCGCTACGTGCAAAGCCATACCACTTGGCCGTTTTCAGCAACACAGTTTCTCAAAAAGGGGGAAATGGTCCTTGAAGGGGGCGGTTGCTACCCCAAAAGCGCTGCGCTGGCTATGGGTTTCCTAATGCGATGCCCTGCCGCAAAATGTGCTCCGATGCCGTGTAGCTTCACCCCCCACCCAGTAGCCACACCTCCAGCCGACTGAAGGGGTTCTCGGTACCTACGAAGAGGCCCAGCGGCGTCGACTCCAGGGTACGAATCCCGTGGTTGTCCGGGTTGCCCAACCCGTCCAGGAAGACCGGCTCCCAGTGAACGCCGTCAGGGGTGCGATAAAGGTCCCCACCCATTGACGAGCCCCAGGCTCGGGGGCGGGGCGACAGCGCGTTGAGCAGCAGTTTGAAGGCGCCAGCTACATTCTCTGCATCCGTGGCCAAGAAGTCAACCGTGCGCGACATGTCCCAGGTGCCCAGGTAGAGCTGGCCCCCGTGCTCTGCCATGTACCAGCAATAGACATTCAAGTACCAGCCAAAGCCAGCCTGGTAGCCGGAAATTGGCTGGCTGCGCTTGGGGCCGACCACCACCTCCCAACTGTTGTCGGGGCTGATGCGGATCACGTCACAGCCGCGCGGACCGTGCTTGGTGAGAGGGTTGAAACCCAGGGGAATGCCGGTGCCCACGTAGAGATGGTCACGGAAGGCCTGCATGCTCAAGGCCACCTCGCTCTGGCCAAATCCAGTTCCCGCCTGAACGACCGGCTGGGGCAGAGCCTCAGGGTTTGAGGCGCAGCGCAGCTTCCACACTTCGTAGCCATTGGGATTGTAGGTACCCGCATACAGGCAGCCGTTGAAGCTGGCCAGTGTAGAGATACCCATGTTGTCAGGGTTTCCGAAG
>CP070811.1:25062-32445 GCA_020343875.1 Anaerolineales bacterium | reverse complement strand
GTGGCACGCGAGCTGGGTTCAGACCGTCGTGAGACAGGTCGGTCTCTATCCGCTGTGGGCGTAGGTGACTTGAGGAGAGCTGCTCCTAGTACGAGAGGACCGGAGTGGACCGACTGCTAGTGTGCCAGTTGTCCCGCCAGGGGCATCGCTGGGTAGCTATGTCGGGCAGAGATAACCGCTGAAAGCATCTAAGTGGGAAACTCGCTCCAAGATGAGGTCACCCATCCCGTCAAGGGAGTAAGACCGCGGGAAGACGACCCGTTTGATAGGCGGCGTGTGTAAGCGCAGCAATGCGTTTAGCTAAGCCGTACTAATGGTCGAGGGCTTAATTTACTCTTGCGTGACGCATTACCTTGCTTTAAGCGTTCTATTCAGTTCTTAGAGTGTTACCTATAGATTAAATCTGAAAAAAAGTCTTGTTGGTGATTCTAGCGGCGGGGGCACACCCGGTCCCATCCCGAACCCGGAAGTTAAGCCCGCCAGCGCCGATGGTACTTAGGGGGCAGCCCCTTGGGAGAGTAGGTCATCGCCGACAAGGCTTTTTGATTCCTTGCAGTTGCCCCCTTCATGCCCGCTCGTTGACCTCAGGTGACGATCTCCACATCCAGAGCACGCAGCACGGTTTGGATAGGATTGATCAGAGTAGCAGTCTCTGAGCCGGCGAAGAGCAATCCAGTCACGTAGTTCTGCATATCCAGTACAGCCGAGCCGGAATCACCAGGTCCGCTCATTCCGTCGGCCATCAATTGGTTGTGGAATGTTGCTTGACCAGGGCCGTAGGCCACCTGGCTGGTGACGTCGATCTGGATGATGCGCCCTTCGGTGTAGCCGGTGGTGCGTCCACTCTTTTTGACCGGTGTCCCCAAAGCGGCCTGACGAATCCCCAGCGGTCGCCCTATACCGAAAATCTCGGGAGTTACCGAACTTGGGTCGTTGACTCGGGCCAGAGCAGCGTCTACCTGATTGTTGCCTGAGGTTTGCTGGTATGCCAAGATGCGATGGCGAGACCCAGCTGCACTTGCCATCGCATTGAGCCCCTTCTCCACAGCCCCAGCCAAATTGCAGGTGGACTCTTTGCCGCCAAAATCCAGGGGCACGTAGTCCGCCAACGTGGCGATTTGATCCTGGAGAGTACCACCATCGTGACGCCCGGGCTGCAAAATTGAATCACCGGCTTGGCCTTGGTTAGCGTTGGCCAGCACGTGGTTGTTGCTCAGGATAAACAGTTCATTGCCTCGTCGAACCAGGCAGCCGAAAGTACCCGCAGTGACGTTGATATGCCCCAGCGATACGCCGGGCGGCACCACCGGGCGCCAGCGATCCCGGTGGCTCTGGAACGCGCGAAAGGTGCCTGTCTCAATCACATCGGTCTTGATGCCGTCTACCATCCGAGGCACCAAATCGGACTCGGCCAGCTGGGCCAGCGGCAGCTTGCGTGTCACGGACACAACCACTGACAGTTCGTCAGTGGGACCTTCGTCCGTCACTTTATAGCCGATACCGCATGCCACCGTGTTGGGCCGCTTGAGCAGGTTTTGCAGGTGGTTCTGTTTAGCCGCCAATACAGCCGAAAGTGTGCCTGCGTCTATCTCCTGCATTGGGTCCTCCTTGTCAGTCACCTAGTGCTTGTACCTCTCCAATTTCGCGTATATCTACGGGCACTCCTTCGATTTCACTGGGGATGGTGTCGTCGGCGGTTAGTTGATGGCGAGGCAACTTGCGCGTGACGTTTACCACCAGAGCAATCTCATCGGTCAGTTTGCCGGCCCGCTCCCTGTAGCCAATGCCAACCCCAATCACGTTTGCCTTTTGCATCAATTGTGACTCGTAACGTGCCTTAACAGCCATTGCTAGCTGAATTGCCTCATCGCTCATGGTCTTTCCCTTCTGTTCAACCCCTATCGCGCCGCATGGTCAATCAATTGGCGAGCCAGAGCGCGTGCTTCCTCGAGGAGACGGTCCATCTTCTCCTCAGTCCCTTCTGGAGATAGTTGTTCCAATCTATCTAGCAGTTGGTTGCTCAACGCTACCATGTGATCCATGCGCTGGGCCAGGGATTGCTGCGCGGCAAATGCGCGGGCCAGGTCGCGCCCGTATGCCAATGTCTGCTGGTGAGCTGTATCCAGGCGAGTCTGGGGGGAGATGAGTGTCTGTTCAACCGATGGGGGGAAGGTTACCCGGAAGCGACTTCCCTGGCCTGGAGTGCTCTCAACGGAAATACGACCCCCATGCAGTTCCACACCGCGCCGGGCAATGGCCAGACCCATTCCCAAACCCCCTTCGGCGCGTGTCAAGTGTCCCTCCATCTGGTAGAACATATCAAAGATCTTGTCCGATTCGGTGATAGGGATGCCGATACCTGTGTCTTCAACTTCCAAGATAGTTTCGCCATCTGCCTGAAATGCCTTCACGCGTACTTGGCCGCCAGGCCGGTTGAATTTGACAGCGTTGTCTAGCAGATGGCCAACGGACTGGGCTAGTATCACCCGGTCGCCGTTGACCATCAGCGGTTCACCGCAGCTCTCAACCGAGATCTTTACGTTCTTGAGGTCAGCTTGGTGTGTTACTGCATTAACCGCGTGGCGGATCAATTCCCACAGGTTGAATCGATCAGCGCCTACCTCGTCCGAAGATCTGCTCTTGGCAGCAGCAAAGCCTACCAATTCATCGATTACCATGGCTAATTGGCCGGCTGCCGTGATGATAGAGTCTGTGGCACTGGCAACCAGAGGGTTGTCGGAAGCTTGTGTATCTTCGTCACGCAATATGCTGGCGTAGCCCAAGATAATGGCCAGCGGCGTGCGAAGTTCGTGAGCAGCAATGTTGATGAATTCTTCTTTCAGCCCTTCCAGCCTCTTGCGCTCGGTGATGTCGTGCAGACTGATGACCCACCCATGTTGATCCCCGGCCGACAGTTGAGCGCCCACGGCATGTAGTGTATGGCCAATCGGTTTGGGCACAGTGGCCTCGATCTCGACGAAACGTTTTCCTTCTTGGGAGGCAGTTTTCAGGAGTGTAGTCAGGTCGCTTGAGGGGAGCACATCGGCCAGGGAGCGCCCTACACAGCCCCCATCTTGCCCTACCAGGGCTTCAAAGCAGGGGTTAGCCTCTACGATGGTCATTTCCTCGTCCAGGACAGCCAGGCCGTTGGGGGCCGTGCCTAGGATTGCTTGCAGTTTCTGATTGGCCAGTTCCAATTCACGGCGTTTGGCCTTTTCAAGGGTATAGAGACGAGCCAGATCCTGCCCATATTTCAGAGCCTGCGTGTAGCCCAGATTGACTTCGTTGTCTGGGTCCTTGACGCTACCTGGGTCTGCCATGTCTCACCTGCCAGAGCTATATCTTCTTGAAGCAACATGTCCCGATGAGCGATAACATGACCGTATCATTCTTTCGGGGGTTTGTCAAGGGCAAAAAAGGCCTAGTCAGAGCAATCGCATGAACACAATGTGCTTGAATTCTTGTCCTTTTTGCTCGGCCTGGATGGACACATCCAGGCCGAGCAGAATCAAGAATCTTGGTACAATGTGATTGCCCTAAGGCCTAGTCGAACCAAGTGGAATGAGAGCTCGGTATGCATCCAACTTCCCTTGCAGAAAACCCATAGGAGTGGTAAACTAGCGGCGGCTTTGTAAGTGACTGTTCGATGTTATGTTTTCTATTGTATCTGTTGGAAGCGTAAATGGCAACTCAGGCTCTGTACCGCAAATGGCGCTCACGCACTTTTGACGAGGTAATCGGGCAAGATCACGTGACGCGCACTTTGCAGAATGCGTTGGCAACCGACCGAGTAGCGCATGCGTATCTTTTCACCGGTCCGCGTGGCACAGGCAAGACCACCACAGCGCGATTGTTGGCTAAGGCCGTCAACTGCGTGGGGGATGCAGATACCAAACCATGTGGGGTGTGTAACATCTGCCTGGCCGTCGATGAAGGCCGGTTGTTGGATATGATTGAGATTGATGCCGCCAGCAATCGTGGCATCGACGAGATCCGCGACCTGCGGGAAAAGGTCGGCTTTCGGCCGGGCGAAGCCCGAATCAAGTTTTATATCATTGACGAAGTTCATATGCTGACGGACCCGGCATTTAATGCGCTGCTCAAAACTTTGGAAGAGCCACCCCCGCATGTAATCTTCGTGCTGGCCACTACCGAGCCGCACAAGATTCCGGACACCATCGTGTCCCGCTGCCAACGTTTTGACTTTCGCCGCATTCCCCTGACAGAGATAGTTCGGTGGCTGACTCACATCGCTGAAGCGGAAGGGCTGAAGGTAGAACCAACAGCCCTGGAGTACATCGCACGGCAGGGGGCCGGTAGCATGCGTGATGCCATCAGCTTGCTCGACCAGCTGACTGCCTACGGCAACGATGTGATCACCTTGGCCCAAGTTCAGGCTGTGTTGGGTGCCGTCGCTTCGCAAGCAGTCATAAACCTGGCCGACAGCCTGATTGACGGCAACCTGGCACGCGGCCTGGACGTGATCAACCAGGTGGTTGGCGATGGCGCCGAGCCGAGACAGTTTACCCGAGAGTTTGTGGAATATCTGCGCGGCCTGCTGTTGCTCAAAATGGGCGATGGGGCTAGCTTGCTTCGGGCCAGCGTCCCTGACGAGACTCTGGTACGTATGCAAGAGCAGGCGGCTCGCCTTAGCCCACATACCTTGCTGCGAGCGACGCGCCTGTTCAACGCGGCAGCGCTGGAGATGAGGGTCGGCTTTCTACCCCAGTTGCCTCTGGAGTTGGCCTTTGTTGAGACTGTGATGGATGAATCAGTGGCGGAGCCTCCCACGACAGGCCCGACACGCAGTGGTGGGGCTCAGAAGCAAGCGGCTTCCTCTACAGCAGCCTCTGTGCCGCCTTCCCCGCAGCGTATCTCGGCACCCGTGCCCTCGCCTGCCTCGACACCGGCAGATGAGTCCCTCTCTGCTCAGCCGCCTGCACCCCCCGCTTCGCCACCGCCGGTCGGAGATATCTCCTTTGATGCCGTGAACGACAACTGGCAGGATATTCTAAATCAGTTGCGTCAAGCAGACAAGAAAGTCGGCGTGCGGTCGGTGAAAGTCGGGGCGTTGATTGGGTCGGTATTGCTGGTTGGTGTAGAAGGAAATCATGTGATTGTTGAAGCCTCCTCGGATTGGCTCAAAAGCCGGGTCGAGGAACCTGGTACCAAGATGCATATCGAGCAGTGCATCAGCGAGGTGGTCGGCGCCTCGGCTCGATTGCGGTGTGTGCTGAAAGGGGAATACCAGGGACATGCAAGACCGGAACAATCCGCATCTGGCTTCTCCACAGCAAGCGAGAGGCACCCGGCACAGACGAACTCGGCCTTGGATGAGGAGGGGCCGGAGATTGAGGACGAATTGGACTCGGAAGAAGACCCCATGCTGCAAGAGGCGTTAAGTTTGGGGGCAGAGATCAAAAACGTAGATTGACGAAACTCAAGTCGAAAACTTGAAGATCGGTTGGCAACCAGGAGACGACCTATGGCAAAAGGAAAGGGAAAGGGCATGCGCATGCCCAAAGGAACGAAGGGTGGCCTGGGCATGGCCCAGCAGCTGCAGAAGCTCCAGCAAGAGATGCTTGACACCCAAGAGGCACTGGGCGATGAAGTATTTGAGGTGACTGCGGGCGGCGGGGCGATCAAGGTCGCAATCACCGGTCACCAGCGTATCCAGTCCATCGTCATTGACCCGGAGGTCGTGGACCCTGAGGATGTGGACATGCTGCAAGATTTGATTGTGGCAGCTGTGAATGAAGCTATTGAAAAGTCCCAGACTCTGGCAGCCGAGCGCCTGGGGGGGTTGACTGGTGGGCTGGGGCTGCCTGGCCTGTTCTAAGGTGCGCCCTGCGCTTAATCGTTTGATGAAGGTCGCCCCCGAGCGAAACAAGATTGGATAGAACCATGCGACCCGTGGTTGAACCGGTTGCCAGACTGATTGACGAGTTTTCCCGTTTGCCAGGGATCGGGCCGAAGACTGCCTCGCGGCTGGTCTTCTATTTATTGCGTGCTCCAGAGGAGCAGGCCCAGTCTCTGGCCGACGCGGTGCGCGAACTGCGGAAGCGCATTATCTTCTGTAGTGTTTGTTTCAACATCACTGAGAGTGACCCTTGCGCCATTTGTACCGATGAGGGGCGAGATCGTTCGGTGATTTGTGTGGTTGAGGAACCGCTGGATGTGGTCGCCATCGAGCGCACGCGCGATTATCAGGGGCTTTATCACGTGTTGCATGGCACCATTGCCCCCGTTCAGGGTATTGGCCCTGACGAGTTGCGCATTGCCGAGCTGTTGCCTCGCCTGGATGCCGTGTTGCCGGTGCGAGAGGTGATTATTGCCACCAATCCCAACATGGAGGGAGAGGCGACAGCCATGTACGTTGCCCGTCAGCTTGAAGGGAGGGGTATTCGTGTGACCCGGCTGGCCCGGGGATTGCCCATGGGCGGCGACCTGGAATACGCTGACGAGATGACCCTAAGCCGGGCGTTATCCGGACGTCAGGTGATAGTGTGACGGTTGCCCCTACCCCCCCTTTGCGCTGCGCTGTAGACGCTCAGGGCTTGTTTTCCCCTTGGCCACGACAGAGCCATATCTGTGGAACTCCTGCCTAACCCGACCTGCAACTCTTGCCTTTCATACCGAATCGAAGACCTTATTCTGGTCAGTTGCCCGTTTTTGCAGTAATTCGAAAGCGCATTCCTGGACCTATTCTTGCCCTGTCGGCGCAACCGGTAGCTTGGCAGCCATAGAAATGCGCCTTCGATCGCTGCTGGGCCCGTTTCTTGGATGATGGAGGGGAAGATTATGGGCAAACCCGAAATCGTGGCATTCTTGAAGTCTGAGATTGAGCTCTTCCAAGACTTCCCTGATGAGCGTCTGAATGAGCTAGTGGCAGGATCGATTGTCACAACTTTTGAGCCAAATGAAGCGATCATTGTGTTTGGCGCAGAAGGCCTCTTCTTGGGTGTCATCTTGGATGGATGTGCTGAGGCTTCTGTCACAGACGACAGCGGCGAAAAACATAGCATTTCCTCATTGGAGACGGGTGACATCTTCGGAGAAATGTCACTCATGACAGGTGACCGAACTACGGCCGATGTTATTGGCACGACGCGCTGCAAAGTGTTGCTTATTCCCCAGGATCTCTTCTCGCGTATCTTGATCACTCATCCGCCTGCGATCCGGTATCTTTCCAAAACGCTTTCCGAACGTATGGAAGTCCTGGCCCGCGAGAGGACGATGCTAGACCTGACAGCCTCAGCTCTGCGAAGAAGCGACGACCCGTATGGCCTGAGCCTGAAAACCGATGAGCCAGAAGTGCTTTTGGTCATAAACTGTGGTTCCTCATCCCTCAAATACAGTCTCTTTGATACGGGTGACGAAACC
>CP070811.1:20518-24962 GCA_020343875.1 Anaerolineales bacterium | reverse complement strand
GCCACCTAATTGCTTGCCCTTGAGAGCCCCCCACAATTTCTTTTCCGCGGCCGTCATATTGCGGCGCAACCGCCGGGCCGCCGCTTCGATTTCGGGTGTTGTACCCCGAATACGCGATGTAGTTCTCTTACCTGAAGTCATAGGTGGGCTACCTTTCTCCCTTGATGCACCGCGCAGTCCCCGAGCCCATCAGCCCCCATCCCCCAATCTTGGGGGCATGGCCGTTTCCCCCCAGACTTGGGGGGCCAGCGGGCTTCCCCCCAGGCTTGGGGGCCAGGGGGGCTTCCCCCCAGCTTTGGGGGGTTAGGGGGGCCAGGGGGTGTTGAGTCCATGGGGGGCAATCCCCCAACCTTGACGGGCCAGGGGGGCAATCCCTCTCAACCGCTTGACGGCGTCCCGGTTACCGTCGGCTTTGACGGCGGGCCGGGCGCGGGCGTGGACGTGCCGGTCGGGGACGATGTCGATGTGGGCGTACTGGATGCCGGTACAGGAGTAGACGTGGCCGTAGGAGTCTCGGGCATGGGCGTATCGGTAGGTGCCTCGAGCGTAGGCGTATCGGTAGCCGGCTCAAGCGTCGGAGTATCAGTCGCGAGTTCTAGCGTCGGGGTATCGGTCGCGGGTTGAGGCGTAGGGGTATCCGTAGCCGGGCGAGGCGTGGGAGTATCGGTCGGCGTGGGAAGTGGGTTGTCGACCAGAACGGTGACCCGCCCCTCGTAACTTCCGCCCCCCTGGTCGAAGACGACCACACGCAAGGTATACGGGCCATTGGGTTCCTGACGGGTGTCCCAGTCAGCCAGCGGCCCGCCTTCTACCAGCCGGTTGACAGGGCCCGTCACTGGCCCGAAGGCCTGTGGTCCCCAGCTCACGCCGTATTCAACCACGTAATGAGAGAAATTGGCGGCCAGCGCCACCCCCTCGACGGTAACCACTCCCTGCACCGTCTGTCCCTCGGCCGGCCAGGTGATAAGAGCCCGGGCCGAACCTGTATGCACCGGGCAGGCTTGATCAGGTGGTTGCTCGATGCCCCGCTCGATAGCCCAGGCCCGCCCGTCGGGCGGGTACACCTGGAAGTAGCGTTCGATCACCAGGTTGGGGGGGCAGAATTCGGTGGCCACAGAGTTGGTGCTGGTATCAATACGCACCATGCGATGGATGTCATGCTCTGGGCCGAGGGGAGGCTGATCCTGGGCAAAGATCTCGGTTGTGCGTTGCGGGCAGACCGGGCTAGGCATGCTGCCCGAGTCGGCGCAGATCTCCATTTCGATGATGGTGGGTGGGCGGATGAAATCGCGCACTGGTACCCCTTCCAAAGCCCGTTCCATCACACCCTGCCAGATGGGCCCGGCCCCGCTCACGCCGCTCACGCCCTGCATGGGGGTGTTGTCAGCGTTACCCACCCATACCCCCACCACAATGTCAGGCGTGTAGCCAACCGCCCAGTTGTCACGGAAATCGTTGGTGGTGCCTGTCTTCACCGCCGCCGGGCGCGACAGGTTGAGCACACTGTTAGGGCCAAACGCGGATGTGCGGGCCTGATTGTCGGCCAGGATATGGGTCATAAGGTACGCGTGCTCGGAGCGCAACACGCGAGTTCCCTCCGGTGGGCGGTATTCGCTGATGACCCTTCCCAGGCTGTCGGTGACACGCAGGATGGCCACCGGGGACACGCGTAGGCCATCGTTCGCCATAGCCTGATAGGCGCCACTCATCTCCAGAAGCGTCACCTCGCCCCCCCCTAACGTCAGCGCCAGGCCGTAGTCGTCACGAGTCAGGGTGGTGATGCCCAGACGCCCGGCCATCTCTTTCAGAGCCGGGAGGCCAATGAACTCCAGCGTTTTTACAGCTGGGATATTGTAGGAGTTGGCCAACGCACCTCGCAGCAAAACCGGGCCATGAAATTTACCATCGTAGTTAACCGGCTCATACACGCCGCCCGACCAATCCGGGTACTTCACCGGCACGTCCATAATCAAAGTCGAGGGGGTCCACCCCTTCTCGAAGGCAGCCAGGTAGGTCAACGGCTTGATGGACGAGCCAGGCTGACGCGGGCGCAGAGCCACGTTCACCTGGACGTCGATTGTCTCATCGTTGAAGTCCTTACTGCCCACCATAGCCAGGATCTCACCCGTCTTGACGCTGAGCACCACCACAGCTCCGTTGGTAACATCTTTACTCTGCAAGGCGTTGACCTGGTTGGTGACTGCTTCCTCGGCAATAGCCTGGATGCGGGGGTCCAGGCTGGTCTGCACCCGGACTCCCGGCTCCTGGTAGAGCAGATCGGGCCCATATCGAGCTTCCAGGAGTTGTCGGATGTAAGTAACGAAGTGAGGCGCTGCGAATTCAGCCCGGGGAGGCGCATATTGGAGTTCCTCCTGGTAGGCAGCCACCGCCTGGGCCGGCGTGATATAACCTGCCTCGGCCATGAGATTCAGCACCACCTGTTGGCGGGTCTTGGCCACCTCCGGATTGGCGATGGGATCGTATACGGCCGGCGACTGGGGCAATCCAGCCAGTAAGGCTGCCTGGGCCAGCGTCAGATCAGTGGCAGCTTTCCCAAAATAGGTCTGGCTGGCCGCCTCGATGCCGTACGCCAGATTGCCGTAGTAGATCTGGTTCAGGTAGATCTCCAAGATTTTGTCTTTGGGGTAGCGGCGGAAGAGTTCCATGGCCAGCACCGCCTCACGGATTTTACGCGAGACGGTCTGCTCGTTGCGCTCCTCGGGGGTGAGCAGCACATTGCGCGCCAGCTGCTGGGTAATGGTGCTACCGCCGGATACGATTTCGCCTTCGGAAACATTGTAGTAGATGGCACGGGCGACGGCGATAGGATCTACACCCACGTTTGCGTAAAAGAAACGATCCTCCGTAGCGATGGTAGCCTGCTGCAGATAAGGCGAGACCCGGCTCAGGGGCACCCAGGTGCGTCGGCCTGCCGAAGGATCGATCAATTCCCATAACAGATTCCCGTTCCGATCGTAGATCGCACTGCTGGCAAATGTGAATGCCTGGGTTTGCAGTTCCTCGGGAGGGGGCAACTCGGCGGCGATGGCAAAATACCCGATTACGCTTGCGGCGATACCCAGTAGCGAGAAGAATCCAACCCCAAACAGGGCCAGGATCAAACCCCGCACCAGCCATATCCACACGGAAGGACGGCTGCGGCCTGGGGGCTGGTAGACGGGCGGGGGCCCCACTCGCGTCGGGTGGTCAGGGTAGCCACCACTGGCAGGCGCCTGATGGGCCGCAGGGCGCCCGGGGTAGCCGATGTGAGTGGGGTCGTCGGGTCGGTAGCGAGGGGGAGCCTGGGGTCGTTGAGGTCGAGTGTCGTCGCTATCTGACTCGGGCTGATCTGAGCCGGTCTTGCCAGGGACCGGCCAGCCAGGGTCAGTGGGTGATTGGTTCATATAGTCCAGATCCGCATAGCGGGCATTTCTTAGCCTACTGCAAAGATTCTTGGCGAGAGTATATCAGAAAGGGCGAACATCGTCAATTGGGGAAAGAGCTGTGCGGATCAGAGATTCTGGCCCGAAGAGTGCCTCATGCGCCCGGCTTGTCAAGGGGGGCGAGGTGTCGTATACTTTGGAGTGAGACCTAAGTACTATCACTGGACACGAAGTGCAAAAAGGAGAGCTTTTATGCAGCCGCCCCCAGAACACCTAGGGTCCTTCTATCTGGGAGCCGAATACGATTTGCACAGCGGGACTCACACGGGCGTGCCACTCAATTACGAGGCCCGCGACCTGACCACGCACGCCATGTGCGTGGGGATGACCGGAAGCGGCAAGACCGGCCTGTGCCTGAGCCTGCTAGAAGAAGCAGCTATTGATAATGTGCCGGCAATTCTCGTGGACCCCAAAGGTGACATCTCCAACCTGGCACTGCAATTCCCGGATCTGGCCCCTCAAGATTTCGCCCCCTGGCTCAGTCAGGAGGACGCACAGCAGAAGGGGAAAAGCATCACAGAGTATGCTGCAGACATCGCCGAGCGCTGGAAACGTGGCATCGGAGCATGGGGAATGAGTCCGGGTCGTATCCGCATGTTGGGGGAGTCTGCGGACATCACCCTCTATACACCTGGCTCTGATGCCGGTGTGCCTATCAACATCCTGGGCAGCCTGGCTGCCCCAGGCTTGAGGTTCGAAGATCACACTGAGACTATCCGCGAGCGAATCAGTGGAACGGTAAATGCACTGCTGGGTTTCGTCGGAATATCGGCCGACCCGGTTCAAAGTCGGGAAACCATCCTGCTATCCACCATCTTTGAGCACTTCTGGCGCCAAAACCAAGATCTGGATCTCGCCCAGTTAATTACCTCCTTACAGAACCCGCCGGTTCGACAATTAGGCGTACTGGACGTAGACACCTTCTACCCCGAAAAGGACCGCTTCGAACTGGCCATGGCTTTCAACAACCTGATCGCATCTCCCAAATTTCAAAACTGGCT
>CP070811.1:16680-20418 GCA_020343875.1 Anaerolineales bacterium | reverse complement strand
GTCGCCAATGTAGCCGCGAAACACCATGTCTGGACCAGACGCGCCGCCGAGCGAAACAGTTGGCACCGTCGTCACATCCACGGACGAGTAGCAATTAACAAATAGCGTATCGCTTGAGCCGCTGCACGCGACTGACCCAGCAATCACGCAATTTTCCATGATGCCGTTGAAGTCCGTCACATTGACGACCAGACAATCGCGCAGCAAACTGGACCCGCTCAACTGGCCCGAGAGCTGTAGCACTTCGTAGTCGCAATTATCGACCTGCGCACCCGCTGCAACGGTCACTGGCGTTGCTGAAACTGGGCCGCGAAATGCTTTATTGCTGAAATCACCAACCGCCGGAATCGTCACCGCCTCCAGCAGGTTGAACACGCTGAAACCTTCGTTGGTCGCGATGGTCAGCGCGTCTGCCATGTTGTTGACCGGTCGCAGCAGCGTACCAGTTGGGAACTGTGAACCGCTGTACGGGCTTGATGGTTTGACCCAGACCGCACCATCGAACGAGCCGTGTTCCAACGCAAACTGATTCAGCAGCGTTGCAGATGATGACGACGTTCGCACAACCTGCGTGTATGCCGTTGGGTAGATGCTATCCAGGTCTGCACCGTTTGCATCCACGGCAACCAGATTGCCGCCGCTGACGCTTTTCTGAACAACGTTATGCACGTAGTAAGTGTCGCCAATCTGGAAGTCCTGGCGAGTACCACCGTTCAGCGTGCGCAGCGTTAGTTGAGTTTCACTGTCAATGGACAGCACGGTGCCAAAAGCACCTGTCGTACCATTCGTAACGTTAGCGCCTACCGTGACACCATCGGTCTGAAAGGTTGCCGCCGTATCTATTAGCGTCTGACCATTTGCAGAATTGGATGTGGCTGAACCTGTTGACGTTGTTGTCGGGTCCGGCGAGAACGCAAGCCGCGCATTTTGCAGCGTAGCCGTGATGCCAACCTGGACGCCACCGCCCAATGCCTCTTTCCCGGCGGCCAGGATAATGCGCGGATACGCCATGCCGCGACCGGGGTCATCTTCCCAGTCGCGAAGTTCGTCAATCAACTCCTGGACGGTTATTTCATTCGTTGCTGAATCGACAAAGATGAGACGCGGCGACCGCTCCGCATCAATCGTTAGAGCCATCGCCTTTAGCCTCCAGCTCGCGCACTATCCGCTGGTATTCCATCTTGGTTGCCAGTTCCTTTTTGATAGCTTGCTCAAACGATTCAATGTTTCGGTCGCACTGGTCAACCAGTCGCCGCATCGCATCTAAGTCATACCCACTCATGTAATGATGGTGTCTTCGTTTCGGACAACTGAGTTACTACGGTCAGTACCCGTCGTCGTGTCATCCGTTGTAAATGGGATGATCTTCGTAGCGTTCTCGCTGTTTCTGGCGACAACACGGAAGAAGATTTGCGACGAGTAAGTCAGAGACACCGACTCGGCAGATGCCGCCGCGTAACGGTCCATCAATGGCACGTACACGTCATCGAGCGTGTTAACCGCAACCGGCACCGCGTTAATCTCGATGGTGTCGGTACTCGACTGACCCGTAATGGCCGGGAAGATAGTGACCGTGTTAGTCGTCGCATTCACCGAAGTCACATAGCTGACCGCGTTGCTCTGCGTCACGTTTAGCACCAAGTCACCGCGTTTTACGTTATCCAGCTCATCAGTCGTGGATACCAGCGTCGTTGTATTAGTGCCGGTCGTCAGGTTGGCCGGCACGACGTTCGCCAGTGTGAACACGCTACCGGTCCACGAGCTGTAACGAATGCGGTAGTCTTTGTAGTTGTCACTTGCATCGCGCAATCGCAACACGCCGCCCGTGGTCTTGCCGGGTACGTCTTGAGCGATAGCCGTATCAACGGTGATTGTCGAAGCGCCAATGGCTTCGCCGCCGCTCGCGCTGTACTCGGTCTTATCAATGTCGCCACCGGAGCCAGTAAGCCTGAAGATGGCAACGCGGTCATCAGTCGTGGTGGTCTCGTCAGTACCAACCAAGTTGGACACGGTCAACGAGATAGCAGTCGGTCGTTGCTTGGTCGCACCGCTGGCGTCCGTCAACTGGAACGCGTTTTCATCCAGGCTGTTGTAGTCGGTCAGCAGGACACCGCGAGCGCCGAAAAACGTGCCACCAGCAAATGTACCGAATGGCGATACTGCGTTAGGCGCAAACGATACCGCTGCGGTGTTTGGCGTAAACGTCCCGGAGTTGTCGTTGTCCGTCACCACGTCAGTGGTGTTGAACGTACCCCGAGAGTTGCGAAGCAGCAGCACCTTGTTGGTAGCGTCGTAGCTGATAATCGTGCCAGTCGCGCCAGTGTTTGCCTGGGTGACGTCCGCGCCTTCTGCGACCGTACCGGTTACCGAGCCGGAAAAGGCCAGATAGTAGTCAGCACCAATGTACTGCTCGCCTTCAATGCCGTCAGTGCTGGCTGTGCCGGTCTCACCGCGCCGTGTAACGTACTTCAGGAACTCATAGACTTCAGATAGCCGTGCCTGATTACAGTCGATTGTGATGCCGTAGAACTCGTCTGTTGCATCGTCGTCAATGTCGGCAGTGGCTGCGGTAAATGAAATCGTGGGCAACGCGCCGCCAGTGTAAAAACCGGTCGTCGCTGGGCCTGCGTCAGCAGGCGCGCCTGAACCCGTCGACGTTCCGGTATCGTCCTGGTTATTGATTGCCTCCGAGCCGTTGAAGTCCGTCAGCGGGTCGCCAACCAGATAATACTCAAGAGTCAGCGTTGGATTGCTACCAGATACGGCAGTGATAATTGCTCTTGGCGAGCTTCCGCCCTGCCCTTCAACTTCGTCGCCGACGTTGTAGTTGCCAGAACTACCCGAGAGCGTCACCGTGCGAATGCCGGTGTCGTTGTTCAAGTCATCTTTGGTGCCGAGCGGAATTGGGTTACGCCCGCCGGACGTGGTCGACGTTGCTGCTTCGAAGTACGAGTATTCCGTCGAATATTTGCGCGCAAACCCGGTGATGTAGCCTTCATCAATTACGGGATTGCCTGCGCTCTTGTAGTTGCGGATTGGGATACACACGTCGATGAGGCCGTCACCCCAATAGTCTTGGGTGTTGTCATTGACGGAGTAAACGCGAGCCTTGGTGCTGTCTGCCGCATCGCCCTGATAGAAATAGACGTGCGTGTCCGGCTCGATGGTGCCAATGGTGTAGGTGTTGGCCCAAATCTGCTCGCCGGTCGTAGACGCAGCCGCCTGGGTGCCGGTATTGGCATTACAGGTGAGCGTGCCGCTTGTGCTGTCAAAGTTGTTCGCGGCTGCACTGCTGTCGGGTCGCACAATCAGGTAATCGGTCGTGCCTCCATCGCTCAAGACTTCCAGCAGCGTGCCTGCATCGCCATCGGCGTGCGAGATATCATTACCAGCATCTGCTGCGACGATGGTGTTACCCGCCGCTGTAACAGGCACAACCACGATACCCGTAGCACTGGTAACGGTGCGCGTCCAGAGATTGGTACGAATAGCGCCGCCCGTGATGTGTTCCATCAGGTCGTAGCTCAAAAACCAGGGGTCGTTATCCCCCGTGTCGATGATGCCCGTCGTGTATTCCACCGGCGTCTGAGCCGACATGGGAGACGGGTTATCCATGCGCAGCGGTTCATCAAAATGATCCATCAACGCAGAGTAGAGCTGGTTAGCGGTGTAGGTTGTGGACGCGCCGCCGGTCCAGTAGATGCGCTTTTGCCGGTTTTCGTCAAAGTAGGCGATGGT
>CP070811.1:13193-16580 GCA_020343875.1 Anaerolineales bacterium | reverse complement strand
TAACGGTAAAGTCTTTGATAGTAAAGGTCGAACAGGGCTCCGAAATCCAGCTCTGGGGAAACTCCCTTCGACTCTTGGCTCACCTGACTGCTCCCCTGATTTTCTTCGACCATTGCCCGGTGTAATTCTAACACAGTGGGAACACATCAAGGAAATTGGACTGCATCTATGCTGATCACGCTCCCTTCCCTCTTTTCAAGGCATGGGTGGCGACTCCTATCCGAAGCCGAAAACTTCACAGCCCATGTCTCCCTGGCTGGTCGGGCGCCATGGAGATTCCTCCCATTGGCCTGCGGATAGATCAAGCGTCGCTTTTTGACAACTCAACGCATGGAGCGGCTCCCGGAGGTAACAGGAACACTCAATCATCATAATCGTCATCATGATCGTCATCATGATCGTCGTGGTGATCGTGATCGTCATCGTCATCGTGGCCATCGTGATCGTCGTCGTCATCGTGGTGATCGTCGTCACCAGGCGACAGGCCGGGTATCAGCAGGTCGGGTTGTATTTCGATGGTAACCACCACAGTGATGGTGTGAATGGTGTCAATGGCCCCGGGCAAGGTAGGGACAGGCGTTGCAGTAAGGGTCGGCGTCTGGGATGGTTCTACGGTCTGCGTTAGAGAAGGAGTAGCATCCGGCGTAGAGGTAACAGTTTCCTCAGGCGTGGACGTGGGAGTAGCCGTCGCAGCTGCTGGCTGCGAAATGATCCCACTCACCACCACCACGACGATGACAGCCACGGTCGCCGCTGCCCCTACAACAGTCACAGCGATTGAGATGACCAGGGTGAGAATTTTGCCTGTAATCATAGTCAGCCTCCAAACTTTGATTTGAATTGGTCCGCCTCACTGATATATACAAGTTCGGGGCCAAAGTACTACAATGGGCGGCCTAAAGAGGAGTAGCCACGTAGGTTGGGTCAAGGCACCAGACCCAACATCTGCCCGAGCACGTAGGTTGGGTCGAAGCACCTGGACCCAATATCTAGGACTACCAGATCATGACGATACGCAGACTATGCACGACACTGTTCTTGTTCACATTCATCCTCACCACCACGGCGTGTCGCCGGGTGGCCGGAGACACCTCCGTGCGGCAGGGTGGCCCCGATCTGCCCTACGCACAGGAACTGCAGATCGCCCTTGAACAGGCCCTTCTTGAGGGGCAAGCCGAATACGATGTCGGGATCTCGGCAGCTGTGATAGTTCCCGGATACAAACCCTGGCTAGGTGTCGCCGGAAATTCCCATCCCGGCATTCCGGTTACGGAGGACATGCTCTTCAATATGGGCAGCATTGCCAAGTCCTTCGAAGCAGCTCTTGCCCTGAAGCTTGCGGAGGAAGGTTTGATCGACCTGGATCAGCCGATATCTACCTGGCTGCCCGAACACGTCCATGTCGATGGCCGCATAACGGTTCGCCAGCTCCTGAACCATTCAAGTGGGGTCTTCAACGTATTTGAACATCCAGACTTCCCCTGGGTCGGTCCGGACGTAGACTATGGCAGACAGTGGCGGCTTCAAGAAGTGCTTGATCTCTTCGTCGGGGAGCCTTATGGCCCTCCAGGGTATGCCCAACACTACTCAAGCACAAACTACCTGTTGCTTACGGCGATCCTCGAGCAAGCCGCGGGAGCTTCCGTTCCCCATGAAGTAGAACGCCTCTTCCTGGAGCCGCTGGAACTGGACAGCACATTCATGAGCATGGGGGAGCTACCCCCATCGCACTTCACGCTGGTGCACCCGTGGGTGGACGTCGACCTCGATGGACATCTTGAGGATCTCAGCGGCAAACCCCAGACTTGGATTGCCACCATGACCCATCCCGTCATTTACGCGACCCCGGAGGATATGGCCAGGTGGATGCAGGCCCTCCATCATGAGGAACGAGTATTGTCAGACCAATCACTCCGGGAGATGCTTACCATTCCCCAGACCACGCAACCCGACCCGGAGGGCGGAAGATACGGCCTGGGTGTGGTCGATTTCTCCGACGTCCTTGGGGCGCCAGTCATCGGACATGGGGGCTCATCCCTGGGCTACTCCGCCGCTGCCCTCTACCTGCCGGAGTATGGGCTATCGGTGGCCTGGTCAATAAACACCGGGGAAAGTCCGCACAGACTGGCCAGCACGCTTATGCAGAAGACCTGGTCCAACTTATCCAGCGTCCTTTTCGAGCACGGGAAACTGGACCCATGAGGGTGGCCTCATGCTGGGCATTGGGTGACATTGCCGGCCCACCATGTCTGTGGCCACCACTCGAGGAGCTGCCAATGGATCCACAGCCTACCTCTCGTATGGCACTAGTCCTTCCCGCCCTGGCACGTTTCGTGGCGGGCATCATCCTGATCGGCTGCATGCTGTTTCTTCCTGCGGGCACGCTGCGCTTCTGGGAGGCTTGGCTGTACATAGCCCTGCTATTCGTCCCGCTGGCCGTCGTCGGCCTGGTTCTGCTGATCAAGGATCCACAGCTCCTGGAGCGGCGAATGAGAATGCGCGAGAGGCAGACACCCCAGAAGAAAGCCATTGCGGCGTCCAGCCTGCTTCTCCTGGCCGTGTATTTCGTCCCTGGCCTGGACCGCAGATATGCCTGGTCCACCGTCCCGCCAGCCCTCGTTCTTGTTGCCGATATCCTGATCTTGCTGGGATACCTGCTGTTTGTCCTCACCATCCGCGAGAACCGCTATGCTTCGCGAGTCGTTGAGATCCAGGAGGACCAGGTCGTTGTCACTACGGGACCGTATGCCCTGGTCCGTCACCCCATGTACCTGGCGGTGTGCATCATATTCGGGCTCACCCCGCTCGCCTTGGGGTCCTATTGGGCGCTTTTGCCTGCCATGCTCTTGCCTGCCGTCCTCGCCAGCAGGATCGGCAATGAGGAGCAACTGTTACGCCAGAATCTCGCCGGATACCAGGAGTACTGTCGGAAAGTCAAATACCGCTTGCTCCCATTCGTCTGGTAAGTAGCCCAGAACTCGTGCAAGGTAGCTTGACAAAGGGGAAATTGCTCCCGGGTAGGGCTTGAAACTGCTCCCGAGGGATGGACACATCCCCAGGTTGCACTTGCCCGTGCCTATACTTACCCTGCGGTAAGCACGGGCCGGCAGGATAGGTATGCCACGCCCTAAGTGTGGTATGGCCCACCTGCCCAGTGGGTGCTAACCTATGCCGCGCCCCAGGTGCAGGCAGGACCTGTCCACACCTGCACGGCACTGTCCTGCGGCCAGCACCGGGAATGCGGCGCAAGCCTGCCCCCTGGACTGTCTCCAGGGCAGGCTGACGGCCAGTCCAGGGCGTCCTGGGTGATCGAAAATGAAGTGGTTTCGATTGTGTGCCCCGAGTGGGGTGCTTTGCACGAGCCGTGGTAAGCAGCCGGCGCCCCTC
>CP070811.1:9708-13093 GCA_020343875.1 Anaerolineales bacterium | reverse complement strand
TATCGTAGGTGTAGATTTCATTGTCGTTGAGTTCGAGGCTGCCAGGATTACGATGGAACACCAGCCGGCCCGGCAAGGGGATGGGCGTCGGTGTCGAGGTAGACGGCAGGGGCGTAGGGCTTGGCAGCGGCGTGGGGGTGGCCGCAGGTGTGGGTGTATGGCTCGGCGGAGGCGCGGCCGCCACCAACGGCGTGCCTGTCGGGGCCGGGGTGACAGTCGCTGGGGGCGCAGTTGCCTCAGGTTCGGCTGTCGCAGGTGCGCCAGCCTCTTCCCTGGCGGCGTCCACCGGCACCGAAGTTGGGGTGGCGGAGGGAGCCACCGCCACAGCCAGGGGCGTGAAAGTGGCCATAGCCATGGCGGTCACCGGGCCACTGCCGCCCCGTTCAGTCTGGTCCTCGGAAGCCCGGCCCCGCCCCAGCAGGAACACCAACCCCACCACCAAGACAACACCAACTAGCACCAGCCCACCCCCCAGGCCCGCCAAAAGCAGAAGGGGGGGGCCGCTCTTCTTGGCGGGGGCAGGCACCTGGGGCGTTGGGCGGGGCGCCACAGGGGCCGGGGGGGCCGGCGCTGGGGGAGGCGGGGCCACCTCCGGCGCTGGGCGAGGCGGCACCACCTCCGTCACGGAACCGGGGGCAGCCACCTCTTCCTGCGGCGGGGTCTGCCCGATGGCCGCCTTCAAAGCCTGCACCAGCTCCCCCGCGCGAGCATAGCGGTCAGTCACGTCCTTGGCCAGGGCCTTGAGGATCACCCGCTCCACCACCTCGGGGATGGCCGGGTTGACGGAGCGAGGTAAGGGCAAGGGGCTGGTGATGTGCTTCACCACCACAGCCATGGGGGTTTCCGCTTCGTAGGGCACCCGCCCGGTCAGCATCTCGTACAGAATCACCCCCAGAGAATATACGTCGGTACGTTCATCCACCGCCAGCCCCTGTCCCTGCTCGGGCGACATATAGGCCGGCGTACCGATGCCCACCCCAGAGCCGGTCAACTGCACCGACCCTTCTACCATTTTGGCCAAGCCGAAGTCTGAAAGGTAAACCCAGCCCTTTTCGTCGATCAGGATGTTGCCCGGTTTCACGTCACGGTGGAAGATGCCTTGATCGTGGGCGTGGTCCAAGGCATCCGCAATCTGCTCCAGGATAGCCACAGCTTCCTGGACCCTTATGGGCTGCCCCAGCCGACTCTTAAGCGTGCCTCCCGCCACGTATTTCATGACGATGTAGGATAGACCGTCACTTTGGCCGAAGTCGTATACCGGCAGAATATGCGGATGGTCTAAGCGGGCAATGGCCTTGGCCTCGCGCACGAAGCGTGCGCTGAAGCCCTCTTCGTGAGCATAATAGGCCGGCAGGACCTTGACCGCCACGTAGCGGTCAAGTCCAGGTTGATAGGCCTTGAAAACGGTCGCCATGCCGCCCTTACCCACCTGCTGGACGATGCGGTATTGCCCCAGCGTCTGTCCGATAATCGTCTCCATGCCCAACCTCCGTCTCGTTCCACAACTCTGCCTGAGTCCAGAGCTCTATTCTAACACGACTCGGCGCCAGGCCCAATTTGGACAAGCCGGGTCTGTTTCCCCGCCCCTGCCCAAACCAGCCCATCCCCAATCTGGCTCGCAGGGGATGGCCACATCCCCGTCCTCTGCCCATCAGGCAAATCTGGCTCGCAGGCAATGCCCGCATCCCCGTCTCAACCACACATGCCCACGGCTCAAAGGGGATGGCCACATCCCCGTCCTCCGCCCATCAGGCAAATCTGGCTCGCAGGGGATGGCCACATCCCCGTCTCAACCACACATGCCCACGGCTCAAAGGGGATGGCCACATCCCCGTCCTCTGCCCATCAGGCAAATCTGGCTCGCAGGCAATGCCCACATCCCCGTCTCAACCACACGTGCCCAAGCTCAAAGGGGATGGCCACATCTCCGTCATAACCGGCCACAAGGTCAGGGTGCGACCACTCTTGCCCCCCGACACAGCCCAAAAAAGCAGGCCAATGCTGAGTAACCTGGCCTGCTACCAGCCGGAATCGAGCCAGGCTGCGACTCACGGCTCGTGGCCAGCCACGGTGAATGAGACAAATACCGACATTGAGGATTAGAACGGTGAAGAGTGATGTTGGGCGGTTCTCTTAGCGAAGCTCATGTAATACCCAAATGCCTGGCTCCACATACACCCCTTCCGGACCACGCAGCGAGAGTGGCACAAGGCCGTGCGGGATCACATAATCGCCATCGCCGGGAAAATCCATACCCGTCCATTCCGCCCATTGCTGGCGCGTACCCGTAACACTCATAGCTCGGGAGCAGGGATGTAGAACCTTCCCGCCTGCCCGGACATGCACCCGTAGCCAGGGGTCAAAGGGAAGTCCGTCCGAATTCTGCCACCCAATATAATCGTCGATTGGAATCAAAGGGTAGCGGCTTTTGAGTGAGGGGCGGACCGGGGCCACCAGGTGGTTGAAGCCTTGCGAATGGGCGAGTTGGCGCATCGTAGCCAGCATTTTTGAGCTGAGATTTTGGCCGCGGTGAGAAGCAGCCACTTCAATATACAGCGCGCTGACAATGGTCGGCGCTTGGCCCGCTGCCCGGTCCTGAAAACCTCTTTCCAACACCCAGTCGAGGCCTTCGGCGGGCAGGTCAACCCATCTGCCCTCAAAAGCCAGCGGGATACTATTGCCAACCGCCGCAGTCCGGCCGCTTTCCTGCTCGACCAGGCAAAACTGGTTATCCGGGAAGGTCTCGGCTAAAAGGGACCAGTATTCAACCACCGTCCTGTCGTACCCCAAAAATTCAGGCCCGCTGGCTCGGTCCATCCCGTTTCTGAGTTCGGTGAACCTCTCAAAATTCTTTGCGGTGATGAGCGTATAAGTTGACATCTGGCTGCTCGGCTGACCTCCCTCTACGCCATATTCTCGCACTAAGGCTGTGTCCACTCCAACCGGTTGTCAGGCAACACGGTGCCAGCGCAATGGTTTGGTGGCCTCTCGAACCAGGTTTCCCTTTGCCTCCTGATCCAGTTGCACCGTCTTCGCCCACCATCCGGCTTTCGCCCCGCCTGGGAACAGATCCTCAGGCAGGTGTGGAACTACAGCCTCCCGGATCTCGTTCTGTGTCAAGCCAGGCGACGTTGCAGGGAGAACTTCCCACATCGCCTGTTTCATTGCGTCGTACATGGCCTTATCTACACGGGTCGTATATCCCGGAACGTTCACATTCTCAACAGTTATCTTCTCCTGCCCGCTACTCATCGTGCCTCCTGTCGCAATGACGATAACAACGCGTGATGGTTGGTCTGGTTGGCGCGCAAGTTGTTGTATTGTAGTCCAAACTCAGCTTTCATCAAGTTGGCTCCGAGTCAATTCTGCTGTAATAAGCATATCC
>CP070811.1:3405-9608 GCA_020343875.1 Anaerolineales bacterium | reverse complement strand
CCGGTATCCTTCCCGGCGCACCTGGGAACGGCGGCTGAGAGCTATACCAGATACCTTGTCCGCCCAGATTAGCTGCCTGGGCCGTCACCTAGTGGCTTTAATCCAGCCCTGGGCCACCTGTGGACGAGCCGTGGCTGTGGACAGTACACCCTTACGCGCCAAAGGCGGTGTATGGCACAAAAAACATCGCGACCAGGGCATTGTGCCCCATACCTCAATTGATACCCAAGCCGGTTGGACCAAATCTGGCTGGCACGGTTGGGTCTATGGTTGGAAACTGCATCTGGTCGCTACCGTAGCCGCGGTGTGGATCCCCTTGGCTGCTCAACTCAGCTCAGCCAATGTGGCCGACAACCATGAGGAGCTCATCCGGGCTCTGTTGCACGACCTGCCACCCGAGGTGCGCTTCATTTTGGGCGTTCTTCACTACAACGCCCCCAACGTGCGCCAGGTTTGCGGGCAAGATAGTCGCATTCTAGTCACATCTCAGTATGGACCTTATCCTCACTCGGACGATGGCAAAGAGGTGCGACGTATCTTCCAAAAGCTCCGTTCCACTACCATCGAGAATTTCAATCAACACTTCAAGGGTATCTTTGATGGACACAGCCAGGTCCCCACTAAGGGCCTGGTCAATACCCGACGATTTGGCCTGGGGGCGATTTTCGTTTACCAACTCGCCCTACTCTACCGCTTTGAGAATGGCCTTGGCCTACGGGTCGGCCTCAAAGCCTTCCTCAAGGCTGCCTGATGATTTATGACCACGTCTCAACTAAGTACCTCGAATGCTGTGACCTGCCAAGACCAATCTTCATCAACCATATTGGGATCGTCATATGACATCTGCTGTGGGAAATGATAGGTCGGGTCATAGGTGATTTTCGTCGGAGTTGCTTCCTGGCTTTCTGCTTCAGAGTGGGCTTTCCTGAACAGGCCTGCCACCGTATAGTCTTCGGCATTGAAAGTCTCTACCTTACATTTTCCGGCTTCTATTGGCGCTGGAATGCAGGATGCCGTGGCGCTCTCAATCTGATTATCCCGCACGGTAACCTGATGTGATTGAGCGTGCCAAATGCTCCTGATGACCAAGACTTCGATGCGATATGACGTGATCTTCTGGTCTAGCCAGGCCCGTTCCATTTGCTCTACTTGCGTCGCCCGGCAACCCGTAAGAAGAATGGCCAGTATGCATTCGGCTAAAACCAGTCGAGCTTTCATCGCGTGCTCCTGACATTCATAGCCTGGTGGCTTTGGCTACTCAAGCCGCTCCCAACCTGGGTGAAATCTCTCAAAAATGTAGGTTATGCCCTGGTCTGTACTGAAAATTAAGCCCCATTCAAAAGATTGGATGGATGCGGTGAAGGGGTGTTCCTCACTGGTGGCTTGGCCCAAAGAATCGCGTAACTCTGGCTGTGTACACCAAATTTTCCCAAAGCCACGTCGGGGCGTAGGCGGGGTTTGAGCCGGGGCTAAATCCAGACAACTGTAGATGGGTTGGCTTTCATTCCAGGTATCCTCAAATTCACGATACCACTGGCCCACAGGGAGAGCGATAATCGTGGCCGTATCACCCCGCCAAAGCATCCAGCCACGTTCAAAGCTCTGTTCAGCCATTGGCACGGATTGGCCCGTGTCGGCGATTGGACAACCAAGCTCTGCTATACGTTCTTGCCATAACGCAAGAAAACGCTTCGGCTCAGTCGTGCATTTCGACAGATCAGCTGGTTCGGGGGTACGCACATTTTCCGCGGCGGCATAATTACAAACTGGCCCTTGCGGGTTAAAGACGGTGAGTTTGCCCTGGGTGATAAACCAGACTCGTCCATCAGCCGCCACTGCGATGTCCCACACCTGATCAGGGCGCGGGGTTTGGGAGTCACGAACGGGGTCGGGGAGTGGGTCGATGGGAGGGTCGCCAAGACCATCTGCGGCGGTAAAACGGCAGGATTGTTCCAAGGTGACGTAAACGGCTCCATTTTGGTTGTAATCGGGGATTTTGCACCAATAACAGTTTGAGGTAACCAGGCCCCAAGCGCCCCCGGCGGCATCTACCGCTACGGGGTAAGAAAAAGGGGCAGGAATGGTTACCTTGATGATTTGCCAGCCTTGCCCTGTCCAATGCAACCAGGCGCCGCTATTGCCAACCCAAATTTGCCCGGCTGAATTGGCAGCCAAATAGACATCACGCGTATCACCCAGCCAACTATTTCGGACAGAAAACCAGCTGACGCCGTTAAATTGATAAGGTGGACTCCCTCGAATAGAAAGCCAAACTTCACCGGTCGGGTTGACCGCCAGGCCGGTAGTGAAAGCCAAATCCGCCACATCAACAACCGGGGTTGGGGCAAACTCTAACCACGTCTGACCATCAAAGCGGAACAAACGATGCACCCCATCATTATGTAAAACTGCCCAGAGGCGGTTTTGAGTATCCAGCGCTAAATGGTCAACACCCTGGTAAGGCCAGTCCCCGGTGGTCGTGGTGTGCGTCCAGGTTCCAGCCCCAAAGTGATAGAGACCATCCTGCCTGGTGCCAACCCACACCCCGTTGTCAGAAGTAGCGATAAAATCGTTTATTTGCCAGGGATCGGCCTGGATTTTTTTGTTCAGACCAGGAGGTAAGGAGAAAGTAGACCAGGCTTGACCATCAAAGCGAAAAAGGCCATCCTCACCGATAGCCCATACCTCAGTTGAAGGCTCGGCGGCGATGTGCCGGAATTTGTCGCCCAATTCACTCAAAACCCGCCAGGTGGCGTTGAGTTCTTTGGGGTGAATCACCGTCGGCGTCATTCCCTCCGGCTGGGCAGGTATCTCAGCTGTAGATGTTTCCATGAGGGCGGAAGAAGGGGGGAGGGTGGATGACGGAAATAGGGTAGGTGTGGGCCGGGCCGTAGCCGTGGGGAGCGTTTCCAGCGCCTGGACAGAAGGCTTGGCCTGGAGAGGGGTTGGGATTGGCGTGGGACGAGTCTCATTGCACGAAACCAACGCAGTGAGCAAGCATAAGGTCACACTAAAATTTAGAGAGTAGGAGGAAAATTTCTTAAAGGCTATGCCCATTGGGGTTGCAATAGCATGATGGCAGGCGCTGAGAAGAATCGCCACAACTGCCAGACTGGTCACGCAAAGAAATTCTCTTTTGCACAGTTTCTGCTGGAAGCCTTTGGGGTCTCTTATCATGGTGGTCTCCCGATTCCTTTACAATTCAGGGTTGGTAAAGCCAACCTAGGGAAGCATTGCTCAATTGCTGGTCATCCACGTATGCGAATGGCAGTCCAGTCATCGAATAAGCAAAGGGCCTTGAGCGACGCAGTCTCATTGGTCGTTCAGAGACACACCAGGAAATTGCGAGTGACGAAGTTTTCCTAATGAATAAATCATAGACTACAACCACTAGCAATAGTCAATTTGGAGTCACCGCAAAACCCCGCCATATGTTTCTTGTACTAACTGGGTATACAGCCGATAGAAGAATAGTTATCAGCGGGGTCAGAATGCCGGTCGGGACTGAGGTCAAGGGCGAGCGCAGCGAGGGAGCTCCGCAGTCGGCAGGGCGATAACGCCTTGGTCGAGTGGCTGGGCCGGACGCTAAACGAACCATGGGGCCAGATGGCCCCCCTTTTAATTGCGCTAACGCGAATGGTTGGGCAGGTGAGTCGGTGGAGAATAGCCAGAAAAGGCGTCTACGTCGTCAGGGGTTGTGCTTCTGGGGTCATAGCCTGAATATCAGGCAGCTGATGCTGCAAGATTCACGGTAACAACAAGCGGATGGCTAGCAGAAACCGGTTTTGTGTTTTGCATCTAGCTGCCGAGTGTAAATCTAAAGGTTAAGACAAAAGGGTGGTGAATGGTGTAAAACTGTCGTTGGCAGGCCGGAACCGCCAACTGGCAGCCAGCATATGGGTTTTCGTCGCTGCGAAAAGCATGGTCGTGCTTGATTTTGAGCCAGTAACGTCTGCCCTTTTGAGGACTATGGCAGGAGCAGACAACAGCCAGGAGCATAAACTACAGGTTTGGACGTTTTGTGCAACGCTTGTGGGACGGTCGCGAGCTATACTATATGTGAAGAAAGCGGCTGTCGACCTGCCACACCACACCGGGTCAACCAGAGGATTGCGACGAGGGCTGCAGTGATGGCCCACTCTGATCTATGTTCCCATATTACCATAAAATGCAGCCGAGTTCAATCCAGATTTTCACAAAGCGAGTTTCAGGCGCTGAGAAATAATCAAGAAGGAAATGCGATGAAAACAAAACCGACATTCCTCGCCCTCTGGCTTCTTCTACTGATTGCTACGACAGCTTACGCTGAAACCAGGCCATCGCTGCTGCCCACCGGCTCACCTCCTCCTTCTCATGTCGCCGAGGCTTACCCCGTCTTTTCTACGACGCTTGAGGTGATACCCGCATCAACCATACTGGTTGTGAGTGACACCTTGACAGTGACGGTACAGATACGTGACGAAAGTGTGGAGTGCACCTTCTACGCGATGGAACTCACGCTCAGTCAACAAGGGCCTGATGCTCCCATATTTGAGCACGTATCTCCAGCCACAGTTGGGCCACCCATAACCCGACCTTTTAGCCTGACCGCGGTGCACACCGGCACCATAACTTTTTCGGCCTATGCCTTTGGGGAGTATGGCTGCAGCGGCGGCTGGTACTGGGGGGCGGCATGGGGCGACTCTGAACCGGTCTCGGTATGGGTGGAAAAGTATCAAACGTACCTGCCGATGATCCTGGGGATTGATGAGACATCCCGCCCTGGCGCGATTATGAAATAATGCCTAACCCTTCCTCGGATTGTCATCCGGGAGGGGCAAGCTGTCCATCGCACGTCTGTCCGTAGTCCTTCGTCGTTTTTCCCTCGTCATCCACCGCCCTAATGCGGCTCGATGATGACGTCCTTCCAGAACCAGTCCCCCGGCGGCCCAATAGGCAGGTTCTTGACCCACGGCTTTACGAAGATACGCACCCGACCATAGCAGAGGGGCACGATGGCCGCCTCCTCCATGAGGAGCCTGTCCGCCTGCCGGTACAGCGTCATTCGCTCGCCCTGGTCCATCAGGCGCCTGGCTTCCTCGACCAGTTTATCGTAGGCTTCGTTCCGCCAGCGGGTGTGAGGCCGCACGCTGCTGGCTCTCAGGAAGTTGTCGGGATCGGGATAGTCGGCACTCCATCGGGCGACAAACATGGGGGGTGGGTCCCTTTCCAGCGTGTTGAGAAAGGCCGCCCACTCCATTGTCTCCCACCTGATCTCCACCCCCAGGTTTTCGCGCCATTGCGCCGCCAGGTACTCGGCTAAAGCTTCCCAGCCCTGAGGTAGCAGCAAGTCCATCAGGGGAAAACCGTGGCCTTTGGGGTAGCCAGCCTCAGCCAGAACTTGTTGCGCCTCTTCGGGATCGTACGCCAGCCCAATCCCCGGGAAGTGGCCCGGCATCCCCGGCGGTACAAGCCCGCCCGTGGCCGGCCCTTCATAGCCCCTCAGAATCACTTCCAACCCCGTTTCCCGGTCTGTGGCCAGGGCGAAGGCCCGTCGCACTCTTACATCGTCGAAGGGCGGCTGGCTAGTGTAGAATCCTACGTACCGAGTGAACAGCAAGGGTCTCGACATATATTCCCCAGGGTGCCGCTGCCGGGCGGGGTCGACCACGGGCAGCAGGAGGTGCACGACGTCCAGGCCATCGGCCTCGTACATGTCCAGTATGGCAGACCAGTCCTCGCATCGCAAAGACAGTTCCACCCGCTGTATGTTACCCCTGAACCGGCCGTGGTATCTCGGGTTCCGGGCCAAGACCATCGACTCGCCCCGCTGCCAGGCCTCCAACTGGAAAGGGCCGTTGGTGACCATCTTCCCTACTTCCGCCCACGGCTCGGCTGAGCCCCGCCCTGAGCGGGACGAAGGGCTCGCCGAGGTCGCCTCGCCGTGCGCCTCTACCACGTGCCGGGGCAGGGGATAGCAGATGAGGTTGGCCAACAACTGGAGGAAATAGCCGCTTGGCCCCTCCAGTTCCACCATCAGGGTGTGCTCGTCGATAGCCCACACCCCCACATCCTCTCTTCCGGCCTCCCCACGATGAAAGGCCCTGGCCCCTTTGATGTCGTACAACAGGCTGGCCATCGGCGACCCGATGACCGGATCCAGGACCCGTTTCCAGGCGTACTCAAAGTCCCCCGCCGTCACCGGGGTTCCGTCGCTCCAGCGC
>CP070811.1:0-3305 GCA_020343875.1 Anaerolineales bacterium | reverse complement strand
ATTTGAGAAAACCAAGGCCCTAGCTAATTGCATTGCACACAGTCTTCTGGCCGAGGTAGCCAGTATGGTGTTGAACGTGATGAGGGTCTTGCGAGAGACGTATCCAACTATACCAGCAACTCTCAACGCTGTCAAGATTAGTGCCAGTTTGCGAAGGCCGGGAAGCACAACCCGCAACCAAGATCACGCCGCTTGTGTTATCCACGTAGCTCTAGGAACAAACACCGGGCTGTCTGTCACATATCAAGACACGCCAGCTTGGCTCGCTTCTACTCTGCGTTCAAAGGCGCCATAACCTCTTCCACAAACCGTAGAACAGGCTCCCTGGAAGTCACGTGACCGAAGTCGAGCATGAAGTGGGTCACTCCCAGCTCCGCCAAGGGCCGTAATTCATCCAGCCAACGCGCCGAATCTCGGGAGGTGGCCGGTAATGGAAGCCCCTCTTTCATAAAGGTGTGTACGATCTGTGCCGGATCACGGCCGGCCGCCTCTGCGTGGCGGTGAAGAATATCCCGTTTACGCCGGTAGGTTTCGGCATCCATAAACCCGGCGTTCCACCAATCTGCCCAACGGGCGATAAGCGGTAGCATCAATTGCTCGCCCTGTCCGCCGATCATAAGAGGTGGCGGCGGGCTGGGCTGAGGCGGACAGTAGGCTTTCTTGATCTCATAATGCTTTCCCGTGAACGAAGGGGCGGCCTCCCTCCACATGCGACGGATGATTTGCACCGCTTCTTCTAGTTGCTGGATCCGAACAGCCGCTTTGGGAAACGGATATCCATACGCCGCGTACTCCTCGCCGCGCCAGCCCGCGCCGATGCCCAGCACCAAGCGTCCATGGCTGAGTGCCTGGAGCGTAGCACTCATTTTGGCCAACAAGGCCGGGTTTCGATACCCCACTCCCATCACCAGCGTGCCCACCTGTAGCCGGGGAAAGCGTGCCGCCAGCCATGTGAGAGTCGTCCAGCACTCCAGATAGGGATCAGTTCGCCGATCAAACCCGTAGAAGTGGTCGAACACCCACACCGAATCGAAATGCTCGGCCACTACCGGCAAGATCTGGGCCTGCTGCGCCATCACAATCGGCACGAACTCACTTTCGGGCACACCGATGACCGGTGCGGCCCACCCGAACTTGATGCGGGACATATTCAGCCTCCAAGTTGTGGGATGCAGATCGACTCATTTATAACCGAACGGAAGCGCTCACACAAGCAATATACCTTCTCCAGAATCAGCGGCTTGCGCGGCGACTGGGGCTGCGCCACCTACGGCCTGTAAGCAGCGGACCCCAGCGCTTCTTGAGTTGCCGCTGGGGCCCGGCCATATGACAATCTTTCAACCTGTACCTAATCACCCGCTTTCCGGGAGCCAAAGTAGAAGCCCACCGCTGAGCCAAGCAAGGCCGTTTCCGCCGGCAATAATACGTCAAGCAGACCCTTGAGTTGTTCCCAATCAACCCCTACCCAGACGCTGATGAAGGCAAAAAGGACTGTCAGCAAGAGGATAGCGCCAAAGCCAATGGCTAGATAGGCCCGAATGTCGGCAACATCAAACCTGGCCCCAATCTGGGGGCGTTGAAAGGAACTTATGGACGGAACTTCCATTTCCTCGATTAATGGTTGCTCAGGGACGTTCTGCGATCCTTCCGCCACGCCGCCAGAATCAGCATCTGTTTCGGGCATTTCTGTCTCCCCTTTCTGGATCAGTCAGCGCCTGATAACCTCTCGTACCTCGCCATCCTGGCGCTCAACCAGCAAACGACTACCAGATGTCAGCTCGTCTGTAACCCATTCCTCAAGTGCAATCGCGTCACGCAGCACTTCAGACATCGTGTTGCCCTTCTTTTCCGCAATCTCTTTGAGCACCGCGTACGTGTCGTCAGAGAAATTGACATTTACTCGCTGAGCCAATGTTGCACCTCCTTAGCTACTCATCCATTTTCTAAAGCATACCACATTTTTTACACAAAGTCAATATCTATTTTCAGTATAATATACATATATTCTACATAAAACTCGTGTCAGTCCAAGAAATAATCACCTTTGAGTTTTATGTTAACTTCTGTAGCTGCCCGCTGGTGGATCTTCTGAACCGCAGGGATTTGGCGCTTTGGCGGGATTGGAGTCGGCGAGTAACTGTGATATACTGAGTTGGATCCATTCTCTGTGGCTGCTGAATCACTGGCATACCTTACAGGGCACACAAAGTGCCAGGTTTTGGCGCAAAGATATGGCCACCTGGGCTTCCGAGGCCTTTATGAGCTTGATTGATCAGGAGCAGGCCGCCGCACTCCCCTCGGGTTCACGATCACGTCGTGACTTCCTCCGCCTGGTCGGGCAGAGTGTGGCCAGCACGGCGCTGCTGGCCGGCTGCGGCCTGCCGCAAATTGACAGCGGGACCACAAGTACCCCGATGATGGAAACTCCCAGGGCGACGTCGCCGCTGCCGCCCTCGCCCGAGTCGACAACCCAAGAGAAACCAGCGGTCAGTCTGGATATCAAGATCGGGCAAATGCTGATGGTCGGCTTTCGTGGCCTGGAGTTGACCAACGATCATTTTATCGTGCAGGACATCCGGAAACGCCACTTGGGAGGCGTGGTACTCTTCGATTACGATGTACCTACTCGGCAGCCAGTCCGCAACATCGAATCACCCTCACAAGTGATGGCGTTGGTAGCCTTTCTTCAGTCGGCCTCGACCAAGCCCTTGCTGGTTGCTATCGACCACGAAGGGGGCTTCATCACCCGTCTGAAGGCAGGACACGGGTTTCCGCCCAGCGTGTCGCACCAGTACTTGGGGCAGATCAACAACCTGACCACAACACACGAACATGCCTCCCGCATGGCCAAGACGCTGAAGGAGCTGGGGATCAACCTCAACCTGGCTCCGGTAATAGACCTTTGTGTCAACCCCGACAATCCCATCATCGCCAAATACGAACGCTGCTTCTCGGCCGATCCTCAGCTGGTGACAGACCACGCGCTCCAATTCATCCGGGCTCATCACGAACAAGACATGCTGTGCACTCTGAAGCATTTTCCTGGCCACGGCAGTTCAGCCCAAGATTCGCACCTGGACTTGGTGGACGTCACCCACACCTGGTCACGCATCGAGCTGGAGCCCTACGCGGGCATTATCCAGGCTGGGCAGGTCGATGCGATTATGACAGCTCACGTCTTCAACACCAATCTGGACGCCCAAAATCCCGCCACGCTCTCTCAGGCTACTATCACCGGCCTTCTGCGAGAGGAGTTGGGCTATCAGGGTGTGATCGTCTCCGACGACATGCAGATGAGGGCAATT